>JANOAV010000157.1:0-190283 GCA_031411295.1 Verrucomicrobiales bacterium | reverse complement strand
GCGGGCCGCCCCTGGTGGGCAAAATAGTGGCTCCAGTAACGCCCATTCCTTGTCACTCACATCTGTCGGGTAGCTTTTTCTCATTCCTTACCCTACCCCATTATGGCCCTTTTTCAAAATTACCGGACAGGTTCTAAGACGTTCATCACCCAAGGGATGCACGATTTGATTTCTGAGGGCGTGGCGCGACTGGCGGGCGTTTCTTCCCAAGCGGTTTTCCATCTCAAGCAAGCCATGGGCGGTGGTAAAACGCACCTGCTGGTTGGCTTTGGGCTTCTGGCGAAGCACAAGAGCCTGCGGAAAAAGTATCTTGGTGGCGATGCCAATGCTCAGATGTTTGAAAATGCAGGTGTTGCCGCCTTCAATGGCCGGAATAGTCCTGCGCATTTCTTCTGGGGCGAAATTGCCGAGCAACTTGGCAAAGCCGACATCTTTCAGGAATACTGGTCCGCAGGCCCCAAGGCACCGGACGAGAAAGCCTGGCTCAAGCTGTTTGAGGGAAATGATCCCATCCTCATTCTATTGGATGAAATGCCGCCCTATTTTGAGGATCTGGCCACGCGGCCCATTGGCGCTGGCACCGTGGCGGACATTGCCACCCGTGCTTTTTCCAATCTGCTCACCGCAGCGGGAAAGAAAGCCAACGTCTGCGTAGTCATCTCCGATTTGTTCGCGGCTTACCAGACTGGCGGTGCGTTGATCAACAATGCTCTCAACAACGCCCGTCAGGAGCTTGGCCGGGCTGAGCGAAACATCACGCCAGTGGACTTGGCTGCGAATGAAATCTACGACATCCTGCGGAAGAGGCTTTTCGTTTCCCTGCCGGATACCGCCGAAATAGACGACATAGCCGACTCCTATGGCAAGAAGCTGGCCGAAGCTGCCAAGTCCAAAGTTGCGAATCGCGGTGCCGAAGCCATTGCCGACGAAATTGCCGCCACCTATCCTTTCCATCCTCGGCTGAAAAATGTCATCGCCTTGTTCAAAGAGAACGAACAGTTCAAGCAAACCCGAGGCCTGATCGAGTTGGTTTCCCGCCTGCTCCGTTCCGTGTGGGAGCGGAAGGACAACGATGTCTTCCTGATCGGCCCGCAGCATTTCGATCTCTCCATTCCCGAAGTCCGGGACAAGCTCACCGAGATTTCCGGGATGAGGGATGTGATTTCCAAAGACTTGTGGGATTCCGGCCAATCTGCCCATGCTCAAGTAGTCGATCTACAAACGGGCAAAGATGCCGCCACGCAGATCGGTTCCTTGGTGCTCACGGCCAGCTTGTCCACCGCTGTGAATGCGGTGAAAGGCCTCACCACCACGGAAATGGTGGAGTGCCTCGTTTCGCCACTACGTGAGGCATCGGATTTCCTTTCTGCGTTTGAAGAACTCGAAAAATCCGCGTGGTATCTCCACCACAACTCTGAAGGCAGATACTATTTCGACCGTCAGGAAAACCTCACCAAGCTCCTGCAAAGCCTGGCGCACGATGCTCCGCCGAATCAAGTGGACGATCTCATCCGCCATCGGCTGAAGGACATGTTCAAGCCCTCGCGAAAATCTGCCTACGATGAAGTCCTTCCGCTCCCGAAACTGGAGAGCGTTGCTGACAAAGTCCGCAGAAATCGCGTCCTGCTCATCGTCAGTCCCGATTCCAAAATGCCTCCCGATGAAGTGCAAAAGTTCTTCGATGGTCTGAGCCAGAAGAATAACTTTTGTGTTCTCACAGGCGACCGCACGGCCATGGGCAGTGTGGAAAAAGCCGCCCGGCAACTCTATGCCGCCCAGAAAGCGGATGACCGCATTCCCAAAGGCCATCCCCAGCGCAATGATTTGGAAATCAAACAACAGGCCTACGAACAGGACTTCAACGCCACTGTGCTCAGCTTGTTTGATAAACTGCTCTTTCCGCGCAAGCCCGCTGGCAGCACGGCTCGATTGGCTCACATCAACCTTAGCACCGCCCGCGACACGGACAAACCGTTCAATGGGGAGGAGCAGATTGAGAAATCCCTCACCGCAGCGCCAGCGTTCAAACTCTACCTTGATGTGGAGAAAGACTTCGATCCCATCTTGGACAAGGCGCAGGATCTGCTCTGGCCGGAAAATCAAGACGACGTTCGTTGGTCAGATGCAATGGACCGCTACGCAGAGCAAGCCGGGATGCCGTGGCTCCCACCTAAAGGACTGGACACGTTGAAGTCCATTGCCTGTAACCGGGGCACTTGGGAAGACTTGGGAAATGGCTACGTCACACGGAAGCCCAAGAAGAAAACGACCTCCGTCCAAGTCATCGCGGAATCGGAGCCTGACGACCTCGGTTCTGTGCGCTTGCGCATCAATCCCGTGAACGCTGGACCTGCGCCCCGCATTCACTATGCGGAGGATGCCACGGTCACTGACAAGAGCCCGCAGTTGAAAGACCAGTTTCTTACCACCAAGGCGCTGCGCGTTCATTTCCTGGTCGTTGATCCTTCTGGTCTTCACAAAACAGGAGAGCCAGTAACCTGGTCGAATAAATTGGTCATCCGCAACGAACTCATGGAAAAGGACGGCAAGCGCAGCGTGAGATTCATCGTCGCCCCGGCTGGCACCGTCCGCTACACCCTCGGTGGGGAAGAGCCGCGCGAAGGCACGATCTTTGACGCCCCGTTTGAAATCTCAGACGAGGAAGTCATGCTCCGCGTCTTTGCGGAGGCTGCTGGATTGGAAACCAAGATCGAAGTCCGTTACCCTGCAAAAGGAACCAAAGGTGTGCAGGTTCACCCGGTGAAACCCGGCCGCCTTGTCTCTCGCACCGGAAGGAAATTGGATTCCCGCAACAAAACCTTCGAGGGACTCAAACAAGCCACAGACAAGTCCGTGGAGTTTGAAGGCGTGGTCGTCACCGTTGGCCAGGGCAGCCAAATGGTTGGCATCACGGTCGGGGAAATCAGGGTCAATGCCGCATTCATCGAGAGCATCCTCAAGACCGTGCTGGACAAATTTGCCCCGGATACGCCAGTCACCATGACCTTCAAAAAAGCCCACTTTGCTTCCGGCCACGATCTCAAGGATTTTGCGGAGAAGCTCGGCATCGATCTAACCACCAGTGAAGTTGAGCAATGAGCACTCCCGTCACATTTGTGGACTTTGGCGCACCGAATCAGTTCGGCACGCACTTGTTCCGTGTGGAAATTCCGGGCTCACGGAATGAAGCGGTTTTGCTGATCGAGGACTATGGTTATCGCGGCTTGGAAGGCGGGATTCCTCGTGATGAAGAACGCGCCATCCTCACCCGCCAAGTCTGGGCGGGGATTGCGGACATCGCCCGTCGGGAATTTAATGACCGTCTCAAAGCCGCCAAAGTCCCTGCCGCACGTTGGCATACGGGCACCAATCTGGTGGATCGTCTGCTGGGCAAAGAACTCTGCGTCCTCGCCTGGGCTGCTGAAACCGCCAATGACGATCAACTCCCAGTCATTTGCAGCAAATGGGCTGCCCTGCGCCCCGAGGAACGTTGGTGGCTCTTCGCCATGACTGTGGCCGAAGCGGGCCTGCCCGAAGACACCCAGCGCGGCTGGCGTCGCGCTCTTTTTCACGCTCTCTCCGATGGTGAGAAACCACCCGAAGGCCGCAAACGCCGTCGTCCGGTTGAGAGTGATCTCTTTAGTCTCCCCTTGTTCCAAACTCCCCCATGAGCCATACCGTTGAACCCTTTTCTCTCAAAGACGCCCCTGCACTCATCGAACGCCTCCTGCCCGTGCAGAAGCTCTCGGCGGAGGCATACAAGGAGCAGATGGCTAACGTGGGGAAAACCCTCACAGCCTTGGGATCTTATTGGAAAGGCCGGAAGCCTCTTATTCTGAACAAAGCATGCATTCTGGGCTGCCTTCTGCCCGCTACAGAAAACCCGAAGCGCGATCTCGAAGTCTTCGAAATGCTCATGGGCATGGACGACGAATCCTTTGTCGCCCGGCATCCGCGCCGTGCCCGGCCCCGTGAAATCCTCGCAAGCCTGACTCTGTCCTGTCCCGCCGACTACTTCACTTCTGAGCCGCCCTATTTGCTGCCTTCCACTTCTCCGGTGGATTGGTCCTTGCCTGAACTGGACGGCGTCAAAGTCCAATGGCGTGAGGATGTTTCTGAGCTGGAGCGCCGCCGCTTGGAAGCCCCCTTGTTGCCGGGTGGTTCCTATCGGGACAGGGTGGAAAGATCCAAGCGTCCGGAGGAAGTTATGGACACTGTCCACCAACATATATGGGGTCCGGTCAATGATCACCTGAATACGAATGCTCAGTCCTTCCCGGAGTTGGTTGAACAATTGGGGCTGATGCGCTTTGGGCATCGTCCCCGCGTGGCGGATACCTTTTCCGGTTCCGGCCAGATTCCTTTCGAGGCCGCCCGGCTTGGCTGTGATGTGTTTGCCTCTGACCTGAATCCTGTTGCCTGCCTCCTGACCTGGGGAGCCTTCAACATAGTGGGCGGTTCGCCGGAAAGTCGCGCTGAACTGGAACGCCAACAGCAAGCTTTGATGGAAACCGTGCAAGCCGAGGTAGATGCACTGGGCATTGAAGAAGATGGCGAAGGTTGGCGGGGCAGGGCCTATCTTTACTGCCTCGAAGCCCGCTGTCCCGCGAGCCAGTGGATGGTCCCCCTGCTCCCATCCCTGATTGTCAGCGTGGATGATGAAGCCATCATTGAATTGGTGCCGGATCCGGTCAGGAAGCGTTACGAAACCAAACTGCTTAGAAATGTGGGTTCAGCACGTCTTAAGGCCGCGTCGAAGGGCACAATTCAAAGTGGGGGAAGAGGACAAGAGTCCTATCTGGTCCACAAAGTCGATGGAGTTGAGCATAGGACGAAAATTTCCACCCTCCGGGGAGACTTTCGCAATCCGGACGGAACAACTGGCAGCAAACTCCGCCAGTGGTTAAAAACTGATTTCAAACCGGAGCCGGACGATATTTTTCAGGAACGCCTCTACGCAATCCAGTGGAGTCGCCCAAAAACAAAAGGGAAAGGGTATCATTTTGAATTCCGATCTGTTTCCCCTTCAGATCTCAATCGTGAGGCTAAGATCGCGGATTTCATCGCTCGGAACCTTTTAGAATGGCAAGCACAAGGCTGGATTCCTGACATGAGAATTGAGTCGGGCTACAATACAGACCAACCAATACGTGAGAGGGGCTGGACGCACTGGCACCACTTGTTTACCCCAAGGCAATTGCTTCTAAACGGCCTTTTGAACCGATTTTCAGGAGCAATTCTTAAACCGGCGTTCGCCAATACCGTTCAGCACAATGCAAAATTGAGTTTATGGGATACGTCTGGCGGGGGGCGGGCCGGAGTGAAGAATGTATTTTCAAATCAAGCTCTCAATACTCTTTACAACTTTGGAGCCAGAAGCAGCGAGTATGTAAAACAGCTCGTGATTCGGGATTTCAAAAGCTTCCCTCTAAACCCTAAAAGTAAATTCTTGGTCTCGGCTCTGTCAGCGAGTTTGATGCAGCAACCTCAGGACATATTTGTTACTGATCCACCTTACGGGGATGCCGTGAACTATCACGAAATTCTTGAGTTCTTCATAGCATGGTTGCGAAAAGATCCGCCGAAAGAGTTTGCGGAGTGGGTTTGGGATAGTCGACGATCTTCGGCCATCAAGGGTTCTGATGAGGACTTCCGCCGTGGCATGGTATCGGCCTACCAGCGGATGGCGGACTGTATGCCGGAAAATGGTATTCAGGTTATAATGTTTACCCACCAGTCCGAAAGCCTCTGGGCGGACATGGCGAATATTGTTTGGGCTTCTGGTCTGCACGTGACCGCCGCGTGGTATATCGTCACGGAAACCGACAGCCCCCTCCGGGATGGCAGCAATGTCAAAGGCACCGTCCTCCTCGTCCTGCGCAAACGCCACGGTTCCCACAAAACCACCCGAGACGATCTTGCTTGGGAAATTCAAGAGGAGGTCGAAAATCAAATCCGCGATCTCACCGGCTTGAATCAAGAAGCCAAGGGCCTCTATCGCGATGAAAACGTCTTCGAGGATGCGGACATCCAAATGGCCGGATACGCCGCTGCCCTCCGCGTGCTAACCCGCTACGCCGTCATCGACGGACGGGACATGACCGCCGAAGCCATCCGCCCGCGTGTGAAAGGTGAGACCACGTTTGTGGACGGCTTGATCTCCTTTGCCGTGGACACCGCCAACCAATGCCTAGTTCCCCACGGCATCCCCGAACGGCATTGGAAAGAGTTCACCGGACCAGAACGATTTTACCTCAAACTGCTAGAGCTGGAAGCCAAGGGATTCAAGACGCTGGACAACTACCAGAACTTCGCCAAAGCCTTCAAAGTCAAAGATTTCCGCGCCCTGATGGGGAATCAAAAAGCCAACGAAGCGCGGCTCAAATCTGCTGTAGAGTTTGGCAAAGCAGAAATGAGCGAAGGCTCAGAGTTTCACCAATCCACCCTCCGCGCCACCCTCTACGCCCTAATGGAACTAGTCGGAAACATGGACGGCAACGACGTCCTAGCCCATCTCACTCTCAACGTCCCCGACTACTACTCCAACCAAACCCACCGCGAGCGCGTGGTGGAAATAGCCGACTACCTTGCCAAGAAACTAGAAACCCTCCGCCCGGACGAAGCCAGCGCCGCCCGCATCCTGCGAGACTTGGTGAAGAACCAGCGGCTGGGGTGAGTTTCGTTTAGCAGGGGTTCTGATGGACCTCCCTTGCAGCATCATGACTATAAACTCTAATTTCCCAACGAGTCACCCTTCCCAGCCGTGATAATCTATAAGCTACTATCTCAGGTCTATGAAAGTAATCTTCCTCGTTTCTTGCGAGAAGTGGCGCGCATGGATTGTGGAGATGCTGAGATAGGCTTGGATTTTAAGGATGTGAAATACTGGATTCCCTGCGCCATTGCCACGATGTGCGCGATGGCCAATCGGTGGACCTCGGCAGGGCGAGACGTTAGGATCATCAGTCTTGAGGCATGTCCAGCACGGGGCTATTTGCAGCGAATGGATTTCTTTGACCGCATAGGACTAACATTGCCTGAAAATTTCCAACGGAATACCCCAGGCACCTCATTTGTCGAACTCCAGCAGGTGCTGCCGGGAATTGCGCGGCTGCATGATTCAGTGGCGCAGCGCTTGGGTGCGTGCCTGGCAGGAACAGATGATCCTGCGAATGAAGTGCTGCGCTTTGCCCAATACGCCGTGGGAGAAATCGTAGCGAACTGTCAGCAGCACGCGGGAAAGCCCGGCTTCGTGGCTGCCCAATACATCGGCGGTAAAGATTGGGCGCGGATTGGCATGGCTGACTATGGGATGGGGATACTGGAAGGATTTCGCCTCAATAATTCGCCCGACTATTTTGAGGGAATGACGGACGTGGATGCGGTGGCTCTGGCTCTGCAACCTTGGAAATCAAGCAAGCGCCACCTAAAGTTAGGGCCGTATGGCGAGAGCCCAAACCGTGGGGCTGGATTAACCATGATTCATCACATGATTGCAGCTTCATACGGGGAGCTAATCATCGCATCAGGAAATGCCATAGCCCACATCCGAGGCGACAATCCTGTGAAAATAGAACCCCTTCCCGGAGGCATGAGCCTGCCCGGAACGAGCGTCAGCGTGTTGTTTTTGCGCACCCAGATCGCCAGTTTCCAAGAGCTACTCGTTCACGCGCAGCAATCCATGAGCTTGACTTCGGAACCAGACGAAGATATTTTCATTTAAATGAAAACGATCTTCCACATGGCCGAGCGGTTTGGAACGTTCCTCTCAGACGGGGACGTTGCCAATGCATTTCGCTTCACAGAGGTGGAGCCAGCGCTGGCTCAGGGCCATGAAATTATCTTTGATTTTGAGGGCATCACCAACATGACCAGTTCCTTCTGCAATGCTCTCGTGGCCACGATTGTGGCGCATCATGTGGAGGATTTCGCCACGCGGATCAAGTTTTCCAACTGCGACTCCTTGGTGAAGCAATTCATCAAAGGAGCCGTGGCTCTAGGTCGTAAAGAAGCCAAGGAATTCGCTTAACCACCACGGAAAGACATTCGTGACTGGATCAACAAATGGGCTGGCACCATGACGCTCGATCCAAGCGAGACGAGGGAATCACTCTGGGCTGCTGCCATGCAGGCAAAATTTGGTTCTTAACTGCTGCCGATGCGAGTCTTTTTCGATACTGAAGGAGAATCGCTGATTTGTTCAATGGGTTAATTTCCCGAGTGCTCTGATTGACAGAAATCTTTCAAATGCTATTTTACTGTCATGCAGACTACATTGAGAATTGACGATGATCTCTACCGGGAGGCCAAAGCGGAGGCCGCCAGAGCGGGTGTAAGCATCACCCGTTTTCTTGAGGAGGGGCTGCGTTTACGTTTGGAGCGGAGGCCATCTTCTTCACCCACTCCTCATTGCTTCCGGGTCTATGCGGGAGGGAAAGCTGACACCAGGACGTGGGCGGAAATCCGTGCGGTGGCCGAGGCCGAGCAGGAAGCTGATGATGTTGCGAAACTGGGCTTGGAGGCTCGTCAATTCTGATGGCACTCTTTTTGCCCGATGCCAATGTTCTGATCCATGCCTTGCGCAAAAATTCCACGGAGCATGATTCCTGCCGTCTCTGGCTGACTGACACCTCTGCTGCGGGCGACACCATCGGTCTGTGCGAGTTGGTGGAGGTTGCGTTGCTGAGAATTCCCACGCTCCCCAAGCTGCAATTGGTGCCCATGGCGGAAACGCTCGGATTCTGGAAGGACGATTTGTGGAGTTATCCTGGCACGCGTCGGCTTGCGGCTGGGCTGCGGCATTCCGGGATATTCGCCAATTTCATCACCACGCTCGGCTTGGTCGGTAACGACATCAACGATGTCTGGCTGGCTGCTCTCGCAATCGAACACCGCGCAACCTTGGTCAGCATTGATCAGGGGTTCGCCCGGTTTCCCGGCTTGAGCTGGATCAATCCCCTGACTCCCCGATAATCACTGCCTCGATGAATCAAGGCATCAACCGCTTCTCCTCCCGCCGTGAAAGGCTGGATCATGCTTTTTTATCGAAGCGGTTGGCTGGGGCTAAATCCTACCGCCGAATTGCCGGTTATTTTCGCAGCTCGATCTTTGAACTGGTGGGGGAAGAAATTGCTTCGATTCCCATCGTCCAGATTGTCTGCAACAGCGAGTTGGATGCGGCGGATGTGGTGGTCTCAAAGCACGTTCGGGAAACAGCCCTGAAAGAGCGCTGGAATGAATCCTCCGCAGCCGTGGAGGCCCTCCTGCACCGGGAACGCTATCGCAAACTGCACGAACTGTTGACGAGTGGACGTGTGGAAATACGGGTGGTGCCAAAGGATCGCGTGTTCATTCACGGCAAGGCTGGGGTGATCGAAACTGCCGATGGTAGCCTGACTAGTTTTCTTGGCTCCATCAACGAAACGAAAAGCGCCTTTGCTGGAAATTACGAAATCCTTTGGGAGGATCAATCAGCGGAAGGAGTGGCTTGGGTGGAAGAAGAGTTTGCCGCGCTGTGGAAAGATTCCTATCCGTTGCCTGATGCCATCATTTCCGAAATCAAACGAATTGCTGACCGCACAGAGATTCATTTCCCCGATGTGAAACCCTCTGAGTTACCGGGGGCTGCACTGGCGGAAAGCCCAATCTACCGAGGCGGCGAACAACTGGAACCCTGGCAACGCGCCTTCGTCACTCTTTTCCTCAAGCACCGAGAGACCTACGGAAAAGCCCGGATGCTGCTGGCGGATGAAGTGGGAGTCGGCAAGACACTCTCCCTAGCTGCCAGCGCGCTTGTTTCCGCATTGCTAGATGATGGGCCAGTGCTGATTCTCTGCCCATCCACCCTGACATTCCAATGGCAGGTAGAGTTGAAAGATCGTCTGGGTATCCCAAGCGCTATTTGGCTATCCTCCAAGAAGGTCTGGCAGGACCATCAAGGCCATATTGTCAAAACTCGGGGGCCAGAGGACATCGGGCGCTGTCCATTCCGCATCGCCATCGTTTCCACTGGGCTCATTTTCCACGACTCAACAGAACGGCAGGTCTTGCTGGAACGAAAGTTTGGCACCCTAATTCTCGATGAAGCGCACAAGGCTCGACGGCGCGGTGGCCTTGGCGAAAGGAAAGATGAGTCAAACAACTTACTCGATTTCATGCTGAAGATCGGGCCACGAGCAAAGAACATTCTGCTCGGCACGGCTACGCCCATTCAAACGGCTGTCCACGAGCTTTGGGATCTAATGCGAATTCTGAATTCAGGGTGTGATTTTGTGCTCGGCAAGGAGATCTTGGGCAAGTGGGTGGACTGGGAGCAGGCGCTTCCTTTCGTGAAGGGTGATACCACGCCAGCGAATGAAAACGATGCATGGGAGTGGATCCGAAACCCGTTACCTCCGGGTGACGACGATCCCAATATGACAAGTCTGCGGCTTCAGTTGGGGATTCCCGACAAGTCATTTTTCACCGACAAAGGATTCGGGTCATTGGGATTCTTTGAGCAGCAAATGCTCTCTGCGACCTTGGATCCGGGATATTTCCGGGAACATAATCCCATCGTGCGCCATACGATTATCCGGCGGCGGCACACGTTGGAGGAAGCGGGATTGCTCCAAAAAATTGCCGTGGAGATTCACCCCGATCCAAAGAATCCGGGAGTTTACGGTCCACTGGGTTTTGTCGGACTGGGATTGAGGACCAACCATCCATTTGATCTCGCATATGAGGCAGCGGAAAATTTCACCACTGCTTTGCAGAAGCGCACCAAGGCGGCGGGCTTCATGAAGTCGCTCCTGCTCCAACGCATCTGCTCCAGCTTCGCCTCCGGCCGCTCTACCGCCACTAAACTGCTGCGGGGGGAGGAATTGGAGGAAGAAAGCGAAGAAGGGCTGGAACTCCCGGATATGCTGAGTGATCTTACCCCGACGGAAGCCCATTATTTGCGAACCATTGTGGAGGAACTTTCCCGCCCCGAGGCTCGCGATCCAAAGCTGGGTGCGGTAAAGTGGTTCCTAACGGAGCATCGGACTGAGGGCAAGACATGGCTGGAGCATGGTTCCATTGTCTTCAGTCAATATTACGACACAGCTTTCTGGGTTGCGTCCGAATTGGCGAAAACGCTGCCTGGCGAGCCCGTGGGCGTCTATGCTGGTGCAGGAAAGAGCGGAATCTTCAGGGGTGAGGAATTCGCCTCCGTGGAGCGTGAAGATCTCAAGAAGGCAGTCAAAGAGCGCACCATTCGGTTACTGGTTGCCACAGATGCGGCTTGTGAAGGACTAAACCTTCAAACACTCGGAACCCTGATCAATATCGATCTGCCGTGGAATCCCTCCCGGTTGGAACAACGCTTGGGACGAATCAAGCGGTTCGGCCAAGCACGTCGTAGCGTTGACATGCTCAACCTCGTTTATGAGGAAACTAGGGATGAGAAAGTTTACTCGGTCCTTTCCCAACGACTCAAAGATAAGTTCGACATTTTCGGTGGCCTTCCAGATACAATCGAGGACGAGTGGATCGAAAGCCAGGAACAACTGGCCGCCAAGATGGATGAATACCTCCACCTGAGAGCCAAGGCCCACGATGTCTTCGAAATGCGCTACCGAGAAACCATCGACCCAGACGCCAACCGCTGGGAGCTATGCAGCCGTGTTCTGGCGAGGCATGATGTCGTGGATAAGCTGTCGGAGTCTTGGTAACAAGCCTACGAGTTCCACCAAGCCTTGAGGTCTCTCTGCCATTTGCTTGTGAGGCTCAGGTCCTCCTTGGAGTAATTCACCAGTTTCTCAAGGCAGGCCTTCGCTTTTGCGCGGTAGTTTTCCAGCATCTCTAAGTAGAAGTCTGATTCATCTTGATTTACGAAATCTTTAAGCGCTGCTTGAGCTTGATCGGAAAAGAGGAAAGCGCCAGTGTCGGTAAGTCGCCGAATTTTAGGGAAGGACTTCTGAAAGAGTAGCTTCAGCTTCTCCTCTGTCTCCGAAGAAAGTTCCCTGTAGTTAGCCTCTGAAGCATAGCGCTTGTCATAATAGTAAACCAAGTCAGACAGAGCTTCGATGGCTCCTTGGTAGGCTGCTACCCTCATCTCCCACCATTTGCGCCCACGATGGTCACGGTTTGCCAAAGTCGAGGAGAATAAGCCAGCAATGAGACCCACAACAGCCAATTTGAATAGTTCGAATGCGATTGTCATGCCCATTGCTAAATCAGGCCCGCTGATTCGTAAACTCTGAAATAACGGTTTTTGCCGAACTAGCCTTTGCGATGCAGCGGCTTCCCGGCGGCGTCCAGCAGCTTGTGCCCTGAGTGGAGCGAGAATAGCGTGTTACGAACTACGAATTTAACGAATTTACGAAATAAGCCCCCCCTTTTTTCGTTAATTCGTTAATTTCGTAGGGTTTCCTCGTTCAAAGCGCCTTCCATATTTCAGTGGATTTCCCCTCTGTTTCGATCAGCTTTGGGATGGCCCTGCCTTGGCTTTCCAGCAAGTTGAGAGCGGTTTCTATGACGGCTGCTGAGGCATTGCGTTTGAAAACCTCACCGGAAATTTGAGTCCGACTCATGCCTTCTGGATTCAGTTTCAGGGCGGTAAGAATTTTGTCCGCGTCTGGATTTCCGGTTTCTCCGTGGCAGAAAATCCAGCGTGCCCCCCTGTCACAATATTCCCACAGTGCCATCGCGGCTAAGTGGTGGCAAAGCTCAATCCGAGGGCTGCAATCAAGAATGGCATAGAGCAGGCTTAGGCGTGTGACGTGGGCTTCAGCACGCCCCGTGACGGCGGCATAGACGCCTGCACGTTTCTCCCCGTAGTCGGATAGCTCAACATAGTCTGAGTCCCATTGACTAGCGGCCTCTGGAGATCGGGTGAGTGTGCGGCCCACGCGTGCCCACTCAATGATTTCGCAAAGTCGGGCGGATGTTGCCGCTGCAAAATCCGGATCGATTGGCGGCGTTTCCGGCAGGCACCGTGTGCGCTTAGTGAGCACCCACAGGTAACGGTTGATTAGACCATTGAAGACCTCCGTTTCCTGGAGTGACTTGGTAAGTTCTTCGCGTGTGATGTGCCCCACAATGCTGATGTGGGGTTCCGTGGCGGTTTGCTTCTTATTCTTGGTGGGGTTGGACAACGTGTTGCCGTCGTAGGCGCTGCGGAGAATGGCACTCAGTGTTCCATCGGCCTTTTTGAATAAACCCAGCGTCCGCCCAAGCTCTTCATCAAAAACGAGTAGCCGTTTATCGGGTTCACCAAGATCATCCTCGTCATCTGGCGCGGGATCTCGCACAGCAGAGATAAGCCCCTCTCCGCTGGCCAAAGCGTGCTGGATGCGACGTTGGCTCCAGTCTTCGTCCGCCGCCCGCAGAATTGGAAGCATGGCTTGCCAACTGGTTCCCTTCCGTCCTTTTGATGTCGCGCCTATGATGGCGGTGAACAACCGGGGATGGTGCATGGAGTTCCCTGCAAAGATGCCGCAACTTCTCCCTAAAATATTGCCAGCGGCAGTTAGGAAGGTAACGAGAAGCGCGGCAGGGTGGGCTTCAGTTTTCGGCTCTATTTCCCGCACGATTTCCCCTGCTATGCCGTGCAATGCGAGCGCGGGGAGCGTCCAGCGTGCATCAGGCGAAATCACCGGAGGCGAGAAAACAGCGGACGCTGCTTTGGATGCTTTCTTTAGCAGTCGTTTGCGGCGGGCATCGGCTAATTCAGGGCTTTCCGCACGTAGCGCGGGCATTTCCGCTCCGGGGCGAGTTTCGTATTGGAACAAATCTGGTTGAGTCATAATCTAGGCGTGGTTGAAAATGGAGTTCGCATTGAATGACGGCAGCCGTAGAGCGTCGCCTAAGTCCTTAGCCCCGGGAGGCGGTTCCCAAATGCTAACTTGCACGCCGATCTCTTGAAGCGATTCCTCCCAATTCAAAGCCGCCTCCACGCCCGCCTCACCCAAGTCACGGGCTATGAGAACCCGCCGCCCAGCCAGCAAAGCCAACTCGCGGGATTCAAGTTTCACCCCGGCTGCTAGGGCGGCAAATGGCAGCCATGGAAGGTGGTCACTGGCGGTGATGGCGTGGGCCGCCTCCATCCATGCCACCAAGCCTTCGACAATGAGCACGGGAGCCTTCGGCTGGCTTTCCAGCATTGTAGAGCCCATCCATTTCCCTTCACTCCCGGGCAGGTTCCGGCTCTTGAATGTAGTGCCGTCCGCCTTGGTGAACGGGTGTCCGTCCAGTCTTCGCACCTGTGCCAACGTCCGCTCTGTGAAGACGTAGCAGGTTTCCCCGGTTATGGCCGTGGTGAACCGAAGTAACCCTTCCCGCTGTGCTAGCCAGACAATTCCCGGTTGGACGTGGCGGAGTGTTGCCAGCGTCCGCATTTCGTTATCCGTGCCAAGTCTAAAGGATGGCCATTGTGAGCGCTGTGATGCCTTCCTAGCGGCTTCATTCACAGTTGGCGTCATTGGAACTGCGGAAGGATAAGAGGTGCTGTAGGCGGCTTCCCTGTCGTTGGCCAGCAAGTAGCCTGCTTGGCGGGGTGACTTGGCGGCTTCTCGGACCTTGTGGCGAAGCTGGTCCTCGGTCCACGGAGGAATCGCGTTTGTCTGATTCCATTCCCTAAGGAGCTCCATGCAGGTTTCCTCTGGCAGGTTGAATCCCACAGCGAGGGCTTTAGCGGCAGTAAATGCAGAGGCGTGTCCTCCGTTCCCACTGATGCTGTAGATGGTCGCAATGTATTTGCTAGCACGTTCTAAAATCGATTTCATGTTTTGAAATGTGAGTGCGGTTTTAGAACTTAGGCTGGCTGGGCGGAGATATACGCATCCAGGCTCTCCCGGTCGATCAACCGCGCCCCACCGACTTTGTGGCTTTTGATTTTACCCGCATTCAACATCTCGTAGAGGGTGGAGCGCCCTATTCCTGAATAGGCGGATGCGGTGCCGATTTTGATAAATCGAGGTTTGAACTCAGGGGATGAAACGGTGGTCTGGTTGGCGGTGGCGAGTGCTGCTTGTTTTTCGATGGCTATCATGGTCTGAAGGAATTGTCCGCCATAGGTGGTTAGATCTCAGTGTGAGAACTAGGCGTTTTGGTGGATACAGAGATCTTACCACTCTGCCCATTCCAGCGGAGGCAGCGCGGGCGGCTAGCGACTCCAGCAAAATCGAGTTCTTGGACTGGTTAAAAGCCCTCACTTGCAGCAAAATACCGCGACATCCTAACCTTGTGCAGCAAAAACCCGTCAGAACACTAGCCACTTGCAGCAAAAATCAGGAGGAAACCAAAAAGATTGCAGCAAATGACCAATTGGATGCGCTCGGATCACACTAGTATCCATGCAAAGCTATTTTTTGACTTTTTTCTTTGGCTCGGGAATTTCCCTCCGAAAAAGGATGCCAAAGCATACATCAGCATCGGTTTGCGAAAGCCTGATGTCCGAATTACTCAAGGGTCCTTCCATGTCCCCACGGGTTCCTGGGTTCTGCTTTGCAGTGAACAAAACCCCAAGGAATTCACGGCCTTTTAAAAGGCTGACATCCTCTTGCTTTGGGAAAGCCTTTATGAGGTCTAATGTCACAGGCCGCTTATTGAGCCATTGCACAAATGACTGGGTGAATTTGATGTATCGCGACCTAGTGCGTTCAACAGAGCCTTCTTCTCCGGCTGATTTGCGAGTTCTTTTAATGGCCGCCGTCGCTCCTGCCAGCTCATTGCGCCCCGCTAGGTAATGACCTCCAAACTTCTGCCAAAAGGCTCCCCAAGCATTCACTCCGATGATCTTCTGCCAGTCCTTCAACTGCCTCCCTTCAGGCCAGCGTTCAGTGAAGCGCTGATCTAGCTTGTTCTGCATGAATTCAGGTAACTTGTCGCCTATAGCAAAACCCTCATAGTATTTTCTGAGTTGTTTCTCGTCGATGTTTCCGTGATCTGCATTTCGATCCTCAGAATCCATGCTTAGAATATCACCCACAGTCACATGATCGAACCAGGCTCGCAGCAGCATTTCCGCCTCCGCAGTTTTGATCTGTGAGTCAATTATAGAGCACAGCCATTCCCGAGCATCAATCGCTCCGTCCTTCCACCGAGCCCCCATTTCGGCCTTTGCGGCGGCCAAGGATTCTCCAAATTTTACTGCCTGTTCGGATTCTGCATCTGCAAAGCCCTGTTTACAGCGGTTGATCCAGTCTTCGTATACTGGAACCAGTTCGATGGGGAACAACTCGGATGATGCGTTGTCAGGATTGGAGGAAAATAGCAAACTATTTTCGATGCCATGCTTGGTGCACAGCTTTAGCCAAAGCTCGAACAGTGATTCATGGTCTAGCCGCGCTGCTATCTCACTGCGCTGCGTGTTCAAGGTATCACGGACTTCCTTGAATTGCTGCAAGGCATCCGATGGAGTTTGAGCAGGGACCATCCGTGCCTGTAATTCCTCTGGAGAAGGGAGTTGGAGATATTCGCTTACTAGGTCGCTGGTAGAATTTGCCATACATGGGGTAGTGTTTAGATTGCTGACAGCTAGGCTCCAACAATGTCTGGGAGCGAGTCTGTGCCTTTCGCCATCATCGTGCGGTCCACCTTGACATAAGCACGGTGAATTTCCTCGCTATCGTGCCCAATGATTTCTTGGACGATGGCTGCGGGAATGCCTGCATCGTGCATCATCGTGGTCGCAGTTGCCCTCAGGGAATGGAAGGTGAGGGCATTATAGGTCCGCTTGGCGCTGCGGCCTAGCCCGTGACTTTTCCTGTGAGCTTTCTTCTCGCGGAGCCCAGCCGTAGCCAGGATTTTTCCGAATTGATTGCTGAGGGTTCCTGAGTCTAGCGATGCAGAACGGGGATGAATAAAGCAGTCCTCGGGTCGGCCATCGGGAGCGGAGAGTGTTTCGATGTGCCGCAGTAATGGTGCTGGAATTGGAATCTGCATTCTCCGGTCCGTCTTGTCCGTGGTGAGGCGGATGAGTTCTTTATCGAGATCCAGATTCGCCCAGGTTAAATCCGCAATATCTTTGAGACGTTGGCCAGTGTATAATCCGAAAATCATCATGCTTTTCCACTCCTTGTTACAGGCCGCAAGGGTCGCTTTCAACTCATCCAGCGTAAAGGCGCGTTTCGGTGTTTCAGAGTCCTTTTCACGGTTACGCACGGTATCGACAAATTCCGTGGGATCATCCACCAGAAGACCTTCCCGCCGCGCTGCTTTGAAGAGCATTTTGAGGCATTTCAAATCATGGTTGACCGTCTTCGGGTGCAGCGTGCCAATTTGGGAATTTCTAAAATTGGTCACGTCCAGCTTGGTGATGAGGGCAATATCACGATCTGCGCCTTCACCCAAGAAGGTGAGGAATTTTTTGGTGGCCCCCTTATAGAACACAAGGGTGGAGTCGGCTGTTTCTTTTGCTTTGTTGGCCAGCCACATCGCCACAAAATCGGAAATGGTTTTGGTCGGCAGGGCTTCCCCGGTCAATTCCTTGTGCAGATCAGCGATTACTGCGCGCACTTGTTTTGCTGTCCGATTGGCCCGCGCTGCCGCCTCAAACTCCATCGCCAATTTCATGGCCTTCTTCTTGTCGTTCGTGCCCGTGGACCGTTGCCGCCGCTTCCCGAATTTATCGGTATAACAAGCGAACCAGAGCGAGGATGTGGGGCGTTTTCGGAGTGAGGCCATGATGACAACAATAGTGACAACATCCAAATTCGTCCAATGAAATCCAAATCAATCGCTCCAACCCTTATTAAACCGAGAACTGGACGTTTCTGGATTTTTATGGACTCCCTTTAAGCGAAACAGGGGTTCGACTCCCCTCGCCTCCACTTTCTTTAACCTATGGCCGATCCCGAACAAACTATTGATTACTTGGAACAGCAAATCCCCAGTCTCTCTGCGGCGGCGGTGGATGTGGCTTACTGGCAGGCATTGGCATCTGGCCAAGCGGTGCTCGTGAGTGGTGATGGGGGAATCTATCAGGCGTTTGCTGATGGCACGAGGAAGCTGATCAAGACGACTGAGAAGCCACTGAGTGTGCCCATCGGAACCCGTGTGCGGATTCCATGAGTCATGCCGTCCCCAGGCTGCGGATGTTCGCTGGGCCCAATGGCTCTGGCAAAAGCACCATCAAGGCGATGGTGCCGCAGAAGCTTATTGGAGTGTATCTGAACCCGGATGATATTCAGAAGGACATCTAGGACCGTGGCTTTCTGAATGTGCGGGATTATGGTGTGGAGACCACGAGGGAGGAGATCCTCGATTTCTTTGAGAACTCAACGTTGATCCAGAAAGCTGGGCTTGAAGATGAGGCTAGCTGCCTGCGCTTTACGGACGGGAAGCTGGATTTTTTCGAAGTGATCGTGAACGCCAAGCCAACCTGCGCACCTACCAACTAACTGCTGCGTTAAGAGCGCGAACCCGCTTAGTTTTTTAAACTTCACACGTTGTGGACGGTGAGTTGGGGGAAGGGGATGCTCCATTGCTGATCCCCGGCTTCGGCCACGCAGGCTCTTTGCACGACGCGTTCGAGTTCGGAGTAACGCACGGCGGCATCGCCCCGGAAGTCAACGAGGACCATCAAATCCAGGGATGAGGGGCTGGCGTGGGCGATCATGACCTGGCAATGCATGATGTCGTCCTTGGCGACAAGGGCGGATAACTCTTTTCGGACGCGACCTTCGAGCTTGTGGGGAATTTCTTCGTAGGCTTGCTGGAGATGATCATAGGAGATGCCAAAGACGCTCTGGATGCGGAAGCCGTGGGAAAGGTTGCGCGGATGTTGTTTAAGGAAATCCACGGTGGGATAGGTCTTGTAGCTGCCGCCGTTAGGCACGAGTTGGACATATTCGGGAGTTTGCAGGACCACTCTGGCGAGTAGGCCGTCCTGGAGTTGCACCCAGTCTCCGTCCTCGGTGGGGAACCAGCGTTCTTTGCGGTCGTAGGGTCTGGAATGCAGCGGGATAACGTCCCGCAGGGTAAGCCGCAGGGTGCCGCCGGTGAGACTGGGGTTCACCAAGTCGCAATAAAGATTCAGCCGCTTCACGAGCCAGGGCAGATCCCGGTAAATGACGCGTTCTCCCTCGCGACAAGATCCGAGATTCAGGAGCAACTTCACTTGCTCATAAACCTTGGGCAGCGTGTGGCGTCCGGCTAGCAGCAGGCCGGCCAGCACCAGCATGGCCAGGGTGAGGAGGAACCAATCTCCAGAGGCATAGAGCACGAGGAAGGCGGCCAACCCCGCGGCCAGGGCTGAGAAGAGATAATAGAAAACATTTCCCAAACGCAGCATAAAAACGGAGATGCCGAACTTCCGGGCCCAGCCGCGTCGGTTGATCATGCGGTGGGCCAAACGACACAATGCCAGCACGAGGGTGAAGGCGAGTCCGGCCAGCAACAAATTCCACACGCGACGCAGCACGGAGTCGCGCAGGAGTTCCGAGGCGTAGGCGGTCCACGGCTTGCGATCCTTCTCCAAGCTCTCGAGTTCCCGTTCCAGATTGGCAATTTCCACTGGCAAATGCGCGCGCTCGGTCTCCAGTTGCTTGCGTTCTTCGACCAGCATTTCCCGCAGGTCCTTGCCAGCGGGGCTAGTAGGCATGGCATCGGCTACGCTGCGGAGGTAGGTCTGGGCACCATCATACTTGCCGAGCAATTTGCGCTTCTGCTCGAGTTCCGCCTGCATTTCCACGGTCTTGCGTTGCTGGGCTACGAGTTGCTTGGCGGAGCGCAAGAGCGGTTGGAGCACGTCCTTCAAGTCGGCCGAGAGGTTAGCCTCCTCTGGTTTGGTATCCCGCTCTGTAAGTCCCGCCACTCCGAGCATGGCTTCCCTGAGATCCGCTTCGTTGCGTGCGAGCCCCAGGCGTGCTTCATCAACCTCCTTCAGCATCGCTTCGATCTCTTCGGCGGATCCTTTGGCGGGCAGACCTTTGCCAGTGCGCAAATTATCCAGCTTGGTTTCCTTTTCCTTCAACTCCGCCCGGACTTGTTCTACGGCTTTTTTGCCCTGGAGCAGCATGGTGACTTCTCTCTGGGTGATGACCGGGGTAGGATTGACCGCTGCGGGCGTGGCAGCAGGGGAGGGGGATGGTTTGATGGGCACGGTTGGCTCCGTTCGGCCCAAGCCTAACACACATCCCAAGGTGATGAGAAAATAGATAACGCGCTTCATGTCCCACCCCTACCCAGAATTTCCAGGCAAGCAAGCGCTGGCCCCATCAGTTGCCCCGCAGGTGTTCCTTCACGGTGGATCCTTGGGCTGGGGTTCGGCTGGATTGTTCCATCGTTTTTGCACGATGGCTTTCACTTTCACTGCGGGTGGGAAAGCATCGGCCCGCACGAGTTCAACCTGTAAGATCCACTTCAGGCCGCGGCCGCCCTGTTGTTCCAGGCTGCTCAGAATTTCCCGCCCCACGGGATCGTCGGAGGACCAACAGGCTGCGGCTACGTTGGTGGGGTGCCCCACTATAAGCCGCACCGCCCGCCGGGCGTCGTCCCGGGGGAATCCCGTGGCCGCAAACCAGGAAGGCACTAAGGTGCTGGGAGGACAGACCTCGATCTCCACTGGCATGGGAAGCTCTTTTGGAGAGCCCTCCGCCCCTTTCAGGAAATCGGCCCAGAGGATGGAATAGACATTGGCGAAAGATTCCCAGTCCAGTTTCCAGCCCTCCGCAGTCTGTTGCAGCAGCACATGCAAGGCACCGTCGTTGGCTAATACGCGCATGGTGGCGGTGGCTGGTTGCTGGACTTGATCAACCAATTCCCGTTCAAAACCGGTGACGACCCGGGGCTGATAGCCACGCGGGTTTTTCTGATAATACCATTGGATGAGCGGTTTGACTCTGTCCGGGGCCAGCACGTGCTGGTGCAGATGCTGCCAATCCGGGCATTCAAGTGCCGCTTTGGCGCTGGCGAAGATGGACTGGACGACGGTCTTATCCGCACTCAGCGCTGCGGCGGGAAGGTCGGCGGAGGCAGGAGCCGAGCCATGCTTGGCCATGCGCCAGAGCAAAATTCCCGCAACGAGCGCCACCCCTGCGGAAAGCCAGAGGATGCCGCGGAACTGCCGTTCCTGCTGGCTGGCCAAGGCGCGGTCTGCGCGTTGCGCTTGGGTCTTCCATGCCATGACCTCCAGGGCGGGCGCGGGGGCCGGGGCGCACTGTCCGACCTGCATGCTCCCTGAGCACTTGGGACAGGTGGTGTGGGCAGTGGGGTCCTGAGTTTGCGGCAGAAAGGGAGCCGCGCAGTAGGGGCAAAGCACGGGAATGGTAACGGGAGAGATCATTGCCGCAAGATGAGCCATTTCTAGCAGTTTGCGAAGTGAAATTTCACGGCTGCCGGCAGGGGCGTATCTGATCGGCGTTTGCTTTCCGATTTGCCTAGTGCAACCAGACGTGGCAAGCTGCGGGACGATGAAAAAATTCTCTCGCAGTCTGTTTCGGATTATCCTCGGAGTTGTGCTCGGTAGCTTGGTCCTGCTGACCGGTTGCCAGTCGAAATTCATCTATTTTCCAAGACCCTACGGCAACGGAGAGGTGGCCGGATGGGCCAGTAAGACTAACGGCCAACGGGTGACTTATGAGACCTCGCAGGGGACTCAGGTAGCGTATCTCCAACGTCGGGTGCGCCAGCAGGGGCCTCCGGAACGGCTGTGGATCGTGGCCGGAGGTAATGCCACGGTGGCGCTGGAGTTAGCCGATTTCTGCTGGGATAAGGGAGATCCTCGCGATGCCTTTTTGCTGATCGATTTTCCCGGCTATGGCGAATGTCCCGGTCATCCCACGCCTGCGCGAATTCAGGAAACCATGGCTGCTGCGGTGCCTGCTGCGGGGAAGGCGCTGGGGATTGGGATGGACGTGCTGAAACCAAAGCTGCGCGTCTTTGGGCACAGCTTGGGAGCCGCTGCCGTGCTGCTGGCCGCCCGTGAGTTCGACATTCATCAAGGGGTGCTGCTAGCACCCTTCACGAGCACCATGGAGATGTCCCGCCAAGTCGCCCATGTGCCCCTAGGATTTCTCGTGTATCATCGCTTCGATAACGTGGCCCGGTTGCGTGAGTTGGCAGCCGGCGGGGGGAAATTCATCGTCTTCCACGGCACGGATGATGAAGTCATCCCGACGCAAATGTCACGTGATCTCAAGGCCTCCACGCCAGACCTCATCGAGTATCATGAAGTGCCGGACGCGATGCATAACGACCTCTTCTTGTTGGAGCGCAAGGCGATCTCCGCTGCGCTGAGTCAGGTGCGCTAGCTGAGGTTTCATCAGGTTAGTGACTGCGGTGCAGTGTGGGCGGCGGGAGAAGGGCTACTCATTGATGTGATATCATTGGCAGAAATTCATTTTTCATTCGCCCGCAAGCGCTTACCTTGCCCCATGATGTCCGATACCCCTACCCCTCTACTTACACTCCCCGGCCAAGCATTTACCGTCTGGACGCGTCGTTCCGTGGCGACTCCGTCAATGACTCAGCCTGCCGGTAGTGCAGTTCCCGTCGGTGGTGCGCGCAGAATCTCCCTGCCTGGCAAGCAGTTCACCATTTGGACGCGCGCGGCCAGTCTAGCGGGTGGTTCCCGTCTGGCAAAGTCGCTGCTTCCTGCTTGCTCCGCACCCCGCGAGTCTGCTGCGAGTGCGGGTGGTGGCAATCCCTGGTTGACCCGGGCGGCTTTACTGGCAGTTCCGATCATGGGCGCCCTGTGGTATTCTGATCACAAATCGCAAAATAGCCGCGTGGAGGCCATTACGCAGAATCATGCGGCCGATGAGGTGCTGAAGACGCAATTTCAAGACCAGGCGAGCAACCTGAGCCAGCAATTGACTCAACGCAGTCAGGCGATGGCGCAGGTGTTAGCAAAGGAGGAGGTCACGGCTAAGTCCCGTGATGAGGCCAAAGCCGCCTTGGGGGCAGCCGAACAATTGCTGCGGACCAAAGTGACCGAGCTGGGAGCGGGGGAAGCGAAACTAGCCGCCGTCACCAAAGAACTGGCCGCCGTGAAAAACTCGTTTGGCAGCAAGGAGGAGGCTTGGAATAACTCCCTCGCGGCCATGAAACAAGAAGCCAGTCATGCCCGCCAGACCCTGGAACAGAAGGAATTGGAAATGAAAAACATCCTGGCCAAAGCGGAAGGCGAGCGGGCGGCCGCGCAAAAAGAGGCCGCCGCCGCCGCGCTAAAAGTGCAGGAACTAACAGCGGAATTGGCGGCCATGCGCAAAGCGTTGCCCGCTGTTCCCCCGCAAAGCCAGCCGGGCAGTAGCGGAACCAGAGAATCTGGAAATTAAGAAAATAACGCGTAAATGCTTAAACTTTATTGATAATTAGTTAAACTGTGGTAATTTTTTCATTGTGAAAAAATCTCCGCTTTTAATTGCTCTCGTTGGAACCATGGCTTTCGTCCCCGCCGATCTCGGCTGGGCACAGGGATTCCTTGGTGGCAGCACCAGCTTACCTCCACGTGGTTATGTGCTCCCGCCTCCACCTGGGTATAACCCTCAGCAGACGCGACCACGTGCCGCCGAGGCTACAGCCCCACCGCGTGCCCGCACGGTGGAGGAGCCGCAGATCACTAAGAGGAGCATTCCTGTGGCGAGCCCCAAGAAAAAAGTGCCAACGGAGGTGGCGAAATCCAAAGGTGGTTCCGACAAATCTTCCGACAAGAAATCATCTGCGGTGGCCAAGAATATCCCCAACACCGCGTCCAAGACCACCAGTAAAAAGGAGGTGGCCAAAGCGGTTCCGCCGAAGAAATCAACGGATAAACCATCCAGCAAGACGGCCGTAGCCACGAGTTCGGCCAAGCCAGAGCCTAGCTCAAAAAAGGCCGCTGCTGGTAGATCTGGAGAAGAAGTGATCGCATTAGCAGCAGCGAAAACGTCCGAAAAAACCTCCACAGCAAAACTTGCTGGAGTGAATTTAGGCGAGTCGCCCAGAGACCTCCATGCGCCTGCTGGCTCGGGAACAATTGGGGCGCAGCCTTTAGTGGCCAAAGCAGCGACCTCTGTGGAAGCCCATGATCTGCCCCCTCCAATCATTGCGGAGAGTTCCCTCCTGCAGCCGAACCTGACCCGGGGTAGCGCGATGGCATCCAAGAATATTGTCGTCACGAGTGTGGCCCAGCTTCCGACAACGGTGCGTCGATCCGCAGCCATGATGCCCTTGAGTTTGCCAGCCATGGCCACGGATACTTCGTCGGAGGATGCAGGCCAATCCCCCGCCGAGCCATCCGCCGTAAGTGCAGCAGACCATGCCGCCGGCCAAATGAAGATGACCCTGGCCGGGCTGGCGACACCTCCCCGTGCCAGCATGGCCGAGGAAATCCAGCTCAATGATACCCCACCGGAAACCAAGTTTGAAAGGTCCGAAAAAACTGACGTGGGAGGCGGCACTACGATCGTAACCAAGGCACTGGTTAAAGCTGACTTGCTGCCGTTGCCGACGGAATCGGTGGTCGTCAGTAAAATCAACGTTTCCCCTGTCACGGAGTCGGCTCCGACACCGCCGACCAAAGTAACTCGCGCCGTGCCAGTGGTGACTCCGACGATCGCCTCCGTCCGTCCCGCAGCCTACCGCCCGGACGCGGACTCCGTCTTGCCAACTGAAAGCGCGGAAGCATTCCGCAGCGAAGCAAAATTCTCCGCACCTGATACCCCACCTGTGCCCACCAAGCCTGCGGTTAAACTTAGCCCCGGACTGGGGGCGCTTTCGATTGATGCGGAGCGCGCTGACTCAGAGACCGCCAGCAATCGCGTCACCTTTAATGGCAACGTCACCATGAACTGCACGCGCTTCACCCTCAAGGCCGACAAAGTCGTCGCTAACATGCAGGAGGGCGAGGAGGCCAATGGTGTGCGGAAAGTTGTTAGCGAAGGTCACGTCGTGGTGCACATGAATGCTCCCGATGGTCAAGGCGTAGGCTACATCGCCACGGGGAATCAGGCCATTTACGATCCGGAGCAAGAAACCTTGCGGATTACGGGTTGGCCGAAAATCGAGGAAGGCAACAAGGCCCTCGTCGCCAGTTCGGCCAGCACGGAAATCCTCATCGATACCAAGTCTGGCCGCCTGACGACTACTGGCAGCACGAGGACGGTGATTAAATAGCCAAGTAGCACCCGCTGCTGGGGTTCATTCTTCAAGAAATTGTTGATAATCAACAATGCTTAATAAAATTTGTTCATTTTTTCTTGAACAATGCGCGGCCATCTCTATAGATGAGGAAATATGATGCAACTTGCCACCACTCCAAGCACCTCCGTGCTGCCCAGCCGCCATTCGGCTGAGGGCGCTGCGGAGCGGGAGACCGTGGCGTTGGAAGCGGCTCTGGCCAATGGGTTGGGTCATTTGGGAGCGGTGGAGTTGGAGATCATCGAGGTTTTCGTTTCCATTGTAAAAATGCTGGGGATCCCGAAATCAGTGGCGGAAATTTATGGCCTGCTCTTTGTGACCCCGGAGCCATTGGCGCTGGACGCTATCGTGGAACGGTTGCAAATCAGCAAAGGCTCGGTGAGCCAGGGACTGAAACTGCTGCGGAGTTTCGGTGGCGTGAAAGTTTCCTACGTGGCAGGGGATCGGCGGGACCATTATGTGGCGGAGACGGAGTTGAAGAAGCTGGTGGCTGGTTTCATGCGGGGGGAGGTGCAACCGCGCCTGGCCAGCGGACGGGATCGTTTGCAGCACCTCCGGGAGCTGGCAGAGGCGTTGCCGGATGCGAAACAAAATTTCCTCAGCAAGAGGGTCGGAAAACTGCAGCAGTGGCACACCAAGAGTCGGGATTTACTGCCGCTGCTAGGCGCGGTTTTAGACGAGGAGGTTGGCGCATGAGGTCATTGCTGGAATCATCTGAAGTAGCCCAATGGCGCTGTTTGCTGAGTAAACCGAAGTCCGAGCACTTGGCCGCTCGCCACTTGGCAGCTGAGGGCTGGGAAACGTATTGCCCGCGCGTGCGGCATCAGCGCAAGACCGCCCGTGGCCCCGTGTGGTTCATTGAGGCCTTGTTCCCCAACTACATTTTCGCCAAATTCGCCTTGGAAGAAAGTCGTCAGATCAAGTCCGCCCGGTTCGTCCGCGGGATGCTGGATTTCACGACGGACGGAGGTGTCGTGGACAGCGGGGCCATCATGGATTTGCAGGCTCATTTCCCCGACGCTGAGCCATTTACCGTGGAAATCGTGCCTTCCGCTGGAGACCACGTAGAACTGGCCGAGGGAGCCTTCCGTGGGGTCTCGGCTGTCGTGACCCGCCTGCTCCCAGGAGCCCAGCGCGCCCAAATTTTGTTAGAATTTCTCGGTAGTCCCCGCCACATGGAGGTTCCGTTGCACCAACTGATCAGTTTTCATGATCCGCGGGTCACAGCCTTCAGTCGGGCCACTGCACACCACCGACCGGCCTCCGTGGCGGGTCTGGTTCCATAGCGAGGTGGTCCTCGGTTCCACCGAACCGATCCATTGAGCGCCCTGTTTTGATGAAATTTACTGTCTCGCACAGGTTGATTCGCATGATTGGTTTTGTCCGCAAGAGCGAGGCAATCGACCAAGGGCGGGAGCATGCAGGAATTTGAAACGGAGGGAATCGTCCCATGGAGAGTCCAAAAAACGCTTGATCGATAATCGAAATTCCAAAAATCTCCTTAATTTCTCTTGAATAAGCTGAAATCCTGTTATTTATTGAAATTATAAATTTTACATTTTTACGTTAAATCAAACTATGTCATCGGAAAAAATTCTCGTTGGTGGCGCTGGTGGTTTCATCGGCGGTCATTTAGTCAAAGCCCTCGTTTCCCGGGGACATCAGGTTCGTGCGGTGGACTATAAGCCATTGGAAATGTGGTATCAGCCAGATCCAAAGGCGGAGAACATCGTGGGCAATCTGGAAGACAAAAAGGTCTGCTACGATTCCGCCAAGGGCATGGACCTCGTTTACAACCTGGCCTGCAACATGGGCGGCATGGGGTTCATCGAAAATAACAAGGCCCTCTGCATGCTCAGCGTGTTGATCAATACCCACATGATGATGGCCGCGCGTGATCAAGGGGTTAAGAAGTATCTCTATTCCTCCAGCGCCTGTGTTTACAATGGTTCCAAGCAGACGGATACCGCTGTCACTGCCCTCAAGGAAGAAGACGCCTACCCTGCCATGCCAGAAGATGGCTACGGATGGGAAAAATTGTTCTCCGAGCGTATGTGCCGCCATTTCCATGAGGACTACGGCTCGGACGTGCGCATCGTGCGCTTCCATAATGTTTACGGCCCCTACGGCACCTACCAGGGCGGTCGGGAAAAGGCTCCTGCTGCCGTCTGCCGTAAAATCATCGCTGCGAAACTTGAAGGCAAACACGAGATGGAAATCTGGGGCGATGGGAATCAGACCCGCAGTTTCATGTATGTCGATGATTGCGTGACGGGTCTGGATAAACTGGTGGCCTCCGACTTCATGGAACCCCTGAACTTGGGCCGCAGCGAACTCGTGAGCATCAATCAGCTGGTGGATATCGTGGAAGAAATTGCCGGCATCAAAATGAAGCGGAACTACAACCTGAGCGCGCCCCAGGGCGTCCGCGGTCGCAACAGCGATAACACCCTCATCAACAAAGTCCTCGGCTGGGAGCCAGAAATCGATCTGCGCACCGGTATGAAGAAGACCTACGACTGGATCTATCATGAAATGACGACGGGCGGCAACAAGGTGTTCTAACCAAAGTAGCTATGGACTTTAGTCCGTAACCAGTTGACGAAGATGGTCTTGACCGTGGCTTTTGCCAAATGCAATCCAAGCCCCGCGTCCTCTTCATCGCCCCAGTCCCTCCGCCGGTCCATGGGGTGACCATCTGCATGGCGAACTTGTTGGCCTTGCGGGATACCCTGCCGTTTGAGCTAGTCCACCTCGATTCACGATTCACCGATAACCCGCTCGAACTGGGGAAATTCTCCCTGCGTAAAATCTGGTTACTCCTCGGCTATCTGGGTCGCTTGCTAAGGTTGCTGCTATTTGGAAAGATTCGCTATGTGGTCATCCCGCCTACGTTCTATTTTCAACCGTTCGTCAAAGATGCCGTCTTCATTTGGTTCGCACGATTACTTGGAAAGCCCGTGATTGGTTGGATTCACAATGATTTCCGACTCATCGAATCCGAGATGCCGGGCTGGAAAAAACGTTTTGCCAGTCTCACGCTGAATCGCTTGGAAACGTTAGTCCTCGTGGGGCAAAGTCTCCGCCGTCACACTCCCGACTGGCTGGACGCGCGAAGAATCACCACCATTCCCAATGGGGTAGCCGATCCACCAAGCCACCGCCCAGCAAATCGCAGCGCCCGATCCCAGCCCCGATTGATCTACATTTCACAAATGAACCAAGCGAAGGGAAGTCAAGATTTACTCGATGCTGCCGCGCTGCTAGCCGCCGAGGGATTGCATCCTGAAATCCATTGCTACGGTCGCCCGGCTTTTGAGACCACTCAGGAAATGATCGAAGTCGCATTCAACGAGGCCCGAGCCAAGGGCGTCAATGCCCAGTGGTTAGGGCCGATCTACGATGACGCAAAATGGGCCGCCTTGGCAGAGGCAGATATCTTCGTCTTTCCCTCCTGGCACGAAGCGCTGCCGTTGGCCGTGCTCGACGCCATGGCGGTAGGGTTGCCCATCGTGGCGACGAATGTTGGCGCAGTGGCTGACGCTTTGGATGGAGTTCAGGGAGGCCGGCTGGTGGAGCCGAAGCAGCCCATAGCTTTGGCTGCAGCGCTCAAGGAAATGCTCAGCAACCCAGCAGAGTTGGAAGCCATGGGGCATTACAATCGCCAACGCTACTTGCAGGAATTTACGCGTGAAGCCTACGCCCAGCGCTGGTCCACGTTCTTCAGTGAACGTCTCGCAGCGGCTTGAAATTATATTTATGTGCGGGATCGCAGGAATTTGGAATCAGCGTGACGAAGCCACCGTGCTTCGGATGACGCAGCGTATGAAGCATCGTGGGCCGGATGATCATGGCGTGCAGGCATTCCAAGCTGGGGCCGCATCCGTGACGTTAGGTCACCGCCGACTCAGCATCATCGATCTTTCCCCTGACGGTCATCAACCCATGACGAACGAGGACGGCACGGTGTGGATCACTTTCAACGGAGAAATTTACAATTTCCCTGAGCTGCGGAAACTGTTGGAGGACAAAGGCCACGTCTTCCGCTCCCGCAGCGATACCGAAGTCATCGTCCACGGCTATGAAGAATGGGGCCACGAGTTGCTGCCAAAACTGAACGGCATCTTCGCCTTCGGGATCTGGGACAGCCGCAAGCAAACCTTGCTCCTGGCGCGAGATCGATTCGGCGTGAAGCCGCTCTATCTGGCCAGGGTAGGGGATCGCACGTGTTTCGCATCGGAAATCAAGTGCCTGTTGGAAGTGCCGGGATTGAACCGGGAATTGGATCGGGAGGCGGTCTTGGCGATGGCCCGCTATCGTTACTGCCCTGAACCACTAACGCTTTTCAAGCACATCCGTAAACTGCCGCCTGCGGGCTGGTTGGAAATTTCCCTAACCGGAGAGACATCAGGGATTTACTTCTCAACCGATTGGAAAGAGCCAGCCGCAGCCAACGAAGCGCAAGCCGCCGCCGAGCTTCGAGATGTCCTCCAGAAAGCCGCCACCCGACAACTCATTGCGGATGTCCCCGTGGGCTTCTTTCTCAGCGGGGGACTTGATTCCAGCGCCTTGGTGGCACTCACACGCGACGCGCTCGCTGGTCAGCGGAGTAAATCATTCACCATCGGATTCCGGGCCGAAGATCAGAAATCCGAAGGTCAGGTGGACGATCTCATTTACGCCCGAAGGGTCGCGCAATCGTTCGGGTTGGATCACCAGGAAATTATCTTGGAGCCGAAGATCGTTGATTTGCTGCCAGAAGTGATTTGGCATCTTGATGAACCCATCGCGGACCCTGCCGCCATCACCAGCCATCTCATATGTGGTGCGGCAGCCTCCCAAGGCATCAAAGTGCTGCTCAGTGGTCAGGGAGGCGATGAAGTTTTTGCCGGCTATCCCTGGCATCTGGGCGCATCCTTGGCGCGGAAATATCGTTGTCTGCCAAGCCCTGTCCGTAAGCTAGGGGAACTATTCGCCAGCAGAATCGGCGGCCTTGGCGGTAAGCTGGCAGGCCCTGCCCGTCGCATTCGTAAATTTACCGCCAGTGCTTCCCTGCCGTTTGAGGACAGCTTACTCGGATTCCTTTCCTACGCCGATGATGAAGCGCTGCGCTCGTTGTTCGGTAGTCAGTTCAATGAAATTTCGGCTGCTGGCTGGCCGGACAAATTGCATCGACAGTTGCTCCATGAGGCCAAGGATCTGCACTGGATCAATCAAATGCTGCACCTCGACATGGGAACGTTCCTGCCGTCATTGAATCTGGCCTATACGGATAAAACCAGTATGGCTCATAGCTTGGAAGTCCGCGTGCCGTTAATCGACAACGAAGTCGTCGCGCACATGGCTCATGTCGCTCCAACGTTGAAACTAAAAGGTCGCACGCGAAAGCATCTGTTCAAACAAGCCATGCGTGGCGTGCTGGATGACGAAATCATTGATCGCAAAAAGGGCGGCTTTGGTGCCCCCATCCGCACCTGGATTAAACAAGACCTCCGCGAGATGATAGGTGATCTCCTCAGTCCCGACCGCATCAAGCAACGAGGCATTTTCGATCCCGTCGCAGTGGCGAAACTGATTGAGCGGAATGCTCGTGGCGAGCAGGACTACAGTTACTTAATTTACTTCCTCTTGTCCTTCGAGATCTGGTGTCAGCGCTTCCTGGACGAAGTGCCCCAATCTTTGGCAGAGGCTGCGTAGAGAATTTTCATGAAACATTTGGCGCAATATCAGAACGGCAAAATGGAGTTGCAGGAAACTCCCGTGCCCACGGCTCCGCCCGGCGGCATTCTCGTTCGCACCACCCATACCGTCATTAGCCCGGGCACGGAAAAGATGAAGGTGGAGCAGGCGAAAATGAATCTCCTGCAGAAAGCCAAGGCGCGCCCAGATCAGGTGAAGAAGGTGCTCGAATCCGCCCGCACGCTTGGCTGGAAAGCGGCTCTGGAGAAAGTCCGTAATCGCTTGGAGTCACCGACGCCCCTTGGTTACAGTGCGGCTGGAATCGTCGAAGCGGTGGATCCATTCAATAGTCGATTCCAAGTAGGCGATCGCGTGGCAGTTGGAGGTGCAGAATGCGCCTGGCACGCCGAGTATCTCGCTATCCCCGACATGTTGGCGGCTAAGATTCCTGAAGGCGTAGAGAATTGGCAAGCAGCCTACACCACCATGGCCTCCATTTCCATGCATGGCGTGCGGCAAAGTGGTGTCACGTTAGGCGAACGCGTTTTGGTGATCGGTTCAGGATTGGTCGGACTGCTGACTACCTCAATTTTAAAAGCTGCCGGAGCCCGGGTCATGGCGACCGATCTGGATCAGCGTCGCTTGGACACAGCCTTGCAGGCTGGCGCGGAAATGGTGGTCAATCCCCGCAACACCAAACTGGCCGATGCCGTCAACGCTTGGACCCAAGGTTACGGCGTGGACCGCGCCTTCATTTGCACTGCTGGCAGCAACGCGCCCGTGGAACAAGCGGTCTCAGCGCTGCGCGACCGTGGCGTCATGGTCATCGTAGGCATTACGGATGCCACGTTGAATTGGAAGGAATGTTTCCATAAGGAAATCGAAATCCGCTACTCCCGCTCTTACGGGCCTGGGCGCTACGATGCCGGTTACGAATGGGGCGGTCACGACTATCCGGTCGGCTACGTTCGTTGGACCGAGCAGCGCAATTTCGACGCCTGCCTGCAATTGATGCGCAGTGGTGCGTTGGACGTTGGTTTATTCACCTCCCGTCAGGTTCCCTACGACGATTGCCTGGCGGTCTATGATGAACTAACCAAACCAGACTGTTCCGACATCGGAGTCGTCCTCCAATACGAAGTGGCGGGGGCTTCCAGCCCCCAAGCCCAGCAACCCTCGGCCTCCCCTAACGCCCAAGAATTCCGCAGCGCCAAGAATTCAACGCCCATCGATAAACTAGACGTCGTCGGCGCAGGCAACTTCGCCCGCACCATGCTCCTGCCCGCCTTGCGCGGAAACGTCGCGTTCGGCACCATCGTCAACGCCACCCCGCTGAGCGCACGCCATGTGAAGGAGAAATTTTCCTTCGATGCCGCTGAAACCAACGCCAGCAAAGCCTGGAGCCAGTCGGGAAACCGCGCAGTCATCATTGGCACGCGGCACCATCTCCATGCCCCCATGGTCTTGGAAGGCTTGAAAGCCAATCGTCATATCTTTGTGGAGAAGCCCCTCTGCCTAACCCGTGAGGAGATGGCCGCCATCGATGAAGCCTACGCCACCAGCAGCGGTAGCGTGATGGTGGGCTTCAATCGACGTTTCGCCCCCGCCACCGTGGAAGTAAAAAAACGTCTCGCCACGATTCCTGGTCCCAAGACCATTGCCTTCCATGTCTATCCTGGAGCGCTCAAGCCGGATCATTGGTTCGCCAACTACGCCGAAAGCGGTGGTCGCATCCTGGGCGAAGGTTGCCATTTTCTGGATTTCTTCTGCCATGTGCTCGGCTCGAAACCAGTGAAAGTGACCGCACAAACCGTCTGGCCGACGGATGGCGTCCTGCCCTTCCCGGATAGTGTTACCGCACAGGTGGAGTTTGCCGATGGCTCGTGTGGTCAGCTAATCTACAGCGCTCAAGGTGACCACTCCTTCCCCAAGGAAGTCTTCACGGTTTACGCCGCTGGCCTAACCGCACGCTGCGAAAATTTCCAGCAGTTGGAAATTTGCACACGGGGCAAGCGCTCAGTGCAAAAATACGCTGGCAAAGGCCACGCTGAGGAAATGCAGGCATGGTTGAAGTTCCTCAAAAGCGAAGCTCCGCATCCTTTGTCCTATGAGCAATGCCGACAGTCGATGCATCTGACGTTTGGGCTTTTGGAGTCCATCCAACAACGCGCGACGGTCGCGCTCTAAAATTAAAATGTCGGTTAAACCACAGTCGAAAAACCTTCGTTGGTATTTCCATCGCCTCAAAGCGATGGGTCCCACGGAAGTGGCGCTGCGCGTCCGAGCGGCCTTGCGTCAGCGCTCCGTGGATGCTGCGTTGCAGGCCTTGCAGGCAACGGAACGCCTGTTAGGAGAGCCCAAGAATTTCCCGAAGCTACCCGATCCACTAGCCTGCCCAATTGATATTAGGGAATTCGTCGTGCAGGAAGCGCAGGACATCATGCAGGGTTCTTGGACGATCCTCCACGGTCATCAAATTACGGTTGGCTTCCCACCGGTGTGGCATCGTGACTACCTTTCTGGCGGTCAGTTAGTGGAACTGAAACCAGCACGTGAGTTAAACTATCGGCAGCAACCAAACGTCGATGCCCGCATCGTGTGGGAGCTGAGTCGCTGGGTGCAGGCCGTGCGGGTAGCGCAGGCAGCTTATTTGGGATTGGATGGTCCAGCGGTGGAATATGTCCTGGGATTGTTAGAAGACTGGTTGCAGCATAATCCCGTGGGACGCGGATTGAACTGGACCAGTCCGATGGAGCCCGGCCTGCGGTTGATTAACTTTACTTGGATCGACGCCCTGCTGCGTGGGGTTGATTTAACTGCTGATCAAGCCGCCCGACTCGACGTGCTGGCTCAGGAAATTGTCCCGGCGCATGTCTGGTGGGTGCAGCGGCATCAATCGTTTGGCAGTTCTGCTAACAATCATTTACTGGGCGAACTCTGCGGACTGATGGTGGCGCAAGCGCGTTGGTCTGCAGCCGCCTCGTGGTCCACTCCCATGTCTGCGCTGGCCCACAAGATGGAGAAGGAACTGCTCCGTCAGTTCGCCTCCGATGGCGGGAACCGTGAGCAGGCGCTGCACTATCATTTATTTGCCTGGGAGCTTGGCTGGCAGGGACTCCATGCCGCCAAGGGCGCTGGCATCACGCCGAGTGCCCACGCCACCACCCGCCTGCAAGGGGCGGCCCAGTTCTTCTGCGCCATGGCGGAGCACGAAGAGTCATGGGATTTCGGGGATAGCGATGATGCTCACATCACGCCATTTTATGGCAAAACAAGCACTGCCCTAGCAGAGTGGGTTGCTTGGCTCAACGGGGGAACGGACTCTGGTTTTGCCTACTGGCTGGGATCGTTTTCGGCCTCGCCCCAGCCGGATTTGAACCATTGGAATTTGTTCCCCGAAAGTGGCTATGCCGTGACGGCACCAGAGGATTGGCATCTGCGAGTGGATGCTAGTGCGTTGGGGTTTGGTTCCATTGCCGCACATGGGCATTTGGATGCCTTGCACCTGTCGCTCTGGAAAAATCATCACGCCATCATTGTTGATCCGGGCACCGGAAGTTATTTTAATGAAGATGCGATTCGCGAGCACTTCGTATCCCGCCAAGCGCATAACGGTCCGCACTTTGCAGAAGATAAACTTTACCCTCCACGTTACGGTTCCTTTCTCTGGGGGCGTCCTCATGCGGTGCCAAAGCTGGAGTTGGTGGACGGGGCATTGCACGTCTCTAGCAAGTTGGGTTCCAACCGGATCGAGCGTTCGATCCAGCGCCAGGAAAGCGGTTGGGACATCACGGATACCATTTCTGCGGTGGCTGCGGATTTCGCGATTCACTGGCAGTTCGCCCCAGGTCTTCTGGTGGAAACGACAAGTGGCGGATACTTGGTGGTAGGCGTGCGCGAAGCCTTTGAGTTTGCGATTGGAGCGGATGCGGACATTAAAACGGAACTCATTCAGCCTTCCGAGGAAAATGGCATGGTCGGCCTCTGCTCCCCTTACTACAAGCGATTGAACCGCTCTGCCGTGATTCGTGTTTCCGGCCACTGCACTAAACAAATGACCGTGCGGACAAAACTCCGCACGACGCTGTTGCACTAAATTTTCGATATGAATATCAGTATTTTTGGACTGGGATACGTTGGCGCGGTCACCGCAGGATGCCTTACTGAACAAGGGCATCGCGTGATCGGTGCCGATGTGGCGGAGAAGAAGACAGAGGCATTCAACCAAGGGGAAAGCCCCATCGTGGAGCCTGGACTGGACGGTCTGCTGCGTCAGGCTGCCGCCAACGGCCTGCTGAGCGGCACGACTTCGCCATCGTTCGCGATTCAGCAGAGTGAAATTTCCATCGTCTGCGTGGGCACGCCGTCTTTGGAGAATGGACGCCTAAATTTGAACTACGTCCGGCAAGTGAGCGCGCAGATTGCCGAGGCGCTGCGTGAGAAGAAGCAACCGCACGTTCTGATCTTCCGCTCCACGATGTTGCCCGGCAGCACTCGTTCCATGGCGGAGGAATTCTTCGGTGAACTTTTGGCAACCGGGATGGTGAAGATCGCTTACTGCCCTGAGTTTCTGCGCGAGGGCACTGCACTGGCAGATTTTCGCTCACCATCACTTTCCGTGCTGGGCACCAGCGATGGCGAACCCCTGGGGGATTCAGCGGTGGAACTGCTGCTGGGTGGCACACCCCAATTCCTCACGTGGGAAGGTTCTGAATTAATCAAATACACCTGCAACTATTTCCACGCGGTTAAAGTGGCCTTCGCCAATGAAATCGGCCGTATCGGCAAGGCTGTGGGGGTTGATTCCCGTCGCGTGATGGATGTCGTTTGCCAGGACACCAGACTGAATATTTCCAAGTATTACCTCAAGCCGGGGAATCCCTTTGGTGGTTCGTGTCTGCCCAAGGATGTCAGCGCACTGGCATCATTCGCCCGGCAGGAAGGCATTGCGCTGCCGATGCTGCAAAGCACGCTGCCAACCAATCAAGCCCACTTGGATGCGTTGCTGAAGCAGATCGAAGACACTGGGGCAAAGAAGATTGCCATCGTTGGACTAGCATTTAAAAATGACACCGATGATCTGCGCGGAAGTCCCATGGTGGCCGTGGCGGAGAGTATGCTGGGCGAGGGTCGGGCACTGAAAATTTACGATCCCCATCTCAACCTAGCCGAAGTCATGGGCAGCAATGAGCGAGTGATTCGCAGAACGATGCCACATTTGGCGGATCTGCTTTGCGACACGCTTGCCGAAGCCCTAGCCGGAGCGGAGTTGCTGATCATTTCCCAGAAATGTTGCCCCCTCACGGACCTGACGCAGCACGTGACGAGTGAGCAGCACATTCTGGATGTGAACGGATGGCCTGAGCTGGAAACCTTACCGGCACAGTATTCCGGAAGTTGCTGGTGATCTAAATGCGAATTCAAAATTTCATGGAAGAAGGACAAATACAAGATTTCTGGCAAAAGCACCCCTGCGGTGATGGCCTCATCGGCGGATTAGATCAGGCGTATCAGAGCGATTACGCCAAGTTCTTCGATGCCTATGACAAGTTCCGTTACGACATGGAATCGCATATTCCAGCCGCACTGGATGCGATCGATTTTAAAGATAAGCGCACGCTGGAGATCGGCCTGGGACAAGGTGCGGATGCCGAACAGATCGCACGTCGAGGAGCCAAATATTCTGGACTGGATCTAACCCAAGCGGCGGTGGATCGGGTGAAGACAAGATTCCAACTCCGCGGGATGGCTTCAGAGCACATCATGCAGGGAAGTATCCTGGATTCGCCATTTTCTGACGCCACGTTCGACATCATCTTTAGCCATGGAGTGCTGCACCACGTGCCCGATATCAAGACTGCCCAGCGGGAAATTCATCGCACGCTCAAGCCGGATGGCGAGTTGATCATCATGATGTATGCCAAGTGGTCGTTGAACTATCTGCTCTCGATCTGTGTGCTGCGACGGCTTGGATTACTGGCGGCCTACGCCATGAATAAGCAGACCGGCATCATTGGCGAGCACGTAGCGAACGCCAAGAAGGTTGGACTGGGGAACTATTTGAAGATGGAAAACTTCATCCATCGCAACACGGACGGTCCGCACAATCCCTATGCCAAAGTGTATGATGAAGCGTCCCTGCGGGAGGATTTCCCTGACTTCGAATTGGTGAAAACCTACAAGCGATTCATGCACGCCCCACCGCTTCCAGTTCATGGCTTGCCGGGTGGAAAGCTGATGGGATGGCATTTGTGGGCGCATCTGAAACCAAAGCACTAGCATGGCGAGTGTCCTGATTATCGTTGAAAATTTACCCGTGCCGTTTGATCGGCGCGTATGGCAGGAGGCTTGCGCGCTGCGCGACCTGGGGCATGAGGTGGCGGTGATTTGTCCGATGATGAAAGGATACAACACAGCGGACGAGGTGCTGGAAGGCATCCAAGTGTATCGCCATCCGCTGGCGCTGGAAGGCTCGGGAGTGGTAGGCTTCCTGAAGGAATACACCCATGCGCTGTGGGGAGAGTTTCGCCTGGCGTTCAAAGCTTGGCGCAGGAAGAAATTCGATGTTATCCATCTCTGCAATCCGCCGGACATATTGTTTCTCGTGGCGTTGCCATACAAGTTGCTGGGAGCCAAAGTGATCTTCGATGTGCATGACATCACGCCGGAGTTATTCGAAGAAAAGTTCCGTCGGCGTAATGCGCTGTATTGGATCGTGCGGTTCGCAGAACGCTGCACTCTGGCGCTGGCGAATGTAGTTATTGCGACTAATGAATCCGTGCTGTCCATTGTGAAAGAACGCGGGAAAAAGAAAGAGGAAGATGTCTTCGTGGTGCGCACTTCACCGAAAGCCATCGATACTAGCATCGCGCCTGACCCAGCGCTCAAGCGCGGGCGGAAATTCCTAGCCGCCTACATTGGCGTGATGGGCGTGCAAGATGGCGTGCCTTACTTGATCGAAGCCGCGCGCCATCTGGTGCGCGATATGAAACGGGACGACGTGCAATTTCTCCTCATGGGCACGGGGGAGGATTACGATAAAGTCGTTGCCCTGCGCGATTCCTATGGCCTGCAGGATTACATCGATTTGCCCGGCCGGGTATCCGATTCCTTCCTGAGCCAAGCGCTCACCACGATGGATGTAGGTCTGTCCTGCGATCCAATCAATGATTTCAACCAGCACTGCACGATGAACAAGACCCTGGAATACATGGCCTTCGCCAAGCCTCAAGTCATGTTCGAGATTCGTGAAGGCAGAATTTCCGCCGGAGATGCCGCCGCCTACGTGACCGAAAACTCCGCTTCCCTCTTCGCCCAAACCATCGCTGAACTGCTGGACGATCCCGCCCGCCGCGAGCAGATGGGGAAACTCGGTTTCGAGCGACTCCACGCAGACCTAAGTTGGGCGAAGTCCACCGACCAGTTGCAACGAGCCTACCAGCGTGCCATTGAGGCCTGAAACTTTCAAACTTTACTAACGACTCCCGTCCCTCCCCATCATGGAATTTATCGATCTTAAATCTCAGCAGAAACGCATTCGCGACCGCATCGACCGCCGCATAGCCGCAGTGTTGGATCATGGCTCCTACATCTTGGGGCCGGAAAATTTGGAACTGGAAACCCGCTTGGCTGATTACGTTGGCGTGAAGCATTGTATCGGTGCTGCCAGTGGGACAGATACCTTGCTCATCGCCATGATGGCGCTGGGAATTGGACCAGGGGATGAGGTCATCACGGTGCCATATACCTGGATCTCTACGGCAGAGATGATTGCATTGCTCGGTGCCAAGCCGGTCTTCGTCGATATTGATGCCAAAACTTGGAATCTGGACGCCAACCAGTTGGAAGCAGCGATCACCCCACGGACCAAAGCGATTATGCCAGTTGGGATTTATGGCCAAGTGGCGGATATGACGGCTATCAACGCGATAGCGGAACGGCATCAACTTCCAGTGATTGAGGATGCCGCGCAGTCGTTCGGGGCTACTCATCATGGGAAGCGGTCGTGCGCTTTATCTGGGATTGGCAGCACTTCCTTCTTTCCCTCCAAGCCGCTTGGATGTTATGGCGATGGTGGCGCACTGTTCACGGACGATGATGCCCTGGCGGAGACTATGAAGCAGATTCGAGTTCATGGCCAAGCCAAAAAGCATCACCATCCCATCTTGGGAATCAACGGCCGCTTGGACACGTTGCAGGCCGCAATTCTATTGGAGAAGCTGGAAATTTTCGACGATGAAATTCTGAAGCGGCAGCAGGTGGCAGCGACATACAACGAACGTCTGGCGGGGCTTGGCGTGACGCTGCCGTTCATTGCTGCGGGTAACACTTCTGTCTATGCGCAATACACGGTGCTCTCGCCACAGCGAGACGCAATCAATGTCGCCCTCTCTGCGGCAGGGGTTCCGTCCGTGAGTTATTATGCGGTGCCGCTGCACTTGCAGCCGGTGTTTAGTGATCTGGGACACCAAAAGGGAGATTTCCCCAATGCCGAAATGGTGGCCAATCAGGGGCTCAGTCTGCCAATGAACCCTTATCTATCGGATGCAGAAATCGAGCAAGTGTGCGCCTCGTTCACTGCCGTGCTGGGCTAGTTTACAAATTTCCAAGACCATGAATCAAAAAATCAATGTTGGTGTGATCGGTGCCGGAGCCATGGGGCGCAACCATGCGCGGGTGCTGTCATCCATGGAGGAAGTCAACTTCGCTTGCATCTACGACAACGATGCCGAGCGCGCCCAAGCGGTCGCGGCTGAGTTCGGCACCGTGGCCGTTTCCGAGATGACGCAATTCTTAGCCATGGTGGAGGCTGCCACCGTGGCTGCTCCGACCACCGTGCATCTCCCGCTGGGACTGGAATTGATGAATGCCGGCAAGCATGTCTTCATGGAGAAGCCTATTGCTGACACCGTCGAAGCCGCCAGAATGCTCATTAACAAAGCCACGGAAACCGGCTGTGTGCTGCAAGTTGGGCACGTGGAGCGTTTCAATCCCGTGATTGCCGAGTTGGAAAAGCGCATGACCCAACCACGCTTTATCGAAGCCCATCGGCTCTCGCCATTTCCCAATCGGAGTATGGACATCGGGGTGGTGTTGGATCTCATGATTCATGATTTGGAAGTGATTTTACACTTGGTTAAGAGCGAAGTCACATCCGTGGATGCAGTGGGTGTTAGCGTGCTAACGGCTCGCGAGGACATCGCGAATGCACGGATTCGCTTCGCCAATGGCTGTGTCGCCAATATCACCACCAGCCGGATCTCTCCGGATCGCTTGCGGAAGATTCGGGTGTTCCAGTCCGATGCCTACCTCTCGCTGGATTACTTTGCGCAGACGGGTGAAGTCTATTTCAAGAGCCCAACTGGCATCTCGCATGAGCCCATCTCGCTGGAAAAGCAGGAGCCGCTGCGCTTGGAACTGCAAGCCTTCACCCAATGTGCCGCCTCAGGAGCGCGGCCGAAGGTTGGGGGCGTGGAAGCGACCAATGCCTTGGAGTTGGCGCTGCTCATCACGGATATTATTGCGAAACAAGATCAACCAAAATAATTTATGGCCCCGTTTATCCATCCCACTGCCCAAGTCTCCGACCAAGCTACGCTTGGCGATGACACTTACGTTTGGAATTACGCTCAGATCCGTGAAGGAGCCAGCCTGGGCAAAGATTGCATTGTTAGTAAAGGGGTCTATGTTGACACCGATGTTCGGATTGGAGATCGGTGTAAACTCCAGAACAACGCCTCCATTTATCATGGGGTGATCATCGAAGACTGGGTGTTCGTTGGTCCCCATGTTTGTTTTACCAATGATCTGCGTCCGCGGGCGGTCAATCCTGACGGTTCTCGCAAGGACGCGCTGGACTGGAAAATCACTCCTACCCGCGTCGGCAAGGGAGCTGCCATCGGAGCGAATTGCACCATCCGCTGCGGAGTCACCATTGGTAAGTGGGCCATGATTGGAGCCGGTAGCGTGGTCACGAAAGATGTGCCGGATTACGGTCTCATGCTCGGTAATCCAGCCAAGTTGCACTGCTTCGTGTGCCCGTGTGGAGCGACCCTGGATAAGGCCGGAGCCTGCACGGAATGCGATTTTAAAATCCCCGCCGTGGAATAATCTGACAAAGCATAACTATGAAACGCAGTTTAAAAGGAAAATCTATTCTGGTGACCGGTGGAGCCGGATTCATTGGCAGTCATTTGGTGGATCGTCTGGCGGCCGAGAATCCGACGTCAGTCGTGGTGGTGGATAATCTATATCTGGGGCAGGAGAAGAACCTGGACCATGGAAAGCAACTCCTGGGTGATCGCCTCCATTTCTACAATCAGGATGCCGGAGATCAAAAAGCCATGCAGGAAATCCTGGCCCGGCACAAGGTGGAAGTAGTCTATGACATGGCGGTGATTCCGCTTCCGGCCTCGCTGGAAGATCCTGTTTGGTGTGTGATGGAAAATACCAAGCTCACTACTGCCCTCTGCGAGCTGCAGCGGCAGGGATGTTTCCAGAGCATGGTCCACTTTTCCAGCTCCGAAGTTTACGGCACTGCCATTGAGGTTCCCATCACAGAGCAGCATCCTTACATGCCCAGCACGCCCTACGCGGCCAGTAAATTGGCCGGGGACCAAGTCGCCCTGTCCTATGCTCATACCTTCGGATCGGATATCACCTGCCTGCGCCCGTTCAACAATTATGGCCCCAGGCAGAACGATAAGTCATTCGCAGGTATCATCCCCATCGTAGTTAACAAGGTGCTGGCTGGAGAGCCACTGACGGTCAATGGAGACGGCCTCCAGACTAGAGACTACATTTACGTAACGGATACGGCAGAGGCTGCGGTCCGCATCTACGAAGAAGAGGCCGCACGTGGGCAGGTTCTCAATATCGGCAGCGGCAAAGAGTTGACGGTGAACGATCTCATCGCCTGTATCCTCGATATTCTCGGCAAACCCAATCACCCGGTGCTGCATGGACCCAACCGGTTGGGAGATGTGAGAAGGCATATGGCCGGGACCGTGAAATCAGAGCGAATCCTGAATTATCATCCAAAAGTTTCTTTGACTGACGGGATGAAGCAAACGGTTCAGTGGTATGTTGAAAAATCTACGAACTAAAACTTATGTTGCGATTAAATGTGCCCTTTTCCGGGGAGGAAGAAATTGCAGAGATTCGGCAGGTCTTGGAATCCGGCTACCTGACTCAGGGACCCAAGGTTCTGGAGTTTGAAAATGCGGTTCGCGCCATCGTTGGTTCGAAGCACGCTTTCGCGATGTCCTCCGCCACGACCGCCTTGCACTTGAGTCTGGTGGCGATGGGGATTGGCCATGGCGACGAGATATTGGTCTCAGACTTCACCTACCCTGCGAGTGGTAACGTGATCATTCAACGCGGGGCCATTCCGGTTTGTGTTGACGTGCTACCCGATACTTACGCTATGGATCCAGCCGACCTGGCGCGGAAGATTACGCCAAAATCCAAGGCCATTATGGTCGTGCATCCGTTCGGTTTGTCTGCGGACATGGATCCCATTCTCGCCCTGGCCAATGCTCACAATTTAAAAGTCATCGAGGATGCCGCCTGCGCCTTGGGCTCAAAATACAAGGGGCGGTTCTGTGGAGCGATAGGGGATGTGGGGTGCTACAGTTTTCACCCGCGGAAATCCATCACCACGGGGGAAGGCGGCATGATCATGACGGAAGATTCGGAGCTGGCACAGAAAATCATTTGTCTGCGCAGCCACGGTGGTATCCGCAAAGAGTTCTACTTGGAATTTATCGAGGCCGGTTTCAACTATCGCCTCAGTGATGTGCTGGCGGCCTTGGGCGTTGCTCAACTAAGGCGCCTGCAATGGTTGATTGACGGGAAACGGGAGCGGGCTGCGCAGTTGCGAGCCCTGCTGGCTGGGTTGAAAGGATTTGTGGAGCCCGTGGAGCCAGCGGATCATTTTCATACCTATCAATCCTTTGTGATCGTGTTGGAGGATCAATATAATCGAGATCAGGTTATCGCCAAAATGCGCGCAGCTGGAGTGGAAACAACCTTGGGCACTTACGCTATGCATGCCCAGCCATCCTTTGCGAAACGTTACGGCACCAAGCCTGGAGACCTGCCGGTTTCCAATCGCTTGCAGAATCAAGCGCTGACCCTGCCGTTGTATCCGCAAATGACCCCAGCCGATCTGGAGCTTGTCGCCCGGTCGCTCGAAAGCGCACTCGCTTAATTATGGAACCACGACTATACCAATCCCACGGGACCGGAGCCTTCCAGAAGTCTGATTTTGCATCCAGTGGCGAACACGTGGTCTTCGAGGCCGGGGTGCAAGTATTTCATCCGGAGAACATTTACCTGGGAAACAATATTTACATCGGCCATCAGACAATTTTGAAAGGTTATTACAAGAATCGGATGGAGATCGGGGACAATACCTGGATCGGTCAGCAATGTTTCTTCCATAGTGCGGGCGGGATATATATTGCCAAAAACGTCGGCATTGGCCCGGGGGTCAAAATCATTTCTTCCCGGCATGGGGAGGATGGGACCGACATCCCCATTCTCTTTAGTGGAATTGTTTTTGCCCCTGTTATCATTGAGGAAGATTGCGATATTGGGATCAATACTACCATCCTGCCAGGCGTGCGCATTGGCCGCGGAGCCCAAATTGGTTCGGGCGCGGTGGTGACGAAGGATGTGCCCCCGTATGCCGTCATGGCTGGTGTTCCTGCCAAAGTCTTGCGCTATCGCACGGGGACATCGACTGACATTATCAAATCATGATCGGCATCGTAAACTACGGCGTGGGCAATCTGGCGTCGATCTTGAACATGCTGAAGCGTTTGGCGGTGCCGGCCTGTATTGTCAACAGTCCCGCCGAAATGGATTTGGCCACGAAGCTAATTCTGCCAGGCGTAGGTTCCTTCGATGCAGGAATGGGCAGTCTAAACGAAAGTGGATTGCTGCCTAGACTTACGGCCAGAGTGCAGGAGGAAAAAGTTCCGGTGTTGGGGATTTGCCTAGGGATGCAGATGCTTTCAGAACGAAGTGAAGAGGGCGTAGGCCCCGGACTCGGTTGGATCCCCGGACGCACCATGAAATTTCAGTTTGGTGACAATCCGGCCAAACTTAAGATCCCCCACATGGGGTGGAATATCGCGATTCCGAACCCGGAAGCGAAGTTATTCAAGGATTGCGGGATGGATCCGCGTTACTATTTTGTTCATTCCTACCACGTAGTTTGTCAGGATCCAGCGCACGTGGCGGCCTCGGTGAACTATGGGATGCTGGCCACAGCGGCAGTGGAATCAGGTAATGTTTACGGGGTGCAGTTTCATCCCGAGAAGAGTCATAAGTTCGGCATGAAGATTTTGGAGAATTTCTCCAAGGTCTAAAATCTTAAAGCCCTAGTTCATGCTAAAAAATCGTGTCATGCCTTGTCTGCTGCTGAAAAATGCCGCGTTAGTCAAAACGATTAAGTTCAAGAATCCTGATTACGTGGGCGATCCCTCCAACGCGATTAGAATCTATAACGAAAAGGAAGTGGATGAGCTGATTTTCCTGGACATTACAGCCACGACAAGTTCCAAGGTTCCTGATCTGGACGTGATCGGACGATTGGCTTCGGAATGCTTCATGCCAGTGGCCTATGGCGGTGGCATCTCCGACCTGCAAACCATGCGGGAAATTTTTCGCAGAGGCATTGAAAAAGTTGCGGTGAACAGCCATGCCGTTGCGTGCCCGGAGTTTCTATCTGCCGCAGCCAATGAGTTCGGGAGCCAAGCTGTGGTGATCTCGATTGATGCCAAAAGGACTGCCTCCGGCACGTATGAAGTCTACACCCATGGGGGCACGCGGGCAACGAGCATGGATCCGGTGACTTGGGCCCGGCGTGCGGCTGAACTCGGTGCAGGGGAGATTCTCCTGACCTCAATTGATCAGGACGGAACGATGGAAGGGTATGATCTTGAGCTGATCAGATCCGTCACCTCGGCCGTGGACATCCCATTGATTGCTTGCGGTGGGGCTGGCAAAGTCAGCCATTTTGGCCAGGCCATCACGGAAGGGCGGGCCAGCGCTGTGGCGGCTGGCAGCATGGTGGTCTATTTTGGACGCAATCGCGCTGTGCTCATAAATTTCCCCTCCCCCCGGGAGCTTAACCGACTTTTCGAATCCATTTCCAATCATGAGTAACCCGCTTCCAGAATCCCAAGAATGCAGTCGATGCTTATACAGCACCGACAATGTCACTGGCATCAGTTTTGATGCCCAAGGCCTCTGCAATTACTGCCAGACGATTGAGGCCATGGAGCCTGAGTATCCCACTGGGGCCGAGGGCCGACGCAGATTGGAAGAAATTGCCGCTGCGATTCGTGAGGAAGGTAAAGGAAAGAAATATGATGTTGCAGTGGGCGTCAGCGGCGGTTGCGATAGCTCGTATATGATTGTGCTGGCGAAGGAATTAGGATTGCGTCCGCTGGCGGTGCACTTTGATAATACTTGGAACTCGACCATTGCGGTCGAAAACATTCAATGCGTGCTGCGGGAGTTGGATATTGATCTCGAGACTTACGTGGTAGATAACGAGGAATATGATGATATTTATCGGGCCTTCCTGCAGGCGGGCACCCCGGATTTGGAAGCTCCGACGGACTTGGCGTTGGCGGTGGTGCTGAATCGAGCGTGCGAGAAGCATGGAATACGCCACATCTTCGAGGGGCATTCATTTAGAACAGAAGGGATTTCCCCGCTAGGTTGGCTTTACATGGACGGGAAGTATATTTCCTCGGTCCACAAACAGTTCGGCAAGATCCCCATGAAGACTTATCCGAATATGCCGCTGACGCAATTTCTCAAGTGGACGGTCATGCAACGTTTGATCAAAATCCGGCCGCTTTATTTCCTGGACTACGACAAGGAAAAGACCAAGGAGATGCTTCAGCGAGACTACGGCTGGCAGTGGTATGGAGGGCATCATTTGGAAAATCGATTCACCGCATTTTTCCACTCTTACTTCTGGCCCAAGCGCTGGGGGATTGATGGTCGATTGCTGGGGCACTGCGCGCTGATTCGTTGTGATCAATTGGATAAGGAAGCGGCCCGGGAAAGCCTGCGGGCTCCACAGGAGATTGATCTGGAGCTTGTCGAATTTGTGCGTCGCAGGCTGGGGTATTCCGAAGCGGAGTTCGATGCGCTAATGAACTTGCCGAAAAAGACCTATCGTGATTACCCCAACTACAAGGGGACGTTCGAGTTGCTCCGGCCATTGTTTTACTTGCTCTACAAGGCGAATCGCGTCCCAAAGAGTTTCTTTATGAAATTCTGTTATCCTCATAACGATGTGCCCTTTCGTGGTCACGAGCCCAAGTAAGCGCTGTGCCAGTTGAGCCATCATCACACGGAGGTCGAGTCATGATCGGGCCTCGTGAGATTGCGGGAGTTGCGTCTGGATTGGGGGAGGGATTCGCGGCACTGGGTTGGCGCGTTGGAGTCTTGGACGTGGATGGTCATCCATTCGGCTATTCTGACCGCAGTGCGAATTACAATACCCGCGCTTTTGCTTGGTTGAACCGTTTAACCAGCTGGACAAGGGGGCTAACGTCGAACTTTTTAGGTAAAGCAGTTCATGCCACGGCGCGCTCCCTGGCGGGAATAGTTGGATTATCCGTCGGACTGTTAAGGTATAATTATTTCATTTTTCTGTTTGGTCATTCCTTCCTCCCATGGAATCTGGACCTGTTGCTCCTACGTATGGTAGGGAAGAAGACCTTGATGATTTATTGCGGTTCGGATTCCCGACCATGCTACTTGAATGGTGGCTGGTTACATCGGATGGAGGTGCTAGCTCAGGGGAATTTTCCGATGGCTGCAATCCTGAAACGAAATAGTGATCAACTTACTCAGTTGCGAAGGGTTTCCAAGCGCGTGAATTACATCGTGGATCATCCGCTCTCGGCTCATTTGCAGGAGAGGAATTGCGTTAGTTGGTTGTGGGTTGGGCTGCCAACTGCCTCCGTGCAAGATCCGTTGCCTTTACCCATGGGGAAACTGAAGGTCCTCCACGCGCCTTCAACGAGTTTTGGGAAGGGCACTGAAATAGTGCGGACGGTGGTTGCGGAATTGTCCACTGCCGGTTGTGATTTTGAGTATCAAGAAATCAGCGGGATGTCCAACGCAGCCGTATTGGAAGCAATTAGGAACTGCCACATCGTGATTGATGAGTTGTTTTCAGATATTGGTTTGGCGGGCTTGGGCTGTGAGGCTGCGGCTCAGGGACGGGTGGTTGTCGTGGGCGGTTACGGGTGGGGGTTTTTGAATCAGGTGGTTCCGTCTGGAGGGGAGTTCCCTTCCGTGCAAGTCACCCAGGAAACGTTGTTTGATCGCATGAAGGCACTATTGACGATGCCGAGGAATGAACTCCAAGCGCTGGCCGATGCTCACCGGGCGTTCATCGATCGCAAGTGGTCAGCGGAGTTGGTGGCCGCAAGATATGCTACCGTGCTGCAAGGAGTAGCCCCTAACGAAGCCATGTTCGACCCGACTTCAATCGCTTACCCATGGGGTGTGGGAGCCAGTCCTGCGCTGATCTTGGAAGGTCTGCGTAAAATCGCCCAGGAGAAGGGGGAGGATTTCCTCGTGCCAGCGGCTCGCAAAGCCTTGGCACAACATCCAGCCAAGCCCGATGATATCACGCTTCTTTAAGGATTCGGCCATCTATGCCCTGGCGCAAATGTGCTCGAAGGGGATCATGATTCTGCTGCTGCCCTTCTATACCAAGCTGTTGACCAAGGCTGAAGTGGGGTGGCTGGATCTGTTGTTGGCTTTTTATATGTTGATCGGAATTTTGCTGGGATTGGAGCTGACCAATGCGCAGGCCAGATTTGCTGGTGAGGCGGAAAATGTGGCCGAACGCAGCCAGGCAGCTTCGACCGTTTTGTGGTTCACGGTGGTTTCCTTCGGCCTCGCCCTCATTCCGGGGATGCTCTTCGCAGATCAACTGGGGGCCTTGGTTTTGGATGTGTCCGGTTATGGTGGGTTGATGCGCTGGGCGTTGCTCGCGGCGGCCAGCATGGCGGTAATGACCATCGTGACGAATCAATTGAGGTGGTCGTTGTTATCGCTGCATTTTGGCGTGGCCGGATTGATCAATACTGGCCTCTTCGCGGTCTTTACGATCGTGTTCGTGTGGGGTTTGGGCTGGGGAGTGGTCGGGGTGCCCGTGGCTACCATCATTGGGTGCGCAGGATCAGTCATTTATTCATTGAGCAGGCTGCGGGGCGCGTTCAAAGTCAGTTTCGACTGGGGATTGTGCAAGGGCATGCTGGCATTCTCACTGCCCTTGGTTCCCAGCAGTCTGGGGGCAGTGGCCATGCTCTACGTCAATCGGGTGGCGGTGCAGCAAATGCTGAGCAACGATGACTTGGGGATTTTTAGTGTGGCGATGCGCGTTGCCATGTTAGCGGGATTCGTGATGCTGGGTTTTGGCAATTCTTTGACGCCATTGATTTACGCGAACTACAAAAAGCCGGAGACGCCTCATCGGATTGCTGACATTTTCCGATATTTCACGGCCCTCTCGTTGATCGGTTTGGCTGGATTGTGGCTGGGGGCCAGAGAGGTCATCCTGTTGCTTTCGAAGCCAGACTACCTTGCCGCCACCGGTCCACTGTGTGTGCTCTCGCTAGCCGTAGTCCTGCAGCAATCATATGCGTTTGCTCCAGGTGCTTGGATTGCGAAACGCACGGGCTTGCTCTCCGTAATCAACTTGGTTGGGGGCGGGCTGAACGTAGTCCTCTGCCTCTGGTTGATACCCCGGTTTGGGATCATGGGGGCTGCATGGGCGAATTTGCTGACTGCGATGGTGATTGCGCTGGCAAATTTCGCAGTCAGCCAGAAATGCTATGCCATCCCTTTTGCCTGGACTAAGATCATCCTCACCATTGGGGCCGTGATTTTGTTGGCGGGACTGGGGAATCATTGGCAGGGCGAGCCCGGTGTGAGGGATTTGCTCTGGAAAGCTCCGATCTTAGTTTTGATTCTGGCAGTGGTTGCCTTGGGGCTGATTGATCGCGGGGAATTAAGCGGGATTTCCCGCAAGCTGCCCTTCTTGCGGCGCGCTTCCTAAGGACTGGGCGGGATGTTAGATAGGCTAAATTTAGAACATAATATGATGAATAAATTACGAATTGCTCAATTGGGCTGCGGATACTGGGGGCCGAACCTGCTGCGGAATTTCCACCAACTACCGGAGGCTGAGGTCGTCGTGGTAGCCGAGGCCTCTGAGGCACGACGTAAATTTGTTGAAAAGGGCTTCCCTGGGGTGCGGACGGTGGCGACAGCTGAAGAGGTGTTCGCAGATGCTACAGTGGAGGCAGTGGTGCTCGCCACGCCTGCTTTTACGCACTATGCATTAGCGATGGCCGCGCTGAATGCGGGGAAACATGTCTTTGTCGAGAAGCCGCTGGCCACTAACTACAAGGAAGCAAAGGAAATTCTGGACTTGGGCCGGGAGAAAGGCTTGACGGTTATGGCCGGCCACACCTTTCTCTACAACCCCGCGGTGCGTCGGTTAAAGGAAATGGTGGATTCCAAAGAATTGGGTGAACTATTTTACGTTTACTCCCAACGACTCAATCTTGGTCAGTTACGTTCCGATGTGAACGCTTGGTGGAACCTCGCACCGCATGACGTGAGCATCCTGGCTTATTTGCTAGGGGGAGGTGCCTGCTCGGTTACTGCTACCGGAATGGACTATATCCAGCCGGGGGTGCAGGACGTGGTTTTCGCCACCATGAAATGGGGTTCCGGTGCCGTGGGGCACATCCACGTGAGTTGGTTGGATCCGGGGAAGGTTCGCAAGTTGACGCTGGTGGGCAGTCGTAAAATGGTGGTTTATGATGACATGGCGGACCACAAAATTACCATTTACGACAAAGGGTTCGATATGATTCCACGGTTGGGTGACAACATGTCGTTTGATCAGACGGGGCGCCCCGATGTCAAGATGCGAACGGGCGACACGCACATGCCTTACATCAGTGGCGAGGAACCATTGCGGGCGGAAGCAAAGCACTTTGTTGAATGTGTCCGCACGGGAGCACCACCGCTCTCAGGTGGGGACCATGCGCTGCAAGTGGTTGCGCTGTTGGAGGCAGGTGACGTTTCCTTACAGGAAGGACGCACCGTGCTCTATGATGCCAGTGTAGGCGTCTAGGTCTTTTAAGTGAATCAATTTATGTTAAATGACGTTAAGCTAGGACTGGATGTAAAAGTAATCGAGCCTTCGAACCTCTATGGCTGCAGCTTGGGGGATCGGGTCTTCGTGGGGCCCTTTGTGGAAATTCAACGCGGTGCGGTCATCGGAAATGACACCCGGGTGCAATCGCACGCGTTCATCTGTGACTTGGTGACGATTGGCGAGCGTTGCTTCATCGGCCATGGGGTGATGTTTACGAACGATCTCTTCCAGACGGGTGGGCCGGCCCGAGGTGACCGCACCCAATATCGCGCCACGAACCTTGGCGATGATGTTTCGGTGGGTTCAAATGCCACCATCCTGCCAGTAACCATCGTGGCCGGTTGTGTCGTTGGGGCTGGCTCCGTGGTGACCAAAGACCTGCTCATCAAAGGAGTGTATGCAGGCAACCCCGCACGGCTGATCCGCAAGTTGCCGTAAACCACTATTTAAAAACAGATTTCTCCAACAACTTTCTCTCACATCATGAAAATCCCCCTCTTTGATCTTAAGGCGCAGTATCTCTCCCTAAAACCTGAAATTGACGCGGCCATGGCGGCGGTGATCGACACCACGGCATTCATCCGCGGGCCTTTTGTGGGGAAATTTGAAAAGGAATTTGCCGCGGCCGTTGGGGCGAAGCATTGCATCAGTTGTGCCGATGGCACGGGTGCCATTTATATCACCCTGAAGATGCTGGGCGTGGGGCCGGGCGATGAGGTTATTACGACTGCCAACAGTTGGATCGCTACTTCTGAGGTAATCACGCAATGTGGTGCAAAGCCAGTATTTGTCGATGTGGAGGATGCCTATCACACGATTGATCCTGCATTAATCGAGGCGAAAATCACTACGCGCACGAAGGGAATCCTCCCAGTGCATCTGTTGGGCCAGCCTGCTGCGATGACCGAAATTCTGGCCCTCGCTGAGAAGCACGGGCTGTGGGTGGTGGAAGATTGTGCCCAGTGTCATTTGGCAACGCACGAAGGCCGCATGACTGGTTTGATGGGGCGGGCAGGGACCTTTAGTTTTTATCCCGGAAAAAATCTCGGAGCGTTTGGCGACGCGGGAGCCATCGTGACCAATGACGATGCGCTGGCCGACTTGTGCCGTTGCTATGCCCGGCACGGATCTGATCCTACCAATAAACACGATCATCGCATGGAAGGCATCAACAGTCGGTTGGATGGTCTGCAAGCAGCCATCCTGAGTGCCAAATTACCCAGCTTGGTAGGCTGGTCCGAGGCCCGCCGGGAAAAGGCTAAGCGTTATGACGAACTCTTTGCGGAGTGCCCGGTGGTGCGGATTCCGCAAATCCGTCCAGGCTCGACCCACGTGTATCATGTTTATAGCATCCGCATTCCGCAACGTGATGCCGTGCAGCGGCGTTTAGCCGAGCAGGGAATTGCCAGCACAATTCATTATCCCACACCGCTGCCGTTCTTGAAAGCCTATGAATATCTGGGGCACACGCGGTCAGATTTCCCAGTAGCTGCGCAACATCAGGCAGAAATGTTAAGCCTGCCCATCTATCCAGAAATCACAGATGAGCAGCAGCAACGGGTGGCATCGGCCGTGATCGCTGCGCTGGGGGAGTTCGCCTAGCATACCGGACTTTAAGTCCAGCTTCCGACATAAGCCAGCAAAGGCAGTTGATCCCGCTATGAACTTCCTCATCGCATCATCCGGTTTCCGTGAAGGAGCCAACTACTACGAGAACGTCCTTGCGGTCTGGCTGGTAGGCCAGGGGCATCAAGTGTCTGTTGTGCGCGGAGCGAGCCCGGAATGGCCAGGACTGGAGGGTGGGGAGGTAAGACCGCTGGGGTATACGGTTTACTCGATTCAACGTCATTGGCGGATCAAAGATACGTATTTTACGGTCACCAACTTCGCAAAGTTGTTGGCAGCGACGCGACCAGAGGTGGCGGTCCTGGCGGCTCCGGGTTCGGGCTTGCCCTACTTTCTGATGAAGCGGCTGGCGCCCTCCTGCAAGGTGGTTGCCATGATGCCCGATTTCGATGCCAATGCGACCCCAACCCGTCCTTGGGTGCGCTGGTTGCTGAAGGATCGATGGTATAAAAACATCTTCGCGCGGGCGGATGTCATCACGGCTTCCTCCCCGGATGGGGATAAGTTGGTCAGGCGAATTGCCAATGGTAAATACCGCCACAAATATTGGTTCGGCGGGTTGGTGTATGATCCGGCAGATTTTTATCCCGCGCCTGCTTGGCCAACTGGGCCGATTCGCTTTGCCACGGTCACGAGGGTGGTGCCCAGCAAACCTTTCGATCGTTGGTTGCCGGCGGTGTTTGATTTCTTGCAGAAGCATCCTGAGGCTCATTACATTTTGGCAGGCTTTGACAATGCTCCATTCAGCAAGGAAATCCGTGAGTTGGTGCAGAACTCACCCGTAGCCCATCAGATTGAATGCCGTGACGCAGTGTCGGCCGCTGGGATGCGGGAGATATTTCACTCCGTGCATTTTGCCTTGTGGTTTACCGCCGCCATCTCAGTGCAGCAATCAATGGGGTGCGGACTGCCAGTGCTGCTGCCGAACCAAAGCTCACTTAGTCACTTGGTGGAGCCTGGTCGCAACGGCCTGATCTGGAAGGAAATCAGCGAGGTTCCTGCGCTGTTGGAGCAAATGCTAGCCATGCCCTGGGATCCTGCAATCGTGTTGTCGTTGAACCAAAGAAGTTCCGCGGCCGTGGTCTTTTCATTGTTGCTGGAGCAAATTCAAGCGACGCAATCCGCTGGCTAGGATGAACAATTTTTTCGTGGTATCAAACATTCTATTTCAATAAATCAGACATGAATTCAGTAGCAGTAGTAACGGGAAGTGGCGGGCTTATTGGCTCGGAAACAGTGCAGCGTTTGCTGAAGGAAGGTTATGAAGTCGTCGGAATGGACAACGACATGCGGTCCTATTTCTTTGGTGCTGACGCCAGCACCTCCGGCACCGTGCAAAAGTTGGTGGGGTTGGGATCATCCTATCATCATGAAGCGGTGGATATTCGGGATGAGCAAGCCGTGCGCAATGTGTTTCGGAAATACGGGAAGGCCGTTGGTCTGGTGGTGCACACCGCTGCGCAACCCAGTCATGATTGGGCGGCCAAGGAGCCGTTGACTGATTTTGGAGTAAATGCCCTGGGGACGCTGCACCTGCTGGAGGCAGTGCGGGAAAGTTGTCCGGACGCAGTATTCATCTTCACGAGCACAAACAAAGTTTATGGCGACGCGCCCAATAGCTTGCCTTTGGTTGAACTGGAGACTCGCTGGGAGATTGCGCCGGGGCATCAGTATGCTTTAGGAATCGATGAGCATTTCACGATCGATCAAAGCAAACACTCGATTTTCGGTGCCAGCAAGGTGGCGGCGGATGTCATGGTGCAGGAGTATGGTCGGTATTTCGGCATGAGGACTGCCTGTTTCCGGGGCGGTTGCTTGACCGGGCCGGCCCATGCGGGCGCGGAGTTACATGGCTTCCTCTCCTACTTGATGAAATGCACGGTGTCCGGGAAACCCTACCGTGTCTTCGGTTATCAAGGCAAACAGGTGCGCGATAACATTCATGCCTATGACTTAGTCGAGGCCTTCTGGCAGTTTGCCGCCACTCCCCGCTGTGGTGAAGTTTATAACATGGGTGGCAGTCGTCACAGTAACTGTTCCATGTTGGAAGCCATTGCCCTGTGCGAGGAGATCAGTGGTAAGAAATTGGATTACACCTATCTGGAAGATAATCGCTCAGGTGATCATATCTGGTGGGTGTCGGATGTGCGGAAATTTCAAGCGCATTACCCTAACTGGCAATATCGCTATGATCTGCGGGAAATCCTGACGGAGATCCATGCGGCCTGCATCGGTTAACCCCTGACACTTCATAAATTAGCTATGCGCATTTTGATCAGCGGTATCTGTGGCTTCGTTGGCTCGTGGTTGGCCAAGACTTTGCTGGAGGAGCGTCCAGGCTTGGAGATATTCGGCTTCGACAGCTTTGTCCGCGAGGGATCCGAGATCAATCGTGCTGCGCTGCGGGAATTAGGGATCAAGGTGATGCACGCAGATCTGCGAGCCACGTCGGATATCGATGCGCTGCCATCAGCCGATGTGGTGATTGACGCGGCCGCCAATCCCAGTGTGCTGGCAGGAGTAGATGGCAAGAGCAGTTCCCGACAATTGCTGGAGCACAATCTGGGCGGAACGATTAATTTGCTGGAATATTGTCGGCAACACAAAGCAACGTTTTTGCTGCTGAGCACCAGTCGCGTGTATTCGGTTCCGGGCATGAGCGCTCTGCCGGTGCGGGCGGTGGGGAATCGCTTCGAACCAGAACTATACGATGCCACGGCAGGGGTAAGTGGACGAGGCTTTGCGGAAAGTTTTTCTACAGCACCGCCATTGTCACTCTATGGGTCCAGTAAATTGGCATCAGAATTACTGGCGCTTGAGTATGGCAGTGTCTTCAATTTTCCGGTTTGGATTAATCGGTGCGGCGTGTTGGCAGGTGCAGGTCAGTTCGGACGGGCCGATCAGGGGATCTATAGTTTCTGGCTCCACGCTTGGAAGGCACGGCGGACGCTGCGTTATCTGGGTTTTGGTGGAGAGGGCCTGCAAGTGCGGGATGCGCTACACCCACGGGATCTGGTGCCGTTGTTGTTGAAACAAATCGATGCGGCGGATCGCAAACTCGATACTAGAATATTCAACGTGTCAGGCGGGCTTGCCAACAGTATGTCGCTTGCTCAGTTAAGCGCTTGGGCAGAGCCGCGCTGGGGGGTAAATGAAGTGATTCGCGATGGCACCCCTCGACCATTTGATCTGCCTTGGATTGTGCTGGATGCAACCCTTGCGGAATCGACTTGGGACTGGCAGGTAAGAAGTCCGCTGCCGGTGATTTTGGAAGAAATTGCCGAGCACGTCGAGAGTCATCCGCATTGGCTCGCGCTCACGGGAGCTTAAGGAGAAATTTAAAACTAACGTCATGGCCGCACCTCTCAATCAGCCTAATCCCAATGCTGCAAAACTCACTTGCCTGAGTTTCGTAATTCCAGCTCGCAATGAAGAAGGCAGCGTAGGGCAGACGATTGATCATTTGCATGGCGTGCTGAGCGCTAAAGGCATTCCCCATGAAATCGTGGTCGTCGATGACGGCAGCACGGATGGAACCTGGGCGTTATTGCAGGCTAAGGCGGCTGTGATTGTGGAGTTGCGACCCGTGCAGAATCTTGGGTCCAACGGCTTCGGACGCGCGATTCTTTGTGGCATGGAGCATGCCACTGGAGATGCGCTCTGCGTCATGATGGCGGATGAATCCGACGATCCCAATGATGCCGTGGTTTATTGGGAAAAGCTCAACCAGGGCTGGGACTGTGTTTTTGGCAGTCGCTTCGTCAAAGGGGGCGCCACCTACGACTATCCAAAAGTTAAGATGCTGATGAACCGAATCGTGAATACGATGATTCGATTCCTCTTTGGAATTCGCCTCAACGATACGACGAATGCGTTCAAGGCTTACCGACGCGAGGTGCTGCGAGGCTGCAGCCCGCTCATCTCCCCGCACTTCAATCTGACGGTGGAAATTCCGCTCAAGGCTATCGTGCGGGGTTACACTTGGACGGTGGTGCCCATTTCCTGGCGCAACCGCAAGGCCGGGGTGGCGAAACTGAAACTGCGCGAAATGGGCAGTCGCTATCTCTTTATTATTCTCTATTGTTTAATCGAAAAATACCTCAGCCGAGGTGACTACCTAAAACGCGATGTCTGATCCCATCCCTCAAGAACTCTCCACTATTTATCGTCAGCGTTTCTCCGGCCAGGAGAAATATCGCCAAGCGGTCTGGCACGTGCTTACGGCATGGTTCGAAAAGAACTGTCTGAATGGCGCGCAAACCGTGCTGGATTTGGGCTGTGGTTACGGTGAATTCATCAACACCGTTAAGGCCTCCACGCGCTATGCGATGGACTTAAATCCTGATACTGCGGCCCGCTTGGATCCAGCGATAACCTTTCTCCAGCAGGACTGCTCGGCTGAATGGCAGGTTCCGGAGAATAGTCTGGATGCCGTGTTCACGAGCAACTTTTTTGAGCACCTGCCCAACAAGGAATGTCTGCGCAAAACGCTGGGAGAAGCCTGGCGCTGTTTGCGTCCAGGAGGGCGATTAGTCGCGATGGGTCCCAACATCAATTTGTTGCACGGGGTCTATTGGGATTTCTACGATCACCACGTGGCACTGACGGAGAAATCGTTGGCTGAAGCCATGCAGACGATTGGTTTTGACGTGCTGCGCGAAGATCGAGCATTTCTGCCCTACACGATGTCTGAAGGCTTCCAGCCGCCGGTCGTCCTGATGCAGTGGTATCTCGCGCTGCCTTTCGCTTGGCGCTTTCTGGGGAAACAATTCCTCGTGGTGGGTCAAAAACCGCTAAAGTAATACGATTTAAAGAGTATGATTGCTTCCTCTTGGAAAACCCGCCTGCTGGCACTGCTGCCTTGGTTGGCCTTCGCGCTGATCGTGTTGGGCGTCAGGCTTTCGGTGTGCAATCGACTGGCGACAGACGCTCCGCTATCGGACGATTGGCGGGTCTTTGATGAAATTGCTGAAGTGCACGATGGCAAAGTGCCGTTGTTTAGTGGTCATTTGCTCGTGCCGCACGGACAGCACCGGATTTTCTTTACGAAATTCCAGGAGGCCTTGGGCGTAAAATTGAATGGTCCCTGGCAACTGCGAATTGAGAACGTGATGCACGCGGGGATTTTCTGCCTCTTTGCGTTGACCGCAAGTTGGTTGGCGGTGCGGGCCAGTGGCAAAAATGGCGGGTTGGTTTACGGACTGGCATTAGCGACTTTTGCGATTCCGTGGGCCGGAGGTCGCACGCTCTGGGCGTTTCTTTCCTGCTTTTCATGGATGATGTGGTTGACGGTCTTGGGGGCCTGGGTGCTCAGCTCGGTGCAGCGCCCATGGCTCAGGGCAGGTTTGTCTCTGGGGCTCTGCGGACTGGCCACCTTTGCGCTTGGCTCAGGCAGCCTAACGGCATTGGTGGCAGCGAGTTATTTTATTTGGCTGGGGGTTCATCGGGTAGGCAATTCGCGTCGGGAACACTTCATTTTTGCGGCCCTGCATCTAGCGTTGTTTCTCGCGGTTTACTTGAATATTCCCAAGACGACTGAAGAACTGACCAAACACGATGGCCTACGCACCACCTTGTTGCCGTTCCTACGTGGTCTGGGATGGCCGACGGTTTTCGCCTGGCCGGCGGGGCTACTGGCTTTTATCCCTTGGTTCTGCTTGGCGTGGCGCTGGTTGAAAAATCCCGCTGCGGCCACGAAGTCGGAGTCGTTGCTGTTTCTCTTGGGGGCTGGGCTGGCACTCCAGTGCGCTGGGATCGCCATTTTCCGTGGAGAAAATAACAACGGCGGAGTGCCGGGGAATCGCTATTACGATATTCTAATGCTGGGGCCGCTGGTGAATGCCGCTATTCTAGCGTTGCCTAAGGGCTTGGGTTTGGCGCAGTCGAAACTTTCTTGGGGGCGATGGATCACGTTTGCCTGGGTGGGGTTGACGGTGGCCGGCATGGGAGTGAATTTTTTCTGGCGCGTCTTGCCTTGGGCGACCACGGAGAATGGCGAGTGGGATCAAGGCATCCGCCAAGCGCGGATGGCGGCTTATGCTCGGGGGGATACACAAACAATTGTGGAAGCGCAGCCTGCTACGGAAGAGGATCCCTTTGATTTGGGGCATGATGTGAAGGTTATCATGGAGCGCATTGACCGGACCGGGAATGAGTCTGCGATGTTGCCGGCTGCGGTCGTGGGCGGATTCCCCCTAACCTCCGAACCGACTTCGACAGGGTTCATTCAAGGTGGTTTTCCTCCAAATTATTCGGCCAGACCGTATTTGAAATACTGGGGCACGTTCACCACTTCTGATCAGCCTGATGCGGAGCGCAGCTTTACTTCTCAGCCCTTCCATTGTGAGCTGCCTTATCTCTACTTTGACCTCATCCTCGATAAAAAGGCCCGGTTAAAAGGGTATCGCTTGCCCGGTCGTTCATTGGTATTGGAGAAAGTGGGGGGCGGTGAGTCGATCGACATTTTCAGTGCTTTGAGGACCACGCTACCCTCCATTCTGCGAGACCGGGAAAGCGTCTGCGTCAAGCTGCCGGGGCCGGGAGAGTATCGGGTGGTTGCCAAAGACGATGAAGTCGGTCATGCCTGGATGGCGTTCTCTGAGCCGCTCGCCTACGGTCCGCTGGCAGCGATCTGCCATGATGTCTTGAATAGCGGGAAATTACTCTTGTGGCTCGGCTTGGTGGCGCTTGGGGCGAGTATTACCTTGCGCAAACTGAGTGCTACGGCGGAGTATAGCCAAGCTTAACGCGCGCGAATACCTTGGGCGCATTCCAAAGTATCGGTGGGGCTTCATAAGTCACGCGTTCCCAAGTTGCATCCAGATTTACGCTGCTGATGGGAGTGAGCACACGGATAGCAGGTTGGCCATCGACCCAAAAATTTGCTTGGTAGCTCAGTTGAGGGTCGTTCTTACGACGAACTACTTCTAGGCAAAGTTTCTTGTTGCCCGATTCGTTGCGAACAAAAACTCTTGGGAATCCATAGTTACCGGAGGCGTTCAGGACAGAATTTGCAGGCACTCCCTGAGTTAAGTTAAAGGCGTATTTCTCCAAATTCGTTACCCCATCATTGTGTGGGGTGGCAGACAATAGCGCGGCTGCACCGCTGAGTCCCTGGTCTTGCATCCAGCGATTCAGCGGTGTTTCTGTGTTCAGGTTAATTGGGTTAGAAACGGCGGTGCTGCCACCAGAGTAAGTCGTCCAGGCGGTCGCAAAGCGCTCAGCCAGCGTTTTGTGACCGTTTTGCTGGGTTAAGTGCACGGTGTCAGTGTTGCCATTTCCAGTGTCGATGCCGCGTTCCGCGCCACGGGTATCCAGCAGAAAGCTGCGCGGCGTCTGGGCGACAAATTCCCGCTGCGCTTTGCGGACAATTTCGATATTGCCAGTTCGCGAGTGGTTTACGACGGGGCTTTGGGTGGCGCCATTTTCAGCACTCCAAGTTGAAACTAACACCGGATGGGGCTCATCCTGATCAGCAGTGTAATACGTGGCGCCCTTTTGGGTGAATCGCCAACGGTTCTGGCTGGGGCCTCCGTCACGCGTCAATTGGATGTCCCCGAAATGCCAGGTGTAGTCCGTGAAGGCGTCCGCCAATTGGCTGAATTGGGTCGGGGTGTAGAGGCCGTTGAGATGGGTGGCCGTGCCGGCACAATTGGTGATGAAAAAGCTGCCGAAGGAGGGATTCGTGCGTTCCTGCACCGCATAGTCGATTTGTGCCACGGCCATGATCAGGTCAGGTTTTAGGTCCGCACGGAGGAAGTGGCACAAGTTATCCAACTGACGGCGGTAAATTGCGGTGTCACTGTCCAGCAGCGTATCCGTCTCTCCTTGGACCCATAGGTAAACCCCGTCCCAATCAACGGTCGCGAGGTCAAGGCGGCCACCCAGCCAAATGGCTTTGGCGCTTTGATAGGCGGGGGTGCGGATTGGTGCCAGTGGATCTGTGCCGAGCCAATAGGAAATAGGTTGCCCGCCATAGCTGTAGCTGGAGTAATGAAAGAAAGGAGCGTTCGTCTGCTGCCACGCGCCAAACGCCAAATGATCTGGCGTGACGGCTCCGGCATTACTTTGTCCGCCCACGCACAGGTAGGTATACGGGTTGCGAGTGTCCTTGAGATAGGTCGCTGCCGTCAGGGGCCAAAATTGGGCCATGGGCAGTGCCGCTACGCTCCCATAAAGTAACAAACAACCTTGGATGACATGGGTTTCGCTTTCAGAGGTCGCCTGAAGAAAACTGACGGCTCCGGTGGGATGTCCCGTCGTGCTAATGGGATGAGATAGATTGCGGAAGTTGTGATTGTGGACACATCGGAGAACCTGGGTGCCGTCAAACTGTGCTCCTGCGAAATTTGACCGTCGCAGTGTCGTGCACTGATTGCTGCACAATAAAAAGTCACCGCTGGCCGCAGTGGGCGTGGAATATCCCATGACAACCTCCCGGCCCACTTCACCACAACTATAGGTGCCGAGGAGATTTGACTGGGTGCCGTTGCCGCAGCGAAGGAAGGAGTAGCCTGGGTTGACTTTGGGGCCGGAATTCGTATGTCCCACCACCCCAACGAAGATTGGTTCCTGGGCCTGATTCCAGATAAACGGCGTCTGCACACGATTCGTCCATCCGCCACCAGGCACGAAGCTCACCCCGTCAGAAGTTAGGGTGGTGGTGCCTTGACGCACGAATTTAGTATTCGTGCGCAGAGGGCTGCCGCCTAATGGATGCATGGCTCCATAACCTTGACGGCAGGGAACAAAGACCATCTGGGGCCAGAAGCCAAGGCGTTTGGTTTCTCTCACAAAATCGTCGAGAGCCCGCCGGGCCGGTGGATCCACGGGATCGCCAGCAGCCGTGGCCCGGTTAATAAACTCCAGCGTCTCAGGAGCGAGAGATGCGTCGTTAGGCACGGAATCCACTGCCTTCAGCCGGATCGTGGCGTTGGTGATAGTTTGACCGGCCCAGTCCAATCCTGCATCCCAGATGATCTGACGATTGAGGTCGGGGTTCACGGCATTGCCCACATCCCCAGTTAGGTGGGTGGACGCGGCGTAGGTAAGGCCGCCGTCGATCGAGACGCTGACTTGCACCTCGGCAGGGCGCTGAACGCCGCTTAATTCGTAAGAAATAACCACCTGTTGGCTGCCGGGAAGTTGTGCCAGCTTCAGATTTCGAATCACCGGGTCCGCATAGGCCCAACCCATCAATCCTTGGCAAAGCAGAATCATGCGCACTAGGGCTGCTAGGCGAGGGCAGGTCGAAGATTGCGACTGAAAGGGGGACATGAGGAGGGGGCAAAGGGAAGTAATTCACCCTTTGTTTCCCTAGCTTCTATCAGATTGACGTGAGACGGCAAGCCTAAACTATTAATACTAGCAATTTAATGATGAGTTCACGTTTAACCGCCGCACAGAGGCCGCAGGGTTAAAATCAGCCTCGCCAGCCGCGACCAGCGCTGCCGCTTCCCTATCTGTTAAACAGGAAGGAGGGACTGTTGATCAAGGCCCAGCCGAGATCTTGCGCGCCTGTAAGGCGGGGATTGATTAGTTGCTGCTTACTGAGTTCAAGATCTCTTTCATATTGCGCTAAGGTTCGATCTTGCGGTAAAGGAAGTTGCGCGTTCTTCAAGGATGTTTCCAAGCCGACGAGTTGTGGATCTACGGGCAGGGGCTTTTTAGCTTGGCTTAGGGCGAGGAGGCGCTTCTGGTATTCCGCATCCTGGCTGCGGTAGTTGGTGAAGATGATCTGCTGCTGGACTTCGGTGCGTTGGGCGGGAGCTATCGCCAAGGCTTCGACGACATCTTGGGGGAGGCCGAAATTTAGGGGGGCCGCAGCGTCAGTGGCGCTGAGGCGGAATTTTCCCAGCATGTGTTTGCCGTCTTGATACTCTTGGATCAGGGCAAATTTCAGCCACACACCGCCCGGGGGCAAGGTGACTGGGTCTTTGGTGGTGAAGAAAGCAGTCTGAGGTTTGCCCGAGCCTTCAGGGATGATGGCCCAACCGTTGTCGCTGGCCTTGAGTTCCCCGTCGATGGCTTTCTTAATTTCGAAATTAGCCTGACTGTAGGTGGCTTGGGCATCGCTGAACGCCAGCGTCGTCTCGGTGGCAGGCTTGCCCGCATAGACCCGGAGAGATTGGATCGTGAAGGTTACGTTGGCATTGTCCGTCTGGAGATGCAGGCCGAGGAGTTCGCTGTCAGCATTGAGGGCGAATTGCACGGTGCTGGTGCTGTCTTGTTGGAAGGATTGAGCGGGGACGGCGCTACGAGGTTCGGCGGTGTTGAAATCCTTCTGGGTGGTCCAGTAGAGGCGATGTTTCAGATTGGCAGGTCCAGAAATGACAAACTCTGCGACATAGTCGCCAGCCCCTGCTTTAATGGGGCCGTTGATGGTGGCTTTGCGGCTGTTCGGGGCGTTCTTCACCACTAATCCCTTCTCACTGGCCTCAACGGTGCAGGCGCTGGTGGATTTCCACTCGCTTGGCTTGGTGAAATCCGTTTCAGCAGCAAGTTTCCAGTCCGGGGAAATCTTTGGCAGGTAGGATACCTGTAGCTCGGTGAGCACGAAATTGCCCATGCCGCTGCGGCCGGGGCCGTTGGCGGGGATTCTGGGATCAGTTAGGGCTTCCAGTCGCACGCCAGTCAGGGTGGGGGAGTCGAGCGGAGTGGTGACTGTCCAGGTTTGTTTGCCTTCTGCGCCACTGCTGAAGATGCTGCGGTCTGCCTCTCGAGTTAGCACGGCCTTTGGTTTCGAGGAGGTCATGGTTAGTGGATCCAGCAAATTCCACGCGGTCTGACCCTGGCGGGATTTCTCCCATTCTGGCAGTTCGGCCTGCAAGGCGGTTTCCCGCACCTGCACGGACAGTTCGGCCGCTGCGATTGCGGTTTGGTGTTGTTGCTCGGATGCGGCTTGCCGGGGGGCGATTTCTTTTTGATAGGCTGCTAGCGTTGCCTGGGCCTGAGCGATGTCTGCTTCCCGCTTCTGCGCCATGGCATCGCGTTGGGGCGCAATGGAGGCCCGGTATTCCTCAAGGACTTTTACTAATTGCGCGTTTTCAGCGGCGTGACTGTTCATCGCATCCAGAGAGGATTTCGCTTCGGCGTCCGTGGGGAAACGTCCGATGAAACGCAGGAAGATTTCCTGCACCAGCTTGAGATCATCTTTGTGTTCGGTTTCCAGCTTGGCGATGGCATTGCCGGGTTGGCTGATCGCATCGCCTACGGATGGGCCACTGATGAGGGCCATGATGGGACCCATCTGGAGGTCAGCACTGCGTTCACATTCGCAGGCGCTCTCCCGCACGGGGCGACCGAGGTTTACGAGGAAGCCGTCGGTGGGATTAGTCTGACTGTCCTGCAGGGCGGCAGCGCGCGTGCCGGGGGCCACGCCAGGAATGTTAGAGGTGGCTCCGGTTACGCGGTAGATGGCATCATATAAAGTCTCTGAGGGTAAACGCCGCACTTTGCCGTGGCTGTAGTTGACCTGATCGTCTTCATTCCACTGATTGGTTACCATGGAGAGCTGATAGACGCGGCTTTGGCAGACGAGGCGCATGAGTTCCCGCACGTTGAATTTGCTGGCGATAAATTGCTGGGTCAGCCAGTCGAGCAGTTCTGGATTCGAGGCTGGATTGCCGGCGCGGATGTCGTCCAGTGGCTCAATGAGTCCGGTTCCGGTGAGGTAGCCGAAGATGCGGTTGGTGAAGCTCTTGGCGAAATATTGGTTGTCGGCGCTGGTAATCCAATTGGCTAGTTCAGCGCGTCGCGTGCTCGGCTCCGGTTTGGCATCTGGTTTGGCGGGGGGCGCGGGCAGGCTGACAAACTTGGCCGCATAGGGAAACTTCGGTGGCGTGATGGCACCCGTGCGTTCGTGCTTGGTGTCGCCTGAGGGTTTGTCGACGACCTTTTCAAATAATGGCTTAGCCCCTTCCACGGCGGTGCCTCCAATGTTGCGATCCCCACTTTCGGGATCGCGTTCCAAACCTACCTGGGCGAAGTAGGCGGTCATCTGATAGTATTGATCCTGCGTCCAGCGTTCGAAGGGATGGTCGTGGCATTTGTTGCAATTGAAGCGCGTGGCGAGAAATAAATGGGTCGTGTTCTCCATCATTTCCGTGGGCTCGCGCAGGATCTTAAAATAGGAGGCGGGTGGCTGCTCGCGATTCGACCCCGTGGCGGTAATGATTTTGCGGACGAACTCATCGTAGGGCGTGTTGGCGGCCACTTCCTTGCGAATCCATTCCCGGAAGAGCTTGGCTCCTTCACCCCCGAGAAATTTACTGTTTACTTGCAGGAGGTCCGCCCACTTGTTAGACCATTGTTCGACCCAAGGTTCAGAGCCGATGAGCTGATCTATCAAGGCTTCACGTTTCCAGCGGGAATCGCGCGTGTCGGCTAGGAATGTGCGAATGTCTTCTGGGAGCGGTGGCAACCCGGTGAGATCGAGATAGATGCGTCGCACGAACTCTTCATCGGTGCAGAGTCCACTCTGGGCGGTCTGCATGCGCTGGAGCTTGGTGCTTACAAAACGGTCGATTTCATTGTTGATCGGCGGGGAGTTCCACACGAAGCCGGTCCGATCCCCCATGACTGTCAGGACGGTGGAGGCGTAGTTTCCCTCGAACCGGGCGAGGATGGCGGCCTCGCCCCGCCGCACGCTGGTCATGAGACCAGTCTTATCAGCCGTCAGGACTTCGGGGTTGCCGCTGTCGATGAAGGCCTCGGCAGTCACGTCTTTGACTAAACCGTCTGCGTAAGTCGCCACCACGCGCATTTGCTGCTTGGTTCCAATTTGCTGAACCACCGGCTTGGTGGGCGAAATTTCAATTTTGCTAACCCGGGGAGTGTCCAGGTTTAGCTTCGCTCCGTTCGCGATCCACGTTCGCAGCACGCGATAGTAATCGCTCTCGGGCGTCATCACTTGCTGTCCTTCGTGCGGCACGGCCCCTGTGGCTTTCAAGAGCATGAGGCTATCGTCGGGCGAAGCCAGATTGGTGCGTCGGCCCTTGGCGTCATCAGTAAAGGCGCGGACATCATAGATGGGATCATACCCGCGCAGGGAGAGCTTGAAGCCAGCCCTGCCTTCCTTGGAGCCATGACACGTGCCGGCATTGCAACCCGCTTTGGAGAGCACCGGCATCACATCGCGCACATAGTCCGAGCTGAATGGTTGGGTGAATCCACTAACAGTAACGGGCACGATCACGGATTTGTCGTTGAGCGTTAGGGTGAGGATTGTTTCCCCATCTCCGGTGGCGCGCAGCAGACCATGGGGGCTGATTTGCAGGAAAGTTACAGTTGGGGAAATGCTGACCATTCGGGTCACATCGGCGGCTGCACCAGTATTGAGCTTGGCGGTTACCAAGAGTTGCGCATAGTCGGTGGGGCGCTTCAGCTCGATGCTGGCAGGCTGAACCTCCAGCGAGGCCACGACGGTGCCAGCGGGCAAGGCCTCGGCCGCCGCCCATAATGGATGGGAGCAGCAGAGCGTGGAGAGCAGGAAGCGAAAAATTAAGGTGCGCATAGACTTGGTGAATTGCAATCAGGCCCATATTGCGTGCTGTGAGGGTGGTTTCCTAAGTGAAATTTCCACTTTTTCGAGGAATGGAACTGGTTCCAATGAGCCACCTCAGCCACGCGCTAGTTTCGGGAATTCTGCCCTCACGCGGTCCGGTGTCCAGCCCGCCTGACGTAAGCTGCGCAGGCTGCGGGCGTGGTCGCGCTTGGCCAGCCGACGCCCGGTTTCGTCGCAAATGAGTTGATGATGATACCATTGAGGCACGGGCAACCCCAGCAAGGCTTGGAGTAGCCGGTGGACATGGGTGGACAGCAATAGATCATCGCCTCGGGTCACCAGGGAAATTTCCTGGGCTGCATCGTCCACGGTGACGGCCAGGTGGTAGCTCGTGGCGATGTCCTTCCGGGCCAGGACCACATCGCCCAGCAATTCCGGCTGAGCGGTGAAGCGGCCGTGGCGCAGGTCATCCCACGTTAGGGGGCCGGTGTGGTGGCTCGCAGCGGCAGTATCCAATCGCCACGCGAATGGTTTCCCGGAGGCTAGGAAATCAGCTCTCTGCGCGGCGGACAGTGGGCGACAAGTTCCCGGATACAGCGGTCCTTCCGGTCCTTGTGGAGCAGAGGTTGCAGCGGTAATTTCCTGACGGGTGCAGAAGCATGGGTAGAGCAGTTCCATCTGCTGAAGCTGGATCAGCGCGGCCTCGTAAGTCGGTAGCCGCTCACTCTGCCGCCAGACTGGCTGATCCCACGTGATCCCAAGCCAAGTCAGGTCCTCCATCAGGGCGGTCTCATATTCCGCCCGACACCGTGGGCCGTCGATATCCTCCAGACGCAGATAAAATTTTCCGTGCTGGGATCTCGCAAAATGCTCCGCCACCCAAGCCGCATAGGCATGGCCGAGGTGAAGATGACCAGTGGGACTGGGGGCAAAACGTGTGTTCATGAGGCGATTGATCGCTGAGGGAGAATTTCCGCTGATAGGCAATGCGATAGGGGAACCAGCCTTCCAGTCAAGAGGGGCGGTGAACAAATGTGTGGGGCTCTGGAACCGAATTTCTAACTGATCAAAAGTAAACGTGATGGCTGTCCGGGGACCGTCGTGGGAGCCCGGTGGATGCAGGGGGGAACCGGATTGCCGGGATAGTCCAGAGCGATGCGCCAGAGGTTGCCGAGGCCGAAGGAAAATGGCTGGGCACCCGGGGTGGGGGCGTAGTGGAGGTCGTAGCAGTGCTCGTTGAGGAATTCGCGGAAGGCGTCGTCGTCTTCCCCGCCGTGGAGATCGAGTAGTGCGGCCCGGGTGGCGGGATCTTCCACACGGGCTTGGGCCTGGTCGTTGCGAAGTCCTTCACTGGGGGCACCGTAGTAGGTGCAAAGGTAAGTGTCCGCTTGAACGGGGGCGCTGTCCGCGTGGAATGAGTAAACATCGATGGGGACGACGATGGGTTCGTCGTCCCGTGGGTAGGCTTGGATGCAATCCAGCGTCGGTTGGAGTCCGTGCTCTTGGAGCAACCGATGGTCTGCTAGCAGGGTATCGATTGCGATTCGGCCTGCTGGACTTGCGGGCAGGCTGCGCAGGAGCGGTTCGTCTAAATTGGTAATGCCTTCACGCGCCCCCAGCAGGGAGACGATCTCACTGAAATCCCCTGGCAGAGAGCGTTGCCAGCACAGGGCGTTGATGCCATTTCCAAATGTTGTGGAGACAAGTTCTTGAAAACTAGATACCAACTTGATGCGGCTGTAGTCGGTGGGCAGGGAGAAGGGTAGCATGTGGGGACGTTGGGAAATGGACTGCGTTTGGCAAAATTGCCGATGCGATGGAGCCTTAAGCCTAACGGGCGGAAGCCTGAACTCCAGCAGTTTTGCTCAGGAAATTCCATGAATGGGCCATGGGTGGTAAACTTTCAACTCAGGCTTGCATTTCTGCTCAGGTGGCTAGCCTTGACCCCTTGTGAAATTATCCACTTCTGAATCCCGGGCTGGTCGGCGGGAATTTTTTTATGCTCTATTACTGCTGCTACTCGCCATCCTTGTGGCGGGGAGTTTGCGTTTTCCTCAATTGGAAGTGCGGCCAATGCACACGGATGAGACCACCCAGGCCATCAAACTGCGCGATCTCATGCAGGGACAGTATAAATACGATCCGCTGGAACATCACGGCCCCACGAATCTGTATGCGGCCGAAATCCGCAATTACTTCCGGGGCCACAAAGCGTTCGCTGACCTAACGGCATCCGATCTGCGCTTGGTTCCCGTCTGGTTCTCGTTGTGGCTGCTGTTGCTGCTGCCATTAGTGCGCAGCGGATTGGGCTGGATGGCTGTGGGCTGGTCTGCGCTGTTCCTGGCGGTCTCGCCCATCTTTGTTTTCTACAGTCGCTATTTCATCATGGAAATGCTGCTGGTGCTGTTGAGTTACACGGCCATGGCGGGCGGGTGGCGGTTTTATTTATCCCGCAACCCGTTCTGGTTATGGATTTGTGCCATCAGTGTAGGCCTCATGCATGCCACGAAGGAGACCTTCGTCATCCATCTGGCCGGCATGGTGGGAGGGGCTATTCTGGCCATGACCATGCGGCATCTCTCCGGAGGCTTGGTGCTCAATCGCAATAAGCCTGAACCCATCTCTGCCAAACATTGGATCACGTTCCTCGTCGTGGCTGGCATGACTTCGGCGGCGTGCTTCAGTCAGGGATTCACCCACTTGGAAAGCGTGGCCGACAGTGTGAAGACTTACTTCAGCTATGCCGACCGGGCGGGCGGCCAGGGGCATGAGAAACCTTGGTATTACTACCTGCAATTGCTCGGTTGGAATCAAGGTGGAAAATTTTGGAAAGGCGAATCTGCCGGGGGCTTTATTTGGACGGAATTGTTGATCCTGCTCTTTGCCTTGGTCGGCATGGTGCGCGCTTTTTTTGGTCAGGGGAAAGGGTATCATCGGGAGTTTGGACTGTTCCTCACTGGCTATGCGGTGCTCACGCTGGCGGCCTACTCGTTGATCAGTTACAAGACTCCTTGGTGCATTCTGGCCACGCACTTTGCCTTGATTTTGCTGGCTGGATTTGGGGTCGGTGGCTTTATGAACAGTCTCTATGCCAGTTGGGGGAAATGGGTCTTCGCTTCCTTGGTGCTGGCTGGGGCGGGCCACTTGGGCTTCCAGGCGTATCGGGTTAACTTCGCAGATGATGCCACGGACCAGCCCTGGCTGCGCACGCGGAATGTGCATTCCTCCACGGCCAATCCCTATGCCTATGGCTTCACGCCCATTGGATTGCGGGATACGATCGTGCGGCGGTTGGAAGGCTATGCGGCCCGGAGTCCGGCCGGATATGCCCTGCGAATGGAAGTTGCCTCGCCCAGTGGCGGATGGCCTCTGCCGTGGTATCTGCGAAAATTTACCAGCGTAGCCTATCTGCCGGATGTGGTGGCCGTTGGCGGCACGCGGGGCGTCGATCCCACGGCTGAGGTGATCTTGGTGGACCCAGCGTTGATCGCCAAGTTGCCCGAACCCGTGCGCGGAACGGATCATGATGGTGGGGGCACTCACGTTAAGGATGTGTTTGGAATGCTCAATCAGCAATTCTGGATTCAGGGCTATGTGAAGCGAGGGTTGGAAGATCATGGTGCCCCCGCATCTGCCGCGCAACCACCACCTGCGGCTCCCGCGCCAGAGGAGGCCACGCCCGAGCCCAAAGCCCCCGCCGCGGCACCAACCGCCCCCAGCACTCCGCCAGCCGCGTCCACACCCACCGCCGATTCCACTCCAGATACTCCCACCGCGCCTGAGGCGGCGGACTTGCCGCCGATGCCTAAAGTGAATACTCCCCAGAGCCCGCCGCCTCCATGAGCCTGCAAATATTCCGCTTCGGCCATGAAGCGATGGCGACGCACTTTCAATTCCTGATCGAGCACGAGGATAATTTACTGGCCAATGGGGCCGCCCAAGCGGTCTTCCGTGACATTGATCGTTTGGAAACGGAACTTAGTCGCTTCGTCCCCTACAGCGATATCGCCAGCATCAACCAAGCTCCGGTGGGCCAACCAGTGCCGGTGCAGGCCGCCTGCATGGATTGTCTGGCCTTTGGTAAAATGGTCTGGGAGCAGACCAGCGGAGCGTTTGATGTTACCATCGGTCCACTCTTTCGCCTGCTCCGGGAACAGGACAGCGGCGGGCGCAAAATTTCCAAAGCGGAACGTGCGGTGGCGGCCGCCAGCATGGGCTTTCAGCATTTGGAGCTGGACGAAGCAAACTTTAGCGTCACCAAACATGCCGCCGGGATGAGCCTCGACCTGGGGGCCATCGGCAAAGGCTACGCGCTGGACCAAGCGGCGTTCCTGCTGCGCGGTGAACACGAAATCACCAACGCCCTCCTCAACGCGGGCGACAGCACCGTGCTGGGAATCGGCCATATGGGAGAGCATCCAGGCTGGCCCGTGCATGCCGGTCAGGGTTCACCCGTGGTGTTGGAAAACAATGCCCTCAGCGGCACGGGATTCATGCACCAAGGCGCGCACATCATTGACCCCCGCACCGCCCGCACCGTCAATATCGAACGCGAACTCCGCTGGGCCATCGCCCCGAACGCAACCCTGGCGGATGCGCTCTCCACCGCATTTATGGTGATGAATCGCAAGGAAATCGATGCCTTTTGCAAACAACAACCGAGCATCCGTGCGGTGTTTCTGAAGTAGTGATTCGTGCGCCACGGGAGCCCACTATGAGGCCGGAGTTCCGCTGGGTCGGACTGGAGGCGGCTCAAGAGCAGGCTCTTCGTGGTTGCGATCCGTTGGTCCCGTCTAGCCATTTCGGCCTCACTCCGCAGCCGCGCCAATGAAGATCTCACTAACCTTGCCGTGGTTGAAGGTGAAGATCACGCCGCCATAAATGGAACCGGCTACGAAGGTTTCTCCGGGTTTGCTGGATTCCTTGTCTTCAGCTTTGCCGTAGGCTTTGCGGACGGCCGCTTCGGTGCTGCCGAGCTTGATTTCACGGGCGGTGGCGAGTTCGCATTTCGTGGTGGCCGTGATGCTGTTGAGGGATTTGGGGCCGCCTTTTTTGTCGGAGGCCATCGCCAGGGTTAGGCCTTGGGCGGGGTATTTCCAAGTTTGCACCCACTCGCCCGTGGCTTCCCAGAGGGTGTCTTTGCCCTTGGATTCAGGCTCGCCCAGGAGTTTGGTGAGTGCATCCGCTTTCTGGCCGAGGGAAAGTTTACCGAACTTTTCGGCGGTGATATTTTTATCGTCGGCTGGTAAGGTGCTCGTTAGTAGCAAGAGAAACAGCGACAAAATAGCGGTTAGTGTTTTCATGAACTTCTATTTGGATGGAATGGTGTGTTGGCTTGGGAGGTTCTGAGGGTAGCGGCACGAATCTTCCTTTGGTTGGAGTATACGCTGAAGGCCGGACATTCAAGTGGCACGGTAGCTCGGAGGACGCCTATCACGTCATCCGGTAATAGGTAATGCTTCCTGGTGGCGGAACCGATTTGAGGGGGGAGAATGGCGGCTCGATCCAACTCATTATGAAACGCCTTTTGTTCTTACCAATTTTGCTAGCCAACGCTGCGGCGGAAACTTATTTTCCTCCTGCGGATAGTGTCGGAGGATGGAGGGAGGCCAAGTCTGGAGCAGAGGTGAAGGATTTGGCGGGGATGGACTTGGCGAAGTTGGAGCCGGCTTATGAAATTACGCAACGATCCACCGCCCATGGGGGCTTGGTGGTGGTTCATGGCGGGTATTTGTGTTTCGAACGCTATTTTGGCCGTGCGAGCCGAAATGCGAATCCTGACATGGCTTCCACGGGGAAGGCGTTTTGCAGTATTGCCTGCGGGATCATGTTGGAGGAGTTCAAGGAGAAGATTCCGGAGGGATTGGAAACGAAGGTCTTCACGGATAAATTTCTCCCGCAAGGAATGCCGCCGAATGATCCGCGGAAGGCGAACATTACGCTGGGGCAACTGCTCTGCATGACGGCTGGATACTGGGGCGAGGGCGGGGCTCCCAGTGGATTTTCTAAAGGTGGTCAATGGCAGAAACTGCAACCGGTGCCAGGCCAGAACATTCGGGATCTCGACATGTCGTCGTTGGAAGTGCCGTTGTGGTGCGATCCAGGTGCGGGGTATTCCTATTCCTCACCTTCACCTCACATTGCTAGTATCGTCTTGCGGAATGTGGCGCAGATGGAATTGAAAGATTTCATCCAAGAGCGACTGGCCAAGCCACAGGGGTGGGGGGCTTGGGATTATTGTTTGCACCGCGGGGACTTCGTGATGCCTCATGCGAATGGGGCTGGGAGCACAGCTCTGCATGCCACGGATGTCATGCGGTTCGGATACTGTCTGGCCCAGCAGGGGAAATGGCAGGACAAGCAACTGGTGCCAGCGGCCTACATTGAAAAATGTCGCACGTGGTCACCCTACAATCCGCATACACCGTTCAGCTTGCAGTGGGAACACAATGCTGATGGGCACGTGGCGGGCGCGCCCAAGGATGCTTTCTGGAAATCGGGCGCTGGCGGTTTTTGTCTGTATGTCGTGCCTTCGTTGGATCTGGTGATTTACAAACTGGGAGGAAATACCGGGCAGTATGACCCATCGCTCACGTTGATTCCGCAGCCGGAGGCTAACAAGGAGCGGGACAACTGGCAGCCAATTTCTGGCTCCGCCTTCCACGAGGGCTCGCTGGGTGGGCAGAGCTTGTGGCGGGTGTTGGAGATGGTTTGCGGAGCGGTCCGGCTGTCCTAGGCTAGCTGGCACTGCGCAGGGAGGCCATGGCTGCGAGCGGATTTTTCACGACCTGGCTGGTGAGATTGAGCCAGGGTAATTTATCTCCAACGATGCGGTGCCAACCGGCTTCACGCTGGGCCAGGCGTTGCGGAAATTCCGGCAAGCCGCCGTGTCGCGATTCGAAGCTGAGAGCGTCAGTCACAACGAGGACTTTCGCTGCCTTGCCGGCCACCAATTGAATGACTTCACCCTGCACTTCCTGCTCGGGCGTGCTGGCGAAACTAAACGTCAGGACGGTGCCGTGCGAGGCCGGGCTCCAGGCTTCGAGATACTCCGTTTCATCTCCCAAGGGGATGGGGGGCAGAAAATTGACACGCGCTTTGCCGCCCCACATTTGCAGGACGCAATGGCGAATGGCCTCAGCGGAGGCCGATTCGGGGGTGAAATACACCGGGAGGACATCAATCAGGCTCACCTGTCCAGCCGCCAAGTTGCGGCAGGAAGTTTCGTAGTCCTGCAATTCCTGCTCCCAACTGGGTTGGCTTTTTTTGCTTTCCCTGAGGGCCAGGGCGATTAACAGTAGGCGCGGCAGGCCAATGAATAAACCGGCGGTAGCGGCCCAGAGGTGGATGAAGGGGGCGGCACTCGCAGGGGTGGAGGGAATGGTTTCACCGGGATGAACTTGCATGGCGGCCAGGGCGGGTTCGGCGGGCACTGGGATGCCAGTGACCACGGAGGCTGGTCCCAGGGCGACACGGAGCAAGGAGTGCAGGCTGGAGGGCTGGAGAAACGTGCTTTCCCAGCCGGCCCGATACTCTTTGCGCAGGCCTTGAAAATACATGCTCGCAACGATGCCTCCTGCGAGGAGCAGGGCGCCCAGATGAAAGAGCAGTTTCATTAGGGACTTCAGGTGTGGGCGGTTCTGCTCCCGCCAATGCTTCAGGAAGCCCAGGGTGCTGCGGCTGAGGATTTCCCGATGGACGGGGTCGGCCACGGAGCTGGAGAGGTGCTTTTCCAGTTGCTCCCGCATCCGATGCTCCGGCCAGCGGGTAGGCGAGGTGGGGGACTGCCTGACTTCGGCTAGCAACATGTAGCCGCATACCAGCAGGTTCCAAATCAGCAGGCCTAACAGCGGAAAGGCAATGATATTGACGACGCGATCCGACCCCAGTTCGTTGGTCATCCATCCGATGAGAAAGGCGCCGAGCGGAAGGCCGATTTTTAGCCATCCGAACCATCGCCAGGTCGGGTGGGCCATCCAAGCCGCCAAGCGTTGCACGGGCTCGCTGGCGGACGTTAGGAGTTTCTGCGTGCGGGTGGCTAGGAAAGACTCACTATTGGCGGAGTCTTTGGTGGCGCGCTCTCTGGTATCCAGCGGGATAATTTTGCCCATGGCATCCGTTTCCTCGAGCGATTGCAGGAAGAGGATTTGACGAAGTTGGTGTGGGTCGGTTTGGGGCATGGGGATTCCTTAGCAGGATGCTGGCTGGGTGCAAGAACGACAAATGAGCTGGAAACCAACGGTTTACTGCCCGCTGCCGGATCAACCCCGAATTAGAATCGCCCAGTCCTTCTCCGCAGGCTGGACCGGAGAGGTCCATTCGCCACCTGGTAGATCACCCAAGGGCTTACGCTCCCCGGTCTGGCAGTCATAAAGTTCCGCCGTAAATTTCCCGTCGGGGAGCGCGATTTTTGCGCTCCCGCCAGTGGGTAAATAAATGGCATAAAGTTTCCCGGGATCAGCCAGACACCAAGCCTTGCCTTCCTTGACGACGTCGGGAGCGGGCTGGCAGGACCACCAGTCGAAGCTTTTAAAGAAATCCACCATGAGCGCATAGCCCTTCAGCATCGTCATCTCATCATCACCTCGTCCATTGATCCAGCCGCCGTTCTTGGTGGCGCGCTCGCCAGTGGTTTGATAACCGCCCGCCATGGAAATGCTCCAGGCCACGCGGCGGCGGCTATCAGCATTCCGGGAGGGGGCTTTGAGTCCGTCGCCCCACTCGGTTGGATAGTGGTCTTCATAGCCATACTCTTCGTTGATCTGAGGTTTGGGCTGGTTGGTGGCGGCCTGCTTCTGGCGATTGGCCACCATGAAATCATAGCCGCCGTGGGCTTGGTCCCAGGCTTGATACAGGCAAAAATCGGCCCACGGTGCCGTGCGGAACGGGAACTCCCCGCCGCCATGAACCGAGGTTAGATGATCGTAAGGATCGCAGGTGCGGAGGAATTCCCCCATGTGGTTGACCCACTCGCCTGTCCGCATTAAATGGTGCTCATTGCAGAGATCCCAGACCACGTTGGGGAAGGCCGCAAATCTGCTGGCGGCATAGGCGTAATAGCGCTTCTCGTGGTCGCCCCCAGCATGATCCTTGCCAAATGGTTCCGCGCCAGCGTCGGCTCCATCCAGATAGAAGATGAGGGAAACGATAATGTTGAGTCTGCGGGCATGCGTTAGGAGGCGTTCGCATTTCTGCCAGTGGGGGATATTAAATTTAGTTACGTCGAAGCCGGGATCTTTCACGCTGTCAGGGCGGGCGGCTTCCCAAGGGTTGAGGCGGAGTTTGAATTTTGCGTCGGAGACGACTTGTGGTTCGCACCACCGAGCCCCCGAATCCGTGCGCCCGCAGAGCGCAATGCGGATGCGGTTGATTTTCAGGGCCGCCAAGCGGTTGAGACAGTTCTCGATTTCTTTATCATCTTCCAGACCCAACATCCAGTAGGCGGTGGTGCTGTTCCAGAAAAAGTGCTCGTTGGTGCCACTCCAGATAAAATGATAGGGATGGGCGGGGTCCACCCGTAGCATGCCCTTGCGAGGGCTGGGTTTGGCTACAAAGCGGCCATTGAAGGTCTGCGTGTAACCCGCCTCCTGATAGATCATCGTGTAGTCGTAATTGCCGGCCACCCGGGGCAGAAAACGGATGCGATGCATGCTGCCATTGGCGGAATCGCAAAAGCCGGTTACGGGAATGGATTCGCTGCCTGCCAGCTGAAAGGAACCGGTAACTGAAGCATCAGTGAACGGGTTTTTGACAGTGGAGTTCTCCACCTTCAGGGCCACATCAATCATGGCGTTCACGTCCACTTCCGCCCGCACCTGCTCAAGCGTGAGCTTGGGGGCGGACCAACTGGGACTTGCACACCCCAGCACCAGCACGAGCAGCAGTCCCCACAGGGGGAGACAGTTTAACATGATTCACCTTACCTAAAATTCAGTCGCTACCGCAAGGACTACTTCTGGCTAGGGGATGCGCCTTTGCGGAATCCGATGGCCAATTCTTCTGATAAATTTTGCGTGCACTTTGGCGCAGATTCACTAAGTAGTCGCCCCGTTGCAAAAATTTGTTCTTCCCTGAAAATTAACCAAACACCATCACCACCATGAAATTACCCAAACTACACAACGCCATGTGGCCCGGTCTCGTCGGCAAGGAACCCGGCACCGATCATCCTCCCATCAGCTTGGAGCGCATGCTGGAGCTTACCGCCAATGCCGACGTCAACGGTCAGAAGTTCGAAGGCATCGACTATTTTCTGTTTCATCCGCACACCGATCCAGATGCTTCCACGGACGAGTTGAAGCGGATCGCGGATCTCGTTGCCAGCAAGAATCTCAAAATCGGATCCCTCGTGGCCCCGGTCTGGCCCGGCACCGTGGGAGCCGCGGCCATGGGGAGCGATGAGGATCGCGCCAAATTCGTGCTCGCAGTAGAGAAAGCCTGCCGCATTGCCAAAATCTTCAATGAACACGGCGTGCGGGAATATGGGGTCATCCGCATCGACTCCGCCTCAGGCGTGAGCGGATGGGCGGAAGATCCCACTGGCAACACCGCCAAGATTGCCGCCACCTTCAAGGAAGCGGCCAAAGTAGCCGAAGCCCACGGTGAGCGCCTGGCCGCCGAAGGTGAAATCTGCTGGGGTGGGATGCACTCCTGGAGACACATGCTGGATCTGTTGGAAGCCGTAGGGATGCCGCAGACGGTTGGTTTCCAAGCCGACTTGGCACACACGTATCTTTACCTCCTCGGAGCCAATGCCCCTGAGCATGCCCTGCTGCAGCCGGGCTACACCCAAGCGGAATTCGATGCCGCCTACACAACGATGACCGATGCGCTCCGTCCGTGGACAATCGACTTCCACGTAGCCCAAAATGATGGTTCCGTGCACGGCACCGGCAATCACGACAAGACTGGCCGCCACTGTCCAGCGGATGATCCCAATGGTAAACTGGACATCACGGCAGCTTCCGGTTACTGGCTGAAGGATGCCGCCAGCCGTGGGATCCAACACATCTGTTGGGATGGTTGCATGTTCCCAAACGCCATGCTCGAAAAGCAGGAAACCTGGAACACGATTCTCGCATCCATGATCAAGGTGCGTGACGCGCACGGCTGGAACTAGCATTTCTCACGAAATCGACAACGTAACAGCCGCTGGGGGAGACCTCAGCGGCTGTTGCTGTTCCTAGTGGTTGCGCCAGCCGGCTTGTGAATTATTTCACAATCTCCCTTGCGCCACCCGGCCCTAGGCCTAATTTCGCCCATATTTTATGGAAGACGCTTCGCAAATCCTGACCCATGCCGCTTACGATTCCAAGATCGAGGGCAACATTATTTTCACCAAGCTGGACGCAGCCATCAACTGGATGCGGAAGAACTCGCTGTGGCCCATGCCCATGGGATTGGCCTGTTGCGCCATCGAACTGATGGCCACCGCTTCTTCCCGTTTTGATATTTCCCGCTTTGGTGCAGAGGTCATGCGGTTCAGTCCACGCCAGGCGGACGTCATGATCGTGGCGGGCACCGTGACCTATAAAATGGCGCTGGCCGTAAAGCGGATCTGGGATCAAATGCCAGAGCCAAAATGGTGCATCGCCATGGGTGCCTGTGCTTCCAGTGGCGGGATGTATCGTAGCTATGCGGTGCTGCAAGGGATCGATCAATTGTTACCCGTGGATGTCTATATTTCCGGATGTCCTCCCCGCCCCGAAGCATTGCTGGAAGGGCTGATGCGCTTGCAGAAGAAAATTGAAACGGAGCATTCATTCAAAGATCAAAAGAAGGTTCTGATCGATTCGTTGCACGCCTAACCTGATTTTCGAACCAAGCTCATGACTGCTGTAGAATCTGCCCAAGCGCTCAAATCCAAATTTAACGACGGCGTGACCGCGGTGGTCGAATTCCGTGGCGAAACGACCATCCACACCACCAAGGCAGTGGCCTACGCCCTCATCAAATATTGTCGCGATGAACTGGCCTACGATCTGATGCTGGATATTTCCAGCGTGGACCACATGGGGCAGGATCCTCGCTTCGAGATGGTTTACGAAATCTACAGCATCAGCGGCAAAAGCCATTTGCGGATTAAGTTCCCCATTAGCGAGGACGACACGGAGGCCCCCACCGTTTCCGATATCTACCCCACCGCCAATTGGCACGAACGCGAGGTCTATGACATGATGGGCATTACGTTCTCCAATCACCCAGACCTCCGCCGCATTCTGATGTGGGATGGATATCCGTATTTCCCGCTGCGCAAAGAGTTTCCGCTGGCAGGAAAATCCACCGACGTGCCAGAAGTGGCTTTCACGGGTATTGCCCCGCTGGCTGGCGGGCCATTCGTATCTTCGGGCGGTGCTGAGGGAGCGATTGACCGTGAGCCACGGGCTCGCGACTAGTCAGAGGCTAGAGCCAGAACGGCCGCTCCAAACGGAAGTCCAGATCCAAGTTTCCAATTGGCTCAAAGTCCCGATCCGCCGTCAACAGGACCGCATCAGCACGCACGGCGGATGCTGCAATCACGGCATCTGCGCCTGCCAGCGAGCTTCCGGTGCGACTGAGCCGCCACGCGATCTCGGTGGCTTCCTCCCAGATCCGGTTGTCTGCCACGACGTATTGCATGATGCTCATGAATTCGGCTAGGCGATCCCGCACTTTCAAGTTCTTGATACCCCGGAGCACCTCGAGCTTGATCATGCCGCAGGTCACCAGCTCCGAAACGGAATACCGTTCGGACAATTGCTCCACCGGATCGAGGCCCTTTTTTAAGCAATTGATGAAGACGTTGCTGTCCACCATCACGGGTAACTCCTCACGCATGGCCGGGAGAGTCTTCGGCCACACGGAGGGTCCTTGGATCATAATCCGCGTCTACCGAGGCGCGCAATTCATCCGCAGAGAAACCAAGGCCGTCCTTGGCAAACTGGCGGATTTTGAAGCGGCGGATCATTTCCCGGAGGGCGGAATCCACGGCGTCTGTCTTGCTATTGAAGTTATAGGCGTCCATGACGGATTTGAGTAAGGGTTCATCTATGTGCATTGTCATTTTCATGCCATACACGGTATGGCAGTCCGTGGCTTTCGCAACTATTTTTTCTTCTTTTGTTCAGATGCCCAGTGATCGGCACAAAAATGCCGCCAAAATTAATGGCGGCCGCAGATGGTTCAAAAAGTAAAGTGCACCCACCAGGACTCGAACCTGGAACCTTTTGATTCGTAGTCAAATACTCTATCCAATTGAGCTATGGGTGCTTGGTTTGCTGCGAAGCATTCTTTAGGCGATGAGTTGCGCGTTGTCAAAATTTTTTCCTTCATTTGCTGCATTTCGATCATTGCGGTTGATTCTGCGGCCGATTTCGCGAAGCATCTCGTTCCCTCTTTACCAAACTCTGTTTTTGTTATGTCCCAACCGTCTGCTGCCACCGATCCCCCTGTTGAATCCCTCGATTTCATTCGCGAAATCGTCCGGGACGATCTTGCCTCCGGCAAGCATCCTTTCGTGGTAACGCGCTTTCCTCCCGAACCCAACGGATATCTCCACATCGGCCACGCGAAGTCGATCTGCTTAAATTTCGGTCTGGCCCAGGAGAACCCCGGCTCCCGCTGCCACCTGCGTTTCGATGACACGAATCCTGTGAAGGAAGACATGGAGTATGTCGAATCCATTAAAGAAGACGTCCGTTGGCTGGGCTTCGACTGGGGGGAGAGCCTATTCCATGCGTCCGATTACTTCGATCAGATTCACGCCTGGGCCATCGAGTTGATTGAAAAGGGTCTGGCCTACGTTTGCGATTTGAATGCTGAGGAAACGCGCTTCACGCGGGGCTCGCTGACGGAAGCAGGGAAAAACAGTCCTTTCCGGGACCGCTCGGTGGCCGAAAATCTCGATTTGTTCGCCCGCATGAAGGCAGGGGAATTTGCCGACGGCAGCCGCACCTTGCGCGCGAAGATTGACATGGCCTCCGCCAATATGAATCTGCGGGATCCCGTGCTCTATCGCATCAAGAAAGTGCCGCATGATCGCACTGGTGACAAATGGTGCATCTATCCCACCTACGACATGGCGCACGGATTCTCGGACGCCATCGAAGGCGTCACCCATTCCGTCTGCACTTTGGAATTCGAGGATCATCGCCCCCTTTACCACTGGCTCATCGATAATGTTAGTGCTCCGAGCCATCCCCGCCAAATCGAGTTCTCCCGTCTCAATCTAACCTATACCGCCATGTCCAAGCGGAAGCTGCTGCAAATGGTGGAAAAGGGCTTGGTGGATGGTTGGGATGATCCGCGGATGCCCACCATTTGTGGCCTGCGTCGTCGGGGGTATACGCCGGAAGGGATTCGCAATTTCTGCAAGAAAATCGGCCTGACGAAATTCAACAGTCAGACCGATGTAGCCGTCTTGGAGTTCTGCATCCGCGAGCATTTAAATAAAGCAGCCCCCCGCTTCCTCGGCGTGTTGCGACCGCTCAAGGTCGTCATCACGAATTACCCCGAAGGCCAATTGGAACAACTCGAAGCCGTCAACAATCCCGAAGACCCGGAAGGCGGCGTGCGGAACATTCCTTTCAGCCGGGAGCTTTACATTGAGCACGACGATTTCATGGAAATCCCGCCGCCGAAATATTTCCGACTCAGTGTCGGCAAGTCCGTGAAACTTCGCTACGCCTACCTCATCACCTGTGAGGAAGTCATCAAGGATGCCGCTGGCAACATCACGGAACTCCGTTGCACCTACGATCCCACCAGCCACAACGTTGCCCCCAAGAAAGGCACCGCTGTCATTCATTGGCTCAGCGCGCCTCAAGCTGGTAATGCGGAAGTGCGGCTCTATGATCGCCAGTTCACGCTGCCCGATCTGGCCGATATTCCGGAGGACAAGGATTACGAGGATTATCTCAACCCAGATTCCTTGGAAATTTTACCTAACGCCAAGGTGGAGTGTGCCGTGCTGGACTTGCCTGCCGGTTCCCGATTCCAATTCGAGCGCACGGGTTATTTCTGCATCGATACCAAACACAGCAAGCCTGGAGCAATTGTTATCAATCGCACCGTCACCCTGAAAGACACGTGGGCGAAGATCGTTCAGAAGAGCTAATCGCGACTGCGCCAGCATCGACGCGACTCAAGGACATGGCCAAGTCGGACATGCCGCGTGAGCGTTTTCTGGCATTGGGCGAACAAGCACTGTCTGTTGCCGAATTGTTGGCGTTGTTCTTTGGCACTGGCACTGCGGGGCTCAATGTGGTGGAAATGAGCAAAGCCCTGCTGGCCCGGTATGGGAATAGTTTGAGCCAGTTGAGCCGCGTGGATGTGCCTGAGTTGATGCAACAAAAAGGGGTGGGGGAGGCCAAAGCCATTCACCTGGCGGCCGCTCTGGCGCTGGGTAAACGCATGGCCGCCGAGCGCTTTGTCAATCGTCCGATTGATACCCCGGAGGCCATCGCGGAGTTGCTGGGACCGGAAATGCGCATGTTAGCGAAGGAATCTCTCCGCGTGGTCCTCATGACCACACGGCTCACGCTCATGTCCGTCCAGGAAATTCATTTGGGCAGTGTCAACGAAGTCACGGCCAATGTTCGCGATATCCTGCGCCCCGTCATCGTGCATGGAGCCTATGCTTTTTCGGTGGTGCATAACCATCCCAGTGGTGATTGTTCACCCAGCGGAGCAGATCGTCAGTTCACCCGTCGCATCAAAGATGCCGCCGAATTGATGCAGGCCCGTTTCGTGGATCACGTGATTCTCGGACAAGTTAGCGAAGCTTACCCCCAGGGCTATTTCAGTTTCCGCGAGCATGCCTTAGTCTAGGCCTCACGCGTAAAAGCGGCGCGTTTCCTCCGTTCACGATATCCGATGGCAACTCCCAGAAACAAGCCACCGAGCAGCGCAGACGGTTCCGGAACCGGAATCAGTTCGCCATTTCCCGCACCGCTCAAAAAGTCGGCCCCGGTGCCAATTTTGGTGTCCCCGCCGTCACTATAAAACTGAATCGAGGCCAACTGGGGCGCGGTTAGGGTGCTGCTGGTAAAAATTAGTTTCTCGGTGCCTCCGGACGCCCACACCGATCCATCCCAATTCCAGATGGAAAGAATGCCTGACCAACTGCCGGTGACATTGGAGTTGAATGCGAGGACGGAAGTGGCGTCGATGAAATCGATCACACTGTTTCCGTTCAAGCTGAGGCTGCCGGTGGTCGTCCCGCTGTAGCCACCGGTCTTCAGGGTGCCGGTGCTGAGGGTAACGTTGGCTGCGCTGGATAGGCCCGTGGCTGAACCGAGCAGCAGTGTGCCGCCCGTAATGTTGGTGGAACCGCTGTAGGTGTTGGTTCCCGCAAGTGTCTGCACCCCGGGACCGGCCTTGGTGACCGATCCTAATCCGCTGATGCTTCCACTAAAGCTGTCATTGCCAAAGCGATTGAAGTTAAGCGAAGCACCAGTCGCGATGCTCACGCCAGTGCTGTTGGCAATGGTCCCGTCTGCGCCAGCCAATCCCGTGCCCAACTGAAGTATTCCGGCCTGAATATCGGTAATGCCGCTGTAAGTATTAGCGGCGGTCAGAATCCAGGTTCCTCCTTGTGCTTTGGTGAGTTTCCCAGTCCCAAGCGCAATGACCCCAGAAACTAACTTAGTCCCGCTGGCGTTGGCCCCACCTGTTAGTGTGAGGTTTTGATTGGAAAGCGAGGTGAACGCAGCCGGATTGCTAAATGTCGCGGAAGCACTGCCGGAAACGGTGATGGTGGTATCTCCCGACAGCGTGATGGGGCCGCTGATCGTTGGCGCTGCGCTGGAGATGACGGAAATGGCCCCACCATCGGTAGCTCCCGCTCCCGCGATTTTGAAAGCCTCATTGACCGTAAAATTTGCCGCCACTCCCGTGAAGAGGATTTCCGCCCCGTTGGCCACCTCGGTAGCGCCCACGGTGCTGCCGAGGGCGGTGGCGGAACCTACTGCGATGATACCTGCACTGACCAAAGTCGGGCCGTCATAGGTGTTTGGTCCGGTTAGGGTGAGGGTTCGTTTGGTCGCGCTGGCGTTTAGCCGGGTGATACCACCGATACCGGCGATAGTTCCAGCGTAGGTGGTGCTGCCAATCGGATCAGAGGTGAGGATGTGATTGAGGCCATCAAGTTTAATCGTGCCTCCCGTGCCTGCCAGATTCTCAATGCTCTGCGCACTATTGTTGAGGGTTAGGGTTCCGCCGTTGACGGTGACATCAGCAATCGGGCCGCAGAGTGAAGCACCTGCAGTCACAATAATGCCGCCAGCGATCAGGGTGACGCTGCCGTTGATGTCATTCAAGCCATTGAAGGTGATGACCCCGGCCCCGTCCTTGATGAGTCGGCCATTCCCCGTCGTGACCCCGGCAGCCCCGGCGTTGGCAATGTTCTTGAGCGCCCCATCGAACGTGGTGCTGGTGGCCCCACTGATGGTAAGGGTCCCCGCATCAGTCCCCACATTGCCATTGCCAGTCAATGAACCGATTTGTGTGCTGACACCGTTCAGATTGAAAATCCCCGGACTAGTTACCGTAACCGCGGTAGTCACGGGCAGCGTATTTACAACCGTTCGCATTCGCAGTTCGCCATCATTGATGATCGTGCCGCCGGAATAGGTGTTATTGCCGGCGGTGCTCGCGATGGCGAGGACACCCGGTCCGGTTTTGGTCAAGGAACCGGTGCCTGTGATCTTTGTGGCGGTTTGCACAATGTTTAAAACGTTGGTAACGCTGTAAGCAAACGTGCCTCCGGCAGCCCCAAGAATAATTTGCGAGTCTGTGTCGAAGAAGGTGCCTGCCGTTCCGGTATTGGTGGTTCGCAACGTGCCTCCATCCAATGTCACCGTCGATCCGGCAGTGGTAACAATGCGCGCATTACTATCGGTGCTTAAGGTGGCTCCAGCTCCGACGACAATGGCTCCCGCACCCACGGATACCGTGCCAGTAGCGAAGCTAACGGAGCCCTCCTCAATGGTGAGCCCGCCTGCTGTCTGGGTGCCATTGACGGTTACGGTATAGGCTCCGATGGCATCCGTTCCCGCCGCAAAGACTGCGGTATCTCCAGACGTCCAAGCCGCCGTGGCCACGCCGCCAGCGGAGTCTGTGCTCCAAAAGGCATCCGTGCCCCAGATCCCTGTGGGCGCGGCTCCACCAGCACCGAGCGTCGCCCCATTGCTGTCCCAGTAAACGGTGATGGCATAGGTGGTTCGAACCGAGGATGCGGTTAGAAATGCAGCGAGGAAGAGGGAAATGGGTTTCATAGGAAGGAATGGACTGTCCTCAGGAGCAAGCGCTATGCCAATTCCACAGTGTTATCACTGGCGGCTTCAGACAGCGGGCACCGAGAGCTGCTTCCCGTGGGCTCCGCATACTTATAAAGGTTACGGAAGGATTTTGACCCAGCCGCACAATGGAGGTTTCTTCATTGCCTCCATTCTCATGCAGTTTCAAAATCCCAGATCCCTCCAGACGCTCCTTGTCTGTGGCTCGCTACTTCTGTTCAGCATTGCTACAGTGGAGGCTGGGCTTTCATTTGAGCGGGATGTGCGGCCGATTCTTAAAGCGCATTGTTTCCAGTGTCATGGTGAGGCGGGTAAAATGGAAGGGGAGGTGGACCTGCGATTGCGTCGGCTGCTCTTGAAGTCCACGGAAGAGGGACCCGTGATGGTGCCGGGTCATCCGGAGCAGAGTTTGCTGCTGAAATTGGTGAAGGCAGGCGAGATGCCAAAGTCGGAGAAGAAGGTGACTGCGGCGGAAATCTTGATTTTGGAACAATGGATTGCAGCGGGTGCGCCTACCTTGCGCGCGGAGCCAGAGCAAGTGCCGGCGGTGTTTTTCACCGAAGAGGATCGGGAATTTTGGTCCTTCCAACCGATCTCCAAACCGCCGGTGCCAACGGTGGACGCGGCTCGGGTGCGAAATCCGATTGATGCGTTCGTGTTGGAGAAACTGCCAGCGCAGGGGCTGGTGATGGCTCCTGAGGCGGATCGCAGGACGTTGCTGCGACGGCTCTCGTTTGATTTGATCGGCCTGCCACCGAGCCCGGAAGAGTTGCAGGCATTCGTTAATGATACCAGCCCGGATGCCTATGAGCAGCAGGTGGATCGGCTGCTGAGTCTGCCCCAGTATGGCGAACGTTGGGGCCGGCACTGGCTGGACGTGGCGGGCTATGCGGACTCGAATGGTTATACGGAAATCGATTCGCCCCGACCCCATGCGTGGCATTATCGGGATTATGTGATTGAGGCGATGAATGCCGACAAGCCATGGGATGTGTTTATTCGCGAGCAACTGGCGGGAGATGAACTGATGGCAGTGACGCATGAGAATGCCCTGGCCAGCATTCACCAACCAGGAAATCAAGCGTTGCTAACAGCCACTGGCTTTCTCCGCATGGCCCCGGACGGCACGGGGGATAATCCGGCGGATGCGGCCTTGGCAAAGAATCAGGCGGTGGCGGAAACGTTGAAAGTGGTTAGTTCATCATTGCTCGGCTTGACCGTGGGATGCGCGCAGTGCCATGATCATCGCTACGATCCCATCTCGCATGAGGATTACCATCGCCTGCGAGCGTTGTTTGAGCCTGCGCTGGATTGGAAGCAATGGCGTGCGCCCAATGAGCGACTGTATTCCCTCTACACAGAGGAGGATCGAAAGAAGGCAGCGGAGATAGAGGCCGAGGCTGTGAAGCAGGATGCCGATCGGCAGTTGCGGGCGAAACAACGATTGGATGAAATTTTCGATGAACGGTTGAAGAAATTTCCGGCAGAGAAGCAGGAATGGATTCGCACGGCACGCAATACTGAGCCCGGAAAGCGCGATGCAGAACAGCAGGCGTTCTTCAAAGAGAATCCCGGAGTGAACGTGGGCACGGCAGAAGGATTGCTCAATGTGTTTGATGGAGCGGCCGAGAAAATCAACATTGCCGAGCGGAAAAAGACTCAGGAGTTCCGCAACACACGTCCGCTGGAAAATTTCCTCATGGCCTTAACAGAGCCGTCTGGATCCACTGTGGAGACCGTGTTATTCCACCGAGGCGATCATGAGCAACCGAAGCAAAAGGTGCTGCCAGGGGAACTGGAAATCTTATCGGCGGTGGCACCAAAAATTTCGCCCAAGGATCCTGCGCGCCCCACCACCGGCAGGCGACTGGCGTATGCCCAGTGGCTGACGAGCGGCAATCATCCGTTGGTGGCACGGGTGTTAGTCAATCGATTCTGGATGCATCATTTCGGTCGTGGCATCGTCGCGACCACCGGGGACTTTGGAGCGCTGGGAGCACGGCCATCTCATCCTGCGTTGCTGGATTTTTTGGCGGGAGAATTCGTGAAGGGCGGGTGGAAGTTGAAATCGCTGCAGCGCTTGATCGTCACGTCTGCCGTCTATCGACAGTCGGGACAGAATGCGTTGTCCAGTGAGCGGGATCCCGCCAACCAATGGCTGGCAAGGTATCCGTTGCGTCGGTTGGATGCGGAGAGTTTGCGCGATAGCATTTTGGCGGTAGCGGGCAAATTAAATCTCACCGCTGGCGGACCAGCAGTGGCAGTGGCGCGACATCCGGGTGGGCAGGTAGTTACGGGGGTGGAGGAGTTGAATCCAAACTCGGAAGTGATCGCAGTGAAAACTTTGGGCGAGGCCGCATTCCGTCGCAGTGTTTACATGGAGCAGCGGCGGAGTCGTCCGCTGACGGTGTTGGAGACATTTGATCTGCCCACGATGTCGCCTAACTGTGAGGTGCGTCCGACGACAACCGTGGCGCAGCAAAGTTTGCTGCTGATGAACGATGCGTTCATTGCCGAGCAGTCGCTGGCAATGGCGCAGCGGTTGGAGCGGGAGGTGCCGAACGATCATTTAATGCGCATTGCGCGTGGTTGGGAATTAATCTTTGGCCGTCCGCCCACGCAGAACGAAACCTCGCAGGCATTGATTTTCCTGACGAATTCCAATCAAGACTGGGCCGCCTGGTGTCAGGCGTTGCTGGCATCCAATGGCATGCTTTATCTCGACTAACTTTCTCATTTCATGCGTCGCTCCCTTTGCTCTCGTCGTCATTTTTTACAATCCAGTGCGTTCTCGCTGAGTTCACTAGCGATCACTTCGTTGCTGCAGCGGGAGGGTTTGCTGGCTGCTCCCGTTAAGCCGCATGGGGCGGGGGAAGGGTATGATGTTCGACCGAAAATGCCGCCCAGTTTTGGGCAGGCGCAGGCGATGATTTCGTTGTTCATGGTGGGCGGTCCTTCGCAGATGGATTTGTTCGATCCAAAGCCGATGCTAACGAAATACCATCAGCAGAAATTTCCCGGAGAGATTAAATACGACAACGTGGCCGAAGCCAGCAGTAAGGTCTTGGGCTCGCCCTTTAAATTCAAACCGCATGGCCAATGCGGCACGGAGTTGTCCGAATTGTTGCCGCATTTGGGCGAGGTGGTGGATGATGTTTGTCTGATTCGATCGATGCACACAGGGGTGAATAACCATGGCCAAAGCTTGCTGGCGCTAAACAGCGGCAGCATCATGAGTGGTCGGCCCGTGCTGGGGAGTTGGTTGAATTATGGGCTGGGTAGTCATAGCGATGAATTGCCATCGTTTGTCGCCCTAACGAGTCCGCACGGACCGCCGTTGTTGACGAATGAAAATTGGTCCAGTGGCTGGTTGCCCTCCATTTATCAAGGCACGGCGGTGCGGGCGCAGGCTCCGCAAATTTTGAATTTGGATGCTCCGGCACGATTGGCCGGGGAGGGTCAGCGACGCCAGTTGGACTATCTGCGCAGCTTGAATGAAGCGCATCGCACGCAGCATCCGGGGGAACTGGATCTCCAGGCACGAATTGCCAGTTACGAATTGGCTGCCAGCATGCAGACGGCGGCCAAAGCGGCGCTGAATGTCATGGATGAGCCGGAGCATATTCGGAAACTCTACGGCCTGGACCAGGATGTGACGCGCGATTATGGATCGCGCTGCTTGATTGCACGAAGGTTGGTGGAACGAGGGGTGCGCTTTGTGCAGGTGTGGAACCAAGGCCAATCCTGGGACCATCATGGTGCCATTTATAAGGAACTACCGAATCGCTGCCGGGAAATGGACCAACCCTGTGCCGCCTTGCTCAAGGATCTCAAACAACGTGGCCTCCTGGATACCACGGTGGTGCATTGGGGCGGTGAAATGGGCCGGCTTCCAGTGCTGCAAAATGACGGTGGTGAGGCCAAATGGGGGCGGGATCACAATACCTATGGTTTCAGCATGTGGCTGGCTGGTGGAGGATTTAAAGGCGGTCTAGCCTATGGGGAAACGGATGAATGGGGCCACCATGCCGTCAAAGACGTGGTCACCCACACCGACTATCATGCTACACTGCTGCATCTCTTCGGATTGGATCACAAGAAACTAACCTACAAGAGCAACGGCACCGAAGCGAGTCTAACCAATGGCCAGAAGGCACGGGTGGTGACGGAGTTGCTGGGGTAAGGGGGTTACGGACAAATAACTTTTAGACGGAAGTAGGTGCGGCCTTCGGGGGCGGGAGAACTCAGGTCTTCGGAGAGCCATTCTTGCTGGCTGGTGGTGGCGCTTTCCATGCTGTTGTTGGTGACGTTGTCGAACCAAGTTTGGAGATCGTAGGAGAGCTGGGTAATGACTTGGATGTCCTGCGGCAGGGTGGCGGAGAGAGGATAGCGCACGCCGAGGTGATCATTAATCCAAGTGGGTGTGAGGACGCTGTTGGCGGCCAGGGGATTGGATCCGGTGGCGTATTCGATGAGGTTACTGATGCCGTCTTTGTCCGGATCTGCGCCTTTGGCTTGATTGGCGGGGGATTGGCTGGCGAGCAGGCGGGCGACCCAGGTGTTGTAATCTTCAGCGATGGTGACTTGCACGGTGTCGGAGATGGTGGTGGCTCCGGCGGTGGCGGTAAATCTCAGCACATAGACGCCCGGAGCGGAGAAGCGACCGTTCGCGTCCTGGTAGTTGGCGGTGGTGAAGGTCACGGTGCCAGGGCCGGATTCTTTGGTCCAGAGCACAGAGATGTCTTGTGGTGCAACGGCCCCAGGTTGGATGGCTCCATCCAGCAGGATGGGCGTGGCGATGTTGCCAAAAAGGTCGATGCCAGCGCTGATACTGAACGGTGGGCTGCTGCCGGGATTAGGGGCACTGGCTTGCCAGCCGACTTGCTTATCCCACTGGGCTGGCGCGGCGGTGCCATCCACGATTTGCAGGGCGGAGCCTTGTCCGTCGGTGGAAGGATACCAGTCATCATAGTAGTGGAAATCTAAAATCGCGACTCCGGCGCCAGAAATCTCCAAGCGGACTCGGTCGTCTTTGTTGCTGAGTTTGCTGGTGGCCGGCCAAGGTCCTAACACGGGAACGGCGGGGAATTGGGTGGTAAATTTAGCCGTATCTGCAGCAATCACGACATGCGCTCCAGCCGCCAGGGTCATGGCGGGGAAGGTGTAGGAGATGCCTTTGGAGAAGGTGACTCCAGTGAGATCCAGCACCACGGGGGTGGCGGATTTATCGCTCATGTTGCGGAGTTCGATATATTCCGAGCGTGCGGTGCTGGATGGGTTATACATCAACTCGGTTATGCGCAGGAAGTTGATGAGATTGATCTGATTGACATCCAGCGGAGCATTGGAAAATCCAGGGGAGGGAATGGACAGGCCAGAAATCGCTGGGCCGGAATCGGGGAGTCGGCCGATGGATTGGTCACGGAAATGAGAAACGGTCGCGACTTGGTCTACCTGGCTAAGATTTGCGCCTAACAGGGTGACGTTTCCGAAGGTGGAGCCGAGTTTGTAGTTGAGTTCGCGCGCATTACCAGGACTGGCGCTGCTGCCCTTGGGCAGAAAGTCGATAAAGCTGCCGGGACCGATGTAGCTGAGGGGAACGATCAGGCCACGGTCCGGATAGTTAATGAAATCATCGGTTAAGCGCATCCCACTCAGGGTGACAGGATTGGCTGCGGAATTGTGGATTTCGATGAAATCATCGGCCGCTCGGTAGTCGGCATTGCCGAGCCACTCGTTAATGCGGAGTCCGGTGGGGGGACTCAGCGTGGCGACGGCGGTATTGGCCAGCCCCACGGTGGGTGTGCAGAGGGTCCAGACATCGAAATTGGCTCCGGTGCGGCCGATGCTGTAGTTGGCCGGTTGGAGGCCGAAAGTGACGCTGTCGATGAGGGCCTGCCCGTTGGCCACCGTTTGATAGAGTGCCACGGTATCAACATCTGAATCAAGGCCGAAGCCAAGGTGGAGGCCCGGTTGAGTCGTGGCAGAGTCGGCGTAGAGGACGAGCAGGCCATTGGCTGGAATGCTGGTGCCGACAGGGAAGACGAATTTGGCTTTCAGCAGGGGATCATCAGTGATGCTCATGCCTGCGAGGCTGACGGCGGTCGCGCTGGTATTGCGGAGTTCGATGACGTCTGGGAACGTGATGCCGTTGGCGTGGGCCGAAACGTTGTTGGCCATGATTTCATGAATGAAGAGCGTGCCGTGCGCTACAGTTAGGGTGGCGGTGGAAGTGGCGGCAGGAGGAGTGGTGGCCGTTTGGCTCATGAGTCCTAATAAGTAGGTCCCCCGCTGGCGCATGAAATCCTTCATGGAGGTGCGGGTGGCTTCCGGAACCCAATTCCCTAAATGATGGTCCAGCAGCCGGTAAAAAGGAGGATTGGGATCACTCGTGGTATCCGCATTGAAGACAGTGCCAATAAGCTCGCGCAGAGCGTTGAAATATTTGGTGCGGAAGGCTGCGTTGCCGGGGGTGGTGCTATTTCCAAACAATGGCAGGAGCGGCCGAAAGACGTAACTTTCATCCGTCATATCAAAAAGGCCGTGAGAAGTGACGTTGTCGCCAATCCCGAAAATAGTATCCAAATCGTGGGGCACTAACTGCATGCGACGACGGGGGATGCCGCCAATGGTGGAGGGTTCAAAGTAAGCGGCATAGTCATCATCTTGGCCGTTGGAAATGTTCGTTTCATTGTCTTGAATCAGCGTCATGACGGCAAACCAACGAGCCCATTGGTCAAAGTCGGAGACGGTTTCGAGATTGGCTATTTCCGCTGCACTAAATGCCGTTCCCGCCCAGTTGCCGTTACCCGTGATCGAGGCGCCGCCGCTGCCTGCAACGTCATTGGCGGCGGAGCCCGGAAAGTGCACGGCGGTATTAGCCTGCCAGACCGAGAAGAAATTCGTCACATCCGACCAGTCGTTAGCAGAGGAATTATTCTGCTTGGTCCATCCATCAAGCAGCGAATCCGGGTTGCCCGGTGCGGCCTGCGTGGCACGCCAATAATAGTCGTTGCGGCCTTTCTTGTAAACCCCTCCGGTGTCGGCTAGGGGCCAGTGGGTATTCACCAATTCAGAACTGACGTCCTCGACCCGCACCCACAGGCCATAGTCGGGGGCATTGCCGCTGCTGGTCGTGGATTTAATCCCATTGCGACGCAGATCCGCTGGAATGGCGTCCGGGGCACGAATGCCGGAAGCTTGGAACAGCCGCATTCCGAAGTATTGCAGGAACGATGCTTTGGGGTTCAGATTGAACTTCGTGCTGCCATTCAAATCGTCGTCAGCGGGGATGCTGATGCGCAGAGGCTTGAATTGATAACTACGACTGGAGTTACCACGGATGCGCATGTCGCAACGATAACGAATGCTCGTTTCGGTTCCGCGGGTTACGATCAGGGTTTGGTTAAACTGCCGGTCGCTGCTGATGGCTACGTTGTTGAAAGCCGTGTTTTCGGCAGCGGTTAAGATTAACCGATACATCTCCGCCGTGGTGGAGGTGGGCGCATCATCGACTTGATACTGACAGTTAGCATTTTGCCCTTCAGCGGTGGGTGCGGGCCAGGTGCGGGTATTGGTCCCGTCAGTGGCGGAAATGTAGAATTCAATGATCGTGAGGTTGACTTGCGGTGGCAGTGGCGCGAACCACTTTTCATTACCATCCGTTGACATCGGAATGGAAGCAAAGGACCCCGGCGTAGTCGTCGTGACATCGCGCCAAAAAAGGGTGGCGCTCAATTTGGCGTTAGGCAGTTCATCATTAAGTTCGCACGAAATAACCACAGTGTCTGTGGGTTTTGGCACCGCAGGGCTATGTTTGACGGCTTTAATGATGGGCGGAACATTGGTGGTGAAGGCGCTGTTGACGACACCCGGGGTTCCATTCGCGGGGGTGGAAGCGATCCAGTTTTGGCCGTTGTCATTGCTGAGTTGGGGGTTGCGCAACTCGATGCTCTTGCCGCCGCCATTGGTGGCGGTGCTCCAGGCCCAACCATTGAACGTTGTTTCACGAATGCGCTGACTCCAATCGCCCTCTGTGGCATAGGTTACGCTGTCGATCCGATTGCCGTCGGCATCGGCCAAGGAAATGGTATTAGAAGTATTGCTGAGCGTCCCCAACCAGCCGCCGATGGCGTTAGTTACGGCGGGATTGGCGGCTTGGAACGCCGCCACGTTCGCTGCGATTACAAGATAGCCGCCGGCTGGGATTGAGAGATTCGCGGGGAAGGTGAAATCCACTCCGGAATCAATTTTCCAGTTGGAAATATTGGCCGGAGAGGTGCCACGATTGTAGATTTCGATCCATTCACGGTTGGTGGCTTCGGGGAACGTGGTGTTGGGACGCAGCATGATTTCATTGATCACGATGACGGACCCTGCGGCTACGGTGAGGTTAACAGTGGCGGGAGCAGAAACATTAACGCCATCGAAGGCGCGATAGGTGAAGCTATCTGGCCCAGTGTAGTCAAGAGTCGGCGTGTAAACGAAGCTGCCGTTGGCATTAAGAGTCACGGTGCCGTGGGCGGGCTGCGTTTCAATGATGGCGGAAATGGCATTGCCTTCCACATCGGAATCATTGCCCAGCACGCCAGGGGCAGAAACCGTCAACGCTTGGTTTACGAGAGCAGTGGAGCTATCATTGGCGGCAGCGGGGGCGTCATTGACGGGCGTTAGGTTGATCGTGACGGTGACGTTGGCGGAGGTGCGGAAGCCGTCGGAGGCTTGATACACGAAGGTCACCGGCAGGTCACGATTGGTTGGAGGGGTGTAGGTGAACGATCCGTTGGGGTTGAGCGTGAGGCTGCCCCCAGCGGCGGGAGGGCTGATCAAAATGGCTGTCAGCGGTTGTCCCTCGGGATCACTATCATTTGCCAGAACGCCCGAGGCACCAGGCACGTTGAGTGTTACATCTTCCAACGTGGTATAACTATCAGCAGTTCCGATCGGGGCGGCATTGATGGCAAGGGTGACGGTGGCCAGATTGGAGGTCCCATTGCCGTCGTTGGCCCGATAAGTGAAGGTGAAATTGCCAGCCGCCACTGAAGTGTAATTGAAAGATCCGTTGGCATTGAGGACCAGCGTTCCGCTGCTGGGTGGACTGACAAGGACAGCTGTGAGGCTGTTTCCATCGACATCAGTATCATTCGCGAGGACGCCTTGGGCGGCATTGATGGCAAGGTTTTGTCCCGGTTCTGCTCCGTAAACGTCATTCACCGCCACCGGGAGGTCATTCACTGCAGCGAGGTTAATAGTGACGGTGGCGGGCGGGGAGTCTGAGCCATCAGTTGCCTTGTAGGTGAAGGTGTCCGTGCCATTGAGATTGGCTAGTGGAGTGTAAACAAAAGATCCATTGGCAATGAGGCTGACGGTGCCTTTCGTTGGCTGTGTGACGAGGACAGCGGTAAACGGATCGCCATCTGGTTCTACGTCGTTGGCGAGGACTCCCTGCGCAGCGTTGACGGTCAGCGTGGTGTCTTCCGTGCCATTATAAGTGTCAGCGTTCGCGACGGGAGGGACATTTCCTCCCTGCGTAATCGTCAGGGCTACGGTCACGGGAGGACTGGCGCTGGTGCCGTCAAACACGTCGTAACGGAAGGTGTCCGTGCCCACATAGGCGAGGTTCGGAGTGTAGGAGAACCTGCCGTTTGGATTAATGGTCACGGTCCCGTTGGCGGCTTGAGTCACGAGTCGGGCGGTGATAGGATCGCCATCGGGATCGGAATCATTGAAGAGCAATCCAGGGCTGGTTTGGCGGGTGACGGTGAACTTCAGATCAAAACTCAGATCTGAGCTGCTTTGCACGTTTTGATGAACTTCCACTGCGAAAATATTATCCCCTTCGACCAGTTGAGCTGGGTTGGGAACGATCTGGGTCCAGTTCTGATTAGTTCCCGTGCCGATATTGGCCGCATCAAAAAAAGTATATTCATCCGCCCCCGTTACCCCAACGGAAGACGGAGTGGTGTAACCTGGATTCGCAGTCAGAGCGTAACGAAAAACCTCATTTTCATTGAGATAAATCACGGCTCCATCATCGCGCAGCACTTGCAGTGAGACGCTGGTGATTTCGTTGACTCTGGGAATGCTAACCTTTTTCCGGAAATAGGCCGTCCAGTAGCGATCGGTATCAGCACCGACGTAGCCAGCCACCGGATTGTCCTCGATGATGGTGGCTTCGGGAACGGTGGGCCCGTCGCCATAGCCAAGTTCGGAAGCGCCTTCCTTCCAGAGGGTATCGACGAAACTCAATTTCTTCCAATTGGCTTGCGCGGCCACGGAGAGTTGACCTACATCCGAGTAACGCCACAGCGAGCCAGGGGTCGTGATCGCATTGCTGCCATTACGCACCGCGCTCAGGATGACGTCTTCGGTCACGTTTGTGCCGTTTACGTTGGTGATCGTGAACACGGTGTTTTTCGGAAGCGAGTAGCTTTCGGCAGGTCCCGTGACCGGAGTTTCATTGACCGGGGTGACATTTAGAGTCACGGTCACGGTATTAGAATTCAGCGCCCCATCATTGGCCCGATAGGTGAAAGTAACCGTGCCGAAAAAATCTACCACTGGGGTGTAACTGAAACTCCCGTTTGCGTTCAGCGTAAGTGAACCGGAGGACGGCTGCGCCACGATGACAGCGGTCAAGGAGGGACTATCAATATCGGTGTCGTTGCTCAGGATCCCGGTCGCAGCGTTTACAGTTAGGATCGTGTCCTCGGCCAGCGTATAGCTATTGGCTACGGCCAAGGGGGGATCGTTCACTGGGGTGATGTTGATGGTAACAGTGGCTGGGGGGCTTTCCTCAATGCCGTCGCTGGCCTTGTAGGTAAACGTGTCCGTGCCGTTGGCATTCGCATTTGGCGTGTAAATAAATGTTCCATCCGAGTTCATGTTGACGGTGCCCTTGGTGGGATCGGTCAATTTGATGGCTGCAGTGGCTCCACCGGTGTCATTGGAAAGCAGCCCATTGGAAACCCCAGCTACGGTTAATTCAACGTCGTCGAACCAGACTGAAGTTTGTTCCTCGCTGCTGGTGGATTTATTATTGTATCCCCCGAGGAGGAGGGTTTGGTTTCCGGCGGTCAAATTCAGACTGAAGCTGGCGGTCACCCATCCGGTGTCATCGTTGGCTCCACCATTGCCGTTTCCGAAGCGATAGGCGAGGACATTGGTCCCAGGACGTGAAGGATCCGTGACGGTCCCGAGTTTGGTGCCATTAATTTCTGCGATAGCCTCCCCGTATTCGTCATTTTCGTAATTGCTATTGACGATTAAGCGATAGCGGAAGGATAAAGTCGCGGCCCCACCTGTGGGCAGATTGATGACCCGACGGATAGCAGCCGAGGTGGCTTGCCGGGCGTGGTATCCCCAAACGCACATCCCCCCATTGTCATCGAATAGGCCTGGGAAGTGTTCGTGCCGGTTCCTGCCGCGAGACTGAAGGCTTCCTTATCTGGCCGGGTGGTGCTAAAAAATGCATCTGGAACCTCGGTGAAGCCCTGTGTTTGATCCGTGGTGGGGGTTAGCGTAAGATCGATTCCGACATCTGAACTCGTATAGTTTCCGCCATGCGATTGGTGAACTTCCACCGCCAGCACATTGAGTCCAGCGCTGAGTTTACCCGTTAGGTCGAGGATTTTCGAGGTGTAGTTCGCCTCATCCCCACTGGCTGGCGCAGCGGTGTTAGATGTGAGATCGCCCGGGGGCACCGTGAGGGTTGGATTCAGGTTGTAAATGTCAATCTGCTGACCGTTAAGATAGAAGACCGCTCCGTCATCCACCAAGTAGCGCAGCGTCCAGTTCGCCACCGCCGTCTGCGCTGCAGATAGGGTGAAGGTTTTACGAAACAGATAGGTTGTAACAAGATATTCCCCGGCCGGGCCGCCTGTCATCCCGGTCAGTGTATTGGCTGCTCCCGGCAGTCCAGTGAGCCCGCCGCCCTGGATCGGCATGGCCGAACTCCCCCACGGACCGACGCTGGACGACGCAACATTGAAGCCGACAGATTTCCAATTATTGCTCGAGCCATCAATCGGATAGCTCAAATTCGTTCCAAATTGATTTTGCATCTTGTCCAAATAGTCCCACGCACCTCCAACCACATTGGCCGCAGTTTCGAAATTGGCGGAAAGATAGGTCTGGGTGCCTTGGCCAACGCTTATGGTGGAGTCTTCAGTAACCGTGTAGGTATCATTCACCGCAACTGGGGCGGAGAATGCGACCCCGGTTGAGCAGATCAAGGCAAGGAATTGAGGAAATCGAAGGGAGGACATGGGGAGGGGAGGGGACCAAAGAGGGAGCAATCGAGAAATGAAAGAGAGCGAGGCCTATGGGGAAATCCCCTAAGCCACGCCCCCACACGCACAGGATGCAAAATTTCGCGTCTGAAATCAATCCTAAATGCAACAATTTCTCCCAGCGTCTCCAAGGCGGGCCTCGGCAAGCCGGGAGCGCCTTAGGCAGTTCAGCGCTGCACCAGTTTTAGCCGCAGGTAATATCTCATATTGTTAAAGGTGGGAGATTCCAGGCAGCGTTCGGTGATTCTTTCATAACCGGGGAGGGCATCCGGGGCGACGCTGCGGACTTCGAAGTGGCCCAGGCTTTGGGTCCAGTTCTGGAGGTCGGGGCTGCCTTGGCAAATGTATTCCAAGCTGGGATCGTCGAGGCGCCGGCGGTAGGAGATTTCCAGGAACTGATCGTTGCCGCTGTTCACTAAGTTTACTTTGACGATGTTGGAGAGGTCGTTGGCCACGTTAGGATCAGTGCCCAGGGCATACTCCATATTGTTAGGGATGCCGTCGCGATCTTTATCGGCGGTCCAACCCCACGTGGTCAATTCCAAGGCTGCATTGCCGTAGGTGGTGGGGAAATTGCTGGCTTGCCAGTTTGGGCGAACGTGGAGGTTGATCACGCAGGTGCTGGTATTCTGCACGCAATCCGTGGCGGTAATGGTGACGACATAATCTCCTTCGGAAAGCAGGGTTCCCGCGGCGATGCTTTGGCGCAGCGTCAAGCTCGCATAGGAGCAGCAGTTGTCCGTGATGCTGAGTTGAGGAATCAGATCAGGCATGGGAGCGGTGCACGCGGCCACGGTGCTGGTGCAGTAGATGGTCAGATCGCTCGGACAGGTTCCGAACGTGGGCGGGAAGAAATCATTGAACCCCATGCCTCCGCTGTTCCCATAAGCGTCATACGTATCGAATCCGTATTGGATCAGACCGAATGATTTGCCACTAAAGGAATAAGTCGTGCTGGGACTGACTTCGTAGCGGGCGTAGGCTTTACCGCCTGGCGTGGCGAAGGGGCCTTCCGTGGAGATAACAGCCGGGCTGATTATGATGCTGGCAATATCGGCAGAGGATCCGGCCACAACGTTAACGTAACTCTTGCTGAACTCATTGCTTGGAGGAACGCACACTTTGTAACTTCCCAGCCAACTGCGAGTCGGCTGGAGGTTGATTTGAGCTGGATCGGAATTGGCGACTCCGTCGTAATCAGAACTGTTGGCGTATTGCGCAACCAGCACCGGGGCATTGGCTGAGATCACCCGTGCGACGCTTTCCACGGTTTCAAAAATCTCGCCCCGATTAAGCAGTGCTTTGGCTACGCCATCGAAATACACCAGCGTGGAGTTCCTGGAGGCGATCACGCGGAAGGTGTCGTTGGTGCGCGTTTTCAGCGGACTGCTGACGTATTCCGTGCTCCAAAGTGGAACTGGGAGCAATTGTTCGACGATGTGGTTACAGAAAAAAGTCTGTCCATTAATATTGGCGCAACGATGGCCGGCCATGACTGCCACGGGTTTGTCGGATAGAATTTCTGTGCCGCTGAGATCATCGAGATCAGGGGTGGTGTCGGCCGTGGTATTCCGCAGGAAATAAGTCTGGCCTTGCATCAGCGTGAAAGAGTAGGGAACTCCGGCGGGGTGGCCGTTGGTGAGTTTACTGGGCTTGATTGTGACGCGGGTGTTGTCCGCCGGAGCCACAATACCGAACTGAGAGCCATTTAAGTCCGGGAACCCCTGCCATAAATTCTTGTAGCCTAGCACAAGATACTCGCTCCCCAGGCAGGCGGCAGGGATGGCCAGATAGGTGTCTGTAGTGTAATCCTCCCGACTCCTGGCATAGACCGCTACATCTTGATTCGCGACGATGCGGACGGCTTTGGACTCAATCGTATCGCTCGCTTCTAAACTGAGCTTCTTGTCGAGAGGAATGGTAATGGAACCGGAGGCAGGAATGGTGAAGGCGGTGCTCAGTCCGATGGAGGGGGCTGTGACCACCCCGGTGGTGCCAGTAGTGCCAGTGATGCAGACGCTGAGGACAAGCGGATTCGTGGTTTCATCCGGCTCATTGCCGGGGAAGGCGATCCAGAAATTCCTGCCATTAGTGGAGCAGAAGCAGGCATTGCTAGAATTTTCTTCAATACACAATTCCGGGCAGATGAGGAATCGAGGATCAGCGATGCCAGCGTTCAAGCCGTGAATGGCCAGCACGTTTCCTGAACCAGTGACCAGCAAACTCTTGAAGGCCGTCAAATCAATGATCTCGGCGGTCAGAGCATCGGTATCCGGACGATCAATGGTGGCTGCGGAGTTGAAAGCAGGTGGCGCAGGCGCATTGCGCTCGGCAACTTTGGTGCCGTTGATGTAGGCGATGAAACCATCGTCATAGTTTATGCTTAATTGTAGCTTGGTAACTAAAGTGGCATCTGGAATCGTAAACGAGATGCGTTGGTAGGCGCTGGTGTTGACACCTTTCATGGCCGTCTTCACACTCGTCGTGATGAGTGTGTTGTAGGGCGGACTGTAGGTCTGGCCGGCAGGGGCCACTTTGAAGGAAAGACCCGCTAGTCCCTGACTGGCCACGGTGGCAATCTCCGTGGCCGGAAGCGCCCGTCCCCAGATGGCGAACTCATCCTGGCGACCCGTAAATGGTATCTGGGTCGCGGCATTGAAGGGTTGGGCAGAGATCAACGCCTTCGTGTTAGCGACGCTAAAGGCAGCAGCCCCTGGCAGGACGGTAGTGTTTACCAAAGTGCCGCCACGATACAATTTGAGCGCATTATTAGTGCGATCTATCACCGCTGCCAAGTGGGTCCAACCATTGGCAGTGATGGGCTGCAAGGTGCGCACCGTAAAGATCTGATTACTCCCCGCCGCGAGTCCGAAGGTGGCGCCTCCATCACCATCAATGCTCAAATAATATCCTGTGCTGGTGGGGACATCCATTTTATGATAGACGATCTGTGGAGAACCGGAGAGGTTTGTCGGGCTGACCCAGATGGCGAAGGTGTAATCCTTATTAGTGGGATTGAGTTCCTCATGATGCACGTAAGTAACCATGGAGGCCGGAGCCACCACCCCCGTGAACTGGACTGCATTCGAGACCCTGCCCGCTGCGGGGAAGGTAACCCCAGTGGAGGGATAGGTTCCGGGATGCAGGATTGGCCCACTGGTGTCGAAGATAATCTTATTGATGGTGTCCACGTCGGCACTGTTATACGTGCTGTATAAAATTAGGTTATCGCAAATGGGATCGCCATCGTAGCCGATGCAATTGGCGCCCGTGCTCCATTGCCCGGCATTGTAATTCGGCGTGGTCCAAGTGGTGCCGACGGAGGAGAATGTGGTGTCCGGAATGATCCAAGAAAGTGGGGTGCCCTTTTGAATCAGGTTGGTGCAGGGCCGACATCCAGTTCCGCGCACGGTTAGTTGGGATCGGAGGACGGCTTGCTGGTAAAGGCAGGCGATCGGAGCCGGCGGACAAGGCAGGCGGAAATTGGTGGCGTAAGGCTCTGCGTTGGTGCGATTTTTTCCAGACGCGAAGATGATTTTGGTGTCACCACCTGCGATGGATGCATTGGTGGGAAACGCCCACAGGGATGGCTGCTGCGGATCATTGGAAAGCGTCCATCCTGATAGGGAAACGGTAGTGGTGCCGCTGTTCTTAATCACGATGTATTCCGGCGTTTCGCCTTGATGATCGAAAACGTTATTGTTGTCCACATCCACTACGCCAGAGATGATCGTAATCGGCGGCACGGCAGCCGCTGCGGGCACCAGTTCATTATTGATCAGCACGGCCCCGCTGCCGATGGCGGATCCTGCGGCATCGTAGAATTGCACATTTGCCAGCGCGGCAGTCGTCGGTGCGATACTGAGTTTACTGAACACGACCCGATCCGTGCCGCCAGCCTGGCCCGCAGTGCCGGTCCAGTTCAAAATCGTGAGCGTAGCTGTGGATGACCAATCGGTATCGTCGGCAAATGTCAGGATGGAATTTCCTGCGCCCATATCGATGGTGGAATTTCCCACTAACGCGAACGGGCCCACGAGGTCAGAATTTCCACCCGTGGAAAGTTTCCCGCCATTGAAAACAACAGGCGAAGTGTCCGGCAGCACGTTGCTGCCGCCCATGGCGAACGTGCCGGCCAGCAACGAAATGCCTCCGGTAAAAGTATTCGCGCCCAGCAAGTTGACGACTCCCGATCCGCTCTTGGTGATACCACCGCTCCCGGTAAGGGGCCCAGTGATGGTGTAGTTTTTGGTATTGTTCGTAAACGTCATGCTGGCCGGAGCAGGTCCGCCTGAGCAAGTAATCGTAGTGGGACCGGTGGCGGCATCACTGAAGGTAACGGCATCTGCGTTGAAGAACGTTTTGGCGTTCCCCGTTGAATCCAGCCAATTGGCTGTGCCCGTGGCACCGATGTTCCAAGTGCCGTTGACGGTGCCATTCCAATTGATACTGGCGGCAACGGCATTCGAAAACGTGGCGATAAATCCTGCGCTAAGCAGGGCGAGTGTTAGTTTGAAAGTGGAAGTTTTCATAGTGAATGCTCCACGGTTGAGGCGGTGGTAAATTTAATGCGGAAGAGAGGGTATGCGGGGTCGGGAATGTTGAAAGTGGTCCAAGTAAGCGTGACGAGGCCGCCACCGGCGCCTTCGATGGTGTCGTCACCCTCACCAGCCAGTTCGGTGATCGTGTTATCACAAATCGTGCAGACGTTTCCAAGCGTGAGTTCATCGGTCGCGCTGCAGATCCCATCGCCATTGATGTCTCTGCCCGCCAAGGCTAGATCGAAGTAGTAATGATCATCTCCAGCCCCACCCGCAAGCGTGTTGACGCCAGCGCGACCGTCGATCTCATCGTCGCCTGCGCCACCGGTAATGACATTGCTGGCGGAGTTCCCGATCAACGTATCATTCCCACTGCCACCCTTGAGATTTTCCAAGATCACGGTGCTGGCCCACGTCAAGGTTAGACGGGTATTAACTACGTTGGTTACGGTGCCAGCGACGGCGGTGGTTTCGAGATTCACACTCACATTTGTCGTGCTGGCAGAGAAATCGAACGTGTCGGTGCCCGCGCTATCGCTAATGGTGTCTGTCCCGAGCGCAGTATCGGTGTTGAAGGCGTAGGTATCGTTGCCGCCCCGACCGTTCAGTGCGTCGTTGCCAGCCCCACCGATGAGGATGTTAGCAGAACTGTTCCCGCTCAGGGTGTCGTTGCCACTTCCGCCCGTGAGATTTTCCATCGTCACTCCGGTGGCCCAGCGCACGGTAAGGTTGGCGTTGACTACATTCGTCACGAAGCCCAAGACGGCGGCGGTATTCAGATCCATCGTCACGCCCAGCGCGCTGGCGCTGAAGTCAAGCGTATCGGTTCCGCTAATATCCACAATGGTATCTGTGCCCAAGGCAGTGTCGGTATCGAAAAGGTAAGTATCATTGCCTGCGGCTCCGTCCAGCGTGTCGGTGCCGGCCCCACCCGTCAGTTGGTTGTCAGAGCCGTTGCCGGTCAGGCTGTCGTTACCGGAACCACCGATGACATTTTCAAAGGTCCCGGTGTAGTTGATGGTCAGATTGGCGTTCACGATGTTTGTCGCATTCGCCAAGTTGACAGTAACGGTGCCGGTGCTGCCGGTGAAATCCAGGGTGTCTGTGCCCGCAGTATCGTTCAGGGTATCAGTGCCCAACGCCGTGTTGGTGTTGAAGAAGTAGGTGTCGTTACCAGCACCTCCGTTGAGGGCATCATTTCCTGCCCCACCCGTTAGCTGATTATCCCCGGAGGTTCCCGTAAGCGTGTCCCCGAGGGAACCGCCAATGATGTTTTCCAAACTCACACCAGCCGCCCAGTTGACGGTCAGGTTGGCATTGGCCGGGTTGCTTAGAAGCGTAAGATTCAGCGTGACCCCCAGGCTGCTGCCGCTGAAATCAAGGGTATCCGTGCCGCTCGCATCGACAATGGTATCGGTGCCCAGAGCAGTGGAGGTGTTGAATTTGTAAGTGTCATTGCCATCGCCACCGTCAAGCGTGTCGTTTCCACTGCCGCTGGTTAGGGTGTCGTTCCCATTGCCGCCCGTGAGGGTGACGCTGCCACTGAATCCAGCGGCGTTGAGGACGTTGGCGCCAGCGCTGCCAGTTATTTCAGCCAGTTCAAAATTACTTAGTGTAAACGTCACGCCAGGAAGATTACTCAGCGCCAGCGAGGTGTTGGTGAGTGTTGCATTGTAGCTCGTGCTTACGATCAGCTTATCGCCCAAGCCACCGCCGGCATTCAGTGTGACCGTGGCTACGGGCGAACCAGTGACAGTGAATGAATTGTTAACGCCCGTGCCAGCAATGTTGAGACCTTCTATGCTGGATAAGCTATCGGTATAACTGGGTGCTCCTGGAAGCGGACTGTAGATGATGTTTAGCGTAGTGTTGCTGAGGTTGGAGGAAAATGCATTTAGTTCAACCAACGTATCCGTGCCCGTGCCACCGTCGATGATGTCGAATCCAATTCCACCTGTGATGGCATCGTTGCCGCTGCCACCACGGAGAATGTCTGAGCCGTTGCTGCCAACGATGGTGTCATTTCCAGCCGCGCCATCCAGCGTTACCGAACCCCCACTGTTGTAACCATTGGCGTTCAGGGTGTTGTTGCTGACACCGCCAGTGAGGAGATAGGCCTCCACACCCGTGAGACTGAAGGTATAGGCCCCACCATTCAAGCTCAAGAGATCTGTGCCCGCTGCACCCGTTAGGATCATGTCCACATCCGCATTGTAAATCAACGTATCCGTGCCACCAGCCCCAGCGATGGTGGCGTTGCCAGTCCAACCTGTGAGGGTGAAGACATTGTTGGAAACTCCACCAGTCAGCGTCGCACGCTCAATCAGATTCAGGTAGTCCACATCCGATCCGTTGCGTGTCAGTTGCGCGTTGGTGAGTTGGAAGTTGCTGTCAGCCGCAGCGCTAATGCTGTCGCTGCCATCGCCACCGTCCAGCGTATCCGTGCCCAAGCCGCCATCCAGGAAATCGTCGCCAGTGGCTCCGAAGAGCGTGTCGTTGCCAGCGTTGCCGTAGAGTTTGTTGGCGAGAGCGTTGCCTTTCATGTCGTCGTCTTTGTCTCCGCCGATGGCGTTCTCAAAGCCGCCGCCCGTGAGCGTGATGGTGAGGTTGGCGTTGATGATCTGAGCGGTGGTCAGCGCCATGTCCAAGGTAATCTGGAGTGAAGAAGAGCCGGAGAAATCAAGCGTATCCTCACCGGCATCTGCCAGCAGTTCGGTTATGACGTCCGCCCCCAAGGCGGTATCAGTATCGAGGATATAGGTGTCATTTCCCGTGCCGCCAGCCATGGTATCTCCACCCGCACCACCCGTGATGGTATTGTTGAGGCTGTTCCCTGTCAGCGAATCCACCGTTGAGCTCCCGATGACATTTTCAATATCCGTGGCGGTTAGGAACAGACTGAGGAAGCCTGCGCGCACCGTCTGCGTCAGCCCAACCATGCTTAGATTGACCGTAACCCCCGAGGCACTGCTGGAGAAGTCGAGTGTGTCGGTGCTGGCATTCCCCGTGACGGTGTCGGTGCCCAGCACATTATCGACGTCGAAGACAAAGGTATTTTTTCCGGTGCCACCAATCAGGGTATCATCGCCACCAGCGCCTTCCAACGTGACGTCTTTGGAATATCCGCTGGCGTCGATGCTATTGGCGCTGGCCCCACCAGCCAGTGATACCGTTTCAAATTCACCCACATGATACGCCGTGCCGGTGGTCAACAGCGTCAAGTTTGCTTCCACATTCATGCCGTTCAACAGCGCGTAGAGTAATTTCTGGAGCGCGCTGGCATCGGCCAACTTCATGTCCATGTCATTGGTCACCTTCAGGGCATCCGTGCCATCGCCACCGAAGAGGAAGGCTTCGCCCGCCCAACCGTTGACGATAAACGTATTGTCTCCTGCGCCACCGAACAGTTCCACCGCTTCGACGCCATTGAGGGTGAACTCGCTATCACCCGAATTCACCGTGGTATCGAGACTGAACCAGATCTTGGCTGCGTCGATTTGAATCACTTGTCCGTCATAGGTGCCGAACACGACGTCCCGGCCATTGCCACCAAAGATCAAATCATCATCCAGCGTCACCTCGATACGATCATCGCCATACCCGCCGAGCACAATGTCATCCCCTTCGTCTCCCGCCAGGATGTCATCACCCAGTTGGCCGTTGATATAGTCTGGCCCATCATCTCCGTGAATGTCATCGTAGCCCAGGCCACCGGTGTCATGAATCTTGGTGGAGGCGGTGTTCGGCAGGGCATCGGCATCGATGTAACCGGAATCGCCCAGCACGACATCCCAATCATCACCCGCCAGGATCGTATCGTCATCCGTGTTGGAGCTGGCGGCTACCCCATGAATGTAGATCGTGGTTTCACCACCGCGGATCGGCTGCCCAGTAGGTTTGCGGGTGGAGAGTGAGAAGTCTTTGGCGTCACAAATGTTTTGCCCGGTGCTGATGAGTTCGATCTCGAAGGACTTCAGCGTTTCGCCAATGGCGAAATTCACCGTGCCCTGAGTCTTCACATAATTAACGCCCGCCAGCGCAGTGCCATCGTTCATGAACCAGGCGACATTTTCCACGGTGGCCGCGTTGCTGCGGAGCAGGGTGATGGTGATAAAGGAGTGGGTTCCCACCGTGGCGCTTTCCACTGCGTGGTAACTGGATTGACTGAACTGAATGCTGGAGCCACTGGCGACCGGCAAGGTGCCGCTGGCTTCCAGTCCGGCATCAATGTTATTTAGGACGCTCGTGTCCGTGGCCAGCGTTAATTTCGCAGTGCGCCCAGCTACGACCGCGTCACTGTTAACGGCTGGTCCGCCGATGCCTGGCGTGACGAACTGCTGCCCGCTGGGCAGATCCCATTGGACAATGTAGGTGCCCTTATAGAGACCGGTAAACGTATAGCTTCCGGTGGTCGTGGCGACCACGTTCACCACATTACCAGCCCCATCCAACAGCGTAATCATAACCTCGCCCGCAGTGTAGAGGCCTTCGTCCTGCACATTGCTGTTGTTGGTGTCCACCCAGATTTGCCCGGAAATGCTCCCGCCACCCAGGCCTGCCGTGCTGATGGACCAGATCGGGGCGGTTTGCGGGTTGGTGATTGATGCGCCAAAGTTCGCGATGATCACCGCGTCATAAGTGCCTTGATTGATGGGAGAATTATTGCTGGTAGCGGTTTGCCAATGACCACCGACCACGTGGTCATCACCTGCACCCGCATCGATGTAATCATCACCCGGACCGCCGAAGATCGTGTCGTCTGTGCCCCCTCGGCCCGTGGTTTCAGCGGCTTCCGGTAATACTAGAGTGAAGCCCTTCAGGTAGCCGATGTTCGTCAGCGGGGCCGAGCCAGCCGTAAAGACCACGTCTTGGTTGTCGTTGTCGGTGGTAACTTCATAGCCTTCAATCGGGTTGAGCGCGCCCGTGCCATCAACCGCCACATGCACGTTCCCATAGAGCACCAACTGGGAGTAACTACCATCGCCCGCCGTGACTAAATTGTAGGTGCTGCCACTGGAGTCTGTGAGGGCCACCTTGACTCCTGCGAAGGCTGGCTCGCTACCATCTTGATCCCAGTAGCCGTTGTCGTTGTTGTCATGGAAGACGTAGCCTTTGATCGTCGTCGTATCGTTATCGATGATGCTGATATCGGCAAAGGATTGAGCGAGGAATACACCAGTAGGGACAGAGGTAACTCTCAGGCGGAACAGCTCGGTAGCTTCAGGGTCCGCCACGCCTGGGTTGATCGTCAGTGCGCCCACCAACCACGGAGCCGAACTTCCGCTCGGGAACGTTGCCACTCCTGCCGTGGAAACATAGTCGCTGCCTGCGAGGGCCGTCAGATTGAGGGTGCCGTAATTTACTGAAATCGGGGTTTCCGTTACGATGTCGGGATGCAGCGGATCGTTGTAATCGACGATGTGAATTTCAAATTGATAGGCCCCGCCCTCTGTCACTGATGTTGTGATCGCCTTGACCAGCACCGCCACGTCGTCGTCGTCTTCAATGGTGAAAGTGGCGCTGCCAGGGGAACCTCTCACTGGCTCGCCCGTAGGCTTGCGCAGCGAGAAGAGAATCGTCTCATCCGTTTCGTGAATGTTATCGCCCACAATATAGATCGGCACCAGCTTCACAGCCTCACCCACTTCAAAGGTGATCAACTGACGATTCGATCCACTCGTGGTATAGTCGGTGGTAAAGGTGGCCGTGCCGCCGTCCATGCTCAAGATGGTGTAGGCTTTGGTGCTCGTCAGCGAGCGCACCAGGGTGACGTAACCCGTGGTGGCCACATCGCCTTCTGCAGCATGGTAGTCAGGACGGCTGAAACGCACATCGAACGGACTGCCCACGCCGGAGGGACCGCTGTCGTCATCGACGATTTTTACGATCACGTGATTGTTGGAGATCGTGGCGTTCTCGGTGTTGAGTAGATTTACGTAGAAGAATTCATCGCCTTCCGTCTTGTTGTCAGGCTGCACCCAGACCGTCAGCACCTGCGTCAATGGACCGCCAGGACTAAAGGTGAGCGTGGTATCACTATCGGATGCGCTGGCGAAGTCCAAGGAGGTGGCATTGTTCGTGAAATCGATGGGCTCGTTGAGTTCATCAAAGGAATCGGAAATGGCCGTGCCGCGAGCCGTGTCATAGCGGACGGTGATCGTCTTTTCCGTGAGACCGGAGAGCGTGACATTGAACTGCACCGCTTGGGCAGTGAAGTCTGTTTCGAACACCGTGGTGCGGAAATTCAGCGGAGCAGCACCACCGTCTGGATTGAAGGGCGTAAGCGTAATCGTTGGGGCGACATCATTGTCGAGAATCACGATGCTGCCCGTGCTGTCGCTGATGGCGGCGTTGGTGGGGTTGAAGAGCGTGATAAACAACGTTTCATCATACTCATCCACCGAATCGCCCAGCACCCTCACGTAGATGTCCTTCTGGACATCACCAGGGAGGAAAGTGGCCGTTCCACTGAGCACCGTATAGTCAATTCCCGCCGTGGCGGAACGGGCGGTGCGCGTGCCCAGAACCGGATCGAATTCATCGGTCGTGAGATAGCCCACCGTGACCGTTTGGTAGCTCGGATTCACTAGTTTGATGCTGATCTTCACCAACTGATTCACGCCCGGCTCCGTCAGGGAAGCATCCGTGATCGTAAAGACCGGGCGGGCATCATCATTCACGATGATCGCCTGGGTGACCACACTGGCGGGGGAGCCGAAGAGTTGGGAGGGCGTGGCGGGGACCGTTACGAGTTTGAAATCCTCGTCCAGCTCATACATGTCATCCCCGGTAACCGTAATGGTGACCGTCTTGCTCACCTCGCCTGGCGCGAACGTCAGGGCCGTGCTGTTGACCTTGGTGTAATCCTTGCCTGCGCTCGTAGCGGTGCCATCCAGTGTGGAGTAATTTAGCGTGATGCTGGACAACGAAGGACCGCTCAAGGTGTAAGTAAAGGTCACCGCCGTTTGCTTTCCGCTGCCACCTTCATTCACGGCTTTGGTGGTGACCGTCAATTGCGGCACGCCCGTGAATCCAGCCGCAATGTTGATCGCAGCTTCGTTGTAGTCCATTTGGAAGACAGACGTTTTGCCAGTGGCATCGATATCGCTATCCGTCGTCAGTTCACCAGCGGTATCCAAATCGGTGAACGGCAGCGCATCGCCCACGTTTTGCAGCGTTGGGGTGTAGCCGGTTAGGATGCTGAAGGTGATGTAGTAGTCCAGCGGATCCAGCCCAACCAAGGCAAACTTCCCGCTGCTGTCGGTCTTGGTGGTCGTGAAGAGGGAATTGTCACTGGCCTTGTAAAGATTCACCGTCACATTGGGGATCCCTGCCTCCGTGCTGTCCCGGACGCCATCCAGATCCAGATCATGCCACACGTAGCTGGTGATGGAAATGCCGGTATCGCGATCGCCTTCCTTGCCATTCGCATCGTCACCAAACATCTGATCATTGCCCCGGCCACCATCCATGAAATCGTTGTCGTCATCTTCAATGAGTTGGGTTGTGCCACCACTGAAGTAGTTGCCGCCGAAGATGAAGTCATCGCCATCACCACCGAAGAGCACATCGAAACTGCCGCCGCCCACGATGAAATCATTGCCCGTGCCCGTGATCGCAGAAATCGTGTAGGTGCCGCCGACCGTATTGGCCGTGCTGAGATCGTAGGTGAAGAGCGTGAGATTGAAATCATCCCCTACAATCAAATCAGCACCACCGTTGCCGTAAAGCTTATCGTTGCCTGATCCACCAGCGATTTTGTCGTTGCCGTCATCGCCAAAGATTTCGTCGTCGCCCGTGCCCGCCGTGATGCTGTCATTGCCCGATCCCGCTGCCACGAAATCCGAGCCAGCACCGGCATCAATGATGTCGTTGCCATCGTTGCCGTAAATTTTATCATTCCCGGCTCCACCGGTGATCGTGTCATCGCCTGCGTTACCGGTAATCGTATCCGCCCCATCGCCCCCGTCCAAGATGTCCGCTTGGGAGGAACCAGTGACGACGTCCGTGCCGCCGCCACCGTAAATCGTGATGCTGACATTTCCTGGACCGACCAGGGAATCGTTGCCGTCATCTCCGTAAATTGTGTTGGTGGTATTGCGGACCACGCTTTGGTCATCCGTTGGCACCGTGATCTTGTCGTTGCCGGCACCGCCCCGAGCGGTGCTACCAGCGCCCCAACCGAGGATCAAGGTGTCGTCGCCCGCGCCCATGTCGATGTCCACTGGCACCAGCGTGCCCGTCACATCAAGGTAGTCATTGTTTGCGCCAGCGTTGGCAAAGATGGATTTCACCCCGTCGAACTCTTGGGAGTAAGAGCGCCAGGTCACGGAAACTTTCTCATTGGTGGCGTCGCCCGAAACGTGACTCACGGTGAAGGTCTCCGCGCCATCAGAAGTATCAATTTCCAGACGAGCAGCGGCATTCGTGCCCATGTTGAGCGTGAGTTTGCCACTGCCATCCACGCTGGCCAAGGTTGGCACTGGGCAGGTGATGTCGAAGGAGAAGAGCAGGAAATCCCCAAAGCGCCAAGTCTTGTCGATCTTGAAGAAGAAGAGATTGACCTTCAAGAACGCTTCCAGGAAGAGCCGGAGTTCGCCATGGATGTCGAAGATGCAGCGCACGTCCTGTTGCGCGTTCGCGATGAGTTCAGAGACATGCACCCGACCGTCCTTCGTGATGTCATTCAAATCAAAAGTAATCACCGCGCTGATGCCGCCGTTGACGCCCACCTCGACCAATCCCAGATTGATGCTGACACCTGCAAAGATCTCCCCCTTCAGCGTGACCTCAGGCCGCTCATGACCGTTGGCATCGTAGTCTGCGATGTAGAAGCCATCGAAAATCTGCGCCACGTCCTTGGCTCCACCTTCGATAAATTTCTGAATGCCGCTGGTGTCATAACCGAAGCCGATCTGGAATTCCGCCCCAATGGTGCCGCCGAATTGCGCGTAAAGTGGTGGGTAGATCGGAATCTTCTGGGTGTAGGTAAACTCAAATTTGAAGGTAGGCATCTGCCACTCGATCAAACGCACCGCTTGGCCAGTGAAAAGTCCGAAGAGTTCGCTGGGATTTTGCAGGAATGGAATTTTGAAATTGTCCATGCTGCCGAGCCCTTGGTCGCCCACGAAGCCTGCGGTTTGCGTCTGCTGGGTGAGGCTGGCGGAGGACGCGGCATCAAGATCATTTTGAATCCGGGTGGCCAAATCTTCCACGCTCAGGCTTCCCAGAGGATTTACACTGGTGTAGTTGCCGTCGCTGGCTTGACCGAGATGGAAGCTGCCAATCGGAATGATGACGCTGCCGCCGCCCGTTGGGATCGAGTTGATCAAATCGATCACCTTGATGATTTGTTCGATAAATTTGCGGGTGCCGGGATCCAGGTAACCAAAGGCTTCCGCGAGATCGAGGAAGGTAATGTCCTTGCCAGCCAGGTCACTTAGGATCGGCAAGCGGGCCACTGCGATATCGATGATGGGTTGGATCGGACCAGTGATTTCTTGCACTTTCGCGAGGATCGGTCCGATGACATCCGAGATAAAGGTGCCCAGATCCAAGCGCACGTTGTTGAAGGCAATGTCAGGATCCGTGGAGCCACCGCTCAGCGACCAACTCCAGCCCAGATGGAAGTCCGCCAGGATGTGAGGGAAATTAGCATTGCCACCGAAGCTGGCCTCCAGCTGCAGATTGATGTCCGCAATGGCCTCCAAGTCAGCATGCACGATATCACCCAAGGCCGTGCCGCTGCCCGTGATTTCCGCCCAAGTGAGTTTGCCATCGCTGTTCGGATCGCGCAGATCAACCATGAAGCGGCCCACGAAACTCGAAGGCGCATCAGGATCATCATTCACGTCCAGTTGCAGGAAGAACAACGTGCCCTTGGCTGCCAGCCCGGGAATCGTCGCTTCAAAGCCGAGGACCAGTTCTGGATCGCCCGAGCCATCACTCGTCACAATGTAGAAACCATCGCTCTTGTTGAAGCCGAAGCCCAGTTTCAAATCGAAGCCCAGTGACAGCTTCACATTTCCTTCCACGGACAGTCCGAAACCATCGACGCCAAGATCGAAATCAATGGGGTTCTGTGTGGTATCCAACAAGGCCAGTTCCTTCTTCAACCGAATATTTACCGCCAAGCCATCACAGGTCAGGACCACATCCAACTGGGAATAACCCGCGGCTGGGTCCAAGGCGGCTCCCGTGGCCGCGTTGACTAAAATGTTCAACCCATTTGGCCCCAGCGAATTCCAGATCGCCTCCTTGATTGCATCCTGCACCGCCCCGATGGCACTGCCACCTGCCGCTGCTATCCTCGCCCGCAACTCCGCCAATAAGCCTTCCCGGAAATTTTGGATGAACGTCGCTACTCCCGCCATCCCATCGCCAATCAATGGCAGATTTGAACTTGCCACCGCTTCCGTCAGTCCATTTTGAATATGTAACAATGCGCCATCCAACGAGGTTAAGAATGGGCCCGTGGCAGAATCGATCAGCGCACAGAGATCGAGATTGTCGAACAGCCCATTGAGGTTTGGTGCATACAGCGTGAACTTCCTCAGTTTGCCGTTGTCTGCGGCGTAATTGCTTGCGGTATCGCCTGCTGGGAGCGTGATGTTGATCGTCCCGGAGGCCCAAGCGCCCACCAACTGACTTGCTAGAGTAATACCACTGTTGATGGTAATATCCAACGTATTGCCTGTGCGCACCAACGTGGGAGCCCCCACTCCGATGGCAGCATTGTGATGGAACACCACCGTCAAGGAACTTCCGCCCGTGGCCACTTCGGTCAGCAGAAGATCGTTCGCATTCCCGCGGAACGTCAGTTTTCCTTCCTGATGATTCGTGCTATTCAGGCCCGTCGTATCATTGACTAACAACCGCACCAGGTCAGGCACATCCAGCACGATGGCGTTGTCCGGGTAGCCGTCGCCATTGGCATCGGTAGTCGATCCCACCGCAATGGAAGCGGTGGGAGCAAAGAGCGGCAACACGGCCGTGATCCCTGCGTGCGCTACCAGCGCCAGGTTGTCGAAGCTGAGCAACGTAGCGTCGATGCTGTGGCGACCATCCCCATCCGTATCCTTCAGCGTCAGTGCGAGGATGGCTGGACTCGTGCTCCCGCCTTTGCCATCATAGTCAAACGTCACACTGCCGTTGCGGATGTAAATTCCCAACCCGCCGATGCTGGCGTCGAAATTCAGATTCGTAGCTGTGACCTTGGCCGTCAGACTCACCCCAGTCGTGTCGTAGAGGAACAGCGACGGCGCGCAGGGATTCGTGAGATCCAAACCAAAATCCAGAGTGACTGCCGCGCTGGCGGATACATTCAACATCCCCGAGCCACCGATATGAATCAAGGTGGTGGCTGCTTTGAGGAACTCTTTGACGGTGTTATTATCTGCCCCCATGGCGTCCACCAAGTCTGCGAGATCCAATTGCAGCGGCAACTGATTGGCATAGGCTGCGGTGTAGTGGAAACTAAATTTCAGAGCATTCGTGTGAATCTTCCCGGTGCCCAGATTTGTAACCGCCGAGTCCGTGGTGATTAATGCCGCACTCCAAGTGGCACCAAGCACTGAGTTGATCCGCGCCACCACGGTAGCAGCGGTCGTATTGTTGACATCGATCAACACCGTCAGAATTTTCGCGACCGGATCCCAGGTTGGCAACGCGTTGTTTCCCGTGACGCTCGGATCACACATGATCACCAGTTGGGAGCCGTTCATCAAGGCAGAGGTGGCCCCGCTTGTGATCGTGAAACCATTGTGCAGGCCATTCGGATTGAAGGTGAAGCGGGAGTTAATTCCGGAGGTCGTGCTCACCGTCACGCCGCTGCCATAGACGATCCCGTTGGTATCGAGATTGATATCGAAGGCGTTAGGATCGATGTGGAAGAGTGTCACCACATTGGCTTTCAGCGTGGCCAGCATGTCTTGAATGTTGCTGGAACCAGCTCCGGTAATAGCGTCCACCAGATCGGCAAACTGACCGGCGTAATCCACCAGATCATGCAGACTGAGGTTGATGACAGGGATCTTCTCATTCAGGAAGGAGAACGCGCTGAAATCAGAAATCGTGTCCACCGCAGCCTGCAGGCCATGCAGCACGTCGGTGAAACTAATTTTCTGGAAACTGGTCCCACCGCCGAGACCGAAGCTTGGATACTTCAGGAACGTGCCCTCGTTGGCCAGTGGATCCAGCGCGTTGTAAGCACGTTCGTTATAGGTCAGGACCGAGATGTTGGGAATCCAAATGGAAATCTCTCCGGTGTTGAACAGCGTGTGGCTCCCAATCGTGGCGGACACATTCGTGAAACCCAAATAGAGCGCCCCCGTGAGATCCGGCCCATCAATGTAAGTGCCAATGTTATTCAACGCATCCATCATTTCCGAGAGATAGAACCGCTCGCCACCCGTGGTGGGATCACTCACACCAAAGGCCAACTTAATGTCTTTGACGGTGTTGGCGTATGGATCCGTGGTCGTAAGCTGTCCGCCGTTAACAGAGATCTTGAGGAAGCCGAAATTGAGGGTTCCGGTGATCGACACTGGGGTGGTGATTTTGAGCGTGGCGCTGAGGTCGATGTTATCTAGGAAGATGCCCTTCATGCCGCTGTTGACGACGCTCTGATAGTAGCCCTGGGCATAGCCGATGCCAGCATCCGGATTCTTCACTTCATCTCCGAAGCCCAGTTGCGTGGCGAACGGATTGTTGATCCCCACGGTGATCTTGATTTGATTCAGCACATCGAGATAATCATCCGCCATGTCGCCATCGCTATTGAGATCCTCTTTAATATCCAAACGGCCATCGGCATCAATGTCCTCACCCGCATCGAGCACGCCATTTCCGTTCACATCCTCCTGCACGTCGATATTGCCATCGCCATCCAGGTCATCTTCCTGCAGCACGCTCAGGGCAATGACCGGACCCGCCTTTTGGAAAACCAGGATTTGCCCCAAATCAACTATCGCCCCACCGGGCATCGTGAAATTAGCGGCTGCGGTCAAGGCTGCGTTGAGATCCGCCACCAGATCTTGCGCCGTGAAATTATTGTCCGTCGCTGTCTTCAGCACCGTGATCGTGATCGGAGAGGAACTGCCATTGACGTAAAGTCGGAAGGAAAGATCCGCCGAGACCCGACCGTTGGTTGGCGTGGGCAACGCCTGACTGGAAATGATCCGCGGCACTTCCTTGGCGTTCAGATCCAGTCCGAGATCGAACCCAAAATGGAGCGATGGCTCAAACTTAATTTTTCCAGACAAGGTTGCGGAACCCAGTGGTCCGATATCCGTGCTCCATTTGAAATCCACGTTCGGCAGCGTCGGCGCATACGTGAAGCTCACGGGGAAGACATACACCTTGCGATGAGGATCATACGTGATGGGAGCGTAAGGCAACAACACCGAGGGAGCCGCGGGCAACGCCGTGGCCCAAGTCCACTGCGCCATCGAAGCGGCATTCCCCGCAATCCCGATGATGCGGCTCAGTGCCAGCGGGAATTGCTCCAGCGTGTAGCGGGAAATGGTAGCACTGCCACCAGAAACCCCGAAGCCCAACGTGGCCATGGATCCGGTCGCTCCAGCGAAGCTAAATTGGAGTGTGCCAGCCTTCATCGCGGTTTCCGTTAGTGCGAACGCGATGGCTCCATTGCGATTGATCCGCGCCTCGATTTTCCCCGCAAGTCCCACCACCGCATTAATGCTGTTATTGAGCCTGTTGAGCAGTTGATTCACACCCGCGTATGCCCCACTGAGGTTGACGACATAAGTGGTGGTGCCCAGCGTGATCGAGACACTGCCAGTCAGACTACCTGCTACGAAAGCCGTCAGCGTGCCACTGACTTCAGCGCTAACTAATTTATTATAGAACGTCTCAATGAAGCCCTTCGCAAAGTCCACCGCGTCACCCAGCGTCTTATCCGTGAAGGGAATCATGGTATCGAACAAGCTGGAGCCGCCGAACAGTGTGAACCAGTTGGCCAGCGTTTGCAGGAAGGTCAGGATATCCTCTGGGCTGGGATTGGCGAAATCAATTGTCGCTGGGAATGTAATGTAGGTTCCCGCATGGAAGGTGCCGTCCGGATCCAAGTGGAAGATCTCCACCCCGCCGGGTTTCGTTTCGAAGTAAAGGCCCGCGGCCGTTTGGCGAATTTGGAAGTTCACCGGAATGTCGAATGATCCCACCACCACATGGCCGTTCACGCAGATCAGCAGGTGGGGGAAGGTTGGCAGATTGATGCTGAAGGCATTGCCGGCTGGATCCACCCAGTTGTAGAGCGCGGCACTGGAGGTGTTGTTGATCTCCAGTTTGATCGTTCCGGAGACGGTTACGAAACCCGTTTGGAAATCCAGCGTGGCGGTGCCAGCGATACCAGCCGAAGTGATCACAAATGCCCCCGAGCCGTTGCTGAAACTCATCAGCGCTGGGTTGCTGCCAATCTTAATATCCGCCGAGACATTCGTTGCTGCCAGACGAATCAAATTACCGGCCCCCAGATTGATCAGCTCGAAGGAGAAATCACCCTTCAGCGTGAAATTGACCGGAATCGTCAAGGTAGCGGTCACCGAACCCGTGATGCCCACATATTTCTGATAGTAGGCTCCGGTGAACGCGAAGGTGATGTTTTCCGTGTCGGAAACTGCCACGATCGTGCTCGGCACGTCGGCCCCAGTGTTGTTGATTTTGAAAAGAACGTTCTCCGCCACGAAGGAAACGCCGGTCACTGAAGTAAATGTAATATTATAAGGATCGCTGGCCGATGCCCGATTCGGCACGCTCGCCTGACCCGCAATGCCCGCTGTCGTGATACGGAACCCACCGATGCCATTGATGATGTTGATCGTGAAACCAAGCGTCGTTAGGCTTGCCGAGATATTTGAGCCTCCCACCTGCGTGTAACTCAGTGCATGCGTCACGCTATCCCGTTTCTGCTCAAACACAAAATCTCCATTCAAGACCACACTCCCTAAAGCCGCTCCCATGTTGACCGACAGCGCCACGCCCGTGCCGGAAATTCTCACATACGGACCAGCCGGTGCTTCCACTGCAACCGCGCCGGTGGAGAGGACGAAATCTTCGTCCACATCGTAAGGCGTTGTATTGATTAGAATTTTGAAGGCGCCCGATAGGCTGATCAGGGGATTCATTACTGGACCTATCGAGGCCGTGACCGTGCCAGTTGCCGCGCCCGCCATGCCGTTGCTATTGAAGAGGAAATATCCTGCGGCGTTCGAGACTTGGATCAGATTCGAATTTCCTAACGCACCGAGTTGCAGGTTGGCATTGGAAGCCGCCACCTTAACCACCACATCGCCATCTGCCGTGGTGTAGCGTTCATAGGCAAAATTTCCGGAAACTGTCACGCCATCCGCGCCCAGCAGGGAAAGGATCGCGCCAGTCGTTTCAATCTTCACATAAGGACCAGCCTGAACATTGATGACCGCATCCTCCGTTAGGCCGACGTCCACCGTGGTATTCACGGCCACGCCGGTTTGATTGATCGTCAGGGTAGCCGTCCCCGCAGTAGAAACAGTAAGTTGCGGAACATTCAGCGCATACGTCACGGTGGCCGTTCCTGCCACACCGTCATTGGTGATGAGAAACGCCCCGCTGCCGTTGCTGAGGGTCACGAGATTCGTCACGCCGACCGTCAGGCTGCCAGTCACATTCGACGCCCCCACTGCAATCACTTTAGGACCTAGATGCGTTGCTAGCGTGTTGAAATTTTCGTAAGTGAAATTTCCCGTCAGGGTCACCCCCGCCACTGTCAGCGTCGTGCCGGTGCCCACGATCTTCAGGTAGCTCTCGGTTCCATTGATTCCCGCTGGTGCCACCACTGACTGCGTGACTCCGCCCACCGTTACAGATTCACTCACGGCGGCACCGGTATCGTTCATGATGACCGTGAAGGTGCCGGCCAGATCCGCACCGGGAATCGACTCGGTCAACGTGCCCGTCAGGCTGCCCGCCATGCCGCCGTTCTTTAAGACCAAGATCCCGGCACCGTTGGAAATCATGATCAGATTGGGATGCAGGTCATCGCCAAAACTAAAGCTCACCCCGCTGGCTCCCACCGCTGTCACCGCTGACGCTCCGGTGCCATTTTGCTCGAAGACAAAATTTCCGCTGAGGGTAAAGGTAGGATTCACCGTGAAGGCCACCGTGCCGTTCTCCAATTCCACCCGCAGATACCGTCCGCCGGGCAGGCTGACCGTCCCCAAGCCATACGGCACCGACACCGCATCCGCACTGGTATTAATTTCCAAGCGCCAAGTTCCGGCCATCGTAAGATCGATTCCCGCCACCGGCCCCAGCGCCAGCGTCAAATCTGCTTTGCCCGCCACTTCACCATTCGCCAAGACAAACGAAGCCGTGCCCGTCATGTCCATCAACCGATTCGTCCCCACCGTCAGCCGCAGCCGCGTGATTGTTGCATCGATATAAGTGGTCGTGCCGTCAGTATTGATGTTGAACGACCCTTGGATGCCCGGATAGTTTGCCCCCAGGCTCATGGTCGCGTTGGTGAATTTGAAATCCACATTCGGAGCGGTCGTAAAGACATTGGCCCCCACAATCGTGAGATGGGCCGTGGCCCCGCCGCTGATGGTCATCGTGCCAGCCGCATTCAGCGCCAGGGACGTGGCAGCCGTCAGCGTCAGATCCACATTCATGGAACCGGTGGCCGTCAGCGTGAAATTTGTCACCGCTGAAGTGGCACCGCTGCCGATGCTCGTCAGCGTGGTCAGATAAATTTTGCCGCCCGTCAAAATACCCGCATTGGGAGCGATGACCACTTTGCCGTTAAACAAAACTGGCCCGGTGGCGCTCAAGGTCGTCGCCCCGGCAGGCAGGGTCAGCCCCACCGTTCCCGTGACCGTGGCGGGTAGATTGACCGTCGCTTCCTGTTTCCGCACGGTAATATAATAGTCGGTAGCATCTTTACCGAACGTGAAATCCATCCGCAGGGTCGAAGTGACCGTGCCGCTGGCCGTCAGCGCTGCGCTGAATGCAGCCGAACTTCCCAGCGTGAAATTAATCGTATCCGTCCGCACGAACCGCAGATCCACATCCCAACTGACGGGGTTGGTGATCAGGGCACCAAATTTCGCCAGCACCCCGTCCACCCGGATGGTAAACCCGGCCAGCACCTGTCCCTCCCAACTCTCAATCCCAGCCGTCACGTCGGCCACGCTCAGAGTTCCGGTCAGCGAATTTAGTTTAGCTTCCAAGACATTTTGGATCGCAGCTTTCTGATCCAGAATAGCCGAAACGCTGCTGCCGATGAATGGCAACTGAGCTGCGAGCGCTCCGACTTGGTCAATTTTGTCGCCCACTTCACCCACTTGATGGATCAGATTTTCCACCTGAGTTTTGATCGGGTTGTAGCCGGGTGTTGCCTGAATCGTTAGGGTCAGCGTCTTCGCCACATCATTGTAAACGGGCACCCATGCTAGGTCGGTCCCAATGTCCGCCACCGTTCCAAGCCACTGATTAAATTGTCCCGTCCGAGTCCCCGTCCAGGTCATAATTGTGAAACTTTGTCCCGCTGTCGGCACCCACCCATTGGCGAGGTTCAGTTTGGTAATCCGAGCCCGACCATCCAAGATTACGTTCCCCTGTCCCACACCGTTGACCACCGTTTGGTCATACTCGGTTCCCACTGTTGTCCCGCCAATTTCAAAAATCGTTTCCGCCCCTGCGAGTTGGGTGAAATTCCCCGTTATCGTGGTAATCAATGGCGAATGCCCCGGGCTCCAAACCCCTCCGTTAATGAGCGAAAGCTCCCCGCCCGCGCCCTTCAGGAGATCCCCCGGGCCGGTAACTAATTCATTTCCAAAGAGTTGCGCATTATCTGGATTCAGGTCAATCAAACGACCACCACCAGGTAATGTGGTAATTGGGGAAGTCGGCGGTCCATTGGCAGCCCGGAGCGTTTCCACCATCTGATCCGTCGTTGGATTGGAATTTGTGGCAGTTTGACCGTCCGTATTAGTAGCGTCCGTCGGGACGGCAACCAGCGCATCAGTTGAGTCAGACAGATTGGTCTGACTTGCGGTGTTGGTTAAAATTTGTTGGGCGGTTGTCGTCGTCGTCGCAGTGGTTTCCGCCGTTTGTCCGTTAGTCGTGCCATTTCCAGAAACCGCGTCATTTTGACCCGCTCCTTCATCCAAAATGATAGTCGCACCAGCGTCCACATCGAACACAGAATTCGAGGAGCTGTTAGGTGAATTTACCGCTGTCGCCTGACCATTCGTGCCAGTGGCACTAGCATCTTGCCCTGCGCCACCGCTCTGAAGTTGCACCTCAACGACCGACTGCTGCGCTAGCATATCATCTTGATGAGCACTAGCCGATGCTGCCATCATCGCACCACATAGCCCATCCGCCGACAGCAGAAGCCGCGGCTCCAGCGCCTCCAATTGGAGATTTCGACTGGTAGTGGACAGTGACACGAGAGTAAGTGAATGCTCTAAATTTAAATCAGAACACGCCAATTTTTAACATAACTAGCCTATGGCGGCAACATTTTAAATTTTTTTTTAGCTTGCCTTGGTTTGCGGGGTATTCAAAAATGCCCAATGCGTAAAATTCATTTCCTTTGTAAAGTTGGATGGGCACCGTGCCTATTTAGCCTGTCGCTTAGTCCGATCCACGCAGAGACCAAGGAGTTGAGTTTGGCGAGCGTGCGGCAACTGGTGATCGAAAACAATGCTTCCATTCAGGGTAAAATATTAAGCTACGAGGCCAAACGCCGCATCATGGAAGGGGCCAAAGGCGCATTTGATCCACAATGGCTGCTATCCTATCAGCATGAAGACAGCAATCGCCCTAATACTGTGCAACAGAGACGGCAGCTTGAAGGTGTGCAGAATCTCGACGAACAGAACCAGCTTTACTCCAGCAGCCTGCAAACCCTGACCCCGCTGGGCGGGAAAGTCGGATTCGTTTTAACAGTAAGCGATTTGAAGAACAACTTGCAGAATCTAAATGATCCCGTGCTCGGGGCGACTGGCCAGGGCGAGAAAGTGACCTTTCTAGGACTCACCCTCACGCAGCCGCTGCTCAAGGATGCGGGACCGAATGCAGCCAAGGCCGCCATCCGGGTGGCCGCTTCCGATTCCGAGCAGGCGTATCAGGATTACCGGAAGCAACTGATGCTCAGCCTCTCCTCCGCAGAACTGGCGTATTGGAATTTATATGTCGCTCAGCAGCAGGTGAAGTTTTTCGCGGAATCGCTCGGGATGACCCAGCAAATGCAAACGGATGCGACCACCGAGGTGGAGGCCGAAAAATCAGCCCCCTTGAAACTCATGCAAGCCAAGGCGGCGGTGCAGGATCGAACTGGCAAGCTCGCCATGGCCAAACAAAAACTCTCCGAGGCCACTCTGCAGCTCGCAGGATTCTGCGGTCTGGACTTGACCGAAACCACCGTTCTCACCGCCATCGATCCGCCCACCTTGGCCAATAGCAACCTGCTGCCATTAGGCTCCGCCCTGCAAGCTACTCTTAACACCAACCCCGAACTCCTGGGTAAGCAGGCCGAACTCGCCAGCGAAACCATTCGCGCCAACTTCGCCAAAAATCAACGGTTACCCCGCTTGGACCTCAAAGGAGCCTACGGACTCAACGGTCTGGGATCGAACCTGGGGAACTCCTTCGACGACGTTTCGAATGGCGCTTACCCCGCCTGGAGCATCGGGGTGGAATTCGCCATCCCCTTGGGTAATCGCGAGGGCAAGCATCGCGAAGCCGCCGCCCTCGTGCGGCAGCAAGCTGCAGAAACGGGCTTCGCTGATGCGCGGCGGCAATTGATCAACGGAGTTCATCTTGCGATGAAACGCGTCGAGATTGCCCGGTCCGCGCTCTCGTCCTACGAAGCTGCGGTCGATCTCAATCGGCAAATTCTCGACTCCGGGTTAGTGGAACTGAAGGCCGGAAAAACCGAGCTGCGGCGGGTGCTGGAGGCAGAAACAGACCTTTCCCAAGCCAAGATCAGTGCCCTTGCCGCCTTGGTTTCCTTCCGCCAATCCGTGTTGGAATACCAAATGGCCACCGGGCAAACGTTGGTCCTGCGTGGACTCGAACTCACCAAGGATGAACTCACCAAACGCACCGCCAAAATCATCAGAGGCCGATTCCTTTCCGAAAACGATTTCCAGAAATTCATGGTCGAATTTCGCGAGGCCCTCTCCGCCACGACCACAAAATGAAATGCTCCTTGAATCGCTCACTCCTGCGCCACAGCATCGTGGCGCTTTGCTTGCTTGCCTCCGCCAGTGCGCAGGACTGGATTGACGGCCTCTCCGAACCGCAGCAGGACAGCACGCTGGGATTTCAGTTAGCCGGAGTGCTCGCGAGCCTCTCCGTCAAGGATGGTCAGGCCGTGAAGGAAGGTGATCTGCTTGCCTCCCTGGATAATGAATTGGAGAAATTGGAAGTGGCCCGGCGGGCCTTGGTGCGGGATGCCGCCCAGAAAGATTACGAGCGCACCAAGCAGGTTTTCGACAATGGGAAATCCGTTAGTCGAGATGAACTGGATCAGAAGGAAGCGAACTTTAAAGTGGCCGAAGTCGAGCATCAAGTGGCCGAAGCCCAATTGCGACGACGGCAGCTGCGGGCGCCCTTCGATGGGATCATTAGCGATCATTTCGACCTCGATCCAGGTGAATCGGTCCAGCCGAATGCTCCGGTGGTGCGCTTGGTCAATCCTGCGCTCTGCCGTTTCACATGTCATGTGCCCGGCAGTGTGAACCATGGCCTGAAGGAGGGAACAAGCGTCACGATTCAATTTCAGTTGGGAGAAAAAACGGTCAATTTTGCTGGCAAAGTAGAGTTCGTTTCCCCCACCGTCGATGCTGCTAGCGGCCTCCAGGTCATCAAAGCAACCTTCGCCAATCCGGAACGAGCCATCGCTCCCGGCATTACGGGCAAGCTTCAAATCAAGACATCATGAGCAGCGCGTCAGAGGATCGTGGATCGGCTTGGGAGGAATTGACGCGCCTCAACCAACAAGCGTTAGCGCCCCGGGAATTCTGGCAGCGTTTCGTAACCTTGACCTTGAAGGCCACGGTGGCGACGGGAGCGGCCGTGTTATTTCGGAGAAATGACGAGCCTTGGCGCGTCGTCGCCTCTGCCTTGCGGGGTTCCTCGGTGCAAGCGAGAGAAACCGCCCAGGGCTTGCTGCGTCGAGCGCCAGAGTTGGCCGAGCAATCGGAAGATGAACCCATTGCGTTAACCGAAATCCCCACTTCCCAAGCCGGGGAGCGGTGCCTGCTGATGCTCATTGCTCCCAGCACCGCGGCCGCCCACGAACTTGGGGAGCAAGCCCGCGCCCTGGCCGCCTTACCCGTGGCTTACGAGGCGACACACACACTGCACAAGGTCGAGGCGGATGTGGCCAAGCTCACGCAAGTCCTGGACGCATTGTTAGTGGCCAATGCCACCTCGCGTTTCGGTGGATCCGCCCTGGCGCTCTGCAATGCGCTGGCGACTCATTTCCAGTGCGACCGCGTCAGCTTCGGCTGGCATGAAGGCGGCTACTGTCGGCTCCAAGCCATGAGCCGCACAGAGGAATTCGATCGGAAAATGGAACTGGTGCAGCGCATCGAAGCCGCCATGGACGAGTGTCTGGATCAGGACGAAGAAATCGTCCTTCCCGCCGTCGAGCAGTCCGCTCCTGCGGTCACGCAGGATCATGCCGCCCTCGCCACCGCCACGCAATGCTCTCATTTACTCTCGCTTCCGTTGCGCGGAGAAACTAAGTTAGTCGGAGCCCTCACCTGCGAACGAATCGCCCGGGAATTTACCGCAGCAGAAGTCGGAGCCCTCCGGCTGAGTTTGGATGCGACTACTCCCAGGCTGATTCTGCTGCGCCAACACGATCGTTGGTGGGGTGGCAGACTGTGGCAAAGCTTGCAAGAACGAGCCGCCGGCATCCTCGGGCCGCGGCACACGATGACGAAACTCGTCGCCTTGCTCATCACCACGCTGCTGGCGGTGTTGTTGTTCTGGACCGTGGACTATCGCGTGGAAGGAACGTTTCTGCTCCGCAGTGATCAAGCTGCCACCCTAACGTCCCCCTTTGAAGGATTCATCAAGGCCGTCCACGTGGAAGCCGGGGACCACGTCACGACCGGGCAACCCATGTTGCAGTTGGATGTGGAACCGTTGCGGGTCGAGGAAAGTTCCGCCAAGGCTGAACTGGATCGGTTCCGCAGCGAAGCCGACAAAGCGCGTGCGTCCAAGGCCCCAGCGGAAATGCGCATTGCTGAAGCAATGGCGCGCCAGGCTCAGGCCAAACTGGAGGTGATCCGATTCCAACTCGCGCAAGCGGAAGTGAAGTCGCCCATTGCCGGTGTGATCGTCGAAGGTGAACTTAAAGAGCGTCTCAACTCCCCGGTCAAACAAGGCGATGCCTTGTTTCGCATCGCGCAACTGGGTCAGCTCTATGTGGAGTTCCAACTCGACGAACGCGACGCTCATTTCGTTACTGCTGGCTCCCTGGGCGAAGCCGCATTCGTGAGCCAACCCGATGACCGCGTGCCCATTAAAGTGGACTTCGTCGTCCCGGCAGCCATTGAGAAAGATGGCGTGCATGCCTTTTCCGGGAAGGCCAATTTCCAAAGTGCCGAGCGGGATTGGTATCGTCCCGGCATGAGTGGAATTTGCAAACTCGAGGCGGGCCGCAAATCGCTGCTCTGGGTGCTAACGCATCGCACGATCGATTTTCTGCGCCTGAAATTTTGGTGGTAACCGCGCGCACTCATGGAAAATACAACCTTCAGCGAATCCTGGCATCGCCTCGCGCAGCAGCGCTTGCGCCTGCGGCCGGACGTGATTTTGCGAAGGCAGAATTTCCGGGGCGAACGCTGGTATGTCGTGGAAGATCCACTCACGAACCACTTCTTCCGCATTCGGCCAGCCGCGTATGATTTCCTCATACGACTGGGCCCGGATCACACCGTGGCAGAGGTCTGGCAACAATGTCTGGAGCGCTTTCCAGACTCCGCCCCCGGCCAGCAGGAATGCATTCGATTGTTATCCCAAGTGTATCAAGCGAACCTCCTGCACTACGATATTGCATCCGATGCAGCGGAATTATTTCGTCGCCAGACCGTGCGCAAAGAGCGCGAACTCAAGGCCCGGCTGTTAGGCATCATGTTCGCGCGCATCCCGTTGGTGGATCCTGACCGCTGGCTAACCCGCATGTTGCCATGGGTGGGGAAACTGATGGGGCGCTGCGGAGCTTTGCTCTGGCTGATCCTCGTCGGGGCCGGAATCAAAGTCGTCATTGATCACTGGCCCAAACTGCTGGCCGAAGGCAAGGGCATCGTGGCCCCGGAGAATCTCTTCCTGCTCTACGTGGGATTGATCCTGGCCAAGGTGCTCCACGAGTTGGGACACGGTATCTTCTGTAAAAAATATGGCGGCCAAGTGCACACCTTGGGCGTGATGCTGCTGATTTTTACGCCCGTCCCTTATGTCGATGTGACCTCTAGTTGGAGTCTGCGCAGCCGCAAAGAGCGCATGTTGATTTCATCCGCCGGCATGATTGTAGAACTCGGGCTGGCCGCGGTGGCCGCGCAAATCTGGGCCCGCAGTGGACCGGGCGCCTTTCATTCGGTGTGTTATAACATCATGTTCGTGGCTTCGATTTCCACGCTGATGTTCAATCTGAATCCGCTCTTGCGCTTCGATGGCTATTACATTCTGAGCGATCTGCTGGACATCCCCAATCTCAACCAGCGCGCCACGCAGCAGTTGAAGCATCTCTGGAAATACCATGTGTTCGGCCTGCGTAAATCCGTCAGTCCCAGCCCGGAGCCCAGGGAACGCAAGATCCTGACTTGGTTTGGAATTCTCAGCGGCATCTATCGCGTCTTCGTTTTTGCGGGCGTGCTCTTGCTCGTGGCGGATCAATTTCTCATCCTGGGCCTCATCATGGCGGCGGTGTGTCTGATTTCCTGGATCATCACGCCCATCGTGCGCTTGATCCGCTATTTGGCCCAAAGCCCGGAGCTGGATCGCGTGCGACCCCGCGCCTGGCTCACCACGTTAGGATTGGCCGCAGCAGGGTTGCTCTTTTTCGGCTACCTGCCATTTCCCTCTTATTTCCGAGCCCAAGGCGTGGTGCAGGCAGTGCACTTTCGGGAAATCGTAACCGGAGCCCCGGGAGTCGTTAAATCCATGTCGTCCCTGCCAGGGCAAACCACGGAGGAAAACACGGTGCTCCTGGAACTGGACAATGCGCTCATGGAGGCCTCCCTGCTGCGCTCCGCAGCTCAGATTGATGAGTTGGAAGCACGCATCCTCATGGCTCGCAGCAAAGACCCTGCGGCCATTGATCCGCTCGAAAAGCGACTCCTTGCAGCCCGGCAGCAACAGGAAGAATTGGACCGAGATCACGCCGCCCTCACGGTGCGCGCACATGCCGCCGGAAGCTGGAGTTTCCTGCCCTCGACCCCGCTGAAAGGATTATTCCTCGCCCGCGGCACATCCCTCGGGATCATCACGCAGGATGACGACTATGAATTAGTGGCGGCCGTGCTGCAGACCGATGCGGATCGATTATTCACCACGCCGCTAACCGAGGTCGAGATCAAAATTGCTGGTCAGGCCGAGTTCACCGTGCCTGGCAGTGACTGGAAAATCCTGCCCGGCGGCCGCAGTCAATTGCCCTCACTCATGTTGGGAACGCGCGGCCAGGGGGAGATTCCCGTCCGTTCGGATGACGCTTCCGGCCGCCACGCCTCGGAACCATTTTACCTCATCCGCACGAAACTCCCCGCCGCCGCAGGCGCAGCGCTGAGGCACGGACAACTGGGCGTGTTGCGTTTCCGGACCGGCTCAGAACCGCTGCTGCCGCGTTGGATCAATCGCTTGCGGCAATTTCTCTTGCAGCGTTATCGCCTATGAGCCGCTTGCCTGAACGCCCGCGTTTGCCCGAGCCCCTCCCCAAAGGATTGGATTTGGTGGTGCACCAGTGGATCGGTAGATACCGCCGCCGCAAGGCTGTCTTCCGTTCCCTAAACGATGATGCGCAGCAGGCCGATGCCATGCGAGTGGATTTCAGGGATCTTTCCCCAGCGGCCTTGCAGGCTGAACTCAGGCAACTCAAAGCCTCCATCCGTCGTCGCCCCGCCGCCACCGACTCCGCCCTACTGCGACCACTAGCGGCCATTGCGGAAGCCGCCAAACGCACGTTGGGACTGGATCCTTTTCCCGTGCAACTTCTGGGCGCCCTAACCCTGGCCCGAGGACACCTTGCAGAAATGGCCACCGGTGAAGGAAAAACGCTCACGGCCGGCATCGCAGCAACCCTCATCGCTTGGCGCGGCCGGCCCTGCCATGTCATCACCGTGAATGATTACCTCGTGGCCCGGGACGCTGATTTCCTGCGGCCACTTTACGAATTCTGCGGACTCACCGTAGGCCACGTTACTGGTGAAATGGGGCCCCAGCAGCGTCAGGAGGCCTATGCCGCCGATATCACTTATGGCACCAGCAAGGAAATGGCGGCCGATTTCCTGCGGGATCAACTGCAACTGAGAGTCCAGCTGAATCCAGCGCAACAAATGCTCCGTTCGCTGCTGCAGAATTCCCGGAGCGGCTCCAGTCACCAGCGAGTGATGCGTGGCCTGCATTTCGCCATCGTGGATGAAGCGGATAGTCTCTTGATTGACGAAGCGGTGACTCCGCTCATCATTTCCGCCCGCCACCCTAACGACAGCTTGCGTGAGGCCGTGGTAATGGCGCAGACGCTTTGCGGTCCATTTCAAGCAAACGTCCACTATCGCACCAACCCACGGTATCGTGACATTGAATTCACTGCCGCTGGAGAAGCACTTATCACCCAGAGCACGGAATCGCTAACTGGAATCTGGCGCATGAGAGATCGCAGTGCGGAGTTGCTGCGGCAGGCGTTAGTGGCCAGAGAATATTATCACCCAGGACAACAGTTCACGATCAACGACGGTAAAATTGTGATCGTCGATGAATTCACCGGACGTCCCATGGCGGATCGCACTTGGCGCATGGGCCTGCACCAAGCCGTGGAGGCTGCCCAGGGGCTGGAAATCACTGCGCCCACCGAAACCGTCGCACGCATTAGTTTCCAAAAATTCTTCCGCCTCTACCACCAACTCAGCGGCATGACCGGCACCGCGCAGGAAGCGGCCGGGGAATTCTGGCGCGTCTATTCCGTGCCCGTCGTCCGCATTCCCACCCATCGGCCCTGTATTCGCGACTCCGCCCCGCAGCAAATTTTCCCCACAGTGGCGGAGAAAATGCAGGCGATTGTAAGACGGGTCGTGGCCATCCACGCCACCGGTCGTCCGATCCTCGTCGGCACTCGCACCGTGCAAGCCAGCGAAGAACTGGCAGCGCTGCTGCGGGCGGAAGGAATCGCGCCTCAAGTTCTCAATGCCACCCGCATTCAAGAAGAGGCCATCATCATCTCCCTGGCAGGTCAACCGGGCCAAGTCACCATCGCCACGAACATGGCTGGACGTGGCACCGACATCAAGTTGGGCGCAGGCGTGGCCACTGCTGGTGGCCTCTGCGTCATCGCAGTGGAGCGCCACGAGTCCGGTCGGGTGGACCGCCAACTCATCGGCCGCTGCGCCCGCCAAGGCGATCCGGGAGCATCCGAATCCTTTGCTAGTCTGGAAGATGAGTTGATCCGCAAATACACCCCGGCCCCGATCCGAAAGCTCCTCCATCGCATCCCCAGCCTGCGGGCTATTGCATTCAACGTGGCCCAATCCAAAGCCCAACGCCAAGCCTACCGGCAACGCACGCAAGTCCTCGAAGCCGACACGTGGATGGAACAATCCCTGAGCTTTGCGGAACGCTAACTAAGAATTCAATCCTTGAAAAACTCGGCAAAAGCCGCCGCCGTCCGTTCGATGCCATCCGCATCAATCCCCAAATGAGTTACAAGGCGAAGTCGAACCGAGGGGAAGATCAGGATGTCACGTGCTTTAAGGAACGCGGTTAAGGAAGCGAGTTTCTCGTGCGGAATCTTCACGAAAAGAATGTTGGTGTGCGGACCCTCTACGCTTCCATCCAAGGCCGGGATCGCTTTGAGCAGCTCTGTTAGCAATGCGGCATGGCGATGATCCTCCGCCAATCTGGCGACGTGATGCTCCAGCGCATGGAGTCCAGCCGCGGCCAGAATCCCCGACTGCCGCATGCCGCCGCCCAGCATTTTCCGAATCCGGATGGCTCGGTGAATCAGATCGCTGGATCCCAAAAGAACTGATCCTGCGGGGGTGCCCAAGCCTTTACTCAGACAGATGGATACGCTGTCGAAACCTTCCGCCAATTCCCGCTCCGCGTCCGCCAGAGAAATCTGATCACCGCTGGAGGCCACGGCTGCATTGTAGAAACGCGCACCGTCCAAGTGGGTCGCCAGCCCGTGTTTCCGAGCCAAAGACACCGTGTCCCTAACCACTTCCGGAGGGAGCACTTTGCCTCCGATGGTGTTTTCCAGGGCAAGCAATCGCGTCCTGGCATAATGGATATCATCCGCTTTGATGGCCGCTGCGATTTTTTCCAACGGCAGCGAGCCATCTGGGGCATTCTCAATCGGCTGCGGTTGAATGCTCCCCAGGACCGCGGCTCCTCCGCCTTCGTATTTATAGGTGTGGGCCTCCTGTCCCACCAGGTATTCATCCCCGCGGCCGCAATGGGCCATCAGTGCGCAGAGATTGCTCTGGGTGCCAGTGGGGCAGAACAAACCGGCCGCAAATCCCAGACGCGCAGCGATGGTTTCCTGCAAGGCGTTCACCGTGGGATCATCCCCGAAGACATCATCACCCACCGGTGCTGCCATCATGGCCGCGCGCATGGCTGCCGTGGGTCGGGTCACCGTATCGCTGCGGAGATCAATCATAAGCGGCATGGCTATTTCTCAAATGCACTCGCGACGACCATGGCCTGCGCTTTGTCATGCATGGTTTTGGACCCCACGGCAGGGCTGGCTGCCCGCTCGCGTCCAGCATAGCGAAGTTTCGTGTCCGCAATTTTCTCCATGCGATCCGAGACGAAATTCCACGCTCCCATGTTTTGCGGTTCTTCCTGACACCAGATAAATTTCTTATCCGTGGCGGGATAGCGGGCGATGATCTCGCTGAGCAGTTCCTCGTTCCAGGGATACAATTGCTCAATGCGGATGATGGCGGTGTTCTTGATCTTGTGCTCGTTGCGATACTGCATGAGGTCGTAGTAAACTTTCCCGGTGCAGAAGACGAGGCGTTGGATGCGATTGGGTTTGGCGAGCAGACCGGGATCGTCTAGGACTTCTTGGAAACTGGAACCATCGGTGAAATCTGCCTCGGTGCTCACGGCCAGTTTATCCCGCAGCAGGCTCTTCGGAGTCATGATGACCATGGGCTTGCGGAAAGGACGATTCACTTGGCGACGCAGCGCATGGAAATACTGGGCGGGGGTGGTGAGGTTGCAGACTTGGATATTGCACTCCGCACAGAGTTGCAGGAACCGCTCCAGACGCGCGCTGGAATGCTCCGGTCCCTGGCCTTCGTAACCATGCGGCAGCAGCAGCACAATGCTGCTGGGCTTCTGCCATTTGGATTCAGCGCTAACGATAAATTGATCGATGATGACCTGGCATCCGTTGGCGAAATCTCCAAACTGCGCCTCCCAGCAAATCAACATTTGGGGTGACATGAGGCTGTAGCCGTAGTCGAATCCTAACACGGCATTCTCGCTGAGGAAACTATTGTAAACGCAGAACCGGGCCTGCTCTGGGCTGAGATTTTGCAGCGGAATGTAGCGCTCGCGGGTTTCGGTATCGTAGAAGACGGAATGGCGCTGGCTGAAGGTGCCGCGGCGGCAATCCTGGCCACTGAGTCGCACTGGAATTCCATCCGTGAGCAAACTGGCGAAGGCCAGATGTTCGGCATGCGACCAGTCGTAGGGGCCACCAGCAACGGTGGCGGCACGCCGTCGATCCGCTACCGTAGTCTGGACTCTGGGATGGATGCGGAAGCCTGTGGGGACTTCGGTGATCTTCATGCCCAGTTCGCGCAGGCGCTCGGCTGGGATGCCCGTCAGGACCGGTTCGTGGGAGTATTCCGGTTGGAAGACGGCGGTGGATTCCGCGAAGACATCGCGCATCGACCCTTTGCCGCGCTTCTGCATTTTTTGGAGATCGGCGTATTCTTGTTCCAACCGGGCCTGCACGCTGGTGGAAATTTCTGCGACTTGCGCTTCCGTCAGCAGTCCGGCGGCCACGGCATCTGCGCTGAATTTCTTGTCCACCGGGACTTGGGCGCGGATCGCCTTCATCATGTCAGGCTGCGTGAAGGCGGGTTCATCACCTTCATTGTGGCCGTGGCGACGATAGCATACCATGTCGATGATGACATCGCTCTTGAACTGTTGACGGAAGTCCAAGGCCAGTTTCGTGACGCGCATCACTTCCAGCGGTTCATCACCATTTACATGGAAGACGGGAGCGTCGATCATTTTAGCCACGTCCGTGCAGTAGCGACTGGAGCGGGCATCGGCGGGACTGGTGGTGAAGCCGATCTGGTTATTGATGATAATATGAATGGTGCCGCCCGTGCGATATCCTTTGAGTTGGGATAAATTGAGCGTTTCCGCCACCATGCCCTGACCAGCGAAGGCGGCATCGCCATGGAGTAGCACGGGGAGCACGCGATTGCGCTCCACACTATCACCCAAGGCCCGTTGGCGTGCCCGGGCGTTGCCTTCCACCACGGGATTCACCGCTTCGAGGTGGCTGGGATTAGGGGCCAGGATGATCTTGACTTCCTTGCCCGCCGCGGTGGGGCGCTTGATTTCATAACCCAGATGATACTTCACATCGCCATCGCCAGCGACGAGATCTGGCACGAAGTTTTCACTGAATTCATTCAGCAAAACCTTGAGTGGCTTCTGGAGGAAATTTGCCAGCACGGTGAGCCGACCCCGGTGAGCCATGCCCATGATGATTTCTTCCATGGGGCCTTCCGCGCCTGATTCCAAAATGGTATTCAAGGCCACCATCACCGATTCTCCTCCTTCCATGGAGAAGCGCTTTTGACCGACATATTTGGCATGCAGGAAACGCTCAAAGTAGGCGCCTTCCATAACCGAACGCAAGGCTGAGGCCGCTTGGGCGGAAGTGTTGGCCGCCACCGGGGCCTCGATTCTTTTGCGCAGCCATTCCTTGACCTCGGCGGTCTGGATGTAGGCGTATTCGAAGCCGACATAGCTGCAATACGTGGCTTTCAGCTCGGCCCACGCCTGCCCTAATTTCATCGGGCGCCCGTCCGCATAGAACTGCGTAACGATCTCCCGTTGTAAATCGCCTTCGGTTATTCCCAGGGTGTTTAGTTGCAATTCTGTGGGAAGGGCGGGTGCGCCCGTCAGGGGATCCAGCCAAGCGCCTACATGCCCTTGGCGGCGGTAGGTCTCGATCAGTTGCAGCACCTTGGCCCGGAAGGCAACGTCGTCCGGGGAAAGGCTGCCGGAAGGCTCTCCGGCGGCGGTGGTGGTCTCGGAACCCAGACGCTGCAAGCCCAGCTCAAAACCCTCGAAAAAAGCGTTCCAAGCCCCATCGACACGGGCAGCATCGGACTTCCACAGTTCGTAGTTGGCTTCGAGCAGTGATAAATTGAGACGGGCGGAAATAGCAGACATGGATGGGAGGGAGATGAAACGAAGGAACGGTGAGCGGGAAAGAATGAGCCGACTCACAGCGCCTGAAGACATTAAAGCAGAAAATCTGCCGGGAGCAGGCGAGGAAAGGGAAATTGTCCGATGAAGCCGCTGAGAATCAAGTGACATTTCCAGAGGGAATTTTTCGTCCATTCCATGACGCCGCGGAGACGGAATGGAAAGGAGGCGTGGGGTGGCGTGGGGGACCAGTCGAGCGGAGTGATCCCACTTTCGTCAACGTGTGGTTTTGCTTGCCGCCTGCGGGAGGAGGTCTCATCGTCAGTGCTCAAAATTTAAATATGAAAGAAGTCACGATCTATACCGACGGCGGATGCGAAGGGAACCCTGGTCCAGGGGGGTGGGGGGCCGTGTTGCTCTCGGGGCAGCATCGCTTGGAAATGAGCGGAGGCGAACCGGCCACGACGAACAATCGCATGGAACTCTCGGCTGCCATCGGGGCACTCCAGCGGCTTAAGGAGCCATGTCGGGTCATCTTGTTCACCGACTCGCAATATTTACGGGAAGGCGTCACGAAATGGATTCATGGTTGGAAACGCAAGGGGTGGATCACCTCCAACCGCCAGCCCGTGAAGAATGTGGACCTCTGGAAGGCGCTGGACGCGGCTACGGTCAAGCATCAGATCGATTGGCGTTGGGTCAAGGGCCACGCGGGAAATGCCGGCAACGAGCGTTGCGACGGCCTGGCTTCGGCGGAGATCGCAAAAATCCGGCAGCAGTATAGCCGGGCAGAACTGAGGGCCATGGTGCAAGCGATGGCCAGCCTGCGCGATCCTTCGGATGGGCTGCTGTAGCGGCAGTGCGAGGACCCAGGGGCGCTGAGGAATTTAGTGGCGACAGGGCAGAATGCACAAGTCACGCTACCATTTAGCCGCATTTTCCAATCTCAACTCCACGCGATGCGGAACGTTCATTTGCATCAAAAAAACAGTGGTGCGGCCAACTGGGGTAAGTCCAAACACTCTGCCCTGTTGATTCACAAAATGCTCCGACCACAGTTGCAGTCGAGGGTTAAACAATGGGGTTAGCAAGCCTGTATCCGGGTCAATACTGGTGAGATTGGGGCCTTTGAATAAATTACAATGGTTGCACGCATAGGCGAGATTGTCTGGCGTATCCGCTCCCTTGTGCTGGCGCGCACGAATGTGTTCGACATGAAAAGGGAAGAACGGTTCCCATGCTTCCGCCATGCGACAGTATTCGCAACGCATTCCCGAACGCTCCTTCACCAACCGACGGCTCACTATCAACACTGGCATTTTAGGATGCCGCCTGAAATTTCCGTCGCGCCTTCGATTGCAGCACTCCGAGGAAGCTGGCGAACATGACACAGCTTTCGTATTCTGCGCGTTCCTCAGCGGAAGCCTCTCCTTCATTCACCCGATCAGCCAGCCAAGCCACGCGCTCGGCAGCAGCCGGGGTCGCGCGCAGTTCAATCAGAGCACGCAATGACGCCTCATCCATGCATTCCGCGACTGGAGACATTAGTGAATCCAAACTCATAATACTCATGGCCTCAGCAAACCACACTAGCCCCGCATTGCAACAACCAAGTGGCAGTTCCGCCGGGAAATTGAGAGCTGATCCTAACCCGAGTGAGATCGTGGCTCAGCACCATCCGCAGTGCTTTCCTCGCGCCCGAACAGCCGGAACCGCGTTGCGGTTCATCACTGCAACCTCGATTTCCCAGGGTAGCCCGTGCCCGGGCAACCCTTGGGCTGAAGGACGAAACGCCGTTGGCGTAGACCGCCTATGTCCTGGTGGTGCTGCGCAAATTGGCATTGAGCCTGGCCCGTCTTACCCTTATTCGCTGCAGCGCCTGTTCGGCCCATTGGTCGAATTACTAATCACCTCCGTCGTCCCCGCCTGAATCGTGATCGCCATTGTAGTCGCCACGTCCGCCGTGGTCGGAGCCTGAGCCCTCGAATCTGTCGGAACCGCGTCCGTGGGAATCTCCGGTGTCCTGAAAGTCGTTTGTGCTGCTGCCGTATGATACATCGGGCAGGGAATCGAAAAAAATCTGCCCGGCGAGAAACTTCCGCAGTTCGATGGCGGTTTTCGAGGAACCGAGTTTCTGGAGGAAGCCTTGGGTCTGCTCCGGTTCGACAAACATAGCCACGGCATACTCGCGGACCGATACCGGAACGTGACACTGGTTGCAGGCTGACTCGACCTCGTCAGCGGTATAGAACTGCTTGGTGCCGAAACGCTGCCGCAAGATGTCGCTGACGGTCTTGGCTAACGCTTGGAGGCGGAAGGGATCTGCGGTGGGTTCTTTTGGAGTGCTCATATGCAAATGCGCCTAGCGTTAGAGGACAGGCACTCCCTCTGAGAGAGCGCTTGAGCGAAGCTGGGAGTGATGAAAGTTCAAACAAGACATAAAAATCAGTGGGAAGGATGGTGGTGGCCCTGCCGCGTTTTTGTTCGGCTAGGTGATTGAAGATGCGTCGTTAAGTTCTTGGTGTGCGGTTAAGCTTAGCTCGACACAAATTCTGATATTCCTCCCGGTTGTAAACTGGGACTTCTGGCCAATTGAGTCGGATCGCTTTGGCTACCTCCACCATTAGGTCTGCCCGGCTAAGGATTCCCGGAGTTAGGGGAGGTGACAACGATTTGCCGATATTCATGCAGAGCGACTCATCTGGGCCGTCATCCAGGATCAAACATTTGATCTCAGATCGACGAACTAGACGCTGGCGCAAGCGCTGAGCAACAAGGCCATGTCGGAGGGCATGGGTTTCGATCACAAATTCGCTCTGAAATGGGAAAACCAGCCCGTAGAGTATGTCAAGGAAAACAGCAATAAGGAGAACTCCGACGATGCCGGCAACTAGTCCCACGCCCGCATCGTTATGCTCAGGGAAAAATGCTACCGATAGGAACCCGATTGACGCAGCAGCGCAACCAAACGCCGACAAGTAAGCTGACTTGGTATTCGATTCGGAAGTGATGCGTAGCAGTTCAGAATTCATAGACTAACATTCTACTTGGCCCAAGGGGAGCGCCTGACATTTCTGCGACAGATGCCATACGAGCCGCTGCCTGCATCCGAAGCATTCGTCCTTGTTTGTAAATGTGTGCCGCTCATGACACCCACATGCCTCCAACATGCTCATGAGTGACCTTCCATCTGCCACGCTCAAGGCGCAATACATAGATCTGTCCGCTCCCTGCTAACCACTCGCTCTGACAGCCTCGATAGACCAAGGCAACTCGACCGTCAGAGGAGAACCCAGCCCGAGAAATTGTGGTGTGTCCGTGGGCCTTCGGGAACAAACGATAAAACCGATCCCAGCCATCTTGATCCCTCAAAATCTCTTTCGACTGCTCAGGAGTTAGAAAGTGAAGGTCATACCTGCTGCCCAAGTCGTGTGGCCACCGATAACCACGGCGGTTCGCCTGTGTGAAGCTACGAATCGCAGAAACATCTATCTGATCTGATGCATCATCATCGCCAAGACAGTCCATGAGCAAGCCTGCGGACGAAGTAGACGACAAATGATGACCGCACTCGATTCCTTATGTCCCTGTGCCTCATGCTCAAGCACAGCTTGAATCACCGCTCTCTCTGGTAGAGAAAGCCGGGCGACCTCGACGGTGGAATCCCCGGCAATGACTGGTTCGGATGACTTCTCGACAACCGGAACTGAGCAACTAGAGAAGGCGAAAGCTAGGATGATGATGGCGATGCGTTTCATAGTTGGGCGAACTAGTTGATCACCGACAGAAGTGTCGATTGTTGCCGAGCTTCTTTATAGGCAAGTTGTTGCGCGGGGTAGTGATTTCATAGATGAACTTTGCCGGATTTTAGCCGCAGATGCGCGTGATGGTCAACAATTTACCGCAGAGAACGCGGAGAGCCTTGCAAATCGAACGAAAGGCGGGCTATCGCCAAATGATAGCTTAATTTGCTAGGTTTCGTCATCGTCAATTTCTTCTCGCACAAGCTTCAGTGGCAACGGGCCGCTGCCGTGAATAAAGCCGCATGACTCGCACTCCATCCACATCCCATCGTGCTTGTTCCCGCCGACACGACCACTCTTGCCGCAGAACGGGCACAGCATTCGTAGCTCGCCTAACACCAGGAGAATCCCCATGAAAGCACCGATGAGACAGAGCGGTGTCCCATAATTCGTCAACTTGTCTCATAATTCGTCAAACACCTAGTCTGGCGCTGCGATTGGCTCATGGCTTTGGTTTAAATAATGTGCCCTCTTTCCTCGGTCCTGCGTAGGCATCATTTCGTTCGACTTGACCTTGATTGATTTTGACCCAATCTCGCATTTTCTGGCAACAGCGGACTTTGGCCTGACCCGTTATCCCTGTTTTAGCAAGTGCTGCAGCCTTCTCCGAAGTAAGGCCAACCGCATCAGGGCCGATTCCGTTTATCAACTCCAACAGTAAGTGCGATTCTATGCTTTTGTCTGTCGTTTGCAAAAGTGCGGTTTGCAGAATGAGAACACTTTCTACGTCACGAAATATCGCCAACAAATAGAGATATGGTGCCTGTGTGTAATAGCGGCTAAATCCCTTGGCGATCAACGACGCTAGAACTGGAGCTGCAAGATGATTTCCCCCCCAGTCGTAGACGTAGAAAACGAATGCCCGGCGTTGCATTTTAGTCAATTGCAACCAAGGTGTGTTTGCTAAAGATTTGGTATACTTCGCATGGGACGCAGCAGGCTGTTGGTTTGCCCAGTTCACCAAAACGTCCATCGCGGCGGCATAACCAACTTTGGTCCCATCGTGCTGATCAGCAAGACGCAGGTGCCTCTCGAACTCTTGTGTAAACGTTGGTCGTTCGGAGGAAAATGCCGACGTCAAGCATATTGGAATGAGAAGTAAATGTAAAAATGCTTTCGCTTGTCGCATGAAGAATTTGTATCGCATAAATTTTGCACTGTAAATGAATATGATAAAAGCAAGCAAAGGAAAACCCGTGCCCGGCAGGTCAGTGTCGTGAATGGAGTTGCTCATGGCGGGGTGGTTATTGCCGTAAATCTAGCCCATCAGTCCACTTCCGTCCAGCATTTGTGCCTGATTCCTGATCCCGATTCTTGAACTGGAGTTAACAGCGGCAATCAGAGCGGGATGAAAACGGACAGGATTGTGCCCCGGTCCCCATTAGTTTCGGGCTCCAAAAATTTCCCAATTATTTTCCAAGAAAGCTTTCGTTGGCGCGTTTGACCTGATAACTGCACATCAACATGTCAAGCCTGCCACCTACTGAATCTACCAATCTTGCCACGCACTGGGTCCTTGCGGCCCTGGAGCGCTTTGAGCGACCGCTCATTCGCTTTGCGCACAATTTATGTGGAGACTGGGAACAGGCGCGGGATGCCGTGCAGGACACCTTTCTGCGCCTCACCAAGTCCGGCAAGCCGCCACGGGATGGGGATGTAGAAAATTTAGCCGCCTGGCTTTTCACCACCTGCCGCCATCGCATTATTGATTGGCAGCGCAAAAACAAACGTCTCACTCCCATGGATACCCTCATGTTAGAAGCTCTGCCGGAACCTGCCGCCGCCCCGGATTCCGCGCTGGAGGCTAAGGACACTGCCTCCCAGATTCGCTCCTTGGTCACTCACCTCCCGCCGGACCAGCAGGCGGTGATCAAGCTCAAATTCGAAGCCGGCCTCTCCTACAAGGAAATAGCCGCCGCCACGGGCCACACCGTCGGCACCGTCGGCTGGCTCATCCACACCGCCGTAGCGGCCCTGCGCAGCTCCTACGAAGCCGCCCAAGCCTAACTAGCTTCTCGTTTTCTAACTTTTTTATTTTCTAACTCTCTTATTTCAATATGAAATCCATTTCTCCTTCAGACCTCACGGCCTACGCCTTGAACGAATTGCCGCCGGATGCGGCCGACGAACTGTCCCTCCTCCTCGCGGAATCCCCAGCGGAAGCGGCCACCGCCGAGGAAACCCGTGCCTTCTGTGAACTGCTCAGCACCACACTGGCCACGCCCGAAGCCAAGGGCGGAGCCGGGCTAAGCGCGGAGCAAAAGCAAGTCATCGCTGAAAATTTACCACCTGCTAACGTGGTGCACAAATTCCGCTGGCCCCTCTGGGCAGGTGCCGGAGCGGCCGCAGCGGTAGCGGCATGGTTGATCTGGCCGTATGCCCCTGGGAAGCATAGCGAGGTGGCGGTGGAATCGAGCACTACTCCAGGAGAGTTTCTCCCAGGCGGTGGTGGCGGGCGCGGCAGTCAGGTTGCGACGGATAACCCTGAAACGAGGTCCAAGGCAGCTGCGCCTTCCGAGGATCGGATGGCACGTTCGGTGATGCCGTTGCCTGCAGCCCGCACCAGTGGCGATACCGCGATTGCGAAGCTCGGGAATCAAATCGCAGAGAAAAAGTTGGAGGAAGTTGATGCGGTGGCCCCGGCCCCATTGACAGCCGCAGCAGCGAGTTTATATGCAACCGACGCCAAGAAAGCCGATGCCGCCGCGGCACCAATTTCTGGTCCCATGGTAGCCACCGCCCCGACTAGCGATTCACCAAGAGGCAGGCGGGAAAAAGGCCTCGCGGTTGAGGGTAGCCTGCTATCAGACGCTCCCCCAGCTGGTGGTAAGCCAGCAGAGCGAATGAGCGAATCGCAACCAACCCCGGAAGTGGCCACGGCTGCGCCCACGCCTTTCGCTGTAGCGAGACCCCTCGCGACTTATTCTGGAGCGATGCCCGGTAAACCTGCCGACGGCGGGACTATCGCGCAAAATCAACCATTGGCCAAGGCGAAGGCATCGCTATTGGATGCAGAGATGGAGGGGGATGGCCGTGGGCTTGGGCGTGCTGGAGTGGTCACAGGCACGCTATCCTTGGAAGCTGAATCAACCCGAAACAAGGAAGCCAGGGATTATAGTGCTGACCTATATAGATCAACTGATGAACTCCGCTATCGCGTCCAACCCAAACCCGGGCTACAGCCTGCTCAGCCCGGCTCGGAATCCTACATCGCCCCGCCGGAGAATCCCTTCAAGCAAGTGGCCGCAGAACCTCTCTCCACCTTCTCCATCGACGTGGATACGGCCTCCTACGCCAACGTGCGACGTTTCCTGAACATGGGGCAACGGCCACCGGGCGAAGCGGTGCGCGTGGAAGAATTGGTGAACTATTTCCGCTATGCCTATCCCGCCCCAGAAGCGGGGAAACCTTGCTCGCTCACGGCGGATCTGGTGGTCTGTCCATGGAATGAATATCATCGGTTGGCACGAGTGGCCCTCAAGGCCCGCGTGGATGAAACCCGGCCCAAGGCCAACCTCGTGTTCCTGCTGGATGTATCCGGCTCCATGAACGAACCTAACAAGCTGCCGCTGGTGAAACAAAGCCTGAAACTGCTGGTGGATAAACTCTCCGAGAACGACCGCGTGTCCATCGTCGTCTATGCCGGAGCCTCCGGTGTGGTCCTGCCACCAACCCATGGCGAAAATAAGAAAGCAATCCTGGGTGCCATCGATAACCTCCAGCCCGGCGGCTCCACCAATGGTGCTGGCGGGATCACGCTGGCTTACGAAATGGCGCGGAAGGAGTTTCTCAAGGAAGGCGTGAACCGCGTCATCCTGGCCACCGATGGCGATTTCAATGTGGGCATCTCGGATCGTGAGGGACTGCAGAGTTTGATCGAGAAAGAAGCCAAATCCGGAGTCTTCCTCAGTGTGTTAGGCTATGGCATGGGTAATCTCAAGGACAGCACCATGGAAACCCTGGCGGACAAAGGTAACGGCAACTACGCCTACATAGACAGTCTGGGCGAAGCCCGCAAGGTGCTCTCCGAGGAGATGTCCAGCACGTTAGTGACGGTGGCCAAGGATGTGAAAATCCAGATTGAATTCAACCCCGGCAAAGTCCGCAGCTACAAGCTTCTGGGCTATGAGAATCGGATGCTGGCGAAGGAAGACTTCAATGACGACAAGAAGGATGCAGGCGAAATGGGCGCAGGCCACACCGTGACCGCGCTCTATGAGATCACGCCCACCGATGCCCCTGCCGAGGTCCCACCAGTCGATCCCCTGAAGTATCAACCAGTGGCCAAGGCTGAAGATAAGCCAGTCGCCCGGCCAGACAGCCCGGAAATCATGACGGTGAAACTGCGCTACAAAGCCCCGGATGCCGACGTTTCCCAACTCATGGAACTCCCGGTGATGGACAAAAACGCCGCCGTGGCCAGTGCTCCTGGAGACTTCCAATTCGCCACCGCCGTGGCTGGCTACGGCTTGTTGCTCCGAGGCTCCAAGCAAGTGGGAAACCTGAACTGGGAAATGATCCGCACCATGGCCAAGGCTGGCAAAGGAGAAGATGCCGAAGGTTACCGCGGTGAGTTTCTCCAACTGGTGGACAAAGCCGCCAGTGCCGTGCCGCTGCCGTAACGTTGGATATTCGGAATCCTCCATCTGTGGCACGGGCGTCTCGCCCGTAAGCCCAGGGTAGGCGGCTCACTAGCAATTCCCTAGCACGGACGGAATCGCTAGGCCTGCCGCCTGCATGGAGGGGCTGATGGGCGGGACGCCCATGCCACGGCTCTCTTGACGGGATTCGGTGCAACCCACCAACCGAAAACCAGAGCAATGGCACCAGCGAATTCAGATGCAAAGATCGCTGGGCCGTGCAAGCTGCGGATCACATGGAAACTGAATTTGATCTTATCGTCATCGGAGCCGGCAGCGCAGGTTATAATGGAGCCGCCCTAGCCGCGCGTTCTGGCCTGCGGGTGGCGCTGGTGGATGGAGCCAGCGAACTGGGTGGGCTCTGTATTTTGCGCGGCTGCATGCCTAGCAAAGCGCTGCTGGCCGGGGCGAACCGTCTGCAACTGCTGCATGAAGCTGCGGAGTTCGGGATTACGGCCTCGGAGGTGGCATTGGATTTGCCGACCTTGGTCGAGCGGAAACGCCGCCATGTGGCAGACTTTGCGGATTATCGCAGAGGACAGATTGAAAATGGTCCGTTTACTTTTGTGCGTGGTCGAGGTGTGTTCGTTGATCCTCACACTTTGGAGGTCACTTCTCAAGAGGGTGATATCACCCGTCTGCGAGGACAAAATTTCCTCCTAGCCACGGGCAGCAAGTTGAACCCTCCGCCGGTGCCCGGCTTGGCGGAGATTGGTTATTTGCATAGCGATACCGCGCTTGAATTAGCTAAGCTACCGAAGTCCCTGATCATGCTGGGAGCAGGTGCCATCGGCTTGGAATTTGCGCATTATTTTAGCGCCTTGGGCACCAAGGTCACGATTCTGCAACGCAGCGGCCAACTCCTCAAGGGCTCGGATGCAGACGTAGCCAACTGTCTGCGCGAAGCGATGGAGGCTAAAGGGATCACGATTCGCACCGGAGTGACTCTGGGGAGTGCTGCAGGCACTGCAACTGGCAAGAAATTATCATTTACGGTCAAGGGTGACGCGCAGGAGATCGAGGCGGAAGAAATTTTCCATGCGTTAGGTCGGAGTCCGAATTTCTCCAATCTCGGACTGGAGGCCACGGGGATGGACTTAGCCAACGAGAAACTGACCGTTCGTCCCACCCAACAAACCACGGTGCCGCACATTTATGCCGCAGGTGATGTCTGTGGTCCCTATGAGATCGTGCATTTGGCCATTCAGCAGGCGGAAGTGGCCGTGCGTAACATCCTCCGCACCCATCGCCAGGCGCATGAGGGCCTGGAAGACATGGATTATCGTTTGAAATTGTTCGTCCTCTTCACCCGACCCGAAGTGGCGCAAGTGGGGCTAACGGAGGTGGAAGCACGCGCCACTGGAGAGGCGATTGGGGTGGCCACGTATCCCTTCAATGACCATGGGAAATCACTAGTGATGGGAGAAACCGAAGGGTTTGTGAAGTTGATCACGCGCGCCAGCACCGGAGAAATCCTTGGTGGCGCGGTGATTGGACCTGAGGCTGCCAGCCTGATCCATGAAATCGCGGTAGCCATGCATTACCACGGCACTGCCCAAGACTTGGCGCGTATTCCCCATTATCATCCGACCCTGTCGGAGATCTGGACTTATCCCGCCGAGGACCTGGCCGTGTGAACTGCCGCAACTAGAACGTGGAAGCATTCCGTTGGACTGCTGCAATCGCTTGCATGACGCACCTTCCGGATTCAAAAGTCCACCATGTCAGCAGAATCCGCGCCCCTATGTGAAACCACCATTGACGGTCCCAAAACCGTGCGATGGGTGTTGGAGCATCATGAATGCGCGGAGTTTAATTCCTACCGGATGGCGCGGTTGGGGTTGGAGGAGGCGGTGGCCCCGTATCGTCGCATTCGCATGCAGCCGGCCGGGAGTTTTCTGTTGGCGACCACGGCGGGCGAAGGGCGCATTCTATTGGATGGGAAATGGCAACGCGTGGGTCCAGGCAGCCTGTTCATGGCTCCGCCGCGGGTGTTGAACGCATTTTACGCCATGCCAGGCAAGCCCTGGTGCTTTGCCTGGCTGCGTTATACGGAGCCGCATTTTGTCAGATCGTTAGTGGGGGCGGCTTCTCCGGTGCGTGCTAGTGCTGGCGGGGAGGAATTGGCTCGGAGTATCTCTGGGCTGAAGGCGGAGTGGGCAGGCATCCAGGATCCTAAAATTATTCATCATTGGGTGAGTTTGATCCAAGCCTTCGCTCAGCGGGCCGCCCAACCGACCGCTAAAGATGACCGACTGGCTTCCCTGTGGGATCAAGTGGCGCGAAAATTGGCGGAACCCTGGCCCCTGTCGCGCTTGGCTAAATGCGTCAACGCCAGCGGAGAATACTTGCGCCGACGCTGCCAACTGGAAATGGGCCGCAGCCCCATGCATCAAGTGACTTACATGCGCATGCAACACGCGCAGACCTTGCTGGAAACGACGAACGACAAGCTGGATGTCATTGCTGAATGCGTCGGATTTTCTGACGGCTTGGTTTTCTCCCGTGCGTTCAAACGTTGGGTGGGAATGAATCCAAAGGAATATCGCGCCAATCGGTGATGCCAAGGTTCTCTGCGCTGGTGGATTTTCATCGGTAACCGTTGGGAATGAGCCATTGTGATTGGTTGTCATGAGCTATAGATATATTGTTTAATATTCTCCACACCTCAAGCAGATGATCCAGCACTTCAAATCTCGTTGCGGCACCGCAGCAGCATTGTCCAAACCCTTTTGGGCCCTGCTACTGTTGCTGCCAGCGACGGCTCACGCCACCAATTACATTTGGGATGGTAGCACGGATTTCTGGAACAGCCTGCATTGGAACCCAGGGCTGGTAGCAGGCCCCACGCTGAGCACGGACACTGCCACGATCAATTCCGGTAGGGTGACGTTTTTCGGCAATGATACGTTTAGCGATGCGAGCACTGTCGCCTCACCGCTGATCACGATCAACAGTGGTGGCACTTTGGCGAGCGGCGGGAATTTCAACACCATGTGGAATCTCACCATGAACGGTGGCACGCTGCTGGCAAATGGTGGGGTCAACAATCCCTATGGCTCGTTTGGGCTGAAGGGGACTGTAACCGTAGGCGGAAGCTCCGTTTCCACCATTGCAGTGGGCGGGGTTAATGGGTTTGAAACGGTCTCCGTGGGCCATGGCACAAATGGCAACACGACTTTCAACGTGGCCGATGTTACCAGCTCTGCGGCCGCAGATCTGATCGTCAATGCGGTGCTTAACAATAACGGTAGCAGCTCGGGCAGTGGCTTGATCAAAACAGGTGCGGGCACCATGCAGCTCAATGCCATGAACACCTACCCGGGCAATACCCTCGTGTCGGGAGGCACGCTGGACATTACCTCCACAGGCGGACTTAATGCCACGAATCTCATCAACACCACCAACAACGGCCTGTTGAACATTTCCGGAAATGTCACTGTTGCCAACAATGGAGTCTTCGCCATCGGATCGGGCAACGGCACGGCGGGAACTGTCGTGGTGAATTCTGGGGCTGCGTTGAACATCGGAAATGGAGCGGGCGCCACGGTGGGGGCAACCTTGATCGGTGGGAAGATTGGCGCTCCTGGCACCGCAGGCTCAGGAACCCTAACTATCAATGGTGGAGCCGTCAACGTGGCGGCCGCTGGCACGGGAGCCAGTTCACTGGATGGCACCCGACTGTGGCTCAATCCCTATGGGGGAACGGGCAGTGTGATCAATCTCAATGGCGGCACCCTGACAACAGCGCGCAGCATCGCAAATGGCACCGGAGCCAGCACTGCTACCGTGAATTTCGGCGGAGGCACGCTGCGCGCGGGAGCAGCCATCGAGTTGGCATTTGCGAGTTTGCTCACTGGCAATGTCCTGGCGGGCGGTGCCATCATTGATACGAATACGTTCAACGCCACCCTCAGCGTGGCCCTGCTCAATGGCGGTGGCGGTGGCGGATTGACGAAAAATGGCAACGGTCAACTAACTCTGGCCACTAACGCCAGCACGTTCACTGGAAATGTGGTCATCAACAGTGGCTCGGTTCTGACATCAGGCTCCGCCAACACCGCCACCCCCACGGCCACGTCTCTGGGAAATATGACCACGGTGGGCAAGACGATCACGCTGGCGGCGGGCACTAGCCTAACCTTTGGCAGCAGTGACACCATCGGTTCCACCACCTCCATGCCCGCCACCATCATTCTCAACAATGCCACCTTGTCCCATGGCACGTTCTTCAACACCTTGGGAAATGTAACGCTGAACGATGGTTCCACCCTAACCGGTGGAAATGGCGTCAACGCTGGTTTCCAAACGTTCAACCTGCGGGGCAGCGTTACCGTCTCTGGCACCGGGGCCTCTTTCATCAATACCACTGGCACCACGTTCACGGGCGTTCACTTGGGCGTGACCGGGCCGAACGACTTCATCGTAAGCTCAACGGGATCCGCAGCTGACCTGACCGTTAGCGTTCCGCTCATGGATCGGCCGGGAGGCACGGGGGCAGGACAATTGCGCAAGACGGGGGCAGGCACCATGGTGCTCACTGCTGCCAATACCTACACCAGCAGCACGCTGGTGAATGAAGGCACACTTGAGGTGAATGCCGGCAGCATTTCCGGGCCGGGCTTGATCGATATCGGTGCCGTTGGCATAGGTTTGGCAAATTTCAAACTGACTGCGGGGAGCGTTACTGCCGGCGGTCAATTCGTCGTCGGAGCCCATGGCAGCACCAGCACCGCCACCCACACCGCTGGCGCCCTCCAGGTGAATGGCACCATTTACCTGGGCGGATATGCTGAAGGAACCGGCACTGGCACTTACACGCAGAATGGCGGCACGGTCACCACTACGGGCGGAATCAACTTCGGCGGCGGCGGGCCTAACCATGGCGTTTACAATCTGAATGGAGGCACCCTCACTACCCCCATTCTTTCCAAGAACGGTTCCGGCACGGCCAATTTCAATTTCAATGGAGGAACGTTGGTCCCCACCGCTAACAGCACCACCTTCTTGCAAGGGCTTACCGCAGCGACCGTCCAGGCAGGTGGCGGCACGGTCAATACCAACGGATTCAATGTCACGATTGCCCAAGCACTGCTCAACGGCGGCGGTGGCATCACGAAGACCGGAAACGGTATCTTGACGCTTAGTAGCAATGCCAGCACTTTCATCGGTAATGTGAACATCACCGGTGGAACCGTGGCCCTGACGGCCGGGCTGCTGGGCCCTGCCACCACGACTTCCGCCTTGGGCAACCCCACCGTGGCTCGCACGATAACGGTGGGCGCGGGCGCACGTTTGGAATTTAAACAACACGATATCCTCGGCAACGACGGGGCAAATCCCCAGCTAAATTTCGTGATTAATGGCGGCACCCTGGCGGCCGTGCCTGGTTCCCAAGCGAGCGGCAATGGTCCGTTTAATATTTTGCCCAGTATTACTCTCAATGGTGGCACGCTAACTTCGGCCAACGGGGCGTTCCCCTCCGTGCAGTCCTGGAGTCTGAAGGGCGATGTCATCGTCAGCGGAAGCATACCCTCCATGTTTAACACCACCGGCACGGCGGCCCTGCTCAACGGCAGCCATCTCACGAAAGTCGGCGGGGTGACGTTTGATGTGGCCAATGTTACGGGCGATGCCGCCACCGACTTCAGCGTTTCTGCGCCACTGATTGATCGGGCCCAAGGAGGCGCAGGCAGTTTGATCAAAGCCGGGGCCGGCACCATGGCGCTGGAGGGACTCAACACTTACACGGGAGCTACGACCATCAACGGTGGCACCTTGCTGCTGGGAGTGACGAATGCCCTCCCCGCCACGGCCGCGCTTAATCTCAGCACCGGAGCCACGCTGAACACCGGCGGCTTCAGCAATAATACCGGAGCCTTGAGTGTGAATGGCGTGGCCAACATTGACACTGCCGCGGGCACGGGCACGCTGACCTTTACCGCAGTGACCGCTTGGTCTGCCATGCTCAACGTCTGGAATTACACCGGGGCTCCCTGGACGCTGGGGACGGATAAAATCACCTTTACTAACGTGGCCGGAATTGATTTCAATAACGTGAATTTCTACAGCGGTCCTGTGGGCAATACGGCGTCCCTGATCGGCACTGGCGGCGGCGGTCTCATCGGCAATGAACTCGTCCCCGTGCCGGAACCGGGCGCAGCGGCGGGTGGATTGGTCCTGCTGGGAGTCATCGCGCGTCGGGAACGCCGGCGGCGGTTGCATTCTAGTCGGTAATTGTTGCGTTCCTACCATGGTCACGGTTTCCTTTTTAAGATAGATCATAGTTTGATAATAACTATATCCTCAACATCCTCATGAAGCCCCCTTACTCCCTCTCACTCTCCCTCCTCTTGTTCGGTTGTCTCGCCAACGCTACGCAAGCTGCCACCATCACCTATGTTGGCTTTGTCACTGGAGCCGAAGCCACGAGCTGGCAGACCGCTGGCGTGGCGAAAACCATGAGTATCACAGGCAGCAACATTTACGGAAGCAGCATCGGGGCCGTGGACTGGGGAAACGTGGGCGTAGGCCAGGGCGCGCCGGGATCCGGCACGCTGTCTTGGTCCTACCAGGGACTCGCTGTTGGCAATGGCCAATACGCTGGCGACGCCCGCTATCCGTCTATTGATAACATTAACACCGGTGGCGGGGACAACTTTCCTGGCCTGATCTATGGCGGCCCGTCCATCTACACCTTTGGCATGGAAGGCAGCGCTTCCACGTATTCCGGCATGGTCGTGCGGGTCGGTGTCTTTGGCGACACGCTGGGTGCGGATGAAGCAGGCGCAGATACCAATAAAACCTATCGCCTAACCGGTCCCGGCGGTGGTGATAGTGGCGCCATCTCCCTGCGCGGCGGAGCAGCTGGCACCAGCACGCCTGAGATCTATTTCTTCGATATCACGAACATCACGGCAGGTGATGCTTTCCAACTCACTTCCACCAACAACGGCACTTCGGGCCAAGCAGGCTACATCGGCCCCATGTCCTGGGATATCGCATCAGTGCCAGAACCCAGCATGATGGGCCTCAGCAGCCTGCTCGGCCTTGGCCTGCTGGCGCGGAGGAGAAAGTAAGGCTCCATGAAATCGTCCGCCATTTTACGAACGCTGTTGGTGACGCTGGCCTTGCTGGCAAAGACATCGACAGCCATGGCGACGATTACAGTCACTGGCCTAACTAATCAATCGCGCTACAATGATAGCGTGACCTTCACGATTGCAGCCGAGGCAGGATTTACCACCACGGCAAATGTGGACGGCACCAGTGTGGCGATCGGCAGCCCCGTGACTATTTCCAGCGTGCGTTATCATGAGCTTGCCGTGCAGAAGCAACCGACGGCTGGCGGGGCTGTGGAAACAGCGTTGCTCAAATTCATCGTCCGCAACAGTGCTCGCATCACCACGGAAGACGGCATCCCCAGCTTCACGCCACCTCCCCTGGTGGATGATGCTCCCAGCGCGCTAACAGCTGGAACGCTGACCGTGGTGGCCCCGGCTAGTTTCCCCGCAGGACTTCCCATCCCCGTGGCCACCTATTTGCGCAACAGTGCGGGCCAACCGCTCTGGCTCAATGGCAACGTGCAGTCGGCCAATTTCCCGGGCCAACCACTGCGGCTGATTCGCGGCTGGGGATCGGCCTTTCTTCCCGCTGCCACCACCGTCGGCACCCTGCATTATGATGCGACCCTTGCCGGGCACACCACGGACAAATCCATCAGCATCGAAGCCAATCCCACCTGGACCGACAAGACCGGCACCATTGCCACGCAGGATTGGGGCAGCAACGCACGGATTCATCTCAGTGGCGTTTTGACCATCTCACCAGGATCTGTGCTAACCATTGGCGCAGGCACCGTGGTGCGCTTGGATGCCGCAGCGGAAATTGTGGCCAATGGCGCTGCCATCAACCTCAACGGCACCCTGACGAACCCCGTCATCTTTCTTCCCAGCAACGCCAGCCAGCCATGGGGTGGCATTCGGCTCACTTCCACCAGCGGTTCACGACTAACGGCCACCGGAACCATCTTTACCGGCAGTGGGGCGGATCCGCTCTGGTTCAACACCCACGCTGGCTACGGCACGCACCGCCGGGAGCAGGCTTGTGTGCTGGTGGACACCGCTGCCAACGCCAGTCTAACGAATTGCTTCATCACCGCTCATGCCGGTCAAGCCTTCAACCTCAAGAACGGGACGCTCAGCCTGACCGACTGCCTCATTCAGCGCGTTACGACCGGTGGCCAGATGAACGATGGAAATTTCACTGTGCTCCGTTGCGGGCTGATCGAAATTCCCGACAGCACCACGAACTTCGTGGACGGAGACAACGATGGTTTTTATCTGGAACCGAACGCTGGCACTTACAACCTAACACGTCTGGTGGTCGCTCAGACCAAGGACGACGGACTGGACAGCCTGGCCGGAAATATTATCGTGCGCGACTGCTGGTTGGAAAATACCTTTCACGAAGGATTCTCGCCCGCGGCTGCGGGGCATAATTCACAGAATCACAACACGGTCTACTTCCATTGTGGACAGGGTTTGGAACAGGGTTTCGATGCCTGCAATACCTCGGCCGACAACTGTCTGGCTGTTGGCTGCATGAATGGATTCCGCAGTGGCGACAACTATGGCCCGCCCACGTTCTCCACCTACACAGGCCTGATGACCGTGACGAACTCCATCAGCATCTACAATGCCTTTCACGATGTCTGGGGCTATGAATGGGCCTCGTGGACGTATCGCACCAATCGCATGTCCGTGACGGGAAATCTCTTCACCGAAGCCACTCCGCTGCATTCCGGCAATGCCGTGTGGAACCCCGCCAGCGATGCCACGCGCTTGACTGCCTTCATGCCAGCGGGCGGTGGCCCAGTCGGTATCGCCATCACTGGCACGGCTCGGCAACTGCCCATCACGGAATACCCTGGCCAGTTCGATCTGCGGCTGTCCACCTTCAGCGCCAATCCAGTTAGCGCGACCTACCAACTTATCGGCAAAACAGATCCCGCTGCGGCCACCGAGTCTGTGCTTGCCACCGGAACCGTTTCCTTTTCGCCTGGGGAAACGCTCAAACGAATCACCCTGCCGATCACGCCAAGTGCCGCCATTTCATTCCTGCAACTTTCCCTAACGCAGCCCGTGAACGCCGAAGTTACGGGAACGGAGCTTTCATTCTACGCCACGCCACCCAGTCCGGCAGATGCCATCATCATCCCCAAAGCTGCCAGCGGATGGCTCTATCAAGCCTTGCGAGCCGAACCCAGCGGCAACTGGCGCGGACTGCCCTACCCGGAAACGAACTGGAATATCAACAAGACCGCCCCCATCGGCTTCGGGGTCGTAGGCCCCACCACCGCACCCATCACGCTTGGAACCACCCTAACCGCCACCGAGCAGGGTTCCAGCACCAACCGAACGCTGGCAGTGTATTTCAGACGCCATTTCAACCTCACCAACGCCTTTGAAATCAAAGCGCTCACGCTTAAACTTATGCGCGATGACGGGGCCGTCGTTTATGTGAATGGCCAACAAGTCGGTCGCAGTAACATTGATAGCGGAGCCACGACGGGCGGATTTATTGGGTATTCCACCCTGGCTGCCACCGCCGTGGATGCAGCAGATGAAATTACTTACTACCCCGTTGAAGTGGACCCCGCCATCGTTTCCGCATTGCAGGAAGGGGACAATGTCATCGCAGTGGAAGTCCATCAATTTAACGCCACCTCCAGCGATCTGTCGTTTGATCTGGAACTCACCGCCAGCTATCATCCGCCCACGGATGGCGTGACCGGCTTGGGCCGCACCACTGCTGGCAGACACTACCTCTACTGGCTGGATCCACGCTGGACCCTGCAAACAAGCGATACCCTATCGAACTGGCAACCGCTCCCCAACACTCCGAATCCTCTGCCACTTACGACGGATCAGTCACGTAAATTTTACCGCTGGCAGCGGTAAGCTTAGCCGCAATGCACACTCAGGCAGTGGGTGGCATTCGGGACACATGATTCGATTTCAGCGCCCTCGAAGGCACCTCCTTGAATTCAATCCCCACTGACCCGCAATCTCGGGAAGCCCGGGCGCATTTCCGCTGGCATCAAGGTCACGGCAGGTTTAGTTGACGGCCGATATATGATCCTCCGTGTTCCCATAGTTGCCAACGTAATCCTCGTCATCCAGCTCATGATGGGATGCGTGGCCCCAGCCCTTGGAGGCACCGAGGAAAATAGTGTTAAAGCAGGAAGGGCGATTCATTTGCATAACCCCGCCGGTCAATCCATCGCTCCGCTGGCAGATCAGCACCAGCAGGCCACGGTCTTGTTTTTCCTCACGCCGGAGTGCCCGATCGGAAATGCTTACGCTCCCGAGATCGCGCGCATCGTGACCGAGTATCAGGCTCGGGGCATCCTCTGCTATGCGGTTTATGCCGATGCCACATCCGAGGAAGCCTCCCGGCACCTGAAGGAATACAAGCTTCCACTCGCAGGCTTGCTGGACCCGCAGTTACAGTTAGTCGCGCTGACGGGAGCCACGGTCATGCCCGAGGCCTGTGTCTTCAATGCCAAGGGTGAAATGGTTTACCGCGGGCGGATCGATGACCGGGCCGTAAAGTTTGGCACGGTCAGAGCCGATCCAAGGCAACGCGATCTGCGCCTGGCGCTCGACGCAGTTCTGGCGAAAAAACCCGTGGCGGAAAAGTTCACCAAGGCCATCGGTTGTTACTTGCCCACCCCGCCGACCAAGTAAATCCCTCCAGCGTAGCATCCTGCGCGCGCCTTGGTAAATCAGGTAATCTGTGCGCCTCGCGACGAATCTGGTAAGAGATGCGGGCTAGCTTCCAGTTACGAGGTGTCGGGGGAAGTCGGACACTCGTTCGCAGGCCAATTGCTCCATCACTTGCTGGAGTTGGCGCTTGAGCATGGTGATCGTGTGATCTCCACCGCTGGCTCCGAGCGCCCCGATGCCATACATGAAGGAGCGGCCCATGAAGGTGAATTTCGCTCCGCTGGCCAAGGCGCACGCGACATCCGGACCGCTGCGCACGCCGCTGTCTAGCATGAGAGTGGTGCGCGTGCCGAATTCTTTCGCCAGGGCTGTCAGGGGCTTGATGGTTGATTGCCCCGCATCAAGTTGGCGGCCGCCGTGATTGGAGACGATGAGGCCGTCAACTCCAAGCGCGATGGCTTTCTCAGCGTCGTCGGGGTTGACGATTCCTTTAATGACTAGCCTGCCCTTCCAGCGATCGCGGATGGCTTTAATCTTGTCGGCATTGAGTCTGCCGGAAAACGTTTGGTTCATGAACAACCCAAGGTGCTTCATGTTCAATCCCTTGGGGATGTAGGGTTTCATGGTCTTAAACTCTGGTGCGCCAGCGAGAAGTTGGCTGAACGACCAGGTGGGATGCAGCATCATTTGGAAGACATTGCGCAGGGACATTTTGGGTGGAATGGACAACCCGTTGCGGATCTCTTTGGGCCGATAGGCGAAGGTGGGGGTATCAGCGAGGATGACGAGCACGGGAAAGCCCGCAGCTGTCACCCGGTCCAGGAGCTTGTCTCGGAGTTCAGTTGCGACTGGATGATAGAGTTGAAACCAGGCATTGCCTTGCGTGAGTTCGGCCACGGTTTCGATGCTAGCGGTGCCGACGGTGCTAAGGATGAAAGGGATGTTGTGTTGCTGGGCCGCTTTGGCCAGGATCTCTGTCGCCCGCGGCCAGATCAGGCCCTGAAGCCCGATGGGGGCTATTCCGAAGGGCGCATCGTAGGTCTTGCCGAACAACTCGGTCTGCAATGATGCGCCAGCGAAATCATTCAGATACCACGGCTTGAGTTGGATCTCACGAATCTCCTCCGTATTGCGCCGCAGATTGATCTCAGAAAAGCATCCGCCTTCCAGATATTCAAAAGCAAAGCGAGGCGTCCGTTGACGCGCCCGTTCACGCAGGTGCTCGATGGAAGGGTATTGGGAATGAAAGGAGTCAGCCATGATGAGGAAATCATAGCGGAGGGGCAAAACAATTTACAAGAGGAAGATGCTGGCGACGGAGGATTGTTGGATAATCGTCTGATCGCGTTGGATTGTGGAACGCTCCGAGCAGGCGCTTGTCCACCCAGGAGTGATTGGGAGTTTACCACTCAGTGCCTTCACAGGGACTGCAAGAACTCCCGCACACTTTTGACCGAAGGAAAATCCAACACGCGGTCTTCCAGCTTCTCCAACTGCAGGAAATCCAAGCGTCCAATCAGGGTCGTCACTGTTTTCGGCAATGGCCCAAGGCGTTTAGCGAGAATTTTCCGCAACGTTTCAGCCTTACCTTCAGTCTTACCTTCAGCCTTTCCTTCAGCCTTTCCTTCAGCACGCCCCTCCTCCAGCGCGTAAGTGCGCATGTTGATTTGATCCCATTGATAAAGTTGGCGACGGCTCATAAGTTCGGATTCTTTGGGGGTGAGATTATCCATGCGCGCGATGTCCAAGGCATGGTGGACGCGGGGATCCTTCACTTCCTTGGGGACCCTACGCCAGTTTTTGGCGGAAATCAAGAAACTTAGCCACTCACGCATGGGGTGATGTAGCGGAATGCGTTCGGTGGTGGCTTTGGGGAGTTCTAGGAAAATGATGTCGATTCCACCGTGCGGGTAATGGTCTCCCGAGGTGCGTTCAATCGGACTGAAATGACTGAACCATTCCTGCCGATGCGGGAGGATTTCGAAATTCGTGATGGCGATGATCGTGACTGGGCGAACGTTGAGATAGTTGCCTCCGCGCTTCAATTGCCCGGCCATCACTTTGGCAGCATTGAAATTGAGGCGCTGCGTGAAGCCGCTGGTGGGGAAGAGTTGCATCTCGATGAGTTGTTCGGAGCCATTGTCCAAGACCGCTCTGACGTCCACGGCGGTTTCCTTGAGGTCCTTAAGGCGGGCCGCGAGATAAGGATCCTTGATGGTTAAACTCTGGATTACGGTGCGACCGCCATGGAGCAGTGCATTAAGAAACCCCAACAAAATATCGTGACTCTCGACGGAGCCAAAAATACGCTTGAACGCCCAATCGATGGTGGGGTCAAGGAAGACGGGTTTGGGGAGGACTGGGCGCTTTTTCATCGATCCCTCAAATACAGTCTAACGTTCTCGATGCAACCCCCTCGTTGGTGGATTTTCATCTGGTTTCTGTGTATTTGTGCACTTGGCGTGCAAGGTGGGTTCTGATATAGAAGGAACTCGGTCCCAAATTCCTCATGAAACATCTCCTCCCCTGCCTTCTGCTCTGCTTGGTTTACTCCATGGCCCGTGCGGCTGTTGTCACGAGTTTTGAAGAAGCCACACTGCCGGCGGCCATTGCGCTCGATGTGCCGAACGCCACGTTGGGGAGCGTTACCTTCGATGCGGTAAATGATGAGCTGGATTTCAATGCGGGCGGGAACACAGACATGTGGGGCGCGCGTAATAACGCGCCCATTGCTTGGACGGCCATTCCAACGGGCTTGGTCAACGGCAGCACGTGGTCGGTCGAAACGGAGGTGCGCATTAATAATGTCACCCAGAATAATCAGGTGGCCGGACTGACGTTCTATGGTGGTCCGGATGGCGCCAAGCCGGATATCTCATTCGGGTTGGATAACTGGGATCCGGCGGGCCGTGCGGTGCGGCTGCAGGGGCTGGGGGATAACATTCCCAATGTGGGCGTGGTGACGTCTGCGGGTTCGGTTTTTCTGCGCGTGGTGATTCAGGAAGCAGGGGCCACGGATACCTATAATTTCTTTTTCAAGTTCAATGCCGCCGATGCCTGGACCCAACTGACCGGGGCGGCTCTGAATTATACTACGAACTTCGCGAACTCCCGCGTGGGCATGGTTTATAAAACGGCCGCGGCCAAGGCGGGGGCATCGTTTACCTATTTCAATGTGCAGGATAACTCCGCGCTGCCGCCCACGATTACCTTGCAGCCAGCCAATCTGACGGCTCTGCAAGGTGGCGTGGGGCGATTCACGATTGCCGCCACCGGAGCCACTAGTTATCAATGGCGGCGGGCGGGAAGCAATGTTCCGACTGGCGGAAACGCGGCGGTCTATCGCTTGGACCCGATCACGGCGGGCGACAGTGGCATCACATTTGATTGTTTGGTAACCAACGCCAATGGCACGGTCACGAGTAATTCAGCTATGTTAACGGTCACGAATCCAGCGGTCGGCAGCGGCTACTTTAGTAGCGCAGTGCAGGCGGAGCCCTCGCTCTTTGCTTATTTTCCCGTGGACGGCAGTTCGTCACCAGCGGTCACGAACGTCAAGAAACCAGCCTTTAGCGGCACGCTGGGCGGCACGGCGGCACACGACAGCACGGCGGCACGGACGATCGGGAGTCGGAGTATTAATTCCGATGGCGGTGGCTGGGTGAGTGTGACGAAAGATCCGGAATGGAACTTTGTGGACGGCAATGGCACGATTGAAATGTTCGTCTTTCACACCGCCACCGCCGGCTACAATCCCAGTATGATCGGGGTGCGGAATGATGGTGGCGGTGGCACGCGCTACAGTATTCACGCGGACAGCGCGGGCACGAAAATCTGGTTCTACAATGGAACTGGCGCGCCAACATGGACGTTGCCCACGAACAGTATCGGGCGATTGATGCATCTGGTCTTCGTAATCAACAATGGTCAGGTCACGCTCTATCATAACGGAACCAGCCTGGGAAATATCACGCAGCCACTGGGTTCAGCGCTCTCGGTAAATGCCGAAATCGGTTCGGCGGGGCCCAGTTCACAGGAATCGTTTCCAGGAAACATTGATGAAGTAGCGCTCTACGCCGACCCCTTGCCTGCCACCGCAGTGACCGCGCATTACAATGCCTGGCTCACGGCAACCGCTGGCAGCGCTCCGGTGGTCACGGGCCAGCCTGCCAGCCAAAATGTGAATGAAGGAAGCAGCGCAACTTTCACTGCCACCCTGAGTAATGTCACTGGTGCCGTTTATCGCTGGCAGCGCAATGGGGTGGATATCGCTGGTGCCACCGCCGCGAGTTACACGCTGAATCCGGCTACCCTGGCTGATAACAGTGCGCAGTTTCGCTGCGTGATTTACAATCCTTATGGGGGCACCCTGACCAACACAGCCACGCTAACGGTCAATGATGTCAATCCTCCGCAACTGCTCAGCGCCACCTCCCCGCAGTCTTCCCAAATCATACTTTCCTTCAATGAAGCAGTGGATTTGGCGAACGCGGCCTTTACGCTCACGGGCGGAGGCACGGTGGTGGGCGCGACCGCCGGGCCCATCGCTGGTTTGGTGACACTGACCGTTTCCGGACTCACGCCGGGGCAGAGTTATACGGTCACAGCCACTAACGTTCGTGATTTGGTGGGGAATAATCTGATCACTGCCAATACAGGATTTGTTTCGGCTCCTCCGCCTGTGCCTGCACCCATCGAGTTAATCCGTCCTAACGCGGAACCAGCCGGTCCGGCCACGCGACGCGGGCCGTATGTTTTCTCGGAAATCCATTATCATCCGCGGGATCGTGTGGACTTGAAGAACTTGGAGTTCATTGAGATTTACAACTCGCAAGCGTGGGCGGAAGATTTGTCAGGCTGCCGGATCACGGGTGAAGTGAATTACAGTTTCCCTGCGGGGACGACGATTGCGGCAGGCGGTTATCTGGTGGTGGCGGCGGTGCCTGCGGATGTTAGTAGTGTTTACGGCATTGTTGGGGTGCTGGGGCCGTGGACGGGTTCGCTCAACAATAGTGGTGGTGTGGTTCGGTTGCGGGATTACTCCGATGGTGTGGTCTTCGAAGTGGAGTATGACACCAGTCCTCCATGGCCAGTGGCTCCGGATGGCACCGGGCACTCGCTGGTGCTGGCCCGGCCCAGTTACGGCATGAACGATCCCCGGGCTTGGGACCAAAGTTACCAACTGGATGGTTCACCGGGCGCGACGGAGCCAGTCACAGCGGATCCCTACCGCACGGTGGTGATCAATGAAGTGCAGGCCACAGCCAATGCGGCAGGCGATTTCGTGGAGCTATACAACTACAGTAGCAGTGCGGTGGATCTCTCGGATTGTTCCCTGAGCGATGATCGGGACGTTGCCAAATATTTCTTCCCAACGGCCTCCTTGTTGCCTGCGGGAGGTTTCCTGGCCTTGACTGGATCCACGTTAGGGTTTGCGCTCAACTCCGCAGGTGACACCGTTTATCTGCGCGCTCCGAATGTCGGGGGACTACCAGGTCGGGTCTTGGAGGCGTTGAAATTTACCGCACAAAGGGCAGGTCTCACTACGGGTAGATCTCCCGATGGTGGGGCCATGCTAGCCACGCTGGCGAGCGCAACGATGGGGCAACCGAACAGCGTTCCAGCAACCAAGTCGGCCGTGATCTCAGAAATTTTCTATCATCCTCCGGTCGGTAGCGTGCAGTTACCGTTTGTCGAAATCACCAACCTGTCTGGGGGCAATTTGGACCTGACGGGATGGCGTTTGCGCGGTGGGGTAAGTTATGATTTCCCAGCGGCTACGATGGTGCCGACGGGCGGGAAGCTGGCGGTCACGGCCTTCACGGGCACGCTGAATCAGGGGGTGGGGGAGCGGTTGCGATTGGAGCAGCCGGAAACGATAGTGGACGGTGTGCTAGCAGCTGCCATCTACCCGACGGTGGATGAAGTCACCTACGGCACCCGCGGCCGCTGGGGGACATGGAGTGATGGTGGTGGTTCCAGTCTGGAGCGCAAGGACTTGCGCAGTGACGGACGGTTGGCCGCTAACTGGGCGGACAGCGATGAAACTGGCGAGAGTGGTTGGGTCAGCGTGGAGGCCACCGGAGTCTTGGACAATGGTTCAGGGGCTGCCCTGAATCGACTGCATGTGATGTTATTAGGTGCAGGTGAATGTTTATTGGACGATGTGGAGTTCATTCCCTCCGGAGGCAGTAATGTGATCACCAATGGCGGTTTCGAAAGCGGCACTAGCAACTGGTTGCTGCAAGGCACGCACGATGCCAGCAGCATTGAAACTGGTGGATTCAGCGGCACGAGTTCCCTGCATCTGCGGGCCGCCGGACGCGGAGACTTGGCGGGCAATCGGCTCACCGTGCCGTTAAACGTCACGCCTGCCGCGAACAGCACGGGCACCATTCGCGCCAAAGTGAAGTGGTTGCGTGGGCACGCGGAAATTCTGCTGCGCTTGAATGGAGGCGTGCTCGAAGCCACGGGGAATATTCTATCCAGCACCGTGCATCCGGGGACCCCGGGAACCGCTAATTCCACTCAGGTGCCCAATGCCGGACCTAGCATCAGCCAGGTGACGCATCGGCCCGCCTTGCCCCAAGTGGGTGAGTCGGTTAGCGTTTATGCCAGATTGGATGATCCAGATGGAGTGACCTTGGCGGTTCTGCGGTATCGGCTAGATCCGGCCAACAGCATCACTTCCATCATCATGACGAATCGTGGCGCTGGCCTTTACAGCGCGGAAATACCAGCTCAGGCCGCAGGGACGCTGGTCGCGTATTCGATCACGGCTTACGATTCCCTCTCCGCCAGCGCGCAGTTTCCCACTGATACCCCCACCCGGGAATGTTTGATTCGCTGGGGCGAGCCCACCCCGACTGGAAACATGGGGATTTACCGTATCTGGATCACCGAAGCCACGCGCAACACTTGGAGCACGCGCGGCAGGAATAGTAACACTCCGCTGGATGCCACCTTTGTTTACGGTAATTCCCGGATCGTCTATAACGCTTCCGCGCAATACAGCGGCAGTCCATTTCATACAGGAGGATTCAACGGTCCGACGGGCAATAACTGTGATTACGACTGCAACGTGCCAGGCGATGATCGCTTTCTGGGCGAGACCGATTTTATCCTTTCCGGCCCGGGCACGTTTGGCGATGATACTTCATTTATTCGCGAACAAGTGGCGTGGTGGACGGCCCGGAAGCTTGGATTGCCCAGCATCCACCGTCGCTTCTGCCGGGTCTTCGTGAATGGAACGCAGCGGCAAACGGTCTTTGAAGACACCCAGCAACCCGGCGGTGCCTGGATCAGCGAATATTGGCCGAGCGACAATGATGGTCATTTGCACAAGGCGCAGGACTGGATCGAGTATGCGGATGATGGCGCCACGTTCCAGACCGATGTGCGCGCCATGTTAACGAAACGCACCACCACGGGCGGGGCGCATAAAACTGCCTCCTATCGCTATCAATGGTCCGCCCGCTCCGTGGAAGGTTCCGCCAACGATTGGGCGGATTTCCAGACGCTGATTGATGCGCACAATACCGGCACTGCCGGCACCGATGCGGCGTATCTCGCGGCGGTGGATCCCTTGGTAGATCAGGACTCCTGGGCTCGCGCCATGGCGGTGCAGCGGATTGCTGGCAACTGGGACACCTGGGGTTGGCGCTATGGGAAGAACATGTATCTCTACAAGCCAACTCGCGGTCCTTGGGCCATGACTTGCTGGGATATCGATTTCAGTTTTGGTTTGGTGGGCGAAGTGGCGACCTTTAGTTTATTCACTGACACCCAGGATGTGCTGGCGGATAAATTCCGCAACAACCCGAAATTCCGTCGCGCCTACTGGTGTGCCTTCCGTGAAGCCGTGGATGGCCCCATGCTAGGCACCAATGTGAACCCGCGGATTGACGCCATGGTGGCAGGTCTGGCCGCTAACGGGATCACCTCGAATGCAGCCCAAGTGAGCACGGTCAAAACATACGTCGATGCCAGACGAACCTATATTCTAAGTCAGTTGAATGCGACCTATGGCAGCACAGTATTTACGCTCAGCGGGAGTAATACTCTAACTGATGCGGATGGTCTGATCACCCTCACAGGCAATGCCCCACCGGGGGTGAAAACGTTTCTCATCAATGGCGTAACTTACACGCCGACGTGGACCAGCGAGACCGGTTGGAGCCTCCCATTGACGTTGTATGCCGCCACGAACAATCTCACCGTGCAAGGCCTGAGCTTGAATGGCAGCGTGGTCGGAAGTTTCACGGTCAATATTACGGTAACCGGTCCGCCCCCAGTGCCCGCCGTGCGAATCAACGAGTGGATGGCCGACAACACCATCTCCAGCGGCATCGCAGATCCGGCGGATGGGAAATTCGATGACTGGTTTGAGCTGCACAACTACGGTGCCACCGCCATCAATCTCAGTGGATTTTTCCTGACGGATAGTGACTTGCTGAAGACGCAGTTTACCATTCCCGCCAACACCATCATTCCTGCCGGCGGCTACCTGCTGATCTGGGCCGACAATGATACCCTGCAAGCAGGGCTGCACACCAATTTCAAACTCAGCAGCGGCGGTGAAATGATCGGACTCTACACCCCGGATGGCACCCAGGTGGATTTGGTTAGCTTCGGTCCTCAAACGGCCAGTCAATCCCAGAGTCGGTATCCGGATAGCGGAACCGACATCGTCAACTCCGTCAACACCCCCGGCAAACGCAACGCCCTGCCGCCCGATATCCTGGCCGTGACGGATGTTGGGTCCGGCACCAGTCAGGTAAATTTCAGCACTGAACCCACGCATTCCTATCAACTCCAAAGCACCACGGATCTGGCCACTTGGAGCAACTGGAGCGCCCCCATCACCGCCACCGGAACCACCACCACGGTCAATCTCCCCCGCAACGAATCCCGTCGCTTCTGGCGCGCGCAGATCGTGCTACCGTAGCTCCAAACCTGCGGCGGAAGGGAGCGCTTCGCTCTAACGCCAAGGCAGTGTGAGGCTTGACACAAAGGTTGGCACCAGAGATAATCAGGACCTTATGAATTATCTTCGCTACGCGATTCCTGTTTTGTTAGCCTTTGGACTTGGCATGGTGGTGCAGCGGACCGTCGGGTTGGCTCCGGCTACCAAAGCAGGACCAGGGTCAACCGTTATCAACGCTTTCCCCGCCGGCTCCAGCGCCTCTGACAACCTGACAGGTGGAAGCCAACAGGAGCGCGTGATGACAGGTGGAACGGTGGAGGAACTGCTCCAGCAGTTGAAGGGTTTACACGACTACGAAGACTCATCTTATTTTCTGCGCAACGCTTTGGGAAATGCCAGTCCGCAGCGTCTGACAGCTTTGGCTGCGGAAATCAGCAGGATGCCAAAAATCAAATCCGAAGCCCATGGACTCTGCTACAGTTTAGCCAAGTATTGGGCGAAATCCGATGCGGCGGCGGCACTGGCTTGGGCGCAAACGCTGCCGATGGTGCCGGGCCGTAATACCATTGCAGGTGTCTTTGCGGGCATGGGGACAGAGAATGCTGCAGCCGCGCTGGCACTGGCGGATTCACTGCCGGATCTCAAAACAAGGAAGAGTGCCCGGGCCGCCATCGCGAATGCCATGGCCAAGAAGGATCCCGAGCAGGCGCTGGCCTTGATGAAGGGAATGCAGAATTCACAATACGAATATAGCGCTGGCTATATCTATGGCCAGTGGGCGCTGAAAGATCCGCTCGCAGCGCAACAAGCCGTGGCCGCCCTGCCCAACGGGCAATTGCGCGCCAATGCGAGCCAATATTTATACCAGCAGTTGGCGAGCGAGGATCCCGTGGGAGCAGCGGCCGCTGCCAGTGCTCTCACCTCCCCGGTGCAGCGCAAGGCCGCTTTGGCCACCGTGCTTTCCAGTTGGGGGCAGACTGATCCCGACGCGGCTTGGTCCTATCTGCAAACCTTGCCCCCGAACGATCCCGCCCGCAGTGCGCAGGCGAACATCCTCGCTACTCTTGCGGGATCTGATCCCCTCAAAGCGCTGTCCCTGCTGGGACAAGTGGGAACCAAGGATCGCGATGGCAGCATGCTCAGCAATGTGATTTCCAATTGGGCGCGCAATGACCCACAGGCTGCGCTGGCTTACGCCGCTGGGCTGACCAGTCCCAAGGAACGCAAACAGGCCCTCCAAAATTTGGGATCGGCCTTGGACTTTACGGATCCGGCGGCCACGCAGCAATTGTTTGCGCAATTTACCGCTCCAACGGAGCGCAAGGCGCTCGTTACCTCCTATATCAATAACCACGGCTACAGCGATGCCGCAGGCTGTCTGCAGGCACTGGCCTATCTGCCGGCAAGCGAGCAGGACCGCGTTTTGAGCCAAACCTCCCTCATGCACTATTTGTCCAGTCAGGATCCCGACCTGGCCATCAAAACCCTACAAACCTTCCCCGGCCCGAAAAGTGATCAACACTGGTCCAGCCTCATCGGCAACTTAACGGAAACAGATCCCGCCAAGGCTTACCAAATCCTCCAAAGCTTGCCCGTGGACACGCAAAACAAAGCTCTGCCAAATTATTTGAGCAGCCTGGCGCGACAGGATGTAGCACAGGCCATGAAACTCGCCCAAGCGCTGCCTGCAGGTGATACCCGGGTCAACGCGTTGTCAGGGGTTCTCGGCACTTGGGCGAATCAGGATCCCGATGCCGTGTGGACTTGGGCCCAGACCGCCAGTGGCAATGAGCGTAGCCAAGCGTTGCAAAATGTTATTTCACAGAAGGCGCAGGACGATCCCGTAGCTGCGACCAAGCTCTTCAACACCCTGCTGTCCAGTGGTCAGGAGGAGGACCTAAATACCGCCAGCAATGCGGCTTCAAGTCTGGCCAGTAATCTTTATCGGCAGGATCCAAGTCTGGCCACCGGATGGATCGCCCAGTTAGCAGACGAGAAAATGCAGAAATCGGCCATTAAAAACATAGCCAGTCAATGGACGCAGGAAGACCCAGTGGAAGCGAGTGCGTGGATCAAGCAACTCCCAGTGGGGGAGGCGAAGGACAGCGCAGTGCAATCGTTGATCAGTAACATTAAAGGGAGTGACCCGGAGAGCGCGTTCGCTTGGGCCTTGGCCTCTGGCAAAGAAAACACCCGGGTGTCCCTGGCTACCACCGTGCTAACCACTTGGTTGAAAAGTGATCCCGCAGCCGCCAAGCAAGCCTTGTTACGGTCCCCGCTCAACGAGGAGCAACGGAATCGCCTGCTCAAGGGAAACTAAGCTGGCGAGCTACTTTTTGCCTACACAAAACAGAGTGCTGTTGGTGCGGATGAAGAGTTGCCCGTCGGAAATGGCCACCGTGCTGCGGATGTTCTGTTGATTGTCTGCACCCATGGGGTTTACTGCGAGTTGCTTGAACTCGTCCCCAGTCTGCAAGACCACGACGGTGCCCCGATGGTCCATGATGTATAGCTTGCCATCGGCAATGGTGGGGGAGCTTTCGAACTTCTGGAGCCGCACCGCTTGGCCATCAAGGCGTTGGTCCCAGAAGACTTTGCCGGTTTTCGGTTCCACGCAGGAGACACTCTGCCTGTCGCTGTTGACGATGTAGAATCGGCCTTGGTAGTAGGCAGGGGTGGAGACATCGGAACTAACCTCCTTGCGCTCCTCGTCACCTGATTGCCAGGCGATCGCTTCTGCTCCCTGATTGCCGCTCGCGCCGAGTTTTATGGCATAGATGGGTTCGCGTTTGGGGGCGCAGGCAAGCACGATTCCTTCTGCGGCCACCGGGCTCACGACTTGCCGCCAATGGCCGATTTTTTTGGGGTTCCACGTGCCCCAGCGCCAGAGTTCATTGCCGTTGGCAGGATCACACCCGGTAAGGCAGTCTCCCCCCATGATGAGTAATTGCTTCTGGCCATTATGCTCATGGGGGATAGCCGTGCTGAAGGCTTCGAGGGATTCCATGACCGCCTCGCTGGGGCGAATCGACTTCCACAGTTGCTTGCCAGTGGCGGGATCGAGCGCCAGCAGGTAGCTCTCGTTTTTGCCGTCGGGCTCACCCTTCTGCGTTTTTGCGAAGACGAAAGCTTCGTTGCGTTGCAGGACTTGGAAGATAAGTCGGTTATCCACTAACGTGGGACTGCTGGCGTAAGTCCATTGAATGGCGAAGCGGCCGTGTTCTTTCATCAAGTTCTTCTTCCAGACTTCCTTGCCAGAGAAGTCATACGCCGCGACGTCCCCGGTGCCGTAAAAGAAAATGGCTAGTTTACCATCGGTGACAGGAGAGGGGTTCGCGAGATTGCTTTTATCATCGACTCTAAATCCTTCGCCCACCGCATACTTCCACCGCACGCTGCCAGTCTTGCGCTCCAGGCACATGGCGTAAAGTTTCTGCTCCGATTCCACCGCTACCGAAATGAAGACCGAGTCGCCCCAAATGATGGGAGTGGAAGCGGCAGAACCGGGAAGCTCTGCCGCCCAAGCGACACCTTCCGTGGGGGAAAAATTCGTGGACAACCCCTTTTCGTCCGTCCCAGCGGTGCCATTAAAGTTAGGTCCACGCCAATTGGGCCACGGACTGGCGATGCCTAGTGAGAGGATGGTGAAGGTGAAGGCAGCGGTGACTAAAGAGGCAGATAAATTCATGAAGCCAATGCTGGCGATTTCAGACGCCTTTAGCAATTCCGCAAGAGCGGAAAGCATCAACCTCATGCAGCGGATGCAGAGGAACACCACAACGACCCATCATCATTTTTTGGTTGCCTGGCGCGACTTCGGCAACGCCCGAGGGAGGTAGAGCCTAAACGTGCACTCCTTGATAGCTTACGATGAATTCCTGCGGGGTAATGGGCTGGGGTTTGCAGCCCGCATTTGCCAAGGGCGCAAAATGGCGGTCCTCTGTGATTACATAATCAGCATGAGCTGCGATGGCACAATCTGTAAAGGCGTTGTCATCAGGATCATCACTAATGACGTGAAACTGATAGTGCGGGCTGACTTTGATGAGGTTGCCCGAGATGTCCACGACATCAAGAAATCGGCTGATAGTGGCCCAAGACGCTGCTCCTGCTTTGTTAGTGATTATTTCGGAGTATTCCGTTAAGACGCGATTGGACACTGCCCAATCCATTAGTCCAAAAGCAAAACCGTCCAACAATACTCCGAAAGGGTGGCTGCGAGCACGGGCTTGAATGAGAACGTTGGTGTCCAGACAGACGATCATGCCGATTGCTTCTTTGCGCGATATGCGCGTATGAGTTCGGGAAGGTCTGTCCATAGCCCGTTGGCATTTTCCTGGTCAGCCTGATCGGAAATCTCCTGCCGGAGGCGAATCTTCTCGTTTAGTAACACAAGCTCATAGAGGTCCACCACATCCCGTTCTGACATGGTGTTAATACGCTGGACCATCTGCTCACGCAGGTTCTTGGGCATGGGTTGGGTGGTGATACTGCTCATGGGAGTATCTTAGCCGAAATGGCGGGAATCGCAAGCCGCAGAATGGGGTGGCACGTGGTGCTCGATTTAACCCACGAAGGACTCGGGGCGGCGGAGCGATGACGGCTACTTTGCGTCATTAACCCAGGAACCCGAGGTTCCGATGGTTGAAGCGATACAAGTTAGGCAGAATCACATCCAGGTTGGCCTCCGTCACTCCGAACCATCTTGCCAGGGTGGCGGCGTATTCGTCCACGGCGGTAGTGGGGATCCAGCGGCCGTTGCTGCCGTAGTCGTCCGGGCCGCCGGGGACTACGGTGGGGAAGGTGCCGTAAATTTTACCGCCCTGCACGGCCCCGCCGGAAACGATGGTGTGCGTGCCCCAGCCGTGATCCGAGCCTGCTCCGTTGGTTTTATAGGTGCGGCCGAAATCGCTGGCGGTAAAGAGTGTCACCTTGTCAGCAATGCCCATGGCTTCCATGGATGTTTGCAGTGCGTTGATGTTGCGGCTGATGGCGCGGAGGATTTTGTTGTGCCCGTTAAATTGATCGGTGTGGGTATCCCAGCCGCCGATCTGGCAGAAAAAGATTTGGCGTTTGATGCCGATGGTATTTCTGGAGGCGATGATCTTGGCGATCATTTTCATTTGCCCAGCCAGGGATCGGGCTTCGCTGAAGTCTGGGCTGCCGTTCGGGCTGCGGAGGGGGCCGGGGTTGGTGGTGTCTCCATCGAAGGCGGCTTGGATGGCGGTGTTATCCGGCGCGCTAATGCCGCCAAGGGCGGTGTTTAAAAGATCAGCGGCATCCAAGGCCGTGTTGAAGACCTGAGCGTAGTCCTGCTCATTGAGACTGGCGCTGGTTTTTCCGGATGTTAGGATGTTCCGAATCGCAGTGGCCCGGGCGGAACCTGAGGTGTAGCCTGTCAGGGTGGAAACGCTGCTGGCGGGTCCCAAGGCGGCACTGGGCACTTGGTATTGATTGACAAATTTCCCAACTTCCCAAGTGTTGAATCCATTCGCAGAAATGGACATCGACACCGGAGAGGTCCCGACATTAGCGCGCAGCAAATCTGCGGCTCGTCCGGCCCATCCGGTCGGGGAAATTTGATCTGGAATGCTGGTCATCCATTGCACGACTTGGTCGTTATGGGATTCCAACTGCGGGGGACGACGCCCGGTTTTGTTGCTGTAGGTGGTCTTGGTGAGTGGTTCCACCAACGTTCCGGTATTGGCCACGAAACCCAATTTCCCAGCATTAAAGAGCGTCTGCAGTTCCGGGCAGTTCGCATGGATGCCGAAATTACGACCAGCGGTATTGGCGGTGCTGAGTGGCAGAATGGAGTTACTGTTGATGCCGCCGGGCGTGTTGCTGAGGGCAATAACATCCCGTGAAGTGGCGTAAGTGGCGTATTCGCTGGCGCTGTTGGGAATGAGCAGGTTGTTGGAATCATTGCCCCCGGCTAGGAAAAGGCAGATCAACGCCTTGTAGTCAGGGAAGGTGGTATTTCCGGCCTGCTGGGCCAGGGCGCTTTGGATCAGGCGCAGATCGTGCAGAGCGCTGAAGCCAGTGGCTCCGAGGGTAAAGCCACAGGCGCGACGAAGGAAGTTGCGGCGTTTGATAAGGTCGGCGGAGGTCATAGGTGATGAGAGTTAGAGAATAAGAAATTTAAAAGTAAGGAGGGCTACTTCTGGACACTGTATTCGTGGCTGAGCATGATGAGATAGACCGCGTCCTGCACCCGGGCCTTCTTGTTGGCCGTGGTGGCGGAGGCCATGGTGTTGAGATAGTTCGTTAAATGTCCGCGCAGCGTGGTGCTCATGCGTCCGCCTAGCATCAAGGTGTTCAACCGATCGATCAGCGCGGAGGTGCTGCCTGCGATGGCAATTTCCGGGTTGTCCAGGTCATTGGTATACGTTCCTGCCAAGGCAACCGGCCATGGGTAGGGCAGTTGGAGCGCACTGTTGGGACGCGTGGTGAATTCCATGCGGAGGTCATTGTAATTGGTGTGCGTTAGATTGTAGTAAAGATTGGTGGTGTTGACCACGCTGGTTTCAGACAGGATCTGGAACTCGGGACCGTAGAGTTTCGCGTTGCCCGTGGCACCGGGGAATCGGTAGTCGGGTTCGTAGAAATTAAATACGGTGGGTGCTTTGAGCGGGGTTTGAAAGAGGCTGCCGCTGCCGGTTTCGCCAACGTTCCATTGATTCACCAAGTTGTTTGCTCCAGAGTTGTCCACCCAGGTAACGGCATCGGTGCCCAGCGTTGTGATGGTGGCGGTTTGGCGGAAAGTCTTGGTAGTGCTGGTGCCATAAGACACGCGGACGTAGGCGTTCGTTAGCTCGGCGGCAGAATCTGCGCTGGCACTGCGGCTCAAAGGAACTCCTGGACCGGTGTAATCATAGAGGCCATTCTCCTGTGGATTGATCGTTTGCTTCCACACTAGAACTCTCATCCCAGGGTAAAGCCGGACACCATCAATGATGACGAACCCGTTCACATCCGGTTGGGTTAATGAGGACAAGGCTGTGATATCGCTCTGCGTGGCCACTTGAGCGTGGGGCAGTTGATTGGGGGTGTTATACAGGGCGCTGTTGGAATAGCCGCGCAGCGCCCGCAGCACTTGCGTTAGGCGCAACACCGGTTCTTTCAAGTGCCCGAACTCCGGCTGAGCCGCAAAGGATGTGTAACGCGCTTCTGGATCGATGAGGACGGATTTGATCACGGCCTTCATGTCGCCCCGCACACCGCTGCCATTGTCCGCAAAAATCTGCGAGACGCGATAAATGTAGCCCGGGCTGGGATTGGCGGTAACGAGGCGTTGGATCAATTGGCGGCTGATAAATGGCCCCACGTTCGGGTGATGGAAAATAAGATCGATGGATTGCTGCAGCTCATCCGTAGTGCTCTGCGTGGTGGGCACTGCTAGCGCTGGGATGACGGTGTTATCCAGCAGGTTCTTCTCCAAGGGCGAGTGCTGCGTGGGGAATGCCGTCATGGGCAACATGTAGTTGATGGTGCTGCCGCCGAAGCTGGTGGTATCACCATTGTAGGACCAACCGGTAAAGACATGCGCCAGACCGACCACTTGTTCCTGGGCGTAGGTGGGAACAGGGAAACCTTGGGCATTTAAGACCAGCGTGCCGTCCGGGTGAATGCGATTCAGCCCAATGGAGAACAACTGCATGATTTCCCGCGCATAGTTTTCGTTCGGGACGCTAGTGGTGCTGGCCTTCTTGTTGCGGAACATGTCCAGATAACGACCCATCGGCACATTCAAGGTTAGTTTTTCCAGGATAGTGCGGAAGTTGGTGAAGGCGTAGTAGTTGATCACGTCGTAATACTGCGCCATGGCGCGGGCGTTTTCGTCGAAGACGCCCTGCTCGGAGACAACCAAAATTTGCGTCAGTGCAAAGCCGATCCGTTGGCGGAGTTGATCAGGATTGGTCACGGCAAATTTCCACCAGCCACGATAAAGCTCGGCAGAGCCTTGGTCCAAGTTGCCCGTGCCGGTGCCCACGCGGGGGAATTTAGCATAGTAATCTTTCACAAAAGTAGCCATCGGCCCGTTGCCGTTCATCACGGTGCGAAACGGCGTGTAATTGTAGAGCGGATCCGTCAGGCTGGAGGCAGTCGGCGGATCGGGATTCGGGATCACCTGGGTGACGGTCACCTCCGGATCATTTCCTGCGGGTAAATTCAGTTGTTCATCGATCCAAGCACTGAAGCCGAGCGCCTTGACATTCTCGATGCTGTCCTTGTCCCAGGGCGAGACGCCATCCGTATCACGTTTGGCTCCCATGGTGGCCTGCGTGAGGAAGCGCACGGCTTGATCGTCATTGAGCGTGGGTAGCGTTTCCGCCGCTGGTGGAGCTGGCGGCACGAACGTCCGCACGCCCGAGGCTTTTTGGAAGAAGCCCTTGATCTCTCCAGCAGGATAAGCAGCGGTGTGAAGATTCAAATACAGAGTGCCGCTAACCACCGCATTCTGAATGGCGGACACCGTGTGATTTCCCGTCTGAATGAAGTCCCAAGTGTAAACGCCATAACTGTCGGGGGTGTTGGTATCGACGTCGTATAGAATGGCGCCCACGGGGCCGGGCAGCGATGCGCCATCGTGGATGTGCTGATTCGTGATGGGACCCGTTAGTCCGCTGTATGTGTAACTCATCGTGGCTTGAGTCTGCGCTTCATTAACCAGCAATACCGCGGTGCCATTGCCAAAGGTGGTGGCTCCGGATTGCGGTGTCAGGGTGGCGACATACAGGGTGCCTTTGCCGCCCTGGGGCACCCCCACGCTGGCTGGTGTTAGCACGTAGCCGGGGATCGTTTCCGTCGGGGCGGTAATAGATTCACCGGGCTTGGACCATCCGATCTTGCATTGATCATTCCCCGTCGTTTCTTTGCGGCGGCTCTCCACGTAGTAACGTTTGCCAGCCTGGAGCTTGATGCCCAGGGATTTTTGTGAACTGGCCGCAGTGTAACTTCCGGCAGCCGTCGTGTTGGTGAGGAAACTGCGTTTCAACAGCCGGGAAGGATCATCATCGCCACTGAGCCAGAGTTCTGCGTTCTCATCTTCGGTGGTGAGGAAGAACGTGTAAGTGCCATTCGTCGGAGCTGTGAGATAGCCGCTGAGTCGTTCGCCAAAATTATCGCCATCATTGGTGGGAGCGGAGAAATCCGTCGTCGTGCTCGTCGTGGCTGGGGTGGTGGCCAAAGGAAGATCAACTACGCTGGCCGTGGTCTGACCGGTCCAGACGTCGCGTGTGAGGCCTCCGCCGGCTTGAATAATAAGCAGGGATAACGGAAGCGAACCAGTGCCGGCACCATTGGTGGCGGTGAGATTTACGAAATAGAGTCCGGCGGAACCAGTAGGAATGCCGCTAATGAGGCCGGATCCACTTACAGTGAGGCCGTTCGGCAGGCCGCCCACGGCAAACGATGTCGGCGTATTGGTGGCCGCAATTTGATAATTGAATGGCCCGCCGATAAACGCCACTGCAAAGGGTAAGGAGGTTACCGAGGGAACCGCCGACGGGCCGGTGAAGAATCTAGTAGAAGGGATGAGTTCCTTGGCCTGAGAGGCACTGCTCCAGCGGAGTTCTGCGATGGAAGTGTTCAGTTCATCGTGCCATTCCAGCATGAGATCGTAGGATTTCCCCGCTTGCAGCGCAATGGTGCCGCTAACCTCAGAGCTGGAAGCCCAGGCAGTATCGGCTAGCAGTTTAACCCCATTGACCCACAGTCGGGAGCCCGCATTGGCGGTTGAGAAGAACGTGTAAGTCTCGTTATAGAGCGGGCGCACCGAGCCAGTCCACACGATGGAATGGTAGTCCGCATCCACCAGAAACGTGCTGGGCTTGGCACCTGTGAACCAGAGGTTACCAGCGGTGGTGCTGTTGAAATTGATGTTGGCGTCAATGCGCGTTTCTTTCAAATCGGCGGGCAGGAAGTTAATGGCTCCGTTGGCATACGGCCCAGCAGCGGGAGGGGGCGAACTGGCGTTATAAGTCGCACTTGAGTTATCGTAAATTTTAGCCGTTAGACCCACGGGATAAATCGTGCCCGTGGCAGACGTGAGATTTCCCAGGCTGTAGCCAGCGCCCGCAGCCAATGTTAGAACTACCGTTTCATTGGGGGACTCCACCAAGACATCGCTCAATGGCGTGATGTTCACCACGGTGGAAGTAGCGCCAAACGGCAGTGAAACGGAGGTGGGTGGCGTGCTGTAATCCGTGCCATTGGTGGCCGTGCCGTCCCATGTTAGGTTGACTACTATGGGGTTCAGATTTCCCCGCCGAATAATTTTATACGAAATGGGATCGCCACCTTCGGATCCGGAAGCATCCTGCGCGACCACCTCCACCGTCGAGGCCAAATTTAATTTCCGGCTCAACAGGTCGTAATCACTAACGCCATTGCCCTCAGTGTCATTGTCCAGCGGATTGGTGCCGGCTTGGTATTCCTCCCAGTCGGAAACCCCATCGTTGTCGCTGTCGGTATCGGTCACTTGTAAACGGAGGAACACTCGGCTGCCATTCGTGGGGCAGGAATCCGTAATGGGAGTGCCTGCGCCCACGACCGGTGTGCCTTCGTTTGCCCAGCCACTGGCCAGCGAGGTGGACATCTGCATTTGATAACGTTTCCCTCGCACGGTGGGATAGCTGGCAGTGACCGTGGTCGCATTCGCGGAAATGCTGCTGAAGTCCAATCGACTGCGGGAATCCGTGGGATTGGTGCCCGCAGCACTTTCTGCGAGGTTATCCTGACCATCACCATCGGTGTCCGCATGAGGATCAGTCGCGGTGGGATACTGTTGCTCGAAGAATTCGCTGAGGTGATTCTTATTCAGATCAAGACCGAAGAAGGTCTCAGTGGAATTATCAGCGCGCAGGTGCGGAGCGAGCAACCCCAAAACCGCCCCAAGCACTATTCGCAGGGGGGCAGGTGAGTTAACCGTTAGCGGCAGGAGAGCAGTGGGACGGAAATGCATAAAAAAACTAGGGCAGGGATTTGGGGAAATTCGAGATTAGAGTCAGAATACCACGAGAGCCGCCGAAATCGGAAGCACAATTTCAACGAGTTACGAAAATTCATGCAGGCTGAACGGCAATTTCACCGATTTCTGCCGCGTGGATGCGTAAATTCTCAATAAAGATATGAGTTCGCACATTTGGGTGCCGGAAATTTATAGTTTGCAGTTTATTTAATGGAAATTATAATTTTGGATTATGGAAAATCGCACTCATTCAAATCGCCCTCGTCATTCGCTCCTCCTTGAAGCGCTGATGCTAGCTATTAGTGTTGCGAATCTGCCTGCGGATGACGCGCATCAAGCGAGTGACTCATTCTACGCCCAAGCCGCAGCCTTGTTGCCTGCGTTTCAAGGAGTGCCGGCTCCCGTGGACCCTGCGGAATGTCAGGCTTTGGGAGGGTGGACTAGTCCGATCTCGTTGCCCCACGTGCCGGTCACGACGGCAAATTTACCGGATGGACGAGTCCTAACGTTTGCTTCGAATCAGCGGACTTCTTTCCCGACTGGACCGGAGTTCACTTACGCCGCCGTTTATAATCCTGACACTGGGAGCATAACCGAGGTTAATTGGAATCAACACGATATGTTCTGCGGGGGGACGGTCCTGCGCCCAGACGGCAAACTTCAAGTGATGGGGGGGCGCGCCACGATTCAATCCTCCAGCACTTTCAATTGGCAAACCAACAGTTGGGCCCGCGTGGCGAACATGAATGATCCGCGCTGGTATACCACCCCGGTCGCGCTTCCTAATGGCGAAGTTTTCACGGTGAGTGGCAGTGGTGGACCGAGCAGCGCGGAGCGTTTCAATGGCTCCTCGTGGATCAAGTTGACCGGAATCGATTGGACGCCGATCGCGCTCCAGGGTTCCTTCGAATCCAACTGGACCCCATTTGTCTTCCAAGCTCCGAACGGGAAACTTTTCCATGCCGGCCCCACGCCGCAGATGAATTGGATCGACCCCACGGGCAATGGGACGCTGACAACGGCGGGACTAACCGTGCCGGGGAGTTGGTATCCCAAGGATGCCGCCGTCGCGATGTATGATGTGGGTAAAATCCTTTTTGCCGGAGGCGTTATCAATGGCACCACGGAGACGCCCACGAATCAATCCTACACGGTAGATCTCAATACGAATCCTCCCACGGTCACGAAGGTGGCCTCCATGTTGTCAGTGCGTCGTTTCTCCAATGCGGTCACGCTCCCGAACGGAGAAGTTCTGGTGATGGGTGGCAACACCTCGGGTCAGAAGTTCAGCGATGTAGGCTCAGTTCTGGGGCCGGAAATTTGGAATCCCCGCACGAATCAATGGCGTAAGGTTGCGGATATGAGCGTGCCGCGGAACTATCACTCGGTGGCGCTCCTCTTGGCTGATGGGCGGGCGATGTCCGGCGGGGGAGGTCTGGCAGGCAATGCGGCGGTGGATCACGCCGACATCCAACTCTACAATCCGCCCTGCTTATATACCACCACTGGCACCCTGGCCACGCGGCCCGTGCTGAATACGGCTCCTGCGGCCATCGGACTGACCGGGCGTTTCACGGTGCAGGGGACCGCAGGACTGAAGAAATTTGCCTTTATCCGCATGACGTCCACCACGCACAGCATGACGACGGATCAGCGTTACATCAGCCTGCCTTACACAGAAATTTCGAGTGGAGTTTATGAGCTGTCCCCTTATGCCAATCGCAACATTATGACCCCGGGGTATTGGATGCTCTTTGGTCTGGACGCGCAAGGCGTGCATAGCAAGGCCAAGATCATCAAGGTGGATGAGGCCGCCACGGTGGCCATTGCCGGCACCAACTTATCCTTGAACAAATCAACATCACAATCATCCACTGCCAACGCTGGCAGCACCGCAGATAAAGCCGTGAACGGTTCCCGGGAAGGGAATTTCACCGTTGCTTCCGGCACTGCCACGAACCCCGAGGCCAATCCCTACTGGGAAGTCGATCTGGGGGCCAACTATCCCGTCCATGCTGTGCGAATTTTCAATCGCACGGATGATGGCGGCAAGAATTTGATCGATTTCACCGTCTATGTTTCCTCGTTTCCCTTCGCCCTGACCAATACCGACATGCGCGGGTATCGGCATATCAATATGGCGGGAGTCGAGGCTGACATTAATATTTACCGAGCCGCACGGTATGTGCGTGTGCAACTCAACGGCACCGGCACGCTGCAGTTGGCGGAGATCGAAGTCATGGGAACCAACGTGCCGGTGGGCGGCACCTTTCTGGAGAGTCCCGGCAATCAACTGCACGAGCGCGGCACGCCCTTGTCATTGACCCTGAACGCCGTGGGGCCCAGTTCCCTGACCTTCAATGCCCAGAACTTACCCCCGGGACTTGTCCTTAACTCGTCCACTGGTGCTATCACGGGAACGCCCACCACGCAGGGAAGCTTCAGTCCCAGCGTAACCGTGACCGCTACCAACGGGGATACCTCCTCCGCTTCCTTCACCTGGCGAATCTATCCCCCCGCCGAGCGTCCGGGGGTGACCTACGACTATTACGAAGGGGTCTGGACCACCCTGCCCGCGTTCAATACCCTAACACCTATTGCCAGCGGTGAAACGGATCGTTGTAACCTGGCACCAAAGCTGCGGCCCGACAATTTTGCCATGTTCTTCAAGGGATGTTTCCGCGTCGCCACGGCCGGCACGTGGACCTTTTCCACCAACTCTGATGATGGTTCCCAAATCTGGATCGACGGTCAGTTGGTGGTGGATCATAATGGAGTCCATACCGTGGCGGAGAAATCCGGTAGCGTGGCGCTGACGCAAGGGATTCACAATATTACGGTGGCTTATTTCCAGTCCATCGGCAGCAGCACGCTGGAGGTTAGTTATGCTGGTCCCGGCGTGACCAAGCAAATCATGAATGATGCCGCGCTCTTCCAACCAAGGCCCGGGGTGCATTATGACTTCTACCAAGGGAACTGGGGCGCGCTGCCAAACTTCGCCACCCTAACTCCGGTGAAATCAGGTGACGTCGATAATTTCACCCTGGCTCCGCGCACTGCGAACGATCTGTATGCTTTCCGCTTTACTGGCAAAATTCGCGTGCCCACCGCCGGGACCTACACCTTCTTCACCACGTCAGATGATGGCTCCCAACTCAAGATCGACGGCGTTTTGGTGGTCAACAACGATGGGTTGCATGGTGCGCAAGAGGTCGGCGGCACCCGGGTGCTCACTGCTGGTGAGCACGCGATTGAAGTCACCTTCTTTGAGCAGGGAGGCGACGAAACCCTGATCGTGAGTTATTCCGGTCCGGGCATCACGAAACAAGTTATCCCCACCGGAGTGCTCTCAACTCATGGCTTGCCCGGCTTGCCGCCGACCGTAAACGCGATCACGAACCAGTCTTCCATCGTGGGAAATTCGGTCAACCTAGCCGTCGTGGCGAGCGATGGCAATGGCGATGCCCTGAGCTACACGGCCACGAATCTCCCTCCTGGGCTTACCCTTGGATTATCCAATGGCATCATTGCCGGATCCCCGACGACCGCTGGAACCTACGCCACGACCATCACCGTCAATGATGGCACCGGCCTGAGTGCCTCCGCCAGCTTCACTTGGACCGTGGTGACCGGAATGACGCTGCCGCCCCTAACAGCGGCTCCCAAGGCCGTGAACACTTCCATTAGCTACAGCCTCCTTTCCTCCGGCGGGGTGAATCCTCGTTTTAAATGGAACTTTGGTGATGGCACCGCAGAGACCGCATATTCCGCCACCCGCACCATTGCCAAAACATTCACTGCCCCGGGTCGTTTCCAAGTAACGATTACCGCCACGGACGATACCGGACTGGTGCTAACGACCAGCTTCTATCAAGCTGTCGCGGGCGTGCTCACAGCCGGCAAGCCCACTCAGGATGCGCCCCTGGCCTATGAAGTTCGCGCCACCGGCGGGGATCGGGTTTGGGTTGTCAATCCAGACCAGGATACGGTAACTGCTTACAATGCTAACACGAATTCCAAAGTGGTGGAATTGGCTGTCGGAGATCAACCGGTGAGCCTGGCCTTCGCTCCGAACGGCTTGCTCTGGGTTATCAACAAGAAGAGTGCCAGCATTTCCCAAATCAACGTTGGCACCCTGACCGTGGCAGGCGCCATCAACTTGACTCGTGCCTCCCAACCGCATGGTCTGGCGTTCTCGCCCACCAGCGATGCCGCTTACGTGACGCAGGAAGCGCTCGGGCAATTACTAAAACTGAATGTGACCACCGCCGCCAGCCTTGGCAGCGTGAGCGTGGGCGCGGATGCCCGTCACTTGTCGGTAAACGCAGACGGCAGCAAAGTTTATGTTTCCCGCTTCATCACGCCCTTCCAGCCAGGTGAAGCCACTGGCACCGTAACGACCACCCTGGGCACCCATGGGGCCGAGGTCGTGGTGGTGAACTCTGCCACGTTGGCAAAAACGAAAACGATCCTCCTGCAGCACAGCGAAAAGCCCGATGCAGAGAACGGGGGACGGGGTATCCCCAACTACTTGGGCGCAGCTGTGATCTCACCCGATGGAACTACCGCCTGGGTCCCGTCCAAGCAGGACAATTTCAAACGTGGACAATTGCGCGACGGCCAGCAGCTGACACATGACTCCACCTTGCGCGCCATCACATCGCGTCTCGCCATGGGCTCGGAAACCGAAGATTATGCCGCGCGCATTGACATCGACAACGCTGGCGTCCCCTCTATGGCAGTGTATGATGCCTCGGGTTGCTATCTGTTCGTGGCGCTGGAAGCCAGCCGGGAAGTGGCCGTGCTGGATGCCCATAACAAGAATTTCCTTTTCAAGTTCAACGTCGGGCGAGCCCCGCAAGGTTTGATGCTCTCGCCCGACAGCACCCGCCTCTACGTCCATAATTTCATGGACCGCAGTGTGACGGTGCACGATGTCAGTTCCATCCTCAATGGAGGCAATCCTCTGGCGTCGGCGGTTACGACTCTGAGCACGTGGAATACCGTCAGTGCAGAAATTTTAAGCGCCCAGATCCTGCAAGGGAAGCAGTTCTTCTATGATGCCGCCGATCCTCGCCTGGCGCTGCAAGGATACATCAGTTGCGCCTCCTGCCACAATGATGGCGGCCATGACGGTCGGGTGTGGGATTTCACCGGAATGGGAGAAGGTTTGCGTAATACCAGCGATCTCCGCAGCAAAGCGGGAACCACCGGCCAAGGCCCGGCTCACTGGACGGGCAATTTCGATGAGATTCAGGATTTCGAAAAGCAAATCCGCGATCTCGCCCGCGGCACTGGTCTGATGACCAATGCGCAATTCAACACTGGCACGCGCAATCAACCTCTGGGCGATCCTAAAGCCGGGGTGAGCGCGGAACTGGACGCCCTGGCCGCCTACGTCACCTCACTGGCCAGTGAACCGGCCAGTCCTTTCCGCAACGCTGACGGCAGCCTAACGGCGGCCGCCGTGGCGGGCAAAGAAGTCTTCCGCACCGCCAATTGTGCCTCCTGCCACAGCGGCAACGGGTTCACTGATAGCGCACTCAATGGGTTGCGAAATATTGGCACGATCAAGCCCAGCAGTGGCAAGCGTTTGGGGGCAACGCTAACTGGATTTGATACTCCCACCCTGCGCGGCATCTGGGCCACCGCACCATATTTCCACGATGGCTCTGCGGCCACCCTAACCGCTGCCGTCACGGGGCACACGGGAGTAAATTTGAGTTCCACGGATCTGACTAACTTGACCGCTTATTTGCAGCAGATCGATGCCAGCGAACCCACGGCCCCGACCAGCGCGGCCCCGACCACAGGACTACAGGGCGAGTATTACCAAGGGCCAAATCCCGGCCTGGCGGCTCCCATCTTGACTCGAGTAGATCCCAAGATTGATTTCGACTGGAGCGGTTCCGCGCCTGCGGCTAATATTCCCAGCCTGAATTATTCCGCCCGCTGGACCGGCTTCATCATCGCACCTTACACCGAGACCTACACCATCTATGCCCCATCAGACGATGGCGTTCGCATCTGGATCAACAACGTCCTGGTGTTAGATAAATGGCCCAATCCGGGCGGATGGCCGAGTTTCACCATCCCACTCACAGGTGGCCAGCGCGTGCCGATCAAAGTGGAATATTTTCAGACCAACGGAGGAGCTGCGATTTCGCTCTACTGGTTCAGCGCCTCCCAGGGCTGGGAAGCCATTTCCAAGTTTGTGCCCCCAGATTTCACGAATCGCGCCCCCACCATCACTTCACCGGGCGCGCAAACCACGCAACGAGCCACCGCCACCAGTCTGCAAATGATTGCGGCCGATCAGGATGGGGACGCCCTAACTTACAGCGCCACTGGATTGCCCCTGGGTTTGAGCCTTAATGCCCAGACCGGTGCGATTACTGGGACCATCAGCACCTCTGCGGCGGCGTCCAACACAACAACCGTGACGGTGAAAGATCCCGGCAATCTGAGTGCCAGCACGACCTTTACTTGGAACACCACCGCACCTCCATCCAACCGTCCACCAACCATCAGCAACCCCGGCAGCCAGACGTTTGTTCGCAGCACGATTGCCACGCTTGGTCTCGTGGCCAACGATCCGGATGGACAGACGCTGAGTTGGAGTGCCACGGGTCTGCCGACGGGATTGAGCATTAATTCCAGCACGGGTTTAATTTCCGGGACTGTTAGTGCCACGGCGGCGGCCTCCGGCACGTCCACCGTTACTGTCACTGACCCCGGCAATCTCACCGCCAGCGCGGCGTTCACTTACACCACGGTCGCAGCATCACTAACGGGACTTAAGGCTGAATACTATGACGGTTTAACGCCCGGTGCGGGGCCTCCTTTGCTGACGCGCACGGATGCGACGATTGATTTTGATTGGGGCAACGGTTCGCCCGCTCCGGGTATTCCGGTGGATTACTTCTCGGTGCGCTGGACCGGAACGATCACCCCGCTTTACACGGAAACCTATAATTTCTCCCTCCCTTCAGATAATGGAGTGCGGATGTGGATCAATAACCAACTGGTCCTGGATAAATGGAGTCCCAGTGATGTGCACGGTTGGTATAACTTCACCGTGCCACTTACTGCGGGGGTAGCCGCTCCTTTCAAGGTGGAATATTTCGAACTCTACGGCGGGGCCGGGCTTTCCCTCTATTGGTATAGCTTGAGTCAAGGTTGGGAGATTGTGTCCACGAATCGCTTTGCTCCAGCCGCCTCGGTGCTGTCCGGTTCCACGGAACATGCGGCGGCCATGGTCGCTGGCACTCAGGGGATTCAACGCCTGGCGGGAGATAACTATTACTTCACCTTCAAGCGTCCGTCCGCCTCGGCTGGCGAGTTGCTCCTGATGGTGGAGCAGAGCGACGACTTGAAGAACTGGCAGGCCAGCAACGTCCCTGCCGTGGTGTCGCAGCTTCAATCAGGCGTCGATAAGATCTACCTCAAATTGCCAACCCCGGCCGGAGGCGGGGGCACGGTTCGCAAGAGCTACTATCGCGTGCGATTCCTGAACAGCTCTCGTTAGCGGAAGGGGGGCTCAGCCGCAGCAGGGCGGAATGATTCTCTTTTCACTCTTCACTTTACTACTGGAAGAACGGGCGCATAGTGATCCTCAGCTAACTTCCCCGTTCATGCAGCTGCTGGCCACTCTCCTCCTACCCATCCTAAATGTCGCACACGCTCCGGTGAATGCGATAGTGTTGTTTTTTGCCTTCCTGATTGGCCATTCCTTGGGGGATTATCCGCTCCAGGGAAAATTTTTGGCCATCCGCAAGAACCGTCATATCAAGATGGTGGACTACACGGGCGAGACCCCGGGAACGCTTTGGGTTTACTGCCTGAGCGCCCATGCCTTGGTCCATGCGGGCATTGTTTGGCTTATTTTAGAGGCGTTCCATTTGCCCTACGCGGTGGAGATTGCCTTCGCAGAGTTTTTGCTGCATTGGTTTATCGACTTTGCCAAATGCGAGCGCTGGACTAATTTCCATGCCGATCAGGGATTGCATTTGATCTGTAAACTCGCCTACATCGGTTGCTACTATGTCCTCTGAGTTCCTGGCCTCAGAGGAGGAAACTTACCAGTGGGGAAGGCGGCTGGCCACGGAGTTAAAGCCCGGAGACATTCTGGCGCTGGTGGGCGATCTGGGCGCTGGCAAGACGCAGCTAACCAAAGGGATCACGGCCGGACTCGGCTGTGCCGCCGAAGTCAGCAGCCCCACCTTTGCCCTGGTGCAGGAATACGTTGGGGGGCGCCTGTCGGTCTATCACTTCGATCTTTACCGCTTGGCATCAGCGGGAGAATTGTGGAACATTGGCTGGGATGACTATCTGGAAGGTAACGGAATTTGCGTCGTGGAATGGGCCGATAAGTTCCCCCAGGCCCTTCCTGCCTCCGCCCGTTGGTTCCGCCTCAGCCATGAAGCGTATGGTCGCAGAGTGGAGGAAATTTTCCCCCTGGCAGCATGAGCGTCCTTCTCGCCATCGAGACCTCCACCGCCCTGGGGAGCTTGGCCGTGCGTCGGCATGGGGTGACGATCTATGCGGCCGAGTTCGCCTCCGAGCGGACGCATAATTCGGTGCTCTTTGCGCCCCTGGCGGCGGCTTTGGAAGCCGCTCCAGACTTGGAACAAATCATCGTCGGCACCGGCCCAGGCAGCTACACTGGAGTGCGTGTGGGCATTGCAGCGGCCCTGGGGATTAGTCTGGCGCGCGGAATTCCCGTGTGTGGCGCCAACTCCTTGAGCGCCCTTGCCGTTGCGGAATCCTGCTTCCACGTCGTCGGAGATGCTCGTCGTGGTTCCTGGCATTTAAGCACCATCAAGGCGGGTTCCGTGCCCTCCCTCCCGCAGTTAGGCTCCGTGGCACTTGTGAAAACGTGGTTGGAAGAACTCTCAGGTCCACTCTATACCATGGATGCCAGCGTCGCCAGCGCCCTGCGAATCCCTCTCGCGCGACCCAGTGCCATCGCGCTGGCCCAACACGTGGAAGCATGGAGCGAGGCAGATTGGACCGCCGTTCGCAGCATCCCGCTGGAACCGATTTATCTTAGCGCACCGTTCATCACGCCTCCACGCCAAGCTAGGTAGCAGGTGGGAGAAACTCGGTGCTACTCCGCAGGGACGGTGCCGGTAGCCTCGCGAATTTTTTGTTCGACGTTGATTTTGCGGAGCTGCTCGACCAGACCTCCGTCCTTGAGCGCGGTGCTCATTTCCGGGAGCGTGAGGAGTTCAGCGTAGTTTTGGAAACTGGCCGGCTTGGACCAATCCTTGTCGCGCACGAGACGGACGACGGCCGGATGTCGCAGGATGGCCGCGCACGCGGGGTCTTGGTGCAGGCGATGCCAGGAATCAGCATCCCGTTGGACCAGCAGCAGGCTGCATAGGGCTCCGGCTTCCGTGGAGGAAACGGGATCCGTGCGGTTGAGGATATTTCCCGCCCAGCCGCTGGTTAGGGTTTGCTGTAAGCGGGCCAACAAAGGGAGGGTTTCCAGCAGGGACTTTTTGTCCTCGCGCAGGCCTTCGTCGAGAAATTTCATCTGCGAAAGCACGCCCGTCCAGCGGATGCCCATCCCCAGAACCCAAAGCAGAAAACACGCCGGAATCAAGCTGAGACCAGCGCTGCGCACGCGCCCGCCACCGGATTGCGGTTCGCCCATCCCGGGCCGGAGCACCCCGCCGAGCAAGCGCCGAGCCACTTGATGGACCAAGCCGCCCGCCACGATGCTGGTAATGATGACGGCGTTCGGATGCACCACTCCGAACCAGCGTTGCAAATATTCCGGTGCATGACGGAAGGAGATATAACCAGCCACAAAGCCCAGGGCCAAACAGACCATCCCGAAGAGTTGTTTGGCAATGCCCTTGATGAAAGCAAACATCATGAAGACGCCCAGGATGCCGCCGCCGCTTGTTTGCAGCAGATTTTCCACTGCGAACCATTTGCTGATGTCGGGCATCGGTTAGTGCTCCCTCTTGCTGCTGCCTCCACCGCCTCCGGCATTCGCGTCCACCGAGAATTTACCCGGGCCGGTAAAGAACAACGTGGCAAATCCCATGAAGTAAAGCAGGGCCATCTCCCCAGAGCCCGGGCCGCTGAGCTGCATCTGGTGCACTTTAAAAAAGGCGACTCCCATGGTGATGGCGAGTGCCAAGGCGGCAAAGCGGCCAAATAAACCGATCACCAGCAAGCCCGCGCAGAGCACCTCCGCAAAGACCGTCAGGCCCAAGCTGACTTTACTGTTCATCACGATGACCGTGAATTTACCCATCTTCTCCTCGAAGTTCAGGAGTTTGTCTTTGCCGTGCAGCCAGAGCATGGAACCACCGGCAATAGCCCGTAACAGCAACAGGCCGAAGTCAGCGCTGGTGGGCAGGAACGTGAGTCGAAGGAAAGCGAGCATGGGAGACGTTAATTCAGATTGAATGACATTTAAGGGTCACTAAATACCTCATTTTCAGGAACTGACAAGCTCGCAGTTCTGGAGAAGGGGAGTTGGTGAAATCCCCCGGAAAGTTGGGGTTGAATACCGATGGCCTGCCCTCGGGCGAACCGTGCCGTGGTAACTCGGTTTTTCCTGCGTCCTCACGCGGTTGGGGTCTTGCGGAAGTTCTGAGCCTGCTGAATGCATGGGGATGAGGAAACGATTCATCAAATTCAGCCACGCAGGATTGTGGGGCGTGACGATGCTGGCCTGCGGGAGCGGGCTGCGCGCGGCGGATGCTTTGCCGGGGCTGGTCCGGCCGTTTCTCGACAAACACTGCAGTGAGTGCCATGATGCGGATGCGAAGAAGGGGAAGCTGGATTTGTCGGCGTTGCCATTTAACCTCACAAATGCAGACTCGTTGGCGAGTTGGGTGAAGGTGCTGGATCGCGTGCAGGCGGGTGAAATGCCGCCGGAGAAAAAGCCGCGCCCAGATGCCAAGGAAATGGAGGTCGCAATGTCTGCGCTGGCGACGGAACTCACGACTGCAGACGCTGCGCGGCTGGCGCGGGATGGTCGGGGCGGAGTGCGGCGGCTCTCACGGGTGGAGTTCGAGAATGCCTTGCGCGATTTGCTAGGGATTCCCGGATTGTCCTTGGTGGCGGACTTACCGGCGGATGGAAAATCACATGGGTTCGATCGCGCGGGGGCTGCGTTGGATTTTTCCTTTGTGCACATGGAGGCTTATCTGGCCGCCGTGGATCAAGCTTTGAACGAGGCCACTCCGGCGTTTGTGGAGCAACCGCCAGTATTTAAACATCGCTACCAACCATGGGACAATAGCCGACACGAAGGTCGGGAGACAGAAGGTGCGGTGGCGCAATCCGTGGGCGATCGGAATTTCGTGCCGCTGATTGGGCTGGAGCGGGACCCCACGTTCGAGGCCGTGAAACATTGGTTGATCAAGGACGACGAGCCGCACGCGACCGCGCTTGGGTTCTTCCGGCATGAGGATGCCGACTTCCGACTCTCGCTCACAAACATTTCCCCAGTCCTAACGGGACGGCATAAGGTGCGCGTCTCCGCCTACAGTTTTGCCTGGGATGGCGAAAAGGCCGTGCCGACAGAGCGCACGGGAGCCATTGGGCTCGGTATTCATAGCACGGGGGAGCATTACGGCACCTTGGGAATTCCGGCTAACAAGGCCGGGGTCGCTGAGTTTGATGTGTGGTTGCGACGCGGATCCGAGCATGTTCATGGCTCTGATAATAATTTACGATTGATCCTGGCGTCGTGTGAAAATGTGCGGGATTTCCGGCACGATGATACCACGTTAGGCCCGCCGAAGCCTTGTCCCGGCTTGGCGATTGAGTGGATCGAAATCGAAGGTCCGCTGCACAAGCAATGGCCGCCCGCCAGCCAGAAGGCTCTCTTCGGTGATCTGCCGGTGCGGCTCTGGACCAAGGAAGGAGGCAGCCCAATGCCGGTGCAGCAGACTTGGCCCAAGGGCAAATATGATGCGTTCCCTAAGGACATTTATGGCGAGGGTGGTAAGAATCGCGTGCCCGTAGAAGTGGTTAGCACGGAGCCAGAGAAAGATGCACAGCGCTTGCTGGCAGCTTTCCTGAAACGTGCGTTTCGACGAGCGGTATCGGACGCTGAGGTGGATTACTATCGGAAGATTTTCGCCACGCGAGTGCAAGCAGGTGGACATTTCCAGGATGCTCTGAAATCGGCCTATCGTGCCGCGTTGACCTCGCCTGATTTTCTCCTGCTAGGCGCACGACATGATGCGCTAGCAGTGGCCAGCAGACTCAGTTCGTTGTTGTGGTCATCGCTGCCGGACTCCAAACTGCAGGGGCTTGCAGAGTCTGGTGAATTGGCGAAGCCCGATGTCTTGCGCGCCCAAGCATTACGGATGCTGGACGATGCCAAATCAGCGCGCTTCGTGGCTGATTTCACCGGCCAATGGCTGCGGATGCGTGAAATCGAAGCCAACGCTCCCGACAAACAACTCTATCCTGAATTTATGCCCTGGCTGCAGGAATCCATGCTGGCCGAGACGCGAGCGTATTTCACGGAATTGCTGCGCAAGGATCTTGGCGTCACCCACTTCGTGCAGTCGGATTTCGCGATGATCAACGAACCGCTCGCCCGACTCTACGGCATCCAAGGAGTGAGTGGATTCGAGATCCGCCGAGTGGCTCTCCCGCCTGATTCTCCAAGAGGCGGCGGATTCCTAACGCAGGGAGCAGTGCTGAAGGTAACGGCCAATGGCACGACGACTTCGCCCGTGACGCGTGGAGCCTTTGTGATGGATAAAATTCTCGGCATCCATCCCACACCACCACCGCCGGACGCAGGCAGCATTGAGCCTGACACGCGTGGCGCGACCACCATTAGGGATCAGTTGGAGAAACATAAACGCAACCCCAGTTGCGCCACCTGCCATGTGAAAATGGATCCTTATGGGTTTGCGTTAGAGAGCTTTGATGTCGTGGGCCAGTGGCGCGAGAAATACCGTGCGCGGGGTGGAACAGGTGACGATAAGACCCGCGCGATTTTCAACGGTCACACCATCAACTATCATTATGAGCTGCCGGTGGACTGCACCGGAAAATTACCGGATGGACGCGCCTTCAAGGACGCCGCCGAGCTGCGTGCCATGCTCGCAGCCAACGACGAAGCGCTGGCCCGCGCGTTTGTGGGGCAACTCATCACCTACGCCACCGGGGCAGAAGTTAGTTTCTCGGATCGGCCTGAAGTGGAACGCATTTTACAACGCGCCAAGCCGCAGAAATTTGGCGTCCGCAGTCTGTTAGTCGAGACCGTCCTCAGCCCCCTCTTTTCCAAACCATAATTTCCCCCACCATGCACATCGCCAATCGCACCCCACTCTGCCGTCGCACCTTTCTCCGGGCTGCCGGAGCCACGCTCGCGTTGCCATTTCTGGAAAGCATGATGCCTCGGCTGGGGGCCGCCAATGCTGCTCCAGAGCCGCCCCGACGCTTCGTTGGCATGATGACTAACCAGGGGATTCTGCCGGAATTTTTCTTTCCTCAAGCGGCCGGTCGTGATTACGCCAGCACACCTTATCTGGATTTGCTGAAAGATCATCGTGCCGATATGACCGTCTTTTCGGGAGTCGCGCTGCCAGGTGTGGATGGCGGGCATGCCTCGGAGCGCAGTTTCCTAACGGGGGCACCGGGAGCAGGCCGTGGGTCGTTTAAAAACAGTGTTTCGCTGGATCAAATCATGGCCGAGCAATTGGGCGCAGCCGCGCGTTTTCCTTCGTTGGCGCTGATGATTGGCTCGGAGAGTCTGAGTCTTTCCTGGACCCGCAGCGGTTCCATGATTCCACCCATCATTAGTCCGCTGAAACTCTATCAGCAACTGTTCGTGGAAGACACGCCGGAGGGCAAAGCCACCGCCGTGCGTCGTCTGCGGGAAGATCGCAGTTTGCTCGATGGCCTGCGGGAGCAATACCGAGCGCTCCAGCAAAGCGTGAGTGCCGCTGACCGCGAGCGCCTCGGCCAGTTCGCCACCGGCGTGCGGGATTTGGAAAAGCGCCTCGCCTCCACCGAAGGCTGGGCGGACCGTCCCAAGCCTAAAGTCGATGCCCCACAACCGAAGGAAATCGAAGACCAAAACGACCTCGCCCTGAATTCGCGAGTGATGTTTGATCTGGTGCGACTGGCCTTGGAAACGGACAGCACCCGGGTCGTCACGGTATGTTATAGCACTACCAGCCTCACGCCCACGAAGCTCGGGGTGAATGCCCAATGCCACGGCCTAACCCACCACGGGCAGCAGCCGGAAACGATCGCGCTGCTCCGAAAAATCGAGGAAGCGCAGTTCCGTGCGGTGAATGATTTTTTCACCAGTCTAAAAGCCTCCAAGGAACAAGGCGTCACCCTGCTGGATCGCACCGCGTGCCTCTACGGCACGAACATGGGCAGCGCCAACGCCCATTCCACAGACAACTTGCCCGTGCTGCTCGCAGGCGGCGGCTTCAAACACGGGCAGCATTTGGCATTTGATAAGACAAACAACTATCCGCTCTCGAATCTCTACGTCACCCTGTTGCAACGTCTGGGCATTGAGGCGGAAAAATTCTCTAGTGGCACGACTACGATGCGTGGTCTGGAGATCGCGTGAACGTTTTCTGTTTCTATTTAAGGACTGCCTGACAACTTCAGAAAGCCGCAAGCGCAGCGCGGAAGGGGGCTAGGCAGGTGATCACTTTCATCGTTTGTAAATCAAAGTTCAGCAGCGAGTGCAGGCGGGACAACCAGCAGTGAGAAGCAGTAAGTTGGTGTCCTGTAATGCCACAGTTTTACTCCACCTGAACTTGGTAGAACCGTCGGGCCACGGAGAGCGGAACCGTGAATGTTTGCGTAGCTCCGTTGCCAGTTTTCACGGCTTGGTTGGGGGTGTCGATCCAGTTGCTGAGGTTATCGCTTTGGCGGAGGCGGTAGGTGCGGCCTAGGGCGGTGGGGAGGCTGATGAGGACGTTGCTGCCGGATTGGGTGATGGTGAGCCGGGTGGATTGGTTGGGGCTGTTGGGATTGGTTTGGAAAATGAATTCGGTGAGGTTGGTCTGGCCATCGTTGTCGAAATCGAAGGTGCCCAACCGTTGGCCTGCGGTGGCAGTGGCGGGGAGGGACTCCCAGATCCACGCATTGTAGTTTTGCGTGAGATTTCCTGCTTCATACGCACCGATGTCCGGCGTGCCGATGATGGGATAGCCGCGCTGATCCATGGTGGGGGCTGGGGCGATGACGGTGGAGGCATTCCGGGCGGGGCTGGCGGGAAGCAGGGCGAAGGTTTTGGTGGGGCCGCCGTAGTTGTCCAGCGGGGCCAGGAACGAACTGCCTGCGATGATATTTAGTCCCGTGCTGGTGAATCCGGTCGTGATGTTGGGATCGGTGGTGGCGGTGTTGCCGGAAATGATGCTGTTCTTCAAGCAATAACAGTGCCTAAAAACAGGATCGAACTACGAATCAGGGAGCCACGGCCTCCACTCGGTAGAAGGCCTTCGGCTTGGGCGGATTGGGGTCAATCACGGTGATGTCATTCGGATTCACCGTGGAGGAAATGCCTGAGCCGTTGGTGGTGCTGTTTCCGTTGTTCCGGAAGATCTCGGTGAAGGTGATCAAGTCCGTGCTGCGCTTGAGGATGCTGATGGTTCCGGAGCTGGCCGAGGGGTTGCGGCCAAACTGGATGCTGGCCTGACCCTGGGCGTTGAAGGTGGGCCGGGTTAGGTTCCGTGTGCTGGAGCGGTCGCTGACCGTGGGATAGGTGCCCAGCGCATGCTCGATGCCGAAGGGAATGCCGTCGCCGTCGGCATCCGTCAGCCAGTAGAGGCGGAGGTCGGTGGTGCCCTGGTATTCCCCTGCGCCGAGGTCCGGCAGGCCGACGATGGGGAAGCCGCGCTGGTCGGTGAGGCGGGTGCTGCCGCTGGCGGTATCGATGGCCGGGCTACCGGGCAGCGGGCGCATCGTCTGCGTGGGGCCGCCGTAGTTGCCGAGCGGGGCGAGGAGCGGGTTGGCGTTGATGAAAGTCGGGAGGCCGGTGGTGGAGAAGCTGGATGCCGAGGTGCTGAGGAGATTGGCACCGAGGTAGGTGAGGGAGGCGACATTCACGTCCCTGGCCGTGCCGAAGCCGGTGTTGTTGGCGACGATGGAATTTTGCAGGATCAGACTGCCGCTGGAAACCCCGCCGCCATAGCCAGCGCTGCCGTTGAAATTGGGTCCGGTGCCGCCGGTGCCAGTGCGATTGCCCACCACGGTGCAGGCGGTGAGGCGGTAGGGGGTATCGTCACTTTTCCGAATTCCGGCGCCGTCGCCGCCGAAGCCGCCGAAGTCGCCACTGCCGTTGCCGCCGTTGCCTGTGGCGTTGCCGAAAAGGGTGCAAGCTGTCAGGCTCAACGAGCCGGTGGAAAAAATTCCGCCGCCACCGCCGCCGTCGCCGCCGATGGCTGTGCCGTTGCCGCCGATGCCGGTGGCGTTGCCCGAGAGAGTGCAAGCATTGAGGCTCAACGAGCCAGTGGAAAAAATTCCGCCGCCACCGCCGCCACCGCCGCCGTTGCCGTCAATACCGACGTTGCCGCCGTTGCCGGAACGGTTGTTTTTGACGCTGCAGGAGAAAAGGCTCAGGGAACCTGCGTTGAGGATGCCACCGCCACTTGCCCCAGCTTGAGCACTCGCCCCATCTGGTGCCCTGCCATTCAGGATGGCCAATGAGTGCATGGCCACGGTGGCTCCGGCGGGGATGTTGAAGACGCGGCTGGCGTTGCCGCCGGACACAGTGACGGGGCCGGAGAGGTTCGAGGCGTCGATGAAGAGCCCGTTCGCGGTGGCGGGGATGGTGAGTTCAGTGCCGTTGAGGGTGGTCGTCCCAGGGAAGTTCACGCCCGCCAGAAAGCCGATGCGGGCACCGGGTTCGGTGGAGACATCGATTCTGGCGCGCAGGGAGCCATTGCTGCCCACATTGTCAGAGGAAAAGGCGACGTTGCGCAGCGGTCCCGCCTCCACGGCCCCAATATCGAGCTGCGCCGGAGTGCCGGCGTTGCCGTCCCCATCGACGAAACGCGGGAACCCGCGCTGGTCGGTGCCGCCGGGGTTCGTGCTGCCGCCCGCGTCGATGGCGGGGGAGCCGATGAGCGGGTGCATTGTCATCGTCGGCCCGCCGAAGTAGCCGAGGGGCGAGAGCTTGGGATCGAGCGGAGTGGCCTGCGTGCCGACGAGCGGGCCGGAGAAGATGCCGGAGACGGTAGCGTTGCTGCCGATGAGGTTGTTGCCGCTGGCGGTCAGGGTGCCGCTGCTGCCGCCACGAGAGATATCATTGGCAAAGGAATCGCTATTTCCGGCGATGATGCAGTTGCTGAGGGAGACGATGGCGTTGGATTGCAGAGACAGCCCGCCTCCCTGGCCCGTGCCGGTGTTACCGCTGGTGGTGCAGTTCACCAGAGTGCAGGTGCCGAAAGAAATCAGCAAACCACCCGTGCTGTTAACAACCGTCGCGCGATTTCCGACAATCGTGCAGTTCTCGAAGCGACTGGTCGTTTCGTTTACCTGCGCAACCGCTCCTCCACTGACAGCAGAGTTCTCGCTCAAGGTGCAATTCTGGACGAAAAGCTGACCACCAAATTGTTGAATAGCCCCGCCACCTTCGCCCGCACGGCTTCTGGTCAGGGTGAGCGATTTCAGAGTCAGCGCCTTGTTCGCGAGCCGAAAAATCCGTGAGGCGTCATTTCCATCCACCGTAAACCCGTTTGCCAGTGAAGAGGCATCGATGGTGAGGTTGCGATCAGCCACGACGAGTTCCCCGAGACTGAGGGTGCAGGTCTGGCCATTGAGCGCCTTGGCAAAGGTGATGAGGCTGCCAGCCGGCGACCATGTTACAGCCTCGCGCAGGGAAATGCCATTGCCATGCCCTGGATTGAGCGAACCATTATTTTCATCCACCGTGGTGGTGACGACGGTGCCGAGTTCCTCCCAGCTGGTGGCGACAACGAGGTCATCCCAGGTCACGGCGCCGCCCGTCGCACTGCCGAGACGGACGGAGGTGGAGAAATTGTTGATCGTGTAGTTCTCGATGACGGCAGCAGGGCTTGAGGGCTCCGATCCGCCGAGGGTGGGGTTGATGAACAGGCTGAGGCGATTGTTCCCATAGTCCACCTTCGAGACGAGCAGGTAGGTGGTGTTCGCCGCGACCGGGATGGTGGAGTTCTGCACGCCAAAGCCATTGAAGGTCTCAATGCCGAAGACGGATTGATTGGCCCGTTTGCCAAAGAAAATCCGCTCCGTCCCGAAGTCATAAGTGCTGAGACCGAGGAAGGCCGGAACCGTGGAACCGGTGGTGAAGGTGACGCGGTGATAAACCACCTGCTGTAGACGACCATCAGTCACCGATCCTCTTTCTTCATCGCTGTCCATCCCAAAGCCTGACGAGGGTCCATTGTGCGGTCGCAGGGCGCTGTTGTCATCCGTCACCAAGCGCCCGCCGGAGACAACCGGCGCGCGGACGACGTTATTCCAAAGAGACGGCGAGCCATCGTGAACAGGGGGGGCAATGTTTCCAAAATCCCAGAACGTGCCGCCGTTCTTTCCGTTGATGGCCCCGTCCGGGTAGTCGAACTGCTCCACGCCGATGATCTCGGCGTGAGATGTCAGCGTGGTGAGGAAGAGGAGGGCGCTGAGGGCGGGCAGGATGAACAAGTGACAGAGACATGAAGTTTGCATAAGAAAGGGTCTCTGATTAGGAATTTGCTTTTCCATTGCGGCGTTGGATTAAGGATTGGAATGAATGATGATGGAAAAAGAATGCATCAGATAGGTTCCGTTGTTTCTTGGGGCCAATGTTGGATTCTGGCATAGGTGTTTCTGCAATTCACCTTGTATTTCCAATTTCTTCGAGAGTGGCTCCGCTGGCCCACGATGCCAAAAATTCTTTCTCGGCAGCAGATTTTGCTACTCCCCAATGCCGTTGCAATCTTTCGCCTGTTCCAAAATTTGTTATTAGGATTTCATTGGTTGTGGTTTAGGATGGATCAATGATTTCTAGCAAGAAAAGTTTCACTCGTGGCTAGTCTTGAATTGGTATAGCAGGCCCCTACAGCAAATTGCAATAGGCATTGAATTCTCGAATTCCGTTCTTAAGTTGCCTGTCCCTTTAAAGGATTCGTCTTGCCTTCGTTGGTTCGTCTCCAGATCAACCACAAAATATCCATCGTGTCGGTCCCGTCTGCCTTCGTGAGTCTCCGCTCCTTGAATCTTCCCGACCGGGGATGCCGCAATTTCATTCCACCTGCACCTGGTAGAAACGCCGTGAAGGCAAGACGGGCCATGCTTAATACACAATTGCGTAAGTTGATTTTCCATGATTTTGAGATGAGCGGTAAATAATTATGAGAGTCCCGAGAATTTCCTGCCCTGAGAACACTTCTGTCCACCACGTGATCGTCCGTTGTGTTGCGGGGGCGTTTCTTTTTGGGGATGATGAGAAGGAGGTTTTGTGGTCGCAATTGGAGAAGACGGCTCGTTTTTGCGGGGTGGAGGTTTTGGCTTATGTGTTCATGAGTAATCACTATCATTTGCTGGTGCGGGTGCCGGAATTGGTGGCTCGGGACGGACTGGGGTGGGAAGTGATTTTAGAGCGGATTGGGGCTCTGTATGGGTCGAGGGTGCGAAAGGAATTGCTGGCGGAATTGGATTCGGAGAATCAAGGGGTGGCTTTTGCAGCGAAGGGTCGGCTGGAGCGGTATCGGGCGCTGATGGGGGATCTTTCGCAGTTTATGAAGCTGTATAAGATGCGGTTTTCCCGGTGGTATAACAGCACGCATGGTCGATTCGGCACGCTGTGGGCGGAGCGTTTCAAGAGTTTGGTGGTGGAGGATTCTGCGGAAGCGGTGCAGGCATTGGCGGCGTATATTGATCTCAATCCGGTGCGGGCGGGGTTGTGCGATGACCCGAAGGAGTATCGTTTCTGTAGCTATGCAGAGGCGGTGGCGAAGGAGGGGATGGCGCGGGATGGTCTGAAATCTGTGTTTCGCGTGGAGTCGGGCGAGACGGTGGCGGTGAATGGCTTTACGATGGAACGTTGGGATAAAGTGCAGGTGAGGTATCGGCTGCTGATGTATGGGACGGTGTCGGTGACGGAGGCAGAGCAGCCCAGCGGGCAGCTCCACACTCCTTTGCGGGCTGGGACGGTGTCGGTGACGGAGGCAGCGGCGGACGGAGATTTTTCCAGTGGAGGTAGTCAGTCGGGGCGGGCCGCCCCGACTCCTTTGAGGGATGCGAAGGGGAAATTCGGGGTGTCGGTGGCGAAGGTGAAGCAGGTGCAGGCGGCTGGAGGCAGGCTGGGGTTGATCGATGTCATGAAGCACAAGGTGCGGTATTTCTCGCAAGGGGTGGCGTTTGG
>JANOAV010000156.1:0-53647 GCA_031411295.1 Verrucomicrobiales bacterium | reverse complement strand
GTGGTCCGCACAGTCCTCTGTGCGGATTCCCCTCATGATGCACCGCACAGAGGACTGTGCGGACCACCTTACTTCACAATCCTAACTCAGTTTCCAGCGCCTTGAAATCCACGGCCAGGGTGCTGAGGGGAACGATCTTGAACAATGGCTTGGCCGTGCGGAACGCGGCGGCTGCGAGTTCCTTCTGCCCAGCCTGCAACGCTTGCTCGATGTAAGGCTGAACCAAGTTGTAGAATAAATTTCCCTCGGCCTCCCGAGCTTGGCGTTTCAGTAGCTCCAGGTAGGCCTGCTGCGCCTCCGGCCACTTTTTGGCATTCACCAAATCGAACACAGGGGCTGCGGCCAGACGGATGGCTAGATCGAATCTGGCATGCTGGCTCTCCTGCATCATTAGGGCGCGTAACTTGTTGGCTGCGGCCGTGTTGCCGTTGGTTTCATAAATTTTCAACAACGCGCTCTGGCCGCGGAATCGCATGTCCCGATCCTCCCGAAAGGTCTCGCTCCAGCGCTCCCAGAAGGCCACGCGGGAGGCTTCCGCCATCTTGCGATCTTCCAGGCACTGCGCCTGCAGTTCCCAAATGTCGAAGCTCCGCAACCAGGCGGTGCGCGACAGTCCCAGCATGGCGGGATACCAGTCCTCCTGTTTATTCATCTGAGCCCAGTGCATCAGCAGGCGACCCTTCAGGGCGCTCGCGGAATTGGTGGGTTCACGGGTGAGAAAGGCCAACTGGGAGTCGGTCAGGCTGCGCCAAGTCTGGGGATCGTAGGTCCGGCCGCTGGTATAGTTTCCTTCTTTGTAGCGGGCCACGTTCAAGCTCCACGTTCCGGGGGCACCCTCATAACCGACCCAGGCATGACCACCGGTGGTGCCTTGTCCAAACAGCAGCACCGTCGGGATGCCTTGCGCCTTGCCGGCCATGGCTACGAAATAGGCTTGGTCGGCACAGATACCCCCTTGCTTGCCAATCTCGATTAGCCGATAGGATTCATGCGGCCACTGGAGTTCCCCCCGATTCATCCGCGGAGCATCATAAGGCACCTGAGGAAAAAGGTCGTTGAGGCGGCTGGGATCGTTGAGTTTAACTTGTAAAATGTAGTTTAACTCCTTGAAATCCAATGGGGTATCTACCACAAACATCAGATCGCGCGTGGCTAGCCGGGCCGGATCAATCAGGAAGGTGCGCACCTCTCCCGGCCGAATGGTCAGGCCTTGGGCAATCTTGCAATAGGCTTGGAATCGAGCTACGGGATCGCTGTCTCCGAGCGGAATTTTCTTGGGATCCACGTAGCGGTGCGGCCATTCGGTCGGGAAGGGTTGGTCCCAGACTAATGCGAATGCCAGCGCCAACTGAGGGAGGCGACGAAAATTCATGGGCTCGGCATGAGCGATGCGACAGAAGATTTCCAGAGCCTTCTTGGCATCATCAAACGCCGACAAATGCGCCAGGAAGAGTTGCCGCACCGCCGAGTCCGCACCAACTTTGGCAAACACGGCGCGACCTTCCGCCGAAGTCAGGAAACTTTCTTTGGGCTCACTGGGGTAGAGATTTAACCAGCAAGCCAGCTCAAGCCAGCCTTGAAACTTGGTCTGGGTCACTGCGCCCGCCAGATCGGCAGGCCCTTCCTGCTGAGTGGCCAGCAGCGTTGACTTTAGTTTCGCGGCTTCAGCGGGATAATCCACTTGGGCTGGGCGGGAGGACCACCATGCTTGCGCCGCGCTCTCCGAATACGCTGGCAAGGCCGCCCCAGCGCTGAAGCGCAAGGCTAGAAGGCTGATCGCCAAGCAGGAGAAAATTCGCAGATGCATGCAGCATCCTAGTGCCCGGACCTGCCGTCCGTCAACCCCGCCACGATGGCTTTACGCCGCTCAGGAAAAAATACCGCGTTGAGATGTTGAAATCCCTAATAGGCTCTTGCAGTTCAGTGAGTTATTCATTATGCCACGGAATGCAGAGAATAGTGATATTAGATGGTTTCACGTTGAATCCCGGTGATCTGGATTGGAGTCCCTTACAAGCATTGGGGTCGGTGGAGATTCATGATCGCACGGGCCCGACGGAGATCATCCAACGGGCCGCCGGGGCGGAAATCCTGCTAACCAACAAGACCCCGGTAACCGCCGCCACCTTGGCGGCACTTCCGGAACTGCGTTTCATAGGCGTGCTGGCGACGGGTTACAATGTCGTGGACATTGCTGCTGCCCGCACCCAGGGGATTCCAGTTTCTAATGTCCCGGGGTATGGCGCTGCCAGCGTGGCGCAATTGGTTTGGTCCTTGATTCTGGAGCTGTGCAATCATGTCGGTGTCCACGGGCAAGCGGTGCGGGCGGGGGAGTGGTCGCGTTGTCCAGACTTCAGTTTCACCATGGCTCCGTTGCGGGAGCTACAGGGGATGACTTTGGGAATTATCGGCTATGGAGCCATCGGCAAGGCCGTGGCGGCGGTGGGCAGTGCTTTTGGCATGGCCGTCCAAGTTCACACACGCACCCCGCAACCAGATGTGAAGCACGTTTCGCTGGATGAGCTGCTGGCCACGAGCGATATCATTTCCCTGCACTGTCCCCTGACAGAAACAACCCAGGGGTTGATCAATGCGGAACGACTCCGGCAAATGAAGCCCAGTGCGCTCCTGATTAACACCGGTCGAGGTCCGCTGATTGTTGAATCTGATCTGGCGGAGGCTCTCTCGGCTGGCGTCATTGCCGGTGCGGGATTGGATGTCCTCAGCGTCGAGCCGCCCGCTCCCGGGAATCCGCTCATCAACGCTCCGAATTGCCTCATCACCCCTCACTTGGGCTGGGCGACCAAGGCTGCGCGCCAGCGGTTATTGGGTGCAGTGGTGGCCAATGTGGCCGCCTTTCAAGCGGGCGCATCGAAGAATGTAGTGAACCCGTGATGCTGCATTGTTACATTTTTTATTTTGCCGAAAAAAACAAAAAAAGGCCGAAAAGAATTGGTTGGTGAGTGACTCAGAGAATTATTTTTTCGTCTTTTTCCGTTTTTTTCGGCCATCGATTGGTTGGATTCACAAAGTGGAAGTAATCAGCGAAATTATCCCAAGGGCTATCCAAGCACTTGGCTTGCGACGGTGAAACATTCGCAACTGCTTGAGGTTCAGATTCTTGTGGGTAGTATATACTTTTGTGAAAATTTAAGTGGAAAAACTCACTAGAAGCGCGAATAGTGCACACATCTTAACGATTCTTCCTCCAAATTCCTTCTCGTTATGTCGCATTCCCTTGTCACCTGCTTCTGGCCTACGGCCACGGTATTGTTGCCAAAACGGGACGCAGCCATGACATCAGATTTTGCTTGGATCAGGCGGTTTGGGTTGAAGAGAGGTAAGGTTTTGTTGGTTCCTCTAATGCTGCTTTCTTCTTAGCGGAGGGTTTGGTAAAACCGTTGTTTACTCACTGATACTTAACTTGTTACTGATCTTTTGCAAATGGCCGAGTCCCCTCCCGGGGGCTCGGCTTTTTTTCGGGCTTACCGTTTGAGCATCGTTTCGGATTTGCGCCGATCGATTTCCTCATTCAAGCGCAGTAATTGCTGCTGCAAATGTTGGTATGGCAGCGGCAGTTCCTTGAGGTTGCCAAGTTTCCAAGCGCGGTATTCAGGGGTGCGCTCCAACGTGACCTTGAGGGCATCCCGCTTTAGAATCAAAACATTGATATCCTTCGGCAGGTCAGCGGAAGTGGAGAGATTGTCCAGCATACGCCGGGTGCTTTCCCGATCTTGCGTGTAGTTTGGAGTTGAGGAGTTACAGCTGCTGACGCCACGGTAGGCCAGATAAATGAACAGCAGCACCGCGCGAACAAACCAGGCAGAGAACGCGGGTTCCTTCCGTCCGGCGTCTGGGGTCGAACTCAGCTTGGTGCTCCGAACAGCGGTCTGGCTCCGGCTCCTGAGGGCTTGGAGGACCGAAGGCGGAATGACTTCTCGCAGCAGGTTGTAGCCCGGCCAGCTCAGGGGGCAGCGGAGGGTGATTTCCCGATAGTTCGGTTCCACGGTAGCCAGATCCCATTCCACGGTTTCATTGTCTTCGGGAAACAGGCGTCGCTCCCAGAAGCGACGCGTTTCCAGCGGCAGCATTTCGAAAAGTTTGGCTGCGGACATCCGGTTCTCCAGGCGGGGCATGACCCAGTCCCGGACGTTGGGCGGGAGCTTGGGATAGTGGGTATTGGCGAGTCGATGGGAGACCGGCAGATTGACAAATGCCACCAGCATGGCTAGCCGCATCTGGAGCATCACCACTGGGGGGCTCTCCAGCGGAGGTCGCATGGCATCACATCGGTTTGCCAGTTGGGCCAAACGCAGGGTCAGACCTTCCAGATACCACTGCTCCACCGCCAGGTTCGCCAGAGCGGTGCAGTCGTAACTGAGGAGCCGGAAGATGGCTTCGGGCTCCAACAATTTACCCAAAGTCTGCGGCTGGTCAGCGAAGACTTGGAGCAGGGCATGTTCCCACGCGGGGAGGAGTGGCACCTGCGGCAGGACCAAATTCCGCAGTTTGGCAAACGATGCCGTCAGCGAGGACGTCGTGGGATGGGCCACGCTATACTGGACATCGGCCAGGGCTGCCTGGAAATCTTCCGGCAGCTCGACACTGGCTGGTTCCGCTGCTGGTGGCACCTCGCCCTGAGGAAACTCGGTGGGAATGACCGGAGCCGTTGCTGGTTCCTGCCGCAGCACATGCAGGGCATATTCATAGGCCTCCCGCACCTGCTGGAATTCGGCGGGATTGGTGTCTGGCCGATACGATTTGATCAAGCGGGCATAAGCGCGCTTCACATCCCGCTCGGTGGCCGTAGCGGGGTCGAGTTGGAGAATGTCCCAAGGCTCGGGCGGGAGTGGTTCCATGCGGAAATTTACCCGATTTAAAATGGGGGATGATCTTCTTCCTCAGAACGAAAGAAGGGGGACATAAAGCGATCTAAATCCTCTGCCGTGGCCTGAATCAAGTTAGGGTCTTGCATGGACAAGGCCCCTTCGAAATGATCAATGAACTCACTTAACTGACTGCGCAGCGGTCCGCTGAGTTCCGCAAAGAGCCGGTTCGCGCGCTCGCTGCGGGCCCGATGCTCCGGAGCATCCCGCGGGTGCTGTTTCAGCGGTGCCAAGCGCTCCAGGGCGGTCTTGATTTCGGATTCGCTGAGGGAACCCGGACGCTGCTGGAAAACTTTATTGGTTTTCAGACCCGTGTTTAGATTCGTCACTTCCACTTCCAGCAGGCCATTCATGTCGTAGGTGAACCGGGTGTCCACCACGCCAGGATAGCGTTGACCGGGCTGGTGGCGCAGTCCTTTGATGTTGATCTCACCGATCAATTGATTCTCGGTCACCATGCGGCTTTCGCCCTGGAAGACCTGAATCTTAATTTCGTCCTGCTGCGGATGCAGCGTGTTGAACGGTTTGCTACGGCTGACAGGCACGGTGGTATTCCGATCAATCATGGGCTCAAAATAGCCGGGTTCATGATGCCCTGGGGCCAATTGCTTGGAAACGCTGACGCCCAGAGTATGCGGGCAAACATCCGTTAGCACCAAGTCGCCCACGTCCTCCGAGCCATCGCACAAGGCTTGCTGCACGGCGGCACCCAGCGCGATGACCCGATCAGGATCCAGATTGGTTTGCGGGGCGAGCTGCAGCACATCCAGAATGCCTTCAGTAATTATGGGCATCCGACTGGCACCGCCGACGATGAGCACGGCATTTAAGTGTTTCGGGGTCACGCCCGCATCGCGCAGACAGCGTCGCACGACTGGCCAGAGGCGAGCGGTGAGATCGGTGGTGGCAGCTTGGAAATCTTCCCGAGTCACCGGCACCTGCACGTCACCGAGTTCAATGACCGCCTTCTGCTCAGCGCTGAGGCGACGTTTCAATTGCTCGATCTTCGCCCGCCAACGGCCGGATTCGGCGGTGGAGGGTTGGTAATGGTATTCCTTCATGATCCACTGGGAAAGTTGATCCGTGTAGTCTTCACCACCCAATCTGGATTCGCCCGCGCTGGCCTTAACTTCCACGACGCCATCGAACACTTCAAGCAGCGTGACATCGAAAGTGCCCCCGCCGAGGTCGAAGACTAACAGGGTGCTGTCATCACCCGGTTTCTTGAATCCATGCGCCAGAGCGGCGGCGGTGGGTTCATTGAGCAGACGATCCACCTTCAAGCCCGCGAGTTTGGCCGCTTCAGCCGTGGCGGCTCGCTGGAGATCATGGAAATACGCTGGCACCGTGATGACGGCCCGATCCACCGGGGTTCCGAGGCGCAGTTCCGCAATCCGCTTCATTTCCTTCAGGATTTGGGCGGAACATTCGACTGGGGACCAGCGGCGTTTGCCGAAGGAATAGCGCACGTCCGTGCCCATGTCCCGTTTGAAGAACGCCTTGCCGGAATCAGGAGCCGTGACCAGTCGATCCTTGGCCGCCCGGCCCACCAAGATACCGCCATCTTCCGCAATCGCGATGGCCGATGGGGTCAAGGTTTCGCCCTGTTCGTTTTCCAAAACGACAGGCGCTCCGTCGCGCATAATCGCCACGAGGCTGTTAGTAGTGCCGAGATCAATTCCTATCATGGCCGAAGTGTAATCAGATTTTTTCCGGCGGAAAGTGGAAATTGGGAGAAGTCACGAGCCGCGCATAGCATTTGGCGAATAATAGGATTGTCAAATTGGCCGCACTTCGGCAAGATCTGCCCTCATCCTTAAATCCTCCCCATGGTGACATCCCTCCGTTCCTATTTTTTGCTGCTGCCACTAGCTTTGGCAAATTGTGCCCAAGTCAAACCGCCCGCAGCTGCTGCGTCGAAGCCACCACCTGCTGAGACCACGAAGACCTCGGAAGCAAAACCGCGTCCTCCGGCCGACTCTACGTTTCCTGGCTCGCGGATGCACCTGAGGATGCATCGCTTTAGATGATCTATCGGGCCCGCTTCACGGGGACTTAAGGTTGCCATGGAAGCCTATTCCTGATGAAAAACAAATTTTCTGCCTGAGTGGGCAGAAGGGCGGATGGGGGGCAAATGAGTTCAGTTTCCCATCCGCCCAGTTTTTTGCTCCTCAGTCGTGCTATTTCCGCACGCCTAACTGCAAGTTCGAGTAGCCCGCTTCGAACTTGTAGCCCAGTCCGAAATCGATATCCGATACGCGATAGTTATTTCCGCTGTAGGCGTTGAGGAGATCGGCTTGATAGTAGGATTGGAAGATATCCAGCACGCCGGTGTATTTGCCATAGAGTCGCACGTCCCAAGTTCGGGGATCGAAGGCACGGAAGGGGATCCCGCTATCGTCCTGGAGGATGCCCGCGCTCTGACGCAGCAGTAGCGATCGAATGGAGGAGAACTCGTCCGAGTGCATCAGATAGGACGCACTCTTGATATAGGTGGCGTAGTTCCCAAAGTGGGCCAGGAAGCGCCCGAACTTCGGGCTGCCGGCCAGACCATCGTCGGCTAGGTTCTGCTGGAAATAGTAAATGCTCTTCGAGCGGCCAAAAAGGGATCGGCACCGGATGACAAAGGCGCGGGAAGCACTTCCGGGCGGCAAGTCGCGGACATTTCCCGCTGCATCCAGTTCAATGGGCACCACCGACTGGATGTCGGTGCCTTGGCGGGCCAGGAATACGAGCATGATGGGCAGGGTGCCTTTGAAGGCGGTGCGCTGAAGATCCACCCGCATGTCCTTGGTAATGAAGAAGCTACAGTTCAGCGCAGTAGTAATGGAGGTGTAGATACCATCCAAGCCGGACTCCCGCTGCTCGTTGGACAAGCTCGCTAATTCGGGCAGCGCATCGGTCCCCTCCAAACCGCAGAGAATGTAGTTGTTAGCATTGGGGAAGAAAGCATTGGCAAACAGGATGTCCGGCCCGCTGAAAGGATAAAACAAGGTATCCTGCTGGCGCAGATTGCCGAGTTCCCGTCGCGCCCAGGAATCGATGCGGGGCTGCCGATAGCCGGAAAATTGTCGCCACAACTCATTCACGTTGGCTTGGTGCAACCGCCAACGTTCGGTCTGGCGCAGCGAACTCAGCGGGGAGTTGAAGCCCCCAGGCAGGCCTGCAAGGTAGCGCGCGGAGTCATTAAGGTCCGTCATGAACGAGCCTGTGACCACCGCGGCCTCATCCAATTGGGCTCGCCTGATTTCGGATCCGTCCTCGTCCGCAGTTCCCACGATATCGGCTCGTGGTGCAAAGGCGGCCCCACGCATGGATCCGGGCAGCGAACAGCTGGGGAGTTGGGAAATAAGAACGGTCCCACCAACCAAAATGACCTGACGCAGTGCTGAGATTTTCATAATTTTAAGTCGCGATACTTCACCAATAAAGTGAGTTGTGACAAGCAGATTGTATTCGACAAAAAAATATCTCGATGTGAAAATTGACAGAATACTAAAGGAATTTGCCAGCTTAGGAGAGTTCAACGCACGAGTCAAAGCACTGGAGGACAGTGGGATTCTGCGGCCATTCCCCGGGTTTGGCGCTGGGGTTTATAGTTTGCTGGGGAGGGAATCGGTCGATGCGGAGGAGGCGGCCTGTAGCATTGATCCATTTTGGGTGGAGCAATCAGAAGCCGCTACGCAACGGGAGTTGCGCGAGGCAGTCCACACCATCCTATCAATTACCATTTTGCGCTTGGAAATTGGGGTGATGGTGCTTATGGAGACGAGGTGAAGAATTTACCAGAGCTAACAGAATCGGACCGTGACCGCTACGAATGGCAGATGGCCAGTGATGGCGTGGGCGAAGCTGGGCAGCAACGCCTGAAGGCGGCCACGGTGTTGGTTTCGCGCTGCGGGGGAGTGGGCGGGGCGATTGCTCAGCAACTGGCGGTGGCTGGGGTGGGTCGGTTGATCATAGCTCATGGTGGCAAGTTGCGGAAGTCGGATTTGAATCGGCAGATTCTGATGCGGGATGATGGGCTGGGGCAGGCCCGCGTGGGACTGATTGAACGTCGGTTGAGGGAACTAAATCCTGACATTGCTGTAGAGACGGTGGACGCGAATGTTTCCGATGCCAATGCGGATGCGTTAGTCTCACAGGCGGATGTGATCGCCAGTGCGGCTCCACTGTTTGCGGAACGCTACGCCATGAATGTCGCTGCCATGCGTGCGGGGAAGCCGTTGGTTCATGCTGCAATGTATGATTTTGAATTTCAAGTGGCGGCATTTCAACGCGGTCGCTCGGGATGCTTTCGCTGCTTGTGCCCAGAGGCCCCCGACTGGTGGCAACGAAAGTTTCCAGTCTTCGGAGCAGTGGCCGGGATGACGGGGGCGTTGGCGGCTGCGGAGATCATTAAATTGCTCACTGGGGTGGGGGAATCGCTGATTGGGAAAATGGTGGCAGGGGATCTGCGGCGTTCGCAGTTTAGAACTGTGCAGTTGCCGTGGGATTTGGATTGTGGGGTTTGCGGTGGGTCGTGATGGGCGGCGTGAGCCCACAGTGGGGCTTGATTTTCCCACCAGCCACGCCATGAACAGGCATGGCTATCAATGAAAACTGGAATATCAAATCGCGCGCCCATGAATGCGCCCACACGGCAACGAAATTTGTCGATGGGGAGTATTTCTACACGGCGTTGTTTGAAGACCCGGTCACGGCGGAATTAGTGCGGAAGGACTATTCGGAAGCAGGCTGGAAGGCAGTGGAGGCTACGTTGGATCAGCCCCCGCATTCGCATTGGCGCTCCAAATACGAAGCCCCGACGCATGATCCCAAAGCGCAAATCGTGGAAAAGCAGACAGCGGAAACGTTGCTGCGGAGGTTGATCGAAGAAGACAGTCCCTTGACCGAGAACACGCGCTTCGTGCTCGCAATCATGCTGGAACGGAAGAAAAATTTGAAGCAAACGGGAACCCGGGAAACCCCAGAATCCACTTATTTAATCTACGAGCAAAACAAAACTGGAGAAGTCTTCATCATCCGAGACCCCGAACTGAAGCTCTGGGAATTGGAGCCGGTGCAACGCGAGGTAGCCTACCTGCTGGGTGGGCCGGGGCCAACTCCTCCCGCTCCAGCTCCGTAAATTATAATCCGCTGGGATGGCGCACGCGGAACCCACTCAACTTGCGCGGCATCATCGTCCAGCGTGGTCCGACGTCCTTGCCTGCGCTGCTGGTGTCGAGGCGGAGGTTACAGACGGTCATGAAGACGTGGCCGTCTTTGGCGTAAATGGAGATCCAATCGCCTGGACCGCTTTCGCCATAACTGCGGAAACCCTTTGACGCCAAGGCACCTTTGACGAGTCCGCAGGAGCGGAGGACGTAGGACACTGAGCCTGAGCAATCCAAGCCATAGCAGGGTTTGCCGTGCCCTCCGCCATATTGATATGGCGCATTTTGAATGTTGTTACCCGCGGCAATGGCCCGGTGCACGGCTGCCGGAGCCTGCGGTGGGGCCTGGGCAAAACCACCCGCAAGGTGGGCCGGCGGTCCATGGTAACATTCGGTGGTGCTATGGTAGCTGGAGCAACTCACGGTGGCTCCCAAGCACCCTAGCGAAAGGAAGGGAATTTTTAAAAAATGAGCTAATCGGATCATTTGTGAAATAAAACACAAAAAATACTAAAGAAAACCGAAATTTCAGGAACACGGTAATTTATCGTTACGGGAGAGGCTCGCCCGGTGAGACCTCCGGGCGGTGTTTCTAGCCAAGTTGCGTTTTGTAGTTTTCGAGCGCATCGGTTGCGAGAGCCTGCTGGGATTCAAAACGAGTTGAGAAACGGGTGGCGACCTTTTTACCCAGACGATTCAGAGGCATTTCCACCCAGCGCCAGATGGGGTAGGCGATGAGAGCGCAGATCAGGATGGCCAGCGCCAAGCACGCGAACCAGATGGTGGTAGGATTTTGCAGGCCGAGTTGGGCTAGGCCCAGGCTGATCCAAGGCAACACTGCGAGGAGGACCACCGTGTGGATCAGGTAGATGCCGTAGGAGAGTTTGCCGATGAAGACGAACGGCTTCCACTCGAAGAGGCGCTGGAGCGATTTGGAGCCAAGTAAAACTAGGAGGAGCAGCCCGGAACCGGCCGTCTGGGGATTTCCTAAGGAGAGCACGGCCACGCGGAACAACCCATGGATACTGTCGAAATCGGAGCGATAGGAGTAGAGGATGAGGGCCACGAACAGCAGGAAAAATTTAGACACCTTCGTGGCGGTGCGCCAACTGGCGATCCACTGCGCGCTGAATTTCGCGATGAGGATACCCAGGCTGAAGGAAAGCAGCAATGGACTAACGTTGAGGCCTTTCACGAGGACCAGTAAAACGAGGCAAAATGTGGCCGTCTGGCGACGACACAAGGCGGCCAGAACGGGAATGAGAATGGAGTAAATGATCTCAATATTCAGCGTCCAACCGGGCGGAATGATCTGACATTTTTGACTGCTGTCGATGATGCTGGCTTCGCGCAAAAACTGCCAGATATCCGCTGGTTGCGCCCACCCCACCGCCCACCAATGCGTCTGGTGGAGGGGGAAGTCCTGCGGTCCCCACGAGGCCATCCACTGGCCCCCCACGGTGAGGAGCAGGGCCGCCCAGAACGCAGGGTAAATCCGAAAAACTCGTCGAATGGTGAATCCAAGAATGGAGGGCATTTTTTCATCCTTGGTCTGAAAGAGAGACAACGACAGGACGAACCCGCTGAGCACGAAGAAGAATTGCACCGCCGCCTCTCCGTGCCACAGCAGATGGAGCCGATGTTGCCGATTGGTGAGAATTTCGGGCACCCCATAAGCGCACACCATATGGCTGGCGACCACCGTGAGCGCGGCAAATCCTCGGGCAGAATCCAAGTAATGTGCGCGATCTAAAGTGGTGCCCTCACCCTGGATGAAATCATTTTCATTCCTGTTAATCATGGAAATTACAATAAATGCGATTAAATATTAAGTCAAACCGAATGAACGCCTTCATCGCTCGGTTACACCTTCCGTTTATTCGGCGGTATATCTCTCCGTGCTTGTCGCGCGGGCGAAGTTGTGCCACGTTCGCGCATTATGAAATTACTCCCAGCTCTGTTTCTCTCCGCCACCTTGGGAATCGCTTGTGCCCAGGAAACCCGGCCGGCCCCGCAACTCATGGTGGGCGATCCTGCGCCTGCGCTGACCTGTGGGAAATTCGTCCAAGGGGAAGAAGTCAAAGAGTTCAGCAAAGACAATGCCTACATCGTCGAGTTCTGGGCCACTTGGTGCGGACCGTGCGTGGCCACGATTCCGCACGTGAACGAAATTCAGAAAAAATTTAAGGATCAGGGACTGGTGGTGATTGGTTTAAATCTGGGAGAGGACGAGGCTACAGTAGAACCCTTCGTCAAGAAAATGGGGGAGAAGATGCAGTATCGAGTGGCGCTGGACGATAATAAATCCGACAAGGCCGGAGCCATGAGCACCAATTGGATGACGGCTGCTGCGCAGAGGGGGATTCCTTGTGCCTTCATTGTGGGGAAGGATCAGAAACTGGCCTGGGTAGGACATCCGGGGCAGATGAGCGAGAGAATGATCGGTGATATTCTGGCGGGAACCTACGATGCTGCTGCGGCGGCCAAGGAAGCCGCGGCGGCCAAAGAAGCAGCGGCGGAGCATGATTCGGCGGATGCGGTCAAACGCAAAGAAGTTTCAGTTGCGCAACAAGCGCTGAGCAAGGCGATTCGGGAAAAGGACTGGACCACCGCCGAAGCCTCCCTGGCAAAATTTGCCGGAGCGTTGAATGATCAGCAGCGCAAATTTATCGTGATGCCCAAACTGCAAATCCTCCTGGGGCAGAAGAAGCTGGAAGATGCCTATGCCCTGGCTAGCAAGATCAGCGAAGAGAATCCAGAGAGCTTGGGGATGCAATACCAAGTGGGGAGCGCGCTGCTGAATGTGGCTGCGGAGGATAAGGCGAATACGGCGCTGGCGGAGAAGATTGCGCGCAAGGCGTTGGAAACTTCCGAAGGTCAAAGCAAACCCATGTGCCAAGCGCTGTTGGCCAAGGCCCTTTTCCTTAGCGGAAAGCAGGAGGAGGCGGTGCAACTGCAGGCGGAAGCGGTGGAGGCGCTACCGGAGGGGCGTCGCGCGCCATTTCAAAAAGTGCTGGACGCTTATAAAGATGGAAAAATGCCTACCACTGAGAAGCTTTAGTGCTAAGCGTGCCGGGTGACGATACGAGAACAAATACATGAAATGGGGCAACGCGCCCTCGCTGCATCGCGAGGACTGGCGCAGTTGTCGTCGGGGCAGAAAAACGCCATATTGCTAGCGATGGCCGATGAGCTGTTGGCGGCCGAGGACGAAATCTTGGCGGCCAACGCATTGGATTTAGCCGCTGGCCAGGAAAAGGGGCTGTCGAGCGCAATGCTGGATCGGCTGATGCTGGACGGGAAACGCCTGGCGGCCATGGCCCAAGGCGTGCGGGAAGTGGCGGAACTGCCGGACCCAGTGGGAGAATCGCTGGCGCGGTGGACCAGGCCCAACGGCATTGGGATTGAGAAAGTGCGCGTGCCGATTGGGGTGATTGCCATCATCTTTGAAAGTCGCCCTAACGTGACTAGCGATGCGGCGGTGCTTTGTTTCAAATCTGGTAATGCCACCATCCTGCGTGGTGGATCGGAGGCGATTCATTCGAATCGGGCCATTGCTGCGGCCTTGCAGGCTGGTGGTGAGGCTGCGGGCTTGCCGGCTAACAGCGTTCAGTTGGTGCCTTTCACGGATCGCGAGAGCGTGCAGCACTTGGCGGAAATGGATGCCTATGTGAGCCTGATCATTCCGCGTGGGGGTAAGAGTTTGATTGAGACGGTGGTTAAGCTGGCCCGCATGCCCGTGATCAAACACTACGATGGCGTCTGCCATGCCTATGTGGATGCGGCGGCGGATTTAGCGATGGCGGAACGAATCATCATCAACGGGAAATGCCAGAAGCCGGGCGTCTGCAACGCGCTGGAAACCGTGCTGGTGCATGAATCGGTGGCGGCTAAATTTTACGCGGAGCACTTGCCTGCGCTGTTTGCGGCAGGGGTCGAAGTGCGCGGAGATGCCAGGGTCCAAGCGGCGTTTCCTGAGAAGGTGAAGCCAGCCACGGAGGAGGACTGGAGCACCGAATATTTGGACCTGATTATTTCCGTGAAGACCGTGGCCAGCTTGGATGCGGCCATTGCCCACATCAATCACTACGGCTCGAAACACAGCGATGTAATTATCACAGAGGATGCCAATAACGCCGCGCAGTTCCTGGCTGAAGTGGATAGCGCGGTCTGTCTCTGGAATGCCTCCACCCGATTCAACGATGGTGGGGAGTTCGGCTTCGGATGTGAAATTGGCATCAGCACCGACAAGCTCCACGCCCGCGGGCCGATGGGGTTGCCGGAGTTGACCACTTATAAATACCTCGTGCGCGGCACGGGGCAAATTCGCTAACCACGCATCATGGCCCGAATCCTCATTGCTGGCTGCGGCTACATCGGCAAGGCGCTGGGAGTGTCCTTGCTTGCCGACGGGGTCCCTTTTGTGGGGCTGACGCGTTCGGAAGAGGGTGCGGAAATGCTGCGCCAGCAAGGCTGGGAGGCGTTTGCGGCGGACATTGGAGATCCGCTGACCTGCCAACGGTTGGCGCAGTGTTTGCCTGATTTGGAGGCGATCATCCACTGTGCCGCGAGTGGAAAGGGCGGCACGGAAGCGGATTATGCCCGGGTGTATCGTGATGGATGTCAGAACTTGCTAACCGCGTTTCCTCGGGCGCGGTTGTTTTTCACTAGCAGCACGAGTGTTTACCCACAAATCGATGGAAGTCTGATCACGGAAGCCAGCGAGGCGGAGCCCAAGCGCGGGAATGGCCAGATCTTGCGGGCAGCGGAAAATTTGGTGATTGGGGGCGGGGGCACGGTGCTGCGGTTGGGCGGAATTTATGGGCCGGGCCGGAGTGTGTTGCTGCGCAATTTTCTGGAGGGAAAATCGACCATCGATACCCGGGAGCAGCCACCGGCCACGCCGGATGGGCGATGGATCAACCAGATTCATCAGGCGGATGTGGTCGGAGCGGCGAGATTCCTGATGTCGCAGACAAAGGAACGGATCGCTGGGCAATGGTTCAACCTGACAGATTCCCGGCCGCTCACCCAGCGTGAGGTTTACTCGCATTTTGCCGAGAAATTTAGCCGTCCACTGCCTCCTAGCGCGGTGCCTGACGAGACGCGGAAGCGTGGCTGGAGTCACAAGCGGGTCAGCAACGCCAAGCTGCGGGGGATCGGTTGGGAACCACGATATCCGGACTATTTTACAGCGATGGCGAATGACGCGGAGCTGGTGCCCAGCATCCTGGCACAACTTTCATGAGGGAGGCATCACTTGGTGCCTGTTGGTATTGGAGGCAGCGGGCGCAGCACATTGTGGCTTTCCTTGCTTGAATCTTGCGGGGTTGCGGGCAAAGTGCGCCCATGTTTGGCAACCTATCCGATAAATTAGATGGCGTGTTCCGTAAGTTACGTGGGCTCGGCAAGATCAGTGAATCCAATGTCAGTGACGCTCTGCGCGAGGTGCGCCTGGCGTTGCTGGAGGCGGATGTGGACTTTACTGTGGCGAAAGACTTCATGGCCCGGGTGCGGGAGAAGGCGTTAGGCGAAGCGGTGCTCAAGAGCGTGACGCCAGGACAGCAGATCGTTAAAATTTTCCACGATGAAATGACCGCCCTGCTGGGTGGCGATGCGGCTCCCCTGGACTTGAGTCCCCCTGGGCGGATTCTCATGGTGGGCTTAAACGGAGCGGGAAAAACAACGAGTTCAGCCAAGCTGGCGCTGCTGCTGAAGAAGCAGGGACGCAAGGTGGCGCTGGTGGCGTGTGACTTGTATCGTCCGGCAGCGGTGGAGCAATTAGCCACGCTGGCGCGCGAGATTGAGGTGCCGATCTACAAGCCGGAGCCCGGTGAGAAGAGTGTGCTGAAGGTCGTGAAGGCTGCGCAGCAATGGCTGGAAGCCCAGTCGGCCAATGTGGTGATTTACGATACGGCGGGCCGGCAGGAGGTGGATGAGGCGTTGATTGCGGAGTTGAAAGAGGTGCGGGCGTTCCTGAATCCCAAAGAAGTGCTGTTGGTGGTGGACGCGGCCACGGGGCAGCAGGCGGTGAATGTGGCGAAGACCTTCCAAGAAGCCGTGGGAGTCACAGGTCTGGTGCTCACGAAGTTGGATGGAGATGCGCGCGGTGGTGCGGCTCTATCCATGCGGAGTGTGACCCAGCAGCCGATTAAATTTATTGGGGTGGGGGAGAAAATGGATCAACTGGAGGCGTTCGTGCCGGATCGGTTGGCGCAACGGATTTTGGGCATGGGGGATATCGTGGGGCTGGTGGAGAAGGCGGCTGCGGCCATCGAGGAGGAGGATGCGATGCGGATGGCGGAGCGGATGGACAAGAATCAATTCGATTTCACGGACTTCCTCGAACACATGAAGATGATGAAGAAGATCGCTGGTGGCGGCGGCATGATGGGGCTGCTGGGGTTGATTCCTGGCATCGGTAGTCAGCTCAAGAACATGCCACCAATCGATGAAGGGAAGCTGAAACGGACCGAGGCGATGGTGCACAGTATGACTCCGTTGGAACGCAAGAAGCCAGAGATCATTAATCAGAAGCGGAGGCTGCGGATTGCCAATGGCAGTGGCAATACAATCGTGGAGGTGAACCAGTTCATGAAACAATTCGGCCAGATGCGGGACATGATGCGCGATAAGGGCAAGATGATGAAGATGATGCAGGGGATGGGCGGCATGCCGGGGATGGGTGGTGGCGCGCCCGGTGGGGCCGGGGCCGGAGGTTTCCCCGGGCTGGGTGGTTTGGGGGGGATGTTTGGGGGCGGTGGCGGCGGCAAGGCCCCCGGTGGTGGTCGGCTGGGTGGGGCCAAAGGTGGCTTTGGGAAAGGGAAATTTGGCAAACGCTAAGCAGCGGTAGGAGTGATTATGCCACAGCAAGTAGCCCTGCTACGGAGGTGGTGCGAGGCTGCGCCCGAGCTTTCGTCAGGCTGATTTTGCAATTTCGCACAACTTCTTGCCCGCGCAGATCGAGCATCGCTAGTAACGCCCGTCCAGCATTTGGGTGCTTTTTCTCACGACTGGCTCGGGCTCAGCCTCGCGCCACCTCCTTGCAAGACCAGGAAGTGTGGAATAATCACTCCTAAAGCAGCGGAAACGATGCTGATTTTTGCTGGTCAAATGGCCGGGGGATGGATATGGTGCAGCCAGTTAAATGTTAGAACTCCCCCCGTGTTTGCCTTCCCCTTTGGTCTATGAACAAGCCTAACCGTGATAAATCGCACAGCGAAATGATGAATGAATGGGCCGCCCAGCGGTCGTTCATCAATCAAATGCGCAGCCGTATTTTTTTTCCGCCCTATGATTCGCCTTGGTATGGCAAAGTGTGGGGTTACCTCTGGCGACTGACGTTCGTGGTGGCGATGGTGGTCTTGTTGAGCTACGTTTTCCTGCGGACCCGCCTGCGGACGGAGTCGTTTCGCTCCTATCTGGCAGAGGAGATTTCGCAGCGCTACAAGGCCACCAATGTGACTTGCGGCAAGACGGTGGCTTCGCTCTGGAGTAATGAATGCACCATCAATGCGCTGGGGGCGGACGGGGCTCCGGGGAGTTTCTTCAATCGGTTGGACGCGCACCAAATCAGCTTTGATCTGAGTGGGCAGATGCTGCGGACGGACTGGCATCTGGCTAAGGTGTCGTTCGGGGAACTGAATCTCAACCTGCGCTCGGGAACCTATGATCCCAGTGCCACGGCCCCAGCCAGCACTCCCGCAGCTCCAAGTCAACCGGACCGGGTGGTGCCTAATTTACGGACCAGTGGTTTGGATCATCGTTCCAATTTGCTGACGGCGGGGTTCGGAGTGCGCCCGAAATTGAGCGAACTTAAGATCGATTCCTACGAGGTGAAAAATTTGGGCCTGCGTTGGGGTTATTCTGAAACCACAGCGGGCAAGCTGAGTGACGCCAATGTCTCGCTGGAGCCCACGGCACGGAATGGTTGGGCGTTTATGGCCAGCAGTGGGGAGTTGACGCAGAATTGGCTTAGTGGCATGAAGGTGCAGAAGTTGGACGTCACGGTGGAGGATACCATGGAGATAAAACGGGCCATCTTTACCCGGGGCCCTGGCGAAGTGATTGAGTTGGCTGGGGCGATGTCGCTAGGTGATTTACCGGAGCTGAATTTGACGATCGCAGGACGGGGCGTGAATTTGAAGACATTGACTCCACCAGCCTTTAGCTCGTATTTTGATGCTTTGGCGGATGTCAGTGGGACGATGACGGGAACGATTAATCGGGCCTCCGGGGTGAAGATCCAACTGCGGGTTAAATTGGTGCCGCCAGCGCGTGAGGGATCGACGAAAGGAGCGGAGAAACCTACAGGAGTGGCTTGGCTGAAGAACGTCCCCCTATTCCGCAGCCTTTATGTGGCCTCCGGGGCGGATGCTTTGGTGCAGCCGGTGGTCTCAGAGGGGGCGTTTAATCTGGAAACCAGCGAAGGGGTGATGAAGATCAGCGACTTGGATTTAGTTTGTGGTGATTTATTGAGAATCCGCGGTGAAATCCAATGTTCGGAGGCGACGCAAGCGGCCAAGATGGTGGAAGGGGTTCAGAGTGTGGCCACGACGACCTATGCCTTGCGCACGAATTTACTGATTGGCCTCAAGTCTTCCTTGGTGGCGGTAATGCCGAAAAACATTCGGGAGACCTACTTTACGCAAGAAGCGGAAGGCATGCAGTGGTTGCCGCTGAAGTTGGTGGGCGAAGAAGGGGCGACGCTGACCAAGGCGTTGGCCGAGGAGATCAGTCGCCTGCACAAGGAATCGTTAATCGAGAAAGTGCGCTAATGGAGAAAGTGGAGGGGACGGGCGGCCAATCGGGGCACTTTTGATTCCTACGGCCGACCAGACACGACGACTACTTTCCGAGGGGTAGGAGTGGCAAGGAACGAATTCACGAAAAATAAACTCTATTACACCTCGAACTTCAGTCTCGATAAGGAGGATATTACAGTCGATCCTGATGGAACCCTGATTGCCGGCAGTCCCACCCTAACTCGCACGTTGGACCGTAAGGAAGAACCTACCGCTCCGCGCCGCAGCAATGGCTGGGACCTCAAGAATGGCACCCCGGTTGAGCATGGCAATACCTACACCTACAAGCCGCTGGACGGGTGGCCCGATACCGTGACTGGCGCTGGACAGACGTTCACCTACGGCTACACCACAAATTCTGCGGACCTCATCGCCACCGTCACCAATCCCGTCCTCACCGTTTCCAATACCTGGCTCACCGACCGGGATGCGCTCGATGTGAAGGAAAATATGGTTGGCGCAACCAGCATTTCGAAGTATGATTACGCCGTGAATGCTGTGAACCAACGGGATGGCGTGGCGACTTCTGGGAGTGCTTTTGCGAGCGCTTCTTCGGTGGCGTGGGGGTATGATGCGCTGGGTCAGGTGGTGGCGGCCGATGATGCCTCCGGAAACGACAATGATTTTGGATTCGAATATGACAGAATGGGGAATCGGAAAAAGTCCTCACGCGGAACCACTGCGGTGCAGGCATCCTCCGGGGTGATGCGGGCGACGTATCGATCCAGCTGGAATGCCTCCTCACCACAAGGTGGCAACAACCTGAACCAATACGGACGACTGGATTTCTACGGTGCCGCCACCATTCTGAACAACACTTACGACGACGACGGCAATCAGATCGAAGGTCGCTTCCCCACGACTCCCAGCACCAGCACGCAGGCTGGAAACACCCGTGCTTGGGATGGCGAGAACCAACTGATCTCCGCCACCGTCAACAGTGGCACGCCGACGGTTTACACCTACGATGCCTACCACCGCCGTGTTGCCAAACGCACCAGCGCCACGGATGTGACCTACACCGTTTATGATGCTTGGAATCCCGTGGCCGAATACACCCGGCCAGCTTCCACCTTCCTCCTGCAAACGTCCTACACCTGGGGCAAAGACCTCAGCGGCTCTATGCAGGGCGCAGGTGGCGTGGGCGGATTACTAGCCGTGCAGAAATTCACCGGCACCACCGGAACCTATCTCCCCACCTACGACGGCAACGGCAACGTCAGCGAATACCTCAGCACCACCGGAGCCATCGTCGCCCACTTCGAATACGGACCATTCGGAGAACAAACGGTAGCCAGCGGCTCCCAAGCCGCAGACTTCAAACACCGCTTCTCCACCAAGCCTCTGGATGCCGAGAGCGGGTATTATTACTACGGGTATCGGAGTTATGATCCGCTGAGTGGACGATGGGTGAGTAGGGATCCGATTGGAGAGTTTGGTGGGGTGAATTTGTATGGGATGCTCGGCAACGAGGCCTTAAATGAAGCGGACATACTAGGAATGGGACCTTGTGAGGATAAATTTAAAAGCCGTCTCAAGAATATAACAAAGGACATTGTCAGGCACAAAAAGCGAGCCAACGCGCACCGAAAGGAAGTGACAAAGCGAACCAGAGAGTTCGCGGATGACGGAAAACCAGGACCGGACGGAGAACCACGCCCCCCCTTAAAAGGTAACGGCAAGCGAACGCCTCCCTACCCACCAAGTGAAACTCGGAACGGACACGCCGACCTCATAGATTTCCACAAAGCCCATCAGGCAGCAGCTGAAGCTTTTGCAACGGCAGCCATACAAGAGTTTCAAGGAGTAATGGCGGAATATGTAGCTTGCAAAACTGCTGAAAAAGCTGGGGAGAGTATCATCGGGAAATGTTGTAAAGGAGTAGGAAAAAAATTCGGGGCGATAGTATTCTTCGCTTGGGATTGTTCGCAAGATGGTGCCCAAGCCGCAGTTGATAATCTTACTTGGCCTGTAAGTGAGGTATGGTCAGGCGAAGACATGCCAAGTCTTAACGATGTAGATCGGGAACTTAAAAATGCTGAAAGGTATGAAAAGGAAGAGATTGAAAGAGATATGAAGAGAACTGGAAATTTCCCTGGCTACCTTCCTCCGGGGCCCGGGGCACCGCCAACCATGGTTTATGAAGATTAAAATGGCCCCATTAGATCGCACCGTTTTATGAATTTTAATGAGCTTCAGCAACTTATTTGGAATAACGATGATTTCCGGAACATTGAGCCGCAAATCCACGCTGTTAGGTCGATTAGGAATGCCCACGGTGATTCTCTTCTGCATCTCGCAGCGGCCGAAGGAAATATTGCTGCTGTCAAACTGCTACTTAAATTGGGATGCAATCCGAATAGTCAAAATAATTTTGGTTCTCCCCCCATCGACGTCGCTGCATGGAAAGGCCATTCGGAAATCGTTGGGATATTGCTCATGTATGGAGCCGATATCGCGATTTGTGACTCGACTGGTTCAACTGTGATTGATAATCTTAACTACTTAGGTAAAACGGAAATGGTCTCCTTGATCACTACTCTGGAGAGCAACTCCCCAAAAAGTGGACAAGGGCCCTAATTAGTTTTGCAATTCCATCTAGACTGAGAAAATGAGATAAGTTAGAAATCCGATTCTTAGCTTATTCGTAAAGGCAAGACGGGCCAGTCTTAAGACACACTTGCGTAATTTGATTTACCATGATTTCCGCATATCGATTTGAGCATTATGAGAACACCTAGAATTTCAATCCCTGTGCAGAATAGGTGCCATCCACTTTATTGAAGAACGACTTGCGTTCAACTGGAATTACTATAATCATCATCCATGACTACCCGATACCGATTCCGTCCCGCCGATTTAGAGGCTGTGGCATATTACCATGTGGTTTCCCGATGCTATGACCGCAAGTTCCTGTTGGAAGCTGAAGAGAAGGCCTTTCTGCTTAAGCAGATGCGTCGCTACGAGACGCTCCACGGCGTGCGCGTGGTGACTTATTGCATCATGACGAACCATTTTCATCTACTGGTGGAAGTGCCGCCGCGTCCGACGACGGCGGGGCCGATGTTTACCGAGGCGGCCTTTCTGGTGCATTTGGCCAACAGCCTGGGGCAAGGGAAGGCAGAGGAATTGCGACGGTTGTTTGAGCTGTATCGGGGCAATGGTTGTGAGAAACTGATTCCGGAGATCATGGCGGGATACGAGAAGCGCATGTTCAATGTGAGCAACTTCATGCAGGATGTGAAACAAGCGTTCTCCGTTTGGTATAACAAGCGTGTGGGGCGTCGGGGGACCGTGTGGGAGGAGCGGTTCCGCAGCGTGCTGGTGGAAGGGGCCGGGGAAGCGCTGGCCACCATGGCAGCTTACATTGATCTGAATCCGGTCCGCGCCCGGATTGTGGAAGACCCGGCGGACTACCCCTGGAGCGGCTATGGCGAAGCCGTGGCCGCAGGGAATTTGGGGGCTAAATCCCGCGGCGGATTGGGCATCGTGGGACGCGTGCTGGGCGTGGAAGCAGTTGCAGACTGGGAAGCCGTGGCCGCAAAATACCGCCTCTGGCTTTACGGAGAAGGCCAGGAAATTTTGCCAGCAGAAGGAGAGGCGTATCGGGCAGGCTTCAAGCTGGAAACCGTCGAAGCGGTCCATGCCGCAGGCGGAAAACTCTCGCGGGGACAAATGCTGCGCATCAAAGTGAACTACCTGACGCGAGGCGGCATCTTCGGCAGCGCAGGTTTTGTCAACGGCGTGTTCGCTTCAGTGCGGGAACGCTTCGGAAAGCATCGAAAGAGCGGAGCCAGAATCCTCAAAGGAGTCCAGGCCGGAGACCTACGGGTGTTGCGGGATCTACAAAAGGGAGTAGGCTAGTCTTATCATTTTGGACAGGGTGCGCACCGTGAAATTTGCCAGTTACCAAGATGGAAGGTTCCTAGACCCGCCCCAACAAGCCATGGAAAATCCTTCGCGCAAATCCTTAACTTTTTTGTCCTGCACCCTCTCGGGAGGGGCAGAGGGGCAGATTTTTGTGGTGGAAACTTCGTGACAAGTGCGCAGACTTTCAGGCATAATGGCGGGCGGAGTAATCCTGCTGCGGTTTATCCTTAACTTTCGCCCTTCCTCTGGCTATGTTTCCCATGTCTTTCCGATCCCTGTCCTTGCTGCTTGGCGCAGCGTGGGGATGGTTGTTGACTACCGGGTTGGCGGAGGAGTCCAACGTGGGCATCGCCCCGGCGTGGCAAGTGAATGTCCCCACCCAACTGGGACATGCCTATCGGATGGAAGGACAGACTGCGGGGAGTTGGCAAAGTTGTTCTGAGGTATTTTTTGGCACCGGCACAGATTTTACTTGGGCGGATGGAATGACGTCGGTCGAGGGGGCCACCGCGTTTCGGGTGGTGGAAGTGGATCCTGCCAGCGTCGGCTGGGCCCCTGCAGTGTTGCATCGCAGGCAAACCTTGAGTCTGGCCGAGGATGCCGAGGGGACGGCTCAGGTCTCCCTCTTCACGAACACCAAAGGGATTGTGCGGATGCACGGGGGAGAGCCTGCAAGCATGTCTTGGAGTTATGTGAAATTGAGTGCGGACCGCGGACAACTGACTGCCATCTTGGAAACCGGGGTGATCATGCAGCTCACGGTGGAGTTCACCTCCCAGAAGGGTGGGAAATTTACCCGAAAATATTTAAGTGCTGCCGGTGCTGAACTGGATGCCAAGGCTGGGCTTTTCGCTCTGAGTGAACAGTTAGTGTGGCCCACCCAGGGAGAGGGAGGGGTGCCCACGAATCTGGTCGGCAAGGCCATTACAGTGCAGACGTTAGGGGAACCTGTGACCTATTCCTTCGGAGCCACCGAAGTGACCCGGAGGATCGGCTCTGGGTTAGGGTTGGTGGTGCCCTATACCTATGAGCCGGAAGCGGCCACGGTAGGGGTGGTGCAACTGCTGCCAGAGGGGGTCCTGAGTGAGCAGCTCCAGTTGACTGGGCTAACTCCCACGACGGGTGGCGTGGTGCGCACGAAGTTCGACCAAGGCACGCCCATGGGGCAGGAAACGGGGACATTCTCACGCCCTGCGGCCACGGATAATTCCACGAATGCTCACTGCGACGCGCCGGATGATTTGGAGGATGAGGTGTTGAACCTATCGGATACTCAGAGTGGTTCGGTTACCATGGATTTTGGGCAGGATGGTGAGGGGACGCGTTCCCACCAGGATGGCGGCACCATTCAGCAGAGTCCATTTACGTTCTCCTATACGCGGATAGACAAACGCCGGGGGCGCATTGTGACGGTGCTGCCAGTGATTGGTGGAGATGAGATTGACGAAATTATGCTAACCTTTACTGGAGAGACGGACTGCGCGGGAACCTTTGAGCGCAAGCATTACCGCAACGGGGTGTTACTATCGAGTTCGAATGGCTCCTTCGGTCCCGGGCACCCGCCGGGCGGGGCCTAAGCAGGCCAGGAGGATCAGGCCAGCAGCAAGGCCAGCACGAAGGGGCCAAGCAGGTCTGTGTAAGCACGATCCGTGATGGATCCCTGCGGCGGAAGATGGAGGAAGGCGGCTTGAGATAAACGGTGGCCTGGCTCCAGGGCGGTCCAGAGGACTCGATTGCAGAGGAAACAGCCGGCGTCGACGCTGGTCACCAAGGGAATATGATCCGGCAGCAAGCTGATAACAAGAGATGAGGGAGTGACCCAGGTGCTGTGGCGTTGGGGCGGTGCTTGAGGAGCAATGGCCATGGCCGGAAGAGACAGGCCGGTTTCGTCCGTGCCCTGCTGATGGTTGCGGGCTACGGTCTCCCAGGCGCAACGTCCAGGCTGGCCTTCGCCAATCCCAAGATAACGCCGCGGGCGTTTCGTTTCCAGCAATTGGGTTAGGCGTTTGGGCGCCAGTTCCCAAGCCACTGGCAGGATCCGCGAATGAAATTGCCCTGCGGGCCAATGGCGTCGGAGCCAACGCAGAATGGTGCTGCTGCCGTTCACACCTCTCCCCTGAAAGGGTTGGTAAGCGGTGATGAGCGTGGACATCGCTGGGATGGGACGAAGCCCGCTGGCGCATGGAACGCAGTGGATGGTGCTGCTGGGGATGGGCTACTTCGCCATCTCAGCCCGCATTTCCTGGGCGAATTGGCAGAGTCTCTCCAACTGGTTTTTAGGCAGGTCGTCCACTTGGATAATGTGATCGTTCACGTCGAGAATGGAGAAGGTATTCCCCATCAGACCTTCCTTCATTTGGACGCTGACCACGTTCTTCCACAAGTAATCTTCGGTGCGGCTGCCACCCAGGCCCTGCCGGATAATCAGGAGGCGCTCATTGGTGACCACAACGACATCCGGGCGTGACTTCATCATGCGCTTCTTTTGGTGGGCAAGGTAGAAGATTTTCTCATCCCGGGCCATGATGTGGCTCATGGAGTGATAGACCTCAGCCACGATATCCGGCTCCTGTCCTTCGTCCATATGATGCGTGAGTTGTTCCTCGACGTCGAAGATTTCTTCGAGGGGCTGCCATCCTTCCATGCCCTCATAAAAAATCAGGTCACGACGGCCAACGTGACCTTCGTTCAGCATGGTTAGAATTTGCTCTTCGTCGTAGGGGCCATGCTGTTGCTCGTTTTTGTGAATGAAAATTTCCATGGAAATAGGGGAGTTGAACGTGAGGTAGGGAATTAATTACGGCGTCAGAGTAGCCATTCCCGAAATTAGTCTCAAGCTAAATCATCAACAGACCGCAGGTTCTTTGGTCCGGTCCAGAGCGAGAGGTGGAAGGTCGAGGACGGAGGCGAACCGCTGGGCGATCTCCTCCAAGCCAAAATGCGCTTCCGCGTAGGCTCGCGCCCGCAGGGCACAGGCATCGGCTTGGGCACGGTTAGAGAAAAGTTCCTGGGCGGCAGCCAGGAAACCAGCCGTATCCGCAGGTTCGACGGTCAGTCCGGCTTCGTTTTCCTTGATGATCCGGGCCGCCAAGTTGACTGAGGGGACTGCCAGCAGCAGGCACCGTTGGGCGCAGAGATACGTCAACACTTTGCTCGGGACGGAAAAGACTCCGGAATCTGCTTCCAAGACCGCCACCAGGACGTCGCCCGCCGCCATCACTTGTGAGAGCACCGGAAAAGGCTGATAAGCTAGCACGTGAAGATTTTTCAAATCGTGGGCGTGCTTCTTTTGCAGGAGCCAGTCGGCCCCGATGCCTTCGGAAATCACCAAGACTCGCACGTCGGGAAGCTCACGATATTGCAGGGCCAATTGGAGGAGCAGATCAGGATTGTGTTTCATCCCGAGCGTGCCGCTGTAGAGAAAGACGAACGGGCGGTCCAGCCCGAACTCCTCGGACCACGGATTCTGCTTGGGGGTCACGGGCAGGCTCTCAATGGGTGCCCAGTTGGGAATGGTGGTAACTTTGGTGGCAGGGATTCCAAATTCGTCCTCCAAGATCGGGATAAAATCACTGGTGATGGTTACGATATGATTACTGCTGATAAATTGGCTGCGCTCCATCCGTTTATAATGGCCGCCAATGAAGCGTCCGATCAGGGGGAGCTTTTTGCGCAACAGCTTATCTACCGCAATGCTGTAGAAATCCTGAATCCACAGCACAAAACGGGCCCCGATGTCTTTGGTGGCCAATAAGAGAAACTCCTGGGTCTCGGTTGGCGTGTTGGCGGAAAGGACGACTTCCGGTTGCCACTCGCGGATGATTTTCGCGCACTCCTTGCCATAAGCCATCTCCATGTTGCGACGCTTCCAGAAATTGTATTTAAACTGAGTATATTCCGGATCCATTGCGATCTGACGACAGCTAAAGGTCGGCGGATCGTGTGGACGTCTGGCCAAGTCCCCGCGTGGCGTTTGCAGCGCACCAGCATACCCATGGAGCACGTGGTGTCCTGCCGTCGCGAGGAGACGACTCAGTTCCACTGCAAATGGGTGGCCCGCGTAGTCGTGGATGAAGAGGCGCATGCTAATGGGGAAAGCGGCGGTTGAGTAGCCTGATATTTGATCCTCAGCAAATGAATTGTCTTCGTGGAGGGTGCTAGCCAAGCTGATTGCTCAATGGATCTATTAGTCACATTTCTCGCCATAGCCCAGGCCGTCCACATGATTCTTGCGGTAGCAGGATTTCAGATTGCTGATCCTGCGGTCCAGTGCTTCAAGCTGGCCGTGCATGAGGGTAACACGCTCTGGGGAGAGGGCTTGATGGCAGGCTGGCAGGTAGTTGGTCAGGGCTTCGACGACATCATCCAGGCGCGAGAGTTCTTCGCGATGGGGGGCCTCTGCGCGACCTTCGCTGATGACGCTGGAAATCCGGCGCACCGCTTGATCAATCCAGAGCACCGCTTCGGGCATTTTGGTGGGGCCACCGACCAGTTCACCATTGGAGTAGATTTGCGGAGCATTGCGGGGGAGGTCACCCTTGTAGCGTGGGAGTTCGGAGAGCGGACGTTCGCTGACACCGTTGCCGTTGGTGTCCATGAGCGTGGGGGTGATGAAGATCATCATGTTCTTCTTGGTGTTGTCATGAACTTTGTTCTTGAACGCCCAGCCGGCTAGCGGGATTTTGGAGAGGATCGGTATGCCAGTGCCCTCTCTGGTGTCCAGCGCTTCATCCAGACCGGCAATCGCCACCGTGTAACCGTTGTCCACTTGAATCTGGTTCTGGAAGGCGCGGGTGCTGGAGATGGGATATTTGTTGCCACCGATGATTTCCGTGCCGGAAATAGTGCTGACCGTGACTTGGAGGTGCAGGTTGATAACATTGGCGTCCAAACGCTTGGGAACCACGGCAATAGAGGTGCCGATGGGCATGTATTGCACGCTCTGGGTGCTGGTGCCACCGATGCCCGGGGAGACGCTGGAGGAACTGGAGAGCACTGGTTGGTTCACCACGCTTTGGATTTGCACCGGGCGGTTGTTCAGCGTGACCACGCGAGGGTAACTGGTAAATTTGCCCGCACTATCTCGCGAGAGGAACGTCAGCTTGGCATTCATGTTGGCAGCATTTAAGACCAGGGACTGAGGCCCGAGCACGTTGAGGAAAGAGTTCGTCTTATTCAATATTTCTGAGCCGATGGGCTTGATATCGACCCCATTGTTACCCCACGAGGACCAATCGACGCCAAATTGGCTGCGAGGGTCCCGGCTGGTTTCGTAGAATTTGATCTCCACTCCTATGAGGTATTGCTTTTTATCAAAAGAATTGAGATAGGCTTCGACGAATTGGTGTTGCTGGCGCGTGGCGACGACGAAGAAACTATTGTTATCTGAATTCCAACACACGGCCGCGTCGGTGGATTTATCTCCACCCTTGGATTTCTCCATGGCGGAATCGCTCTCGATGCCACCGTGCAGCGGAACCATCAAAGGATTGCGCCCGAATTCACCGACCGCCACGTCTGGAGCCACCCGGGCATTAAATCCGTGCGTGGGGATGCCCAGGATAGCCTTAATGTTATCCAGCAGCGTATCCGCTTTCTTGGAGACGGACAGTCCCGAACTCCCGATGCCGATGCCGCCGCCGATGCCGCCGCCGCCCGCCCCGCCGCCAGCACTGCCACCAAAGGAACCGCCGCCAGCTCCGCCACCAAAGCCGCCGCCGCCGCCTGCACTGCCGCCGAAGGAACCACCACCGCCGCCGCCCAAGCCGCCGCTAGCACCACCGCCCACACTGCCAAAATCGACATCTTCTGTGAGGTTGTATTTTAAACGATAGTTCCGCGCGATGACTTGCTTATCGTCGAACGGACGCATGTGCCAGACTCCGCCCTCGTAAATCAAGGCCACCCCGTAGGCATTGGCCACCGTCTCAAGCGCTTGGAATGGGGCCTGATTCAAGTGGATCGTGACCAGTGTGGCTTCCGCTTCCTGGTTTTCTGGCATCGCCAGGTAGTTTAACTTGGCGTCGGTTGCCAATGCGCGGAGCACGTCGGCCAGGATGGCACGGTCAAAATCATAAAGTTTAGCCTGTTCAACTCGCAGGCGAGCTACTTCTCTCTCATAAGCCTCTGCATTCGGCTGCACGAGCGACTGGTCCTTCATGGCCGTCGTTATTTCGACCGAGGATGGAACCGTCTCTGCGCGCACCGCAGTGATTGTGCCGCATCCGCAGAGCGCTGCGAGGAACATTGCGTGCAAGGCCGGAGTCAGTTTGGTCGGGGAGGTCGGTTGGTTCATAAAAATTGTAGAGAAATTGGTCGAATCGAAAGATGCATGGAGACCGCAGCGGTTCGGTGTTTTGCCACGTAAATAGTATGGTAATTATGAAAAATTACACCCTTGTGAACATTTTTCAAGTATGAATTTAACAAAAATTCCAATCCGTTCCTTCAATTCTAGTTTTCTTCTCAAGACTCGCTGTTGGAGATGCTAATTTGGTCCGCCATCTCTGGACGGTGGTGCGAATTCCGGGAGAAAACGCCGAATCACGTCACTCAACCGGGCAGAATCGCACAAATTCGCGTTCGGTTGATATAATAATTGTGAATAATGCAAATTTCCATAATTTCGATATTGCAAATAACTGGATTACCCGTAGTATTTCCATTGTCCTTACATTTTTACTACCAGCCTTGACTACCCGACATGGATTACATCGATGAAAATAGCCCCCTCGGCCAGCGGATTGCACAAATCGCGCAACTTACGGGCGTGAGTGATTTCTACATCACCCCGTGGGAACCCCTCTGCTTCAAGCAAAACGGGAAGCTGCATTACGATTCATTTATCTACCATCCTGAGCAGGCGATGCAAGTCACCCCAGGCTCGTTGGACTATGCGATGTCGTTTGGCGGGATGCGTTTCCGGGTAAATCGCATGGTCACGAAGGGGCGTTTTCGTTGGGTGCTGCGGTTACTCCCGACCAAGATCCCGCGTCCGGAAGACATCGGGGTGCCGCCAGCGGTCATGAAGTCTTTCCTGGAGGCGAAGAATGGATTGTTCTTAATCTGCGGAGCCACCGGCAGTGGCAAGACCACGACGATTGCCGCCATGATCAAGGCCCGTGCGGAACGCCGCCAGGAGCATGTGGTTACTTTCGAAGATCCCATCGAATTTGTTTACCCTGACGGCATGCCCTCACTGGTTAGTCAGCGGGCCGTGGGGGAGGATGACATGGACTTCGCAGCCGCCTTGCGGGCCTCCCTGCGGCAGGCTCCAGATGTGATTCTGGTGGGGGAAATTCGTGATGGCGAGACAGCGGAAATCGCGCTGCAAGCCGCCGAAACCGGCCACGTCGTGGTCGCCACGCTCCACACGAACAGCGCTTCGCAAACGGTGCAACGGTTCCTGAAACTTGTGCCCTCCGATCGCTTGGAGAATGCCCAGGCCAGCTTGGCGGATACCATGCGCTTGATTCTCTGCCAGCGGCTCATGTTTGACGAACGTCGGGGACGTCGTTTCGCGATTCATGAAGTGCTGCTGCAATACGATAGCATCGTGAACCTGATCCGTCGGGGTGAATTCAAGAAGCTGGATCAGGAGCTGGAGACCGGTTCCAAGCGGGGGATGTTTGGCTTTGATCGCAGTATGGAGCAACGACTGGCGGAAGGCTGGTATTGTAATATCCCAACGCCGACCGGCTTTACCGAAGACGAAGTGCAAAACTACTTAGTCACCCAACCAGCACTCCGCTAGCCAACTACTTGTCGACTCAAAAAAATTCCTAATTCAAACAGACCATGAAACTCAAAGATATCGTTAGTGTTCTCAATTTTTCGGCTTTTAGACCGGAACCGGACGACAGCACTGCGGGCTGGACCAAACGCTTTCCCAAAGAAAAAACGCTGATGCTCAATGTGGGACGGAAACGCGTCTCCTGGATCAGCCTCGATAAACGGGGTGAATTTGGCGAAGGCGGCTCCCTTGAGGGCGAGTTCAAAGAAGTGCTGGGCCAGATGGGGCCGGAATGGCGTGCGCTGACAGATAATGGCTGGTGTGCGGTATCGCTGAACACCCGCGCGATGGTTAGTCTGGAAGTAAATCTCAGCCGGCGTCCCGGTTTGTTGGAAATGCTGCGCAGCAATCCCAAAGCGGCCATCGGGGCCAAGGCCGAACGGGGGAAACGGTATTCCCTAACCCACAATCCGGAAAGCAATACCAGTATTTTACTGGCCTGCGATGAGGAGGCCATCACCAAATCGGAAGCCATGCTCAAAGAAGCAGGCATGAACATTGGCCGTTTTACCTGTGGGATCTATGGGATGCTGCTGGATCTGATCGGTCAGGTGTCGGATGCCCGCAAAGCCCGCGCCAAGGAGGCCCCGGGCCAACCGTTCGGCACGGTGCTGATGGTCGCCTGCTGTGAGGGGTCGGTCTGTTCCCTAACACAAAAGGAAGAGGCTTGGTTGGAACTCCGTTCCCGGACGGATTGTTACACGGACGAGATGAGCCCCGTGATTGATATCATCTTACCGTTACTGCAAAACGCCGGCCCCGGTGCGCACGTAATTTTCATGGGAGACAACGTTGGTTCACCTTTCCCCGCCATGTTGCAGGATCGGGTTCCTGGTTTGCAAGTGAGCGATGTTTCCGTGCCGCTCCAGACCTGGAAACTCCTCGCTGACCTCTAATCCATTTTTGTCCCCCAAATCCATCCTGACATGAAACTTGCAATCCTCCCTGATCTAAAAACCGAACGTTCCGACGTGGGGCAGCCGCTGCCAGCTCCGCTGCGGGTTCTCCCCGTGGCCTTCCTCGCAAGCATTCTGGGGGTCATCGGCATTTCCGCCTATTCCATGCTGCAAATTAAAGTTGCCCAAGATGCTGCCAAAGTTGCGCGGGAAGCAGAGTCTGCGCAACAGACCGAAATCACCCGCATTGCAGGTGAAAGCACGGCCGTGCAGAAGGAGGTCGATAACGCCAACGAAGTTAAGGATTGGGTCGCCAGCACCAATCAGCTCCAGCCCATGCTCACCACCATTACCCGTGCCATGACGAATGAGAATACTATCAGTGGCCTGACGCTCTCCCGCCGGGAGGACATGAGTTCCCAAGTCCAGATGGCACTGCAAATCAATGCTGCCAAAGGCCAGCAGCAAGTGGATCAAATACGCACGGCCCTCTCTGGTGCGTTGGGGATGCGCAGCTTCTCAGAGAACATTAACATTAAGGGGAAGAATGAACTCAGCTTCGATTGCACTTGGATTCACACGGAATCCTCCGAGACCAAGCGCTAACTTTCAACCGACTATCCAACATGAGTAACAAACATCTCGCCTGCCTAATCCTAGCCGCTTTTATGGTCGGCTGTGTCCAACTGGGGTTGATCATGCACAAAAAAATGACGGCCGCCCGTGAAGAGCAGGAGGTGGCAGAAACCGCCCAGCGCTTCGCGGAGGACAATCGTCGCCTCAAGGAAATTCAACTCTCCCGCCTCAAGCAGGAGACCGCCCCGCTCCGTCGGTTCCTGGCGGTGTGGCTGCCTAAGTTGGAAGAAACCAACGATGAAACCAAATCCCGCGCCATCTTCAACCGTTTGGTGAAGCAGCATGGCGAAGGATTGGTGTCCCACGCGGATCGTTCCAATGCGCTCGGGAACAAGGGCAAGGTCTTCATTCCTGCCCGCTTCCAGAACATTATTGCAGTGGAAGGTGACTACATTACCGCGGTGGGACTGATCGGCCAGATCGAGAAGGAAATGCCGGCTTCCCGCATTACCACCTTGAACGTCGCCAAAGGCACTCGCGGCAGTGACGTGCGTCTCAGCATGACCGTCGAGACCCCCATCATCGCCAAAGCCGCAGACCCTGCAGCCAAGAAATAACTTCCGTAAATTTCAACCCAACCCAATCCAGTCATGAAATCCATCCTAATCCTTCCCCTCGTCAGCAGCATGCTAGTGCTCGCCAGCACCGCTGCGGATACGTCCGTGCTCAGTGAGCAAGAACTGCGCGCCATCGGGCCACTCCCCGAGGACAAGATCGCGGAGACGATTAAAAAGACGGAATATAATCCCTTTGCCGAGCGCGCCGCCACCCAAGTGGCCAAGGAAGACGGTGAAAGCGAAGATTCCAAGATCCGCACGATTTTAAATCGGATTCCGGTCAGCGGAATCATGAAAGATACCGACGGTCGTTATAAAGTGCTCTTTGACGGACGCTTGCTGGGCGAAGGAGATCGCTTGCCGAAATACTTGGGCAATGCGCAGACCACGCTGCAACGCGTCAGCAAGGTCACGGAAAAGGTCGTCGAGTTCTCCTGGGTGGAGGACCAAGCAGGCGTCCAACCACGCAAAGTGGTTCGGACTGTCCGCGTGAACCAGCCCATTATTGAATCTGTGCGAAAGATTCCTGGGGAGGACGGCAAAGCCAATGGAGAAACACGTCTCTTCCTGACGCCCAGTGGCGAAACCCTGCAGGACGAAGCGGCGGAAAAAGCGGCCGACGATCCTCAAGCCATCCCAGCCGCAAACAACGATGGCGAAGCCATGAATCTGAATCATCGCCCCACCCGCGGGGCGGTCAATCGCAGGGGTAATCGCTAACCCACCAAAGCCGCCCCCATGAAGCTTGCCGCCCACCCAGTTCCCAGTTCAAGTCAGCGTTTCCGTCAGTGCGGATTTTCGCTGACCGAACTTGTGGTCGTGGCGGGCTTGGCGGCGGTTGTGTTCTCCACTGCCGCCCTGGCCTTTCGGACTATCACGGTGCACCAGAAGCGCAGCACGGCCTATCAGGAAGTGAGCGTGGGGCCCGCGATTTCCAAGGCCTTCTTCAACAACCCCACGGGTAAACTTGATGTTTACACCACGCCGAATTATGGCATGACGGCGCGTGCTGAAATCATGCGCAATGAATTCTGGAACGACGTGGCTCACGCCAGCGCTGTCTATTGTCTGCCGCGGCCTCGCATTACGGTGTCCATCACCTCGGATGTGGCCGACAAAGTGCGAGGGGTAAACTACCTCCATCCCCTCACCCTTGATGTCACTCCTGCCAGCGGCGCGCCACCCTTCGTGGGCACCAGCATTGATCACCCAAATGCCTTCCGGCAAATGCTGCTAGCGGCCTCGCCTGTGGACTCGGCGGCCAATCCATTCCCCTTCACCAATGATTACCGCGGCGTGCCCGCAACCAATGATGTGAATGGCTCCGTTTACATCATGCAGATGAGCAATACCGAGAATGCGCTCACGGTGCGCGCAGTTTATGATATCGATTTTCTGGATGTAGCGGATCCCGCCCAGAGCACTTACGCCAGTGTGAAACGCTTTGTGGGGAATACCCTGACTCATTTTTACGATGTGTTGTTCTCCGGACCTGGGGCGGATCAAACTCCTCCCAACTTTGGTCCCACCTTCGCCTGCTTTGAACGCTCTGTGCGGCGGGCTTATCCTGAGTCTGGTGGAGGTGCGGCCCAGGCCAATGCCTTCAAGCGGGCCGGGGATCGGCCCTTTTATTTTATCTGGTGGCCGGACCCCGCCACGCCTCGTCTAGCCGGGGTGCCGACGACCACGGCTTACCCTGCGGCGGATGCTCGCAGTTACTATTCCAAGCACGAGAATCAGACCTCATGGCTCTTCACCGTGCCCATGTTCCCTCCGCTCTAAAATTTTTCATTTCTCTGATCCATGTATTGCCACCGCCCTTATCTTAGCTCCAGAAGGCTCGCCCGCCGCACCGCCGGTGGCGTCCTCATTGTGGCGCTCTTGCTGACCGCCGCCGCCACTTTTGGCTTCACGGCATGGGCTAACCTCATCGCGCAGCGTCGGCAGAGTATTGAAGAAACCGTGGGGGGGATGACGCGTCGCCTCAGCGTGGAGAATGGTCGCCAGTCGGCTCTCCAGTTGGGTTATAACTCGCTCCTCACCAAAAATGGCGGAGCCGCCATGGATGCTAAAATGGAAGATGCCACCACGCTGCAAATTTATGGTGGTCTGACCACCGCAGCTTGGTCAGGGTATGCGCTGGAAAGTATCCGCCCAGGCAAGGTCAATCATTTCTCGCACGCTGGTATCAGCTTTGCCTACGAGCCGGACCTGGCCTTCACGGTGCCGTATTCGGTGATGGATTACTACCCAAGTCCGAGTTGGCGCGCCAATGGCACCACGACCGTCGTGGCCTCGGCCCGCAGTCGGGTCCCGCTCTTGAGTGGAGATGTGCTGAATATCTACAAGCCGACGCTAGCGCTTGATTCCCCTCTAACAAATCAAGTGATTACGGGCAACCTAGATGTGGTGGGTGCCCGCTCGGTGATCCTCTCTCCAGCAGCCCTGGACAATTTCTCTGGCCTGCGCACCTCCGCCATCTCCACTCCGGTCTATGCGGTGCCAAACTCTAATCCCATGGTCTTTCGGGATCCCACCACGAACAATTACGTGATGCCCAGTAATTTTCCCAGCACCCTCACGACGATGGGGTCCGTTGGCGCGGGGAACAATCTTGATACCGAGAATCGGCTCAACGTGATTGATTCCCCTGACAATCCCGCCAATTCCCTGCGGAATCGAATCCTCAATGGTTTGGTCTATGTGACACTGGATACTACGCAGGATCGGGTCTTCTCCCAAGGGATTGGGTTCGTGGCGTCCACGGGAGTGTTGACCTTGGATTTAACAGATTCTACTCTCTGGGGGCTGATTGCGAATAACAATATTTCCGAAATCATCCTCAATGGACAATCCACCAACATAGACACCCAGGCCAGTGTGAGGATCTGCTATGTTGAAACCGCCACCACCACGCGCACCCTGACAAAAGTAACCTATAACGGTGCCACCAACCTGCGGCCCATCGTCATGGGGATCAAAAAAGTGCCGCCCGCTACAGGTTCGCAAGTTCCCGGCTCGCCTGTCACCATGAGCTTCGCGGACTCCGGTGTGGCCCCACTATGGCGCATGATGCTGGTCATGGAGAATACCCCGCTGGCCTTCGCAGCGGACGGAGGAAACGGGCGGATCACCATGATCGGCGGAATCATGACGGACGGATCCATTCAAGCCACCAGCGGTGCTGGAAACTCGGTGGCCTTAGTGCCAGAGACGGATCATACCCACCTCATCCAGCTCGTGCCCCGCCGAGCGTGGATGGAAACCTACCTCGATTTCGCCAATGGATCTCTCTAAATTTTCCACCCTCCAACGTTCCGCGCGAGGCACTCGAGGCTACTCTCTGGTCGAAGTCCTGGTGGCTGGGGGCATTTTGGCACTCGGCATCGGAGCCGCCTGCATCATGAGCCTAACCATGGTCACTCAGGAGGAAATGCTGCATCGGATGGCGCGCAATTTAAACCTTCAGGAAAATGCCGCTCGGATGTATCAGTTGGGCCTGAATGCCGCGGAGATTACCGGATCCAATGGACTGCTGCCCGGCAGCAACGATCTTACGCTCAGCTTTACCGCCAGTAATGCCACGCTCGCTGGGCTTGGGGTGGTGCCGGCCCAGACCATAACCGCCACCATCAAGACCACGCCGGATGATTCCATTCTGCCGACCGCTGCTCGCGGTTGGACCAGTGGCGGCCGCCGTGCGGATTCCAACCAGGCCCGGGCGACGCGGGTCGTTGACCTCGTGGTCTTCCGCGCCACGCCCTGATCCCTCGTCTCCTTCCGGTTATTTCTAGTTTTCTTACCTTCAAATTTTGCTGTTATGCTCAAGAAAGTCCTCCTCACCAACATGAATACCAAGCGCACTTGCGAAGTCATCGTCGATACCGACGAGGACAGCAAAGCCGTGATTGGTTCCGGTAAAGCGCCCAATGAATTGGCCAAGGTGGTATCCATTGATGGGATTGACGAGTCGATTCACCGGCTGACACTGCCGAAGCCGGGTATGGATGATCGGGTGGCCCTATTTGCTGGGGTGGCGCGTTGTTTAGAAAGAAATATTTCCACGATCAAATCTTTCGAACTTCAGGCTAATCGACTCAAATCTCCACGGTATCGTGGCGTGGTGGCGGATATCTCTGCTCAGATTGCCCAAGGGGAAAAGGTCTCCGATGCCATGACTAAGCATGCCGATCTATTTGGCGACGCCATGCTGGCACTGGTGCGGGCCGGGGAAGAAGCCGGTCAGTTGCCTGAAGTGTGTAATCGGATTGCGATTGGGCAGAAAAAGACCCTGCGGATTATCAAGAAATTGAAGAGCGGTATGATCTACCCTGGCATCGTCCTCTTCATTGGGGTGGTGGTCATCATTGTCATGAGTTACACTCTCGTGCCTTCGGTGTCGGCGCTCTACGGCACCTTCAAGGCCGAACTCCCGTGGGCTACCAAATTGATGATGGGCCTGTCCAATGTGTTAATTCATAAGCCTTGGGTGTTGGTGTTTCCTTTTGGTGGCATCTTCATGCTCTTCAAGCACTGGGGGAAGATCATGCGCGTCCCCAAAGTGCAGCGGCTGCTGATCAAACTGCCCACCATTGGTCGCATTGTGCGTAAGAGTGCGGCGGCGGTTAGTTTCCGTTGTTTGGCCATGTTGCTGGAAGCCAATGTCCGCGTCTCCACTGCCCTGCGCATTACCGCAGAATCCGCACCCAACGTGATTTACACAGAATTCTTTGCTGCGGTGCAGAAACACACCGAGGATGGTCTGGCCCTGCCGGAATCCTTCCTGCTGGAATCCCACCGGTTGGGTGAGGAAGGACGCTCGATTGCGGGCTTGATGGAGATTTCCGCCGAGACCGGTTCTTCCACGGACATGCTCGATGAAGTGGCCAACGACTACGAAGACGATCTCGATACCATTGGCAATCAGATCGATAAGATCATCGAGCCGTTCACCATCGTTGTGCTCGGATGTATGGTTGGATTCCTCGTTTACGCGATTTACAGCCCGATCTTCAATCTCGGTAAAGTCGTGCTGCCACAGGCGAAGTCCGCACCGGGTAAATAGGTCCTCGCGTGCCGTGTGCAAGATAGCTAGACAGAAGTCTCCACCAGCTGCGGGCAGAACTTCAGCGTATCAGGATCCGCCCCCCCAGCCCTCAGCGTTTAGCCCGACGTTCTCGCATCATTGTTTTGCGTGGCGATGGCTTGTCTCAAGCAGCGGTTGCGCATCAAGTTGGCGTGAATCGGTCCGTCGTTAATGCCGAGAGCCGCCTCCACGTTGTTCACGCCGCTCCAGCAGGGCGGAAAGTGAAAGAAAAGCACAATTTCTCTTGCGGAATAAATCTCATGCACTACCACAACCACGCGGGATAGAGCAGCCCGGTAGCTCGTCAGGCTCATAACCTGGAGGTCGTTGGTTCAAATCCAGCTCCCGCAATTAAATTTTATTTTCACCCTGCAATGTTCGTCATTGCAGGGTGTTTTGTTTCCGGCATGGATGCTGGCTTATGAAACTTGTGACTTGGAATGTGAATGGCCTGCGGGCTTGTATGGACAAAGGATTTGCCGACTTCGTGGCGGAGGTGGATCCGGATGTGATTTGCCTCCAGGAGACTAAAGTGCTGCCGGAACAGATCGATCTGTGCCACCTTCCGCACTATGATATCCATTTCAATCCAGCCGAAAAGAAAGGTTACAGTGGCACCATGGTGCTGAGCAAGATCAAGCCGATCAGCGTGGAAATTGGCATTGGAGCCATGGAGCATGATCAGGAAGGGCGGGTGCAAACGGTGGAGTATGCCGATCACTTCGTCGTTAATGTTTACACGCCCAACAGTCAGCGCGAACTGCTGCGCTTGAGCTATCGGCAACGCTGGGATGCCGCCTTCCGGCAACATTTGGTGACGCTGGCCCAACGCAAGCCGGTCTTGTTTTGTGGCGATCTCAACGTTTCCCATCAGGAAATTGATCTGGCCAATCCGCGGAGTAATCGGATGAATGCGGGCTTTACCGATGAAGAGCGGGCTGGGTTCACGGCCTTGCTGGAGGCCGGTTTTGTGGATGCTTTCCGGGAGTTCGATAAATCACCCGGGCGCTACACCTGGTGGACATACCGGGGCGATGCCCGGGCGAAGAATGTGGGCTGGCGATTGGATTACTGGGGCGTCTCCTCCTTGTTGAAGCCTAAATTAAAGGCCTGTCACCTCAGGCCAGATGTCCTCGGCTCCGACCACTGCCCTGTGATTCTGGAACTCGACGCGAGCGTGAAATTGTAGCGCCTTCCGCTGCGTCTTGCGCCGCCGGGCAGCCGATCCACCAAACCTCTTGACTAAGCCCCAGCCGAGACCAGTTATCTGGGTGCACAATTTAATGAAAACCATCGTTCGTTGCGGAGCGGCTCTCCTGTTGATGGGGGCGTTGGTGGGGTGTCTCACCACTCCGATCGACTCCAAACAGGTTAAAAACATCGGTCCGCTGAAACTGAATCCCCCCAAGATGCGTTCGGATCAGGATCCGAACAAAGTCAGGGAAAAATGGGTTTCCATCAAGATGCCGAATGGCCTGGTCTTCGCGCAGGCCAAAGATGGGATGGACGATGTTATTTCCATGTCTGCTGAAGAGTCCAGTGCAGGCGCGGCGGTGAAATCATTGGATGATGTGGAGGTGATTATTTCCAGTGGCATCAAGTTCGCCAAGAAGCGTCGGCACGAAGTGCTGGGTGAGCCCTGCATTCGTTATGAGCGGGTGGTGGAAGATACCGGGGGGGAGAATGCCGCAGTGCGACAGGCACTGGCCGCGCACGGGCGGAGCATGGCCGGGCCGTTTATGGTGCGCACACTGGGAGCCGTTTTTCTGCATCCTCGCAAGCCGGGATCCTACATCACTCTAACCTGCTCCCGGACCAGTTACCACGGGGAGATTGGGGACTACTATGAGGAATTGTTCGATGATTTTCTGGGAGCCTTCGTGGTCGATAACTGCCTTAAAGCAGAAGCATACTAACAAAATATAAATAGTGGAAGAAATCCCGGTCATCCTCAACCCCGCCGCCCGCAGCGCCAAAGCTTCCGGACGACTCGAGGCGATCCAGGAACTCTCGCCTCGCATCAGATTATGCCCCACCTCGGGGCCGGGAGATGCCCGTAAAATCGCCCGGGAACTGGCCTTGGCCGGGGCTTCGGTGGTTGTGGCCGCCGGGGGCGACGGCACCATCAACGAGGTCGTGAATGGTCTGCGCGATGCGGGACCGGACCATCAGGCGGCGTTGGGGCTCCTGCCTTCCGGCACGATGAATGTTTTCTCGGTTGAGTTAGGCTTGCCCGCCGGCAGTCTGGTGGATTGCTGGGAGGTGATCCTGCGGAACCAGCGTCGGACCATCGACCTCTGGGATGTCAACGGACATGCGTTTGTGCAACTGGCGGGCGTGGGATTGGATGCGGAGATCATCAAGGAAACCACTTGGGAGCGGAAAAAGGCGCTCGGCCCCCTCAGCTACGTGATTTCCGCCGCGCAGTGTATTGGCAAGACGGCCCCCCAAATGAACATTTTCGCCACTGGTCGGCAGCCCATGCAGGGTTCCGTGGTGTTAGTGGGAAATGGCAAACGCTACGGTGGCCCGCTCAAAGTCTTCCCCCAAGCAGACAATCAGGATGGGTTACTGGACGTCGTCGTGCTCCGCCGCCACAGCTACGGCAAGGTCTTCGCTGCGTTGCTTTCCTTGCTCCTTTCCGGCTATGATCGACGGAGCAAAGACCTGGAATATTTCCAGACCAAGGAACTGCGGATCGAATCCGAGGTGGATATCCCGGTGGAAGCGGATGGCGAGTTAATCACCTCGACCATGCCTCTGCTCATCAAGCAGGCCGAGCGCCCCCTCACTGTCCTGGTCTAAACGAATGTGGCAGCAGTCCGCGGGACTGCGGTTATCCTACCACCCTTTCCCCAGCACCTTCCGCCGCAGAATGCGGTCACCCGCAGCCAAGCAAAGCCAATGCTGCTCAGGACCTGCGAAAGCCACACTCACGATTTGCTTGCCAGGAGCAGGGTTAGGGAGCAGTCCGCATTCCCGACCTGTGGGATCGAAGATTTGCACGCCCAGCGCGCTGGTCACATAGTAACGACCTTCGGCATCCGTGCACATGCCATCGCCTCCTGAGGCCGCGACATACGGTGGTGGTGCGTTGAAGGGAAAGGTGCCCTTGTTATCGATGGGGCGTCTTAGCGTCATGTAGCGCAACCCTGCATCCAGCGTGCCATCTGCCCGAATCCGGAAGGCCCAGACGTTGCCACCCTTATATTCACTGACTGCCAAGGTGCCACCATCAGGGGAAAGGGCGATACCGTTCGGGGCAGTGATACCAGAAGCGGCCGTGCGCGTGGTTTTGGTTTTGACATCCACAAAGACGACCTCGCCCTTGCCGGTATCGGTGAAAAATGCCCAGCCTTGGGCGGTTACGACAAGGTCGTTCGGAGCCACATTTTCCGCTAGGACTTCTGTCGTGCCCGTTTTCAAATCCATCGCTGCAATCTGCTTTTTCTTCCCCTGACAGAAAACGATGCGTCCGTCCGGGGCCAGTTTGGCACCGCTGCCGTTGTCGTCACTAAGCTTGGTCTTAGTGCCATCAACCGTCAGTTTCCAGTAGCCGCCAGCCTTGAGATCATTGAAGTAAAGATTGCCCTGTGTATCGCCCGAAAGCCCATCCGCAAAGCCAAGTCCTTCCGCCAGCGTCTGCCATCCTTCGCCCGGAATGAGGAGCTTGTTCAGCGTCAGATCGCCCGCCAAATCATCCTTCACTTTGCCGGGGGGCGGGGTGCTGGGTGCTTTGCGCCAGAGCCAACGCATGGCATCCGGTAAAATGGCCCCGCCGCGGTGACTGTTGTGACCGAAGCCCTCTTCGAAATCGAATTTCACATCGTAACCCATGTAAGCCAGGGCCGAGTGCATTTGCTTGTTAGCTGTTGGCCAGTGACCGAATGGGTTGTCGAGATCTCCCGTGGAATCCTGGAGGAAGACCCGCAGCGGCTTGGCTTCGGTCTTGCGGATCAGGGATGGGTAAACGTTGCCGCCCCGCAGATTGACGAAACTGCCGATGGTGCTGAGCACGCGACGAAATTGATCTGGTCGTTCCCACGCTGCGGTGAAGGCACAGATGCCGCCGCTGCTGGCCCCGCACAGTCCGCGCATCTCAGGGTCCTTGCTAACCGGCCATTGTTTCTCTACTTCAGGTAAAATTTCCTCCAGCAAAAATCGTGCATAACGGTCACCCAGGCCATCATATTCATCGCTCCGATTGCTGCTGCTCCAAGGGTTCTTCCGCGGCTTGGCGGGATCGTGACCAGGGTTGATGAACACCGCCACCAGAGGTGGAATTTCTCCTGCGGCTATCAAATTATCCAACACTGTGGGCGCGCCCCAAGCTCCCTTGCGATTTTGATAGTCATGACCATCCTGGAAGATCATCAGGCCAGCCGTGCCGTCGTTTTTGTATTGCGCGGGCACATAGACGGACCAGTTCCGTTCCGTGTTCGGGAAGATGGCGCTTTTCCACACTGGCATTTCCACCAATTTACCTTCCGGCACTCCAGCTTTGGGCTCGGCGTCTGGATGCCGGGCAGGCTTGCTTTCAAATTTTGGTGATTCCTTGGGCTCCGTCTTGATCGGGGCTTGGAAGGTCCATTTCAGCGCTTCCGGAAGCAGCGCCCCACTGATGCCACCATTGTGACCGCCGCCTGTGAAGGCAAAATGATGCTCGTAGCCTGCCCAAGTTAGGGCGATGTCCAGATCCTGATTGGACAGCGGCCAGTTGCCATGAAGGTTATCCAGATCTTGCTCGCCCTCCTGCATCCAAACGCGAATCGGCTTGGGGGCTTTCTGGCTGGCGCGGATCAGTGCAGGGTAATTATATCCGCCCCGAATGTTGGTGAAGCTGCCGATCCCCGTAATAACGTTGCCAAACAGTTCCGGACGCTCCCATGCGGCCGCAAACGCTGCGATGCCGCTACTGCTGATGCCGCAGATGGCCCAACCCGCCGGATCTTGGCGAAGGTTCACCTTTTGCCGAATTCCCGGCAGCACTTCCTCCGCCAGATAGCGCACAAAATCGCCACTGGGGGTATCATATTCGAAACTGCGCGTGCTCCGCGCCTTGGCTCCTGGCAGCAAGGCCGGGATGGTCCCCGGACTGATGAAAAGAGCTGCGGTGACCGGAATTTCCTTGGCGGCAATCAGATTATCTAACACGATGGTGGCGCGGGCTCCACCATCCTTCTTCAGATAGTTGCCGCCATCGAGAAACACCACGAAGTTAGCGGGTTGGCCAGCTTGGTATTGCGCCGGAATGTAGAGCGCTCCCTCGCGTTCGGTATTCGGGAAAATCTTCGATTCCGTCCAGCGCAACGTTTCCACCTTGCCTTCCGGCACGCCGGGCTTGGGCTTGGCGGTCTCCGAGAGCGTAGGCCCGTCCCGTGCCAACAGTGGGGCAGCGGAACTTAACAAAGTAGTTAAAGCAAAAATTTGGGGCAGGCGAATCATGCTCCTATTTGAATTGCCTGCCCCCACAAAGCAAATGGCCAGCCTTCCGCATCTGCGCTGGGCGTTTTACATTCAAGGTTTGAAATCATGCTGCCACACCCAATCCTTGGTGGCATCGCCATCATCATCGGTGCGGTCATCTCCGACCGACCACAGGAGGAAACCATGGTCCATCCGGCGGTAACTCAATTGGGCATCAACCTTGGCAGGGTCTGGTTGTGCGGCGGGGAGAAATCCTGCATCCACGTCTGCCAGCTTGTCGGGAAAGGTTCCGTGGGCCAACCGATGTCGATGCAGTGCGCAAATTAGGATAGCACAGCGGCGTTTGAAAAGATTTTTGACGGATGTCTCCCAGAGATTGGAAAGCGTGGGCAGGGTTTGATCCGCGAAGAAATAGCGCAGATTGGGAATCCAGAATCGCCCGTTTTGGTAAAGTCTGCACCGCTGTTTGATGGTGGCATTGATATTTCTGGCCGCTTCCTGTCCGGTGCGCCAGGTCTCGCCCCCGCCTTCTCCTGCCATGCTCAGCCAGCATTCTTTCGCAAAAGCAGAGGTGTGATCAAACCAACCGCTGGGGCCGTGCAGTGCAATTTGGCGATACGACTTCTGCAGCAAATTCATGTCTTGCTCAGCAGGGAAAAGTTGCGCTAGCTCTCCTGTAATCACCTTCGATTTTGCTGCCGCATAAAAGGCCTCAGTGGTCAAAATGTAAATTTTCAGCATTCTCTCCGTTTGTTCCACATCGTTAGCGACCTGAAGCCAGCGCGCGATTTGCGAGAAATCACGATTTGTTAGCTTTGTGTTGGCGAGAGCTGCATTCAGGGTATCTGTCAAGAGGTTGTTAAGCGCTAGACTAACTAAACTGCCGACCATGGTAGTATCATCTGCGGTTGCTTTCGCGAGGCGAGTTTGAATACCGATGAGATCCCGAGTTAGCTCTGCGTTCTGTGACAGGGCTGCCAACTGCAGCCGAATTTGCAAATTTTTTGCGGTGTGGAAGCAATTGCTATGAGATTGGATTTTCAAGCGAAGAGGATCCCCTTTAGCTTCCTGCCAGAGTTGGCGACGACTGGGAATGATTTGAGCATGAGGACGCGCCAGACCTTCCGTGAGTCGCGCGATGATGCCGTGATCATCCATGCTCGCCAACAATGCTTCCGCCCTAGCGCGTTCATCATTAAGCGGGGGCAGGGATGGATCGCGCTGAGCAGCCCAAGCTGTCAGGTCGATTTTGGTTCCACCGTGGCCGTCATCAATCTGAAAGGCTTCGTATTTTTCTGAAGCAAGTTTATTTTCAGGCCAGGCATACGCATAGCCTCCTGCAGCTTTTGGATCGGCCACCCGCCAACTCTTGATCTCATCAATCGCCCAAAAATTCTCCTCGTCCGACACTTGCTCCGGTAGCAGATCCACGAAATTATCGGTGCCACAGCGCGCGATCATTTTTTTCCTCGCTGCTTCCAATTCACGCGCTCCATGCCAGTATTCGTATTGATAAAACAACACCACGATGGATGCGAGGAGGGCCAACGTCCACACCATGCGCCTACTCCACAGGAACCGCCAGCAGGCGAGCGCCCAGCGCACGGTAAAGTAGCGGCTGCGATGGGGGGGCGTCTTAGCGCTGGGCGACGTGGTCGAGTCGGAGTTGGTCTTGGAGTTCATGAATCTGGTCGTTGGTAATTTGGAGCGAATGAAGCACTTCGGCGGCAGTGGCAGTGCTATTGCCGGCAGGACTAGGGGGCAGGCTGGGCGTGGCGAGGCGCAATCCCAGCGAAAGCACCCAACAGGCGGCCAAAGTCCAGCGCACAGGCGCTGGGATCCATTGGTCGAGGCGCTTGGTTTTAACTGCTTGAGGCCCGCTGGGGATCGCTAACAAGGCAACTTGTAGTGAGCAGGAAAGGATTTCCTCCGGCACTGGTTTCCAGGTTAGGGATTTGAGATGGGCCTCAAGTTGTGGGTCAACGGGGGGATTCATAGAGTTCAGAGTAGATAGGTTTAAGGGCGGCCCTCAGCGCCAGAATGCCGTAGCGATACCGACTGGAAGCGGTGGGGAGGCTGACGTCCTGAATCAGCGCAATTTCCCGAAACGTCAGGCCTTCCCAAAGGTGCAAATGGACTGCCGCGCGTTGTTCCTCCGGCAGTGCAGCCAGTTCCGCTGTTAGCTGCGTATGGATGACCGCTGCGTCCGGATCATCCGGGAGCACGAACGCAGCGGACAATGCTGCCAGTTCATCCGCCGCCCGCTCGCGCACTTGGCAGCGACGGAGCCAGTCCAGTGCCGCATTGCGGGCCATCTTGAAGATCCAAGCGGATTCGGAATCAGCGGAGATCAAGCTGTTCGAGTCTCTGGCGAGTTTAACAAAAATTTCCTGCAACAAATCCTGGGCAGCCGAGGCATCTCTCGTCATCGTCCACAAAAAACGATAGACTCCAGCGGCATAGGCCGTGTGGAGTCGGGTGAGCATGGTTGGTGAAGATGGAATCAAGGCTGGTCGCGTTGGCAGGTTATACCAAGACGACGCGTCAGGGGGGAGAAATTATTTAAACTTTCTACCGGCAGGTAATCCGGGGTGCCGCACCCATCCGCGAAAATACGTTGGCATCCTGGATCTGCGGACGCGATGATCGTCGCCAACGTAATCATCACTATCCAATGCGCTTTTCCATCTTGCTTCTCTTCGTTCTCGCCATGCCACTGGTTGCTCAGCAGGCACCTTATGATGTTTTTCCGGCAGCGGAGGCACCGTATTATCGGGTGCGCTATGAGGGCTCGACCATGCCGGGGGAACTGGTTTATCCGGTGAACTACACGATCTGGGTGCCGCCGAATGTGAAGGCGTTGCGCGGGGTTATTGTGCATCAGCATGGGTGTGGGGAAGGCTCCTGCAAATCCGGGCTGACGGGTGCGTTTGATCTGCATTGGCAGGCCTTGGCCAGGAAACACGATTGTGCGCTGCTGGCACCCGCCTACGAGCAACCGGAGAACGCGGATTGCCAACTCTGGTGCGATCCTCGGAATGGTTCCAGCGTCTCATTTCAGAAATGTCTCGTGGATCTGGGGATGAAATCGGGCCATCCGGAATTATCCCAAGTGCCTTGGGCGCTTTGGGGGCACAGTGGGGGCGGCCATTGGGCAGGCGGCATGGTGTTGCTGCATCCGGAGCGCGTAGCAGCGGCTTGGCTGCGCTCCGGCGTGCCTTTGCTGAAGGAGAATCCTGACCGCGCTACGATCAAGACCTACAGCTTATCGGAGGCCATGCTCGGAGTGCCCATGATGTGCAATCTCGGCACCAAGGAAGGCGTGACGGAAAAGACGGGTCGCTTCGCTGGCGCGTGGGCTGCGAATGAAGTCTTCTTTACTGAGGTCCGTGCCAAGGGCGGGCTCATTGGGGTCTCGGTTGACCCGCTCACGGCGCACGAATGTGGCAATCAGCGCTACCTGGCCATGACCTGGCTTGATGCTTGTCTCCAAGTCCGTTTGCCCAAGGAAAGTGGTGCCGCGCTGATTCCAATGCCCACGGAAGGCGCCTGGCTGGCTCCATTGCTAGGAACAGAGGCCGTGCCCGCTGCGAAGTATGCGGGGGTTCCGACCAAGGCGGTGTGGTTGCCGAATGAAGCAGTCGCTCAAGCCTGGACGCGTTATTCGAAAGACACAGTGATCCCAGACCTCACGCCGCCACCCGCTCCCAGCAACGTTCGGATCAAGGGAAATGAAATTTCGTGGGACGCGGAGGCCGATCTGGAAAGCGGCATCGCCAGTTTCATTATCGAACGGGACGGCAAGGAGATTGCCACCGTGCCGGAAACAGCGAAGAATCCGTTTGGTCGCCCGATTTTCCAAGGTCTGCAATACAGCGATACGCCATCATTTCCGTTGGTGAAATTAGCGTTCACAGATGCTAAAAGCGAACCGGGGCAAAAGCATGAATACCGGGTAATCGCAGTGAATACCGCTGGGTTGAAATCCAAATAGAGGAGCCAAGTTCACTTTCCACGCTTTGGCTTGGGGGAAACGAGTTGATAGGAATGATCAATCAATTCCCGAATGAGGGGTGGGGGAAGCGATCCATCCAGCATCAGGGTGTTCCAGTGGCGTTTGTTCATGTGATACCCGGGGAGGATGCTTCTCGGGTATTGCTCCCGCAGCTCTTCGGCGCGAGCAGGATCGCATTTTAAATTTACCCGAACGGGGTATTCATCTGGCTGGGTCAGGGCAAAAAGTTTCCCCTGAATTTTATAAACCAACACGTCTGGACCAAAGGGTGTGGCTTCTTCGACGCTGGGGAGGCTTAGGCAATAAGCGATGAGATCAGGGAGGTCCATGGTTTTGATGCGGGGAGATTAACCAATGAAGGCGCCTTCCATGCAAAACGGCGTGACGGTGAGGTCACGCCGTTTTGGCGGAGGGATGGCAGGGGACGCTTAGAACTTGTAGTCCACCGAGATGTTGAAGCGGCCGCCGTCGTCATTGAAGGAATCGCCTTGCATGGGGATACCGTAGTCCAGTTTGAGCGGACCAAAGATCGGCAGGTTCAGACGCAGGCCAATGCCGTAGTCAGAATTGGTGCCGCCGCCGAAGGCGAAGGAACCGCTGTCCACTGCACCCACATCATAGAACACCGCGCCCCGCACGCGCTCGACGATCGGGAAGGTGAGTTCCGTAGTGAGGAACCAGCTCGATCCGCCGCCCAGAGGTTCGCCCGTGGCGTCCTTCGGTCCGACATCGCGATACTTGAAGCCGCGCAGATTGTTGGCACCGCCGAGGAACGTGCGTTCGAAGATCGGCACGTTGGAACCGTCCACCGTTTCGTATGCGCCATTGACCGTGAAGATCATGTCCAGGGGCAGATGCACTGGCTTGCTGAATTGGAGACCGAAACCAGCGTCCTGCACATCGCCAAAGGCACCGGAGACATCAGCGGCAAACTTGAAGCCACGACGTGGCGTGACATTGTCATCCCGGGTGTCGTAGTTGTAGGTCAGGGTAAGTTCATTGTGGAAATAGTCGCCAGCTTCCTGTTTGATTTCAGGAGATGCCTTGGCGTCGATCCCGTCGATGGTGACGTTTTCCGAGAGGAATTGCAGACGCAGATCAGCGCCTTCGTTCAGCTTCTTGCGGAAGTAGATGTCCGCTCCGAAGTTGGTTTGATCATAGACGTCAGAGAGGTAGGTCTTCTCATTGTAGAAGCCTTCCACGCCGAAGCCCAGCGGATACCCCAGCAACCATGGCTCATACCAGCCGACGGTGACGTCCTTCCGCTTCGTCCCGATCTTCAGGTTCATGTTGAACCGTTGACCAGCACCCACGGGAGGCCAACTGGCGATATCAAAGTTGGTCTGACGCAAGTCCACGAAGCCCACGAGGTTATCAATGGAGCTGAAACCAGCCCCAAAGTTCAACTGGCCAGTTTGCTGCTCGGAGACGTTGATGCTGATATCTTTGAAACCTGGGGTGTTGGCGTCGGAAGGAATCACCGTCACATCCTTGAAGTAACCCAGTCCGCGCAACCGGCGTTCGGAAACGTCGATGGTGTTGGAATTGTAGGTCTCACCAGGGATGACGGCCAATTCACGACGCATGACTTCGTCTTTGGTGGCGGTGTTACCAGTGAAGCGGATTTCGTTGATTTTGAAGAGGCCGCCTTCTTCCACGGCGTAAGTCACGGAAACTTGGCCCGCGCCAGTGTTCTTGATCTGTGGGGTGACTTTCACATCCGCATAACCACGGGAACCGTAGTAAGTTTTGATGGTCTGCATGTCCTCCTTCATGTTCTTGCCGGAGAAGATTTTGCCATTCTCCAAGTTGAAGGAAGGGAGCAGATCGCCTCCGCTGAAGGACTTGACGCCGGTGATGTCCACTGCCGTCACGGTGAAGATCTCACCTTCGGAAATCTTGACGACGAGATCAACCTTCTTGTCATCCACGCGCACTTTTTCCATGCCCGTGACCTTGGCATTCACGTAGCCACGATCTTGATAGTAAGATTCAATCGCGAGGCGGTCAGCATCCAGCTTTTCCTGCTCCAGCTTGGAAGCACTCCAGAAGGTGATGCCCCGATTGTCCGCTTTCATGACTTTCTTCAGGGCGCTGGCGGAAACGCCGTTGTTCCCTTCGAAGGTAACATGCCGCAGGTAACCTTTTTGACCTTCGTCGATTTTGAATACCACACGGGAGAAACCGTTGGCGGCTGGCTCTACGGAGTAATTTACGCCGACGTCGGTGAAACCCTTCTTCTTGTAGTAATCTTCGATGTCCTTGGTAGCCGCTTGGAGCTTGGTATTGTCCACATTGGCTCCGGTTTTGAAATTTTCCACCACGGTGCGCAATTTGTCCGAAGAGATCAGGGAATTTCCAATAAAGGCAACTTCCCCCAAACCAGCGCGCGCTTCGACCGTGACCACAATCTTAACGCCCCCACCGCTCTCAGTAGTGCTGATGCTGACATTTTCCACGTCACCAGAATCCACCAGGCTTTTGATGTCTGCTTCTTCGCGATCCTTCGAGTAGGGCTGGCCTTTTTGCAGGCTCAAGCGGGAAAGAATCCGCTCTTTATCAACCTTGCTGGAGCCGCTGACGCGAATTTCCACAGAGCTGATGATCTTGCCCTCCGTCGTGTCCGCCACGGTGGCCGTTGGCTCATTTATTGCGGGAAGGGCGAGGTCTTGGGCCTGGCTGACATTAAGAGAAGCCGAGCAGGCCGTGGCCAGAACAGCAGAGTGAAGTAGGAGTTTTTTCTTCATAGATCGGTAGTTGAGCTTAAATTATATCGAAATTACAGGAAAGTGAAAGACTTTTCTGTTTCTCGAAATTATAAATTGGTGAATCAGGCTTATAATTAACCGCATAGAATCAGTTGCGAAGTCGCTGCGTCAAGGAGAAATCACCTGCCCAGCACGATTTCCACTATTTCCTGAGCGGATGCGAGCGTTTTGTCGCGTTGCGGTGGCGCTCGGTAAAAACAAGCTGTGAATTTTACGGTGCCGCTGCCGCGCGGGCGACATTTTTCGGTTCTTGGAAGTTTTCAGTTGTCTAATTTGGAAACGTGCTACTTTCACCCAACTGACCGCTGGCTCTGCTGGCGGCTCGGTTTTGTTTGCTCGTGTGGCGAAATTGGTAGACGCGCATGATTCAGGTTCATGTGTTGCGAGACGTGGAGGTTCGAGTCCTCTCGCGAGCATCATTTTTCCTTTGGGTGGCGTAGGTTTGGTAAACCCTCCCGACCAACGCCACCCAATTTTTTTATAGATCATGCAAAATCCCGAATTTGTTCACGAAGCCTTCGCTCAGATCTCCGAGCGCTATGTGGTCACGAATCACGTCCTGAGCTTGGGGACAGATATTCTGTGGCGGAAAAAGGTGGCGCGCATGGTGCGTGACATGAAACCCGGATCGGTGTTGGATTTGGCCACCGGAAGCGGGGATCTGGCGATGGAAATTGCGGCTAAGTGTCCGCAAGCCAAGATTTTGGGGGCGGATTTCTGTGCCCCAATGCTGGAGGTCGCGCGGCAGCGGAATGTGCCGGGGCTGGAGCTAATGGTGGCGGATGCGATGAATCTGCCGTTTCCCGATGGCTCTTATGATGTGGTGACCGTGGCCTTTGGCCTGCGCAATATGGCATCCTGGCCTGAGGCCGTGCGGGAAATGTCTCGGGTGCTCAAGCCGGGGGGGCATCTCGTGGTGTTGGATTTCTCCCTTCCTACGCTGCCGGTCTTGCGCCCGTTGTATCGTTTTTACCTACACAAGGTGCTGCCGAAGATTGCCGGATTCATTACGGGGCAGAAGGCGGCTTTTGAATATTTGAGCAATTCGGTGGAGGCTTTCCCCAGCGGGGTGGCCATGTGTGGTTTGCTCAATGGAAATGGTTTGCGGGAAGCAGTGGCCACGCCGCTGAATTTCGGGATCGCTAGTATCTACGTGGCCCAGAAATAATCCCCCTGCGGCTCCATAACTCCTTCTGCTTGAGTTGGTAAGGGTCTGGATGCTCGGTGCCAATCTGCGTTTTAGTGCTTGTCAGCTTTGCGTGGTTGTGCTATTTCGAGCGCGTAAATTCCCTAATTTTAACAAGTCAGCATTCCCCCCATGAAAACTCCCTTTGCCGCCCTCAGCAGCCAGGCTTCCGCCGACGTGCGTTTGTCTCCATTTCTAGCCTTGCTGCTGGCAGCTTGGCTCAATCCGCAGACCAGTCGCGCCGATAACACATGGGATGGCGGTGGTTCCTCGCCATTCAACTGGAGCGATACCACTAACTGGGGCCTCAACACCGCGCCTAGCTACGGCACTCTGATCTTCAACGGGACCGTGGGCACCACCAATACCCTCGACGGCAATTTTACGACCGCTGCGAACACGAGCATGAATCAGGTGAACTGGAATGGGGCCAGCGCCTGGGTGATGAACAGTAGCGGCGGGGCGGTGTTGAATTTGTTCGATAACGGCGGTGTGCAGGCCAAGTTGGAAAGCTTGGGCACGGGTGGGGTGACGATCAATGCGCCGATTACTTTCGGGGCTACCGCAGGTGCAGCCTGGGGGGAAATTAATGCAGTGAGCAGCAGCATGACCTTTGGCAGCACGGGGACGCTGACGGTCAATGGCTCGGCGGTGGCGGGGATCCGCCTATTTGGCGGCAGCGGGGCGATTTCGACAACCTTTAATAACACCGTGAGTGCGACGGGGAAATATTTCTCGACCTCAGCCACTGGGCAGACGGTGAACGTGGGCGGTTCGTTTACCGCAGCAAATTTCTACCTGATGAACACCGGGACGTTGAATCTCAACGCCGGCGGCAACCTCAATGGCACGGCCGTTCGCCTCGGCGGGGATTTCGCCACGACTGGCACTCAGAATCTGGCGCTGGGCGCGACGTTTAATCTGACTCCGCTGACTGGTGGGCTCACCTTCGCAGGGGTGGTGAATTCCGTGGCCAGCAACACCTCCGGCTTGCTCACGGTGAACTCCCAGAACACCAGCGCCACCAACACACTGAGCAATCAGGTCGCGCTCGACTCGGCCCTGAAGATCACCCAGGCGGCTGGCGGGACCTTGGCCATCACGCAGGTAAAGGGCGTGGACAATACGACCGGCACGGACATCAAGGGGAACACACTGACTTTCACCCCGGCAGCCACGGGCACGATCAACCACAGCGGGACGATTTATAATTCGACGGGCACCGGCGTGGTGACGATGAACGGTGCGGGCACGCTGGTTTTGAGCGGCACGAATACCTACTCCGGGACGACCAACGTGAGCACGGGTGTCGTGAACATTCAGAATGGCAGCGCCTTGGGTGCCGTCACCACGGGCACCACGGTTACTTCTGGGGCGGCGTTGCAGATTCAAGGCAACATCACCACGCTGGCTGAACCCCTCTCGCTGAATGGCACGGGGATCACCACGACGGGAGCGCTGCGCAACATCAGTGGAACCAACAACTTCGCGGGTTTGATTACTCTGGCGGGTGCGACGCGGATCAATTCGGACGCGGGCACGCTGACCATCAGCAACGCCGGGACAATCTTGGGCGCGACCTTTGGACTGACGGTGGGCGGCGCGGGGAATACGACGATCAACAGCATCATTGGCACGACGACCGGCGGCTTGACCAAGGACGGCGCGGGCACGCTCTCGCTGACGGGAGCGAATACTTATACCGGGGTGACGGATTTCACGGCCGGGATTGTGAACGTGGCTTCCTTGAGTAACTACGGTGCCGCGAGTAGCAGTCTCGGGGCGAGGTTGGCGGCTACGGAGGCAGCTGCTGGCAACGGGATCGGCCTGCATTTTTTGGGAGGCACGCTGCAATACACAGGCGCGACGGCTCAGACGACGGATCGCCAAATGCGTATTTCCAACGCTGGGGCGACGATTGATGCCTCGGGTAGTGTGGCTGCCGCCACGTTGAGTTTCACCTACTCGGCGGCCAATCTAAATTACTTCGACACCGCGGGCGCCCGGACCCTGACGCTCACTGGCACCAATACAGGGGCGAATCTCTATGCTCTAAACATTCAAGATCAAGCCACGACTGCTGCCGCCACCTCCCTCGTTAAGAGTGGAATCGGCACTTGGGTGATTACGAATGCGAACAACGGGGCTGCGCTGAATGGTGCCAACAGCACCTTCGGCGGATTCTCCGGCGGCACGACGATCAGCGCGGGCATGCTCATCGCGCAAAATGCGGCGGCGCTTGGTGCCGCGGGGCGCACCGTGTCGATCGGAGCCTCCGCCACGCTCGATCTTCAGACCGACACGACGATTAATGCACTCAACACGACGATCACCGGCACCGGCGCGACGATCATTTCGGACAAACTCACCGCCGCCTCTGTGGGCATCACGCACACCCTCGGCACGCTGAGCATCGGGGCGTTCACTTTGAATGTGACGCGCGGGGCGAATGCCACGAGCGGCACGGGCGGATTGACCTTTGGTGCGACAACACTGACGGGCAATGCGGTTTTTGACACGGCGGCGAATACGAACCTGACGATGGGCGCGATTACGGGGAGCTTCAAT
>JANOAV010000155.1:0-45058 GCA_031411295.1 Verrucomicrobiales bacterium | reverse complement strand
GCGGCGGGAGTGTGGTCGCAGTCCGCTGGACTGCGGGGTTTCCGACAGTCGAACCTTGGGGGAGAACCGGGGAAAAAGATGGTTCTACCGCAGGATCAACGGGTTATGGTTCCAGGACTCCCATTGGCACGACTCGGACTGTGATGTTCCTGACTCGGACCGCGGTATTCCCGACTCGGACCACGGTATTCCCGACTCGGATTGTGGCATTCCCGACTCGGACTGTGGCATTCCCGATTCGGATTGTGGCATTCCCGACTCGGACTGTGGCATTCCCGATTCGGATTATGGTATTCCCGACTCGGACTGTGGCATTCCCGACTCGGAATGCGGCATTCCCGACTCGGACTGGGGCATTCCCGACTCGGTTTGTGTCATTCCCGACTCGGGTTGTGTCATTCCCGACTCGGATTGTGGCAATCCGAGTTCTGGTCGTCGTAATGCAAGTTAGCATTGGCGGGAGACTTGGCGGAGTTGGTTCGGTTCTGATGCGGTGGGCCGTGCGGCGGACTGCCCCCACGCGCAGGGGGCACCTCCCTAGCCTACTTTTGGCGGCGTTTTAAAATCGGGTAGGCCGCCACGCAGATGAGCACGATGACTGCGCCCCACCAAAACTTGTAATTCAGTTCTTCGGATTCACCCAGCAGCGCCCAAGCCAGGAGAATGCCCCACACGGGTTCCAGATTGGAGACCATGCTCACGAAATAGACGCTCAACCGACGCAACAAGCCAATGTAAACCGAGAAGGCCCAGACGGTGCAAACTTGGCTCAAGAGCCCCAGCCAGAGCCATTCCACCCCCACCGGCATCCAGCGGGCGTCGGTTTGCGGGACGGACACCACGGTCATGAGCAGGCAAGCGCCGATCATTTCATACATCGTCATCACCAGCGGATCCTGCCCGTGCACGATGCGGTTATTGCAGAACGAAAACAGGGCCGCCACCAGCGCTGCCCCCACCCCGGTCAGTAAACAAAGCCAAGCGACCGGATGGCCCAGACCAATCACGACCGCCCCGGCCACGATGCCCAGCGCCAGCCAGAGTTCCAAGCCGTGCAGTCGCTTTCCCTTGATGAAGAGGGGTTCCAGCAAGGCGCACCACAAACTGCACGTAGCCACTCCAATGAGCGCAATGGACACCGGCCCCAGTTTTCCCGACAGGAAAAAGAGAAACCAATGAAATCCAATCAACCCACCCACCGCCATCATTTTACAGACCGCCCGCCCCCCCGGCCAAAGCGGCCGGCCATGCAGCCGCAGCCAGAGATAGAGCCCCAGGGCGGCCAATCCGGTGCGCCATGCCACCAGGATGGTTGACGGCAGGTGAATCCCCTTCCCCAACACCGCGGTCAGTCCCCAAATCACGACGACCGCGTGAAGCAGGAGCAAATCAGCGCGAGACGTGCGGGAGGATGGGAGCAGCACTGGACGTTGAATTAGGAATGAGGCGTTTCGAACGCCGGACCAAAACCTGGTGGCATGGCTCCTTCGAAATAAACATCGCGATCAGGCCGAGACCCTGGACTGTGGAGGTCCAGCATTTCCAGGGGTTCCGCCAACGTCACAAAACCATGGGTCGTGCCGGGAGGGAGTCGCAAAAAATCCCCCGGAGCTAAGGCATAGGGCTCCCCATTCAATAGGGCCGTGCCGTGTCCTGACAGGACGAAGTAAATTTCCTCCGCGATCTTGTGGTAACTGACGCTGGTCGTTTGATGCGGAGCAATGCTGACACGATAAGCTGTCAGCGCGCCCTCGGAGTCCGGCGGAATGAGACTGGTAATACCATACGGTCCCAACTGTGTAGCCGGGGGGGCGGAGGGATCATGAGGGACATGAAGGATGCAACTGGCAGGCATAGCAAAAGACCGACTAAGTCGTCGCCAACTGTTCCTCAATGGCTTGGATCAAAACATTCAACCGCACGGGCTTGCCCAGCATAATGAGACTTCCACTCTGCACCACCGCATCGTCGCTGGCCTCGTTCTTGCCAACCAATGCGGTGAGCATAATGACCGGAATCTTGGCTAGGGCAGGGTCATTTTTCATCTGCGCCACCAGATCCCCACCATCCATCCCTGGCATCACGATATCCAGCAACGCCAGATCCGGGTGGAAGGTGCGCGCTGCTTCCAGCGCTTTGGTGGAATCATTCACCACGCGCACCGAATAGTTGCCCGTCTTTTCCAAATTCATTTGCAGCAGGCGGGTAAAGCCAACTTCATCATCAACAACAAGGATCTTTTTCATGGCAGGGGGATAGGGGCGGTTTTCGGAGTCACAGGTAAGGGTGCGGACTGCGCGCGCAGTGTCAAGGTAATCGTGACGCCCTGATCAGGATTGTTTTCCAGGGTGAGCAGGCCGCGGTGTAAATCGACGATTTTTTTCACGACACTTAAGCCCAGTCCGGTGCCTTCTCCAGTGGGTTTCGTCGTGAAGAAGGGATCGAAAATTTTCGGGAGGATGGCGGCTGGAATGCCCGGACCGGAATCCACAATGTGCACCACCACCACCTCATCTCCGCCTCGCAAATGATCTGCCGTGCGGGCTCCCGCGTCCCATTCCTGAACCGCCAGTCGCTGCACATAGGTCGAGATCACCAATCGTCCCGAGCCCATCGGTCTCATCGCTTGAATGGAGTTCATCAATAAGTTAACCAGCACCTGCTCGATCTTGACCCGATCCACCGACACCTCAGGCAACTGTTCGCCCCAGTGGTTGATGATTTCGATGCTGTTGCGGGTCAGTTCGTGCCGCACCAAGGTTTCTGCTCCCTGCACAATTTCATTTAAGTCATGTCGTTGGATCTTGAGTTGCCGATCGGAGGAGAAGTCCACCATGCCATGAATGATCTTTTCCGCCCGGGTGACTGCCTCACGCATATCGTTGAGGATCGAGGGCACGTTGGGATCATCGGTCACCGCCGTCCCTTCCAAATAATCCACACCCAGCGAAAGTAGCGCCAGTGGATTCTTGACCTCGTGCGCCACCCCTGCCGCCAGGCGGCCCACACTTTCCAATTTCTCCGCTTGGATCAAATGTAGTTGAATTTCCTTCAGTTCGTTATTCGTGCGCCAAAGCTTTTCGTTCAGCAACTTCAGCTCCCGCTCCTGGGCCTTGCGCTCGGTGATGTCCGTAGAAATCCCGCAGACGGCCACCATTTGCCCTCGTATATTACGCAGGGGGAATTTCACGCTAACATACGTGCGCAACTCGTTCCCAACGGGGGCCTCTTCTTCAAACTGCATACCCTTTCCTGCCTGAATCACCAATTGATCGTTGCGCTCAAAGACTTCCGCTTGGGGGGGAGGGAAAATTTCAGCATCATTGGAGCCGATGATTCGTTCCCGACTCATGCCGAAAATGGTTTCGAATTGGCGATTCACCAGGATATAACGACCGTTCAAATCCTTCCCATAAATGACCGCTTCCGAGTTATCGAGAATCGCCTGAAGGCGGCCCTCGCTCTCCAGCAGCTTCTCCCGCGTCCGTCGCTCCGTGGTGATATCACGAATCTGGGAAATCATAAATGCCGCCTTCCCATCGGCATGCTTGGCCACCGAGACGGAAATGGAGCCCCAGACCGTGCTGCCATCCTTGCGGACATAGCGCTTCTCCGCCCGCAGGCTGTCTTGGGCCCCGGAAATTAACTGCGTCATCCGGCCGTGGTGGCTCTCCAAATCCGAGGAATGGGTGATCTCGCTCACCCGCTTCCCTGCCAGTTCTACATTGGTATATCCCAACAGAGCCGTGAACGCCTGATTCACTTCCAGGATCGCGCCCAGCGGATCGCAGATCAGAGTTGGAATCGATGCCTGTTGAAAAGCATGAAAATAAAGCTCACTGCCACGAGGCAGCTTCAGTTTAGTCGCGGTTTTTCGCTTGGAGTTCCAGAACACAAGACAGTTTAGCCAAAGCTGCTTCCATTTGGCAAGCAATCGTTGCGAGAAATTCAATCTTCTGGGAAATCTAAATCAAAATGAAAGGGATCAGTGGAAAAATTCGTAATTTGCCCGAACCTAGCTGACCTTGAAACAATCAAGCTGAACCTTCATCTCATCTCCAGCCCCCCCCATGAACAATCAATCGCGCATCAACCGTTGGGTTGCCCTCCTCTTCGTTACCGGAATCAGCGTGTATCTCTCCTGGAAAGTGCTGGAGCCTTTTATCGACGTCCTAATCCTGGGAATTGCCCTGGTGATCATTTTCCAACCTGCCCACCAGCGGATCCTTCGCTGGACGAGGCAACGGCAGGTCCTGAGCGCGGGCATGAGCACTCTTTTCACCCTGCTCGTCATTGCCGTGCCCTTCTCCTTCACCCTCTGGGTTCTGGCCAAGGAGGTGCCCGTGGCCATCGACACCATGCGGGGAGGAGTGGAGACCTTCCGCGTCAAGTGGGATGCAGCCAGCGAGCACGAAGGCTGGATGAAATCGTTCCAGGAAACGACCCACTTGGATGAATACCTCACCCCCGCCAAATTCAAGTCCACCATGAGCGAAGCGTCAGGAGAACTCCTTCAGCGCACGTTTTCCGTCGTGGGAGGATTGTTGGGCTTTGTGGTGAAATTCGTTTTTCTGCTCTTCGTCGTCTTTTTCCTCTTCCGGGACGGGCCCAAGTTGGGCAAGCGGGTGCTGGAAATGGTGCCGCTGCCAAGCGAACAATCCGCCTTTCTGGCCCAGCGCACCGAAGAAGTGCTGGGGGCCTGCGTTTATGGCGTGCTCATGGTAGCCGCTATCCAAGGGGCCCTGGGTGGGATCACCTTCTGGGCGCTGGGACTCCCTTCACCCGCCACTTGGGCTGTGATCATGACCTTTCTTTGCACCCTTCCCATTGTCGGGGCCTGGGTCGTTTGGGTCCCTGCCACCATCGGCCTGGCGCTCAACGAACAATATGGCAAAGCCATCATTCTCGCGCTCGTCGGCCAGTTCCTAATCAGCTCCATCGACGGCTTCCTGCGCCCCATCCTCGTCGGCCAGCGCGCCAAATTGCACGAACTGGTCATCTTCTTCTCTGTGTTAGGCGGCCTGAAATATTTCGGCATCCTCGGCATTCTGATGGGCCCTGTCATCATGGCCTTGAGCTATGCCCTGCTCTCCGCTTTGTGGAAGACACCGACCCTGGAAGTGGATCTCAGCTCGGATGCTGCACCGGTTTCCACTCCTGTGGTTTCCCCAGTTGCGTGAGGAAATTTAGCTTTGTGAATCGCTGAAACTTCGCTCTGATGCCACCTCCATCGCATCCCATTGATTCGGGAGCCATGGTCGTCATCCGCTTACACCACCCATCATGAAACTATCCTTCACCTTCGCCAGCCTCCCGCTCTTCCTTGCCACCTACGTTTCCGCCGATACTGGCAACGCCTTCTATGGTGATCCTCCGGACGATCACCATCCGTGGGCCATTCATGACCGCAACCGTCCGCAGCCACCGCGCGTCGAACCCGGCACCTTCAGCAGTCAGGAAAAACCCGGCACCCCGCCCTCCGATGCGATCGTGCTCTTCGACGGCACCGAAGCCTCTCTCGCCAAATGGTGTTCGGATAAAGACCCCAGCAAGCCCACCGGCTGGGTGGTCGTCGATGGCACCTTCCAATGCAAGCCAGGCGCTGGCTACGTTCGCACCAAGGAAGAATGGGCCGATTGCCAACTTCACGTTGAATGGTCCGCTCCCTCCAAAGTGGAAGGCTCCAGCCAAGGGCGCGGTAACAGCGGCGTCTTCCCCATGGGACAGGGCGTCGAAGTGCAAGTGTTGGACAATTACAATAACCCCACCTACGCCGATGGTTTTGCCGGCTCCGTTTACGGCATCAACCCACCGGCCGCCAACGTCCTGCGCGCTCCAGGCGAGTGGCAAGTCTATGACATCGTCTTCCGCCGCCCGATCTATAAAGACGGCAAGGAAGTGGACGGCGGATACGTCACCGTCTTCGTCAATGGCGTCCTCACCCAGGACCATACCCCCATCGAAGGCGGTGGCGGACACATGGGACGCAGCAAGCCCCATCCTTTTGCCGAGAAGGGGCCATTGAAACTTCAAGACCACGGCAATCCCGTGCGCTATCGGAACATCTGGTATCGCCCGCTCGGCGCGCGCAGTGTCGAAGGTGGCACTAACGGCTACCTCACCACCGAGGCCACCATGGCCAAGCGCAAAGAGATCGCCACCGACATCCGCACTGCCGCCGCTAAACTCCAAGGCGATGCCCTCATGTTCCAACTGATGGAATCCCTAACCTACGAAAACGATCCGGCCACCCTGGCCAAAGTCCAGCCGATGCTGGACGCTGCGGTGGCTGCCCTCACGGGCACGCCCAAGGACAAAATCGAATCCAAGAAGGGGGAAGTCAACGCCCTCAAGCGAGCCGTCGAATACCTCGGCAAGTGCAAAGTGCTCCCCAACGATCACGCCGCCAAGGCCGCCATGGAATCCATCATCAAAGCCAACGGCTGGGATAAGAAGTAGAGTGCTGCGAGTGTGGTCGCAGTCCGCTGGACTGCGGTGAGCGAGGATGAGCAGTCGAGCCGACTGCTCCACACTCCCGCGTGGGGTTCCGTCTTCAGGCGGTGGATCACGCCTCGCAACCTTCGTAAATCGTCATTCGTCAATCGTTACTCGTAAATCCTGCTGCTGACTCGCCCTGTGTTTATTGAATGACGAGCAACGAATGACGATCTACGAATCAATGGCTCTGCGGGTGCGGGGATCAGCGGTCGAACCGACGGCTCTACATCCTTCGCGGCACGACAAATTAATAGCCAATCGGATGCCAAGCCGTCTTCGCTTCCATCGTTTTGGTGATGAGATAGGGTGACTGGCATTCGTTATCGTCAGTCCAGTTAACGTCCCAGAGTGCCAGGCGCTTGAGGTTGGTGGCGATGCCCAATTGCAAGGTCTGACGGGTGACCGGATCGCCACTGCCATCAGCCACGGCGTTGACGTCCATGTGCTCGCTGAGGGTCTTGACGATTTCGGCACGCGGGCCGCTGAGGATGTTGACCACGCCCGCCGGAACATCACTAACGGCAATGACTTCGGCCAGACTAACCATGGGCAAAGGAAAGATTTCCGACGGGACGACGATGGCCGCATTCCCGCCTGCCAAGGTAGCGGCCAGCATGGTCACAGCGCCCAGCAGGCTGGGGCGATCCGGGGCAATCACGCCCACCACTCCCGTGGGTTCAGGCACGGTGAAATTGAAGTGGGACGACGCGACGGGATTCACAGTGCCGAACACTTGGGCGATTTTATCCGTCCAGCCCGCATAGTAAACGAGTCGATCCACACTGGCCGCAATTTGCGCTCGGGCCACGGCATCAGTGCAGGCGGTGGAGGCCACGAGTTCCTCCGCCAGGGCGGCCTCCCGACTCTCCAACATTTCCGCCAAGCGATACATGATCTGGCCGCGCAGGTAAGCGGTGGCCCCACCCCACGCCTTGGCTCCTTTGCGGGCGGCCACCACGGCCTCCCGGGTATCCTTTTTGGAGGCATGACAATAGTTGGCTAAATGCTCCCCGGTCTTGGGATTGGTAGCCGTCAAATAACGTCCGCTTTCGGTGCGGGGAAATTTTCCGTCAATGAAGAGCTTGTAAGTTTTGAGAACGTTGAGACGAGACATGGCGAGGATGAAGCAAAGCGATTGGTGCATCTATTGACCGGGAAAACCCGGAAAGTCACGGGGAAATCGTCACAAATCCCCTCCGGAAGGGAACGTCCCCCAGAAGCCCTCTGGTAGCATCCCCTGCAGTGCCTCACTGGCCTTGGCGGGGACGGAGGGCTTGCTCCCGGCTCGCTGGGGACCATACGCTTGACCAAACGGATCCAGTCCAGTGCGCTGAAGCCGACAACCGGGCGGAAGGAATTTGGCGTATTGCTCAAAGGTCAACCAGACCCCTGGCGGGGCCTGCAATTCACGTGTCGCTTGGATTAGCGCCACGTCAATCTGCCCCAGTTCCAATTTCAGACTTTGGGCCTTTTCCATCAAGCCGGAACGCTTGTAGCCGGGGTAGCTCAGCACGATAATCAGCGCCCCGACGCCCATCACTACCAAGACTTCGAGCAGGCCAAAACCTGACTGATGCCGCGCAGGATGCCTCATATGCTACTGTTTTACGATGTCCCCACTGGGTTCCCCGTCCGGGAAAATTTCGGTGATCCGACTTTCCTTCTTCTCGCGCATCCACTTGAGGAGCTTGTCCTGCATGGCTTGGAAGACCACGGGATGCTCCAAGTTTACGGGGTGTTCGCAGTGCAAATCCTTGCGCACGTCGAACAGGCGCCAGATGTCCTTATTTTTACCGGGAGTAAAGACCAGCTTCCAGTTTTGCGTCCGCAGGCATCGCTCCTTTGTCTTGAGCACATCCTCCTGGTATTTGTCCTTCAGCACAAAATGGCAGTTAAAGGATTCGTCCACAAAGGTCGTGGAATCCATTGGTTCCATGTAGAGCGGTTCCTCGTTGGGAATGTAACGTTTGCAGAACAGGTAACTGGTTTCCGCAAAGACAGCCAGCGAGAGGTCCGCTGGCTTTGCTTCCAAATACGGTCTCAGGCTGACTCCCTCAATGCGTTGATCTGGCTTGATTCCAGCCAAATCAAGCAGCGTGGGCGCGAAATCGATCGTGCGCACAATCTGCTCCACTTGCTTGCCTGCCCCAAGCCCATCCGGCAAATGAAGCACAAACGGCACATTGCCATTCTGATCCCCGCCATTGAAGCTCAGCCCGTGACCGAAGGTGCAGTTGGGCTCGAAGAGATCATCGCCATGATCCGCTGTGACCAAGACGATGGTGTTCTCAGCCAATCCCAGTTCCTTGAGGTGCTCCAGAATCGTCTTCACCGAGTCATCAAACTTCGCCACGCAACCATCATACAGGCCCACGATCTGATTCACCTCGACCTCTGGCAGGTCGCGCCATTTGTGAGCCACGTTGACGTCACTGATGAATTTCCCAACATCGAGCGCCATTGCCTCCTTATGATCCCCCGCGTAGTTAGGATCGGTAAACTTGGTGTTGTAGGGCGGATTGACCCGATACGGAATGTGGGTGGTGCTGTAGAAAGTCGTGATGAAGAAGGGCTTCTCGCTCGTTGCTTCGGTGGTTAGACGGCTTTTCAAACGATCCGTGACCACTTCGGGCGTCACGAAGGAGGCGCAACTGCGCAGGCCAGGAAACATCCAGTAGCCCATGGGATTATCGAAGAAGACTGGCAGCAACGGATGCTCCCGATACACCACCTGCGTCATATACACCTTGAAGTTGTCGAAGGTGGAAACGTCCCGTTCTTGAAATCCATGCGGCAGCAGATCGAAGACCCCGGCACACCAATCGCCCACTACCGCTGTGCTATAACCAGCCGCTCCCAGTTGGTTGGCCAGCGTGGGCGCATGCGCCTGCACGTGATCCACTTGTTGGCGATTCGGGAACATGTGCTGCAGCCCATGGGTGTGGGGAAACTGTCCGGACATGATGCTAGTCATGCTCTCCAGGGTTGAGGCGATCGGCACGAAGCACTTTTTGAAATTCACCGAATGTTTGGCCAACTCATCAATCGCTGGTGTCGTCGGGCGGTAATAGCCATTGCAGGAAAGATGGTCCGCCCGCAGGGAATCCGAAGCCAGAATAAGAATGTTAGGGCGAGAATCGCGTTTCACGATCTTCGGGATTGGCTTGGTGAAACTCATCACCCCGAAGGCCCCTAAAGCCACGGAGGCTATTCCCAGCGTTCCCACCGTGCGCGTGGCGCGAGCCGGCCATTGCGGCGCGAAGAAGCGCACGATGTGGTGCCCGTAATGCACCAGCAGCAGTCCCACCACGCACAGCGGGACAAAATCAAAGATCCACCACTGCACCTTCTCTGGCAGCCAACCCGCCACGACTTGATAGATTGTTTTGAACCCGGGGTCCAACGTGAAGAAAAATGGTTTGGCGTAGAAGAATCGCAAAATATAAAATGCCCAGACCCCGCCCGCCACGGCCATGGCACGCCAGAGAATCATTCCCCAAGTAGGGTTGGGTTTGTTGCGAAGATACCAACCGACCAAGGGCCAAGCCAGCAACACCATCCCCAGCGCGATGATGCCATAGCCGCGGAGCAGGTCGAGATTGGCCCAAGTCATGAAGCCCATGAACTTCTCCACCGCCACGTCCTTGAACTTATTATCCATCTGCCCCGTGTTATGTTGCAAATTATAGACCGCGCCAAAGAAAATCCCAAGTTGCACCACCAACACGCCCAGAATCACCCAAGGCAATTGGCGACGGGGCTTGGGTGGGGACAGGATCTCGGTGGATGGGACAGCGGGCTCGTTCATAGGTTTTGGGAATGCCTACCAAGCCCCCATTTTCGCAGTCTCGCAAATAGAATTCCCAGCGCGTTGTGGAATCAATCCGTTCCCAAACCAGCAGACGTGATCGCAGATTGCCCCATTTCCAAACGCATCAGATCCACCACAGCCAATTCTCCGAAACGCGAAAACAATCATTAAGAAGGCTTGATCTTTAAGGAAATCAAATATATGCAGAACGTTGATGACCGATTCTGCCCTAGATCCACTACCCCTCATCGCGCTCCGACCAGTGTTGGTGCCCCTGCGCACCGAAACGTTATCGGAACGCGACATCCCGGCCGTGCCGGTTCGACCGGGGTTACGGGACCTGATTGAGCATCGTCGCCACTTGGCGGAAGAAAAGCTTCGAGTCGAAAAAGTGGCCCCCGCCACCTGGCCGGAGCGCACCGACCTGAAGTCACGTCGGGCCGAACGGGAACTCAACCCCATCCTAACCGAAAACCGACTCTTCGGTCGCACCCCAAAGCCCATCAGGGCTTCGTTGGAACTGGATCGCTTGGATGCCTAATGCTAATACCCCACGGCCTCAATCCAATCACCCACGGGAAGCAAGCCTCCCTTCGGTGGTTGTGGGAGGAGTAACTTAAGACCGCTCGGGAACAGGTCCACCATGGGAGCAAACACGGCCTTCAGATCTTTGTCAGTCAGTTCATACGCTCGACCCGCTCCTTTTACCGTTATTACCACATCGTAGCGACCATGCTTCCCGAACCATTCGTTGCGCCTTGACTCATTTCCTAACGCAAATTCCGCCGTGTATGCATCCATCAGCAACGGCAGATTTTGCATCTCGGGGGCGCTCAAATTTACTCCCGTAAGGCAGGCCCAATGGTTTTCCCCAGCCGACACCGCTTCAGCATATCCGGAGGCTTCACTTCCGGGGTTTTCTGGCAACTCCCCCTCACACCAAGGGCTGCCTTTGACGAAGAACAGGCCTTCCCCATCCATTATTCCCGTCCTGAACAACTCCCTAAAAACGTCGTTCGACCACTCCCCGGCTGGAGGCAGCAGTCCCTCGTGAGTGGATCCATAATGGGTCAACGCTTGATGAATATTATAAGCCACTCTCAGCCGAGACCTTGCCCTGGTCTTTTGCCCGAAGTTACGCCACGCGGTGGATACAACCAATAGACCAAACAGAGCTGCGATGGCCCAGAACCCCACTTTGAGGTGCGATTTGCGAAGGAACTTCATTTGGCTGGCAGGGCGGGTGGGAGGATATTGAGTGTGCTCAATCCCGTCTTCAGGGCTGAAATTTCCTCTTCTGATGGGGAAAATTTCACACTACCATCTAGCCACACGATCACGCGGTAATCCCACGCTCCCTCCGGTCGTCGGTCCGGCTGCCCGTTCAGTCGCTCTGCGGTGTGTCCATCCATCAGCAGGGGACTGGTGGCGCTGCCAGTCGATATCTGCCCCGTGGCGTAAGCCCAAAAATTCTCCCCAGGTGCCACGGCTTTGGCATAGTTATCTTCAGGTCCACCAATGTCCCCATCCGGCTTGCTCCCGACACACCAAGGCGTGCCGGCTTCGAAGAACATCGTTTCATCGTCGAGCAAACCACTAACAAACAATTGGCGGAAGGCCTCATTCGATGTCTTAAAATCACTCCCGTCTGGGTTCTGGTTAGGGAAGACGCCATCGTGACTACTGGCATAGGCGAATAACGCTTGGTGTATTAGATAGGCGTTCCGCATCCGGTGCTTCATGCTCTCTTCCGCTTGAAAGCGCTCCCACCGTGCTTTCGCAGCCCAGAACACCACCGTGCTACCTAAGATTAGAGATATCAGTGAGATCCATGCTTTGCGGGGAAGTTTCATAATGATGGCCTTTCGGTGATAGCCTAGGTGATTCCCCTAGGAATGACCAGCTTTATTTGCGAGCCACTCAATGTTTCCTCACCGCTTCGGTTAAAAAATGGTGACCGCTGCTAAAATCTGCTGCTGAGCCTCGGCCGCAGCCTCGGCCGTGCGCGCGTGCACCCGGCAAAGTCGATCTCCCTGGCTGATGACCTGACCGCACTTCGCCATGGCATCAAAGCCAACCGCAAAATCGATCGCATCCGTCGCCTTGGCGCGCCCGCCGCCCAGAGCCACGCAGGCCCGGCCCACGGTCAGCGCATCAAAACGACGCAGCGTTCCACCGACCGGAGCCAGCACCTCTACGATGCAGGGAGCAGGATGAATTTTAGAAACGAGCGTTTCCAAGTCTGCGGGATTGCCGCCATGGGCGCTGACGAGTTGCTGGAACTTCGCATACGCCGTGCCGTCATGCAGCCAGCGCTGGAGCTGAGTGCGTGGGGTTTTTGTCAGCGCTTCGGCCAGAGTTAGGGTTAAATTTTCCAAATCGGCCGGACCCCGGCCCTGCATGGTTTCAAGGCATTCATGAACTTCCAAAGCATTGCCCACCGCCTGACCCAGCGGCTCGTCCATGGGATTGAGCTGGGCGGTAAATTCCACTCCAGCCAGTTGCGCCACCGCCGCCATGGCATCGGCTAGCGATTGCGCTTCCGGGCGCGTTTTCATGAAAGCACCCGAACCGAATTTCACATCCAACACCAAGCGATCCAGATTTTCCGCCAGCTTCTTGCTCATGATGCTAGCCACAATCAGGGGCTGGCTGGGCACCGTGCCGGTCACATCCCGAAGGCTGTAGAGCTTCCGATCCGCCGGACATAAACGATCCGTCTGCCCCGCCATGAAGACCCCAATCTGCTGCAACTGCGGAATCAGATCGGCCTCCGCCAGTCGTGTCTTGAACCCAGGGATACTCTCCAGCTTATCCAACGTGCCACCCGTAATGCCCAAGCCCCGGCCGGAAATCATCGGCACCCAGAGCCCATCGCACGCCAGCAGTGGCGCCAGGATGAGGGAAACCTTGTCCCCCACCCCACCCGTGCTGTGTTTATCCACGATGGGAGGATGCCCGTCTGGGTATTGAATTACCGTGCCGCTGTCCCGCATGGCCCGCGTGAGTTGCCACGTTTCCTCCGCCGTCATGCCGCGGAAATAGATCGCCATGGCCAGCGCGCTCCACTGGTATTCCGGAATGGAGCCATCGGTTAGCCCGGCAATCAGGAAATCGATCTGCGCTGCGCTGAAGGCCCCGCCTTCGCGTTTGTGTTCAATCAGAGTAGGGACGTGCATGAGCCACCATTAAGGAATCACGCCGCCCTCGCCAGCAAAAAAATTGGCGATTATTTCAGACCGTGGGGACTGAGAGCATGGACGCCAAGCCTTCTTTCAGGCTGCTGATGGGCTTGAATCCCGTTGTCTGCAGCAGATCCACCGCTGCCCGACTATGCCTCACATCGCCCGCGCGCACCGGTCCGTGCTGCACTACCGAGCCCGTGCCAGCTTGCGCCACGATGAACTCTGCAATTTCATTCAACGTCACGGAACCACCGTAGCCCGCGTTGAAGACACCGGTGATCTCGTCATTCAGCGTGACATGCAGCATGGCCGCCACGATGTCCTTCACGTAAATGAAATCGCGCGTTTGTTCACCATCGCCATGAATTATAATGGGTTCTCCCCGCAAGGCCTTGGCCATAAAGATCGCCACCGCCGCGGCATAGGGACCCTTGGGATCCTGCCGCGGACCGAAGACGTTAAAGAACCTGAGGCAGGCCGTCTTGACACGTCCTTCATCATGGAAAAAGCGGCAGTAATGCTCCCCCAGCAACTTGGTGAAGGCATACGGGCTCTTGGGTTCAGGAATCATCGTTTCCACCTTGGGCACCGTGGGATTATCTCCATAGACGGCGGCACTACTGGCAAAAAAGACCTTCCTCACGCCAGCAGCGGTGGCTGCTTCCAGCACGTTCAGCAACCCAAATCCATTGATTTCTTCACACTCCCGGGGATTCGCTACACTCTCGGGCACACTCACCATGGCCGCCAAATGGAAGACGTAGTCCACTCCGGCCATGACCTTCGCCAGCAGCGCCTGATCCAGCACGGAACCTTCATGGAATTCCACCTCCAAGCCATCCAAATTCTTGCGGAAACCGGTGCGCAAGTTATCCAGCACGCGGACGGTGCCCCGCCCTTGCAGTGCTTCCACTAAATGGCTGCCGATGAATCCGGAACCTCCGGTAATAAGATAGGTCATGGTTTGGTCGGTTGGTAAAAGGAATTGGGAAACCTAACGCTATTTCCCTGAGCGGCAAGCTTCGACGGTTCCCTGCATGGCGGTTTCTTGGGATTCAATCGACTCCACCATTTTCGCCTGCACTCGGAAACGATCCAAGTTGTGGGACGGACGCGTGGTTTTGAAGTAGCGGTCTCCGTTGAGGTAATCTGTCAGGAAACGAATCCCCGTTTCCAAGGTGATGAGTTTCCCGGAAAAGGCCAGATACTCGACTTCCTTATCCGTCAAAAAGCCTCCAGTCCCCTTGAGGTATCCCCGCACCAAGGCGTCAAACAAAGAGCGACGCATGCGCACTTGATCCAGTTCCATCGAATCTTCGGCCGTGGAAATGGTCGTGGCTCGCACCAAGTCCCCAAAATCGTAGAGCACCAGTCCCGGCATCACGGTGTCCAAGTCCATCACGCAAATCCCCTCCCCCGTGCTTTGATCCATCATAACATTGTTGATCTTCGTATCATTGTGGGTGATCCGCTCCGGCAATTCGCCTGACGCTTGCAGATTGAGCAGCACATCGACGACCTCTTCCCGCTCGCGGATCCAATCCAGTTCCTGCCGCACGGATTTCAGCCGGCCAACGACATCGTCTTCCACCGCCTGCATCAGCGCATTATAACGACTGCGGGTGTGATGGAAATTCGGGATGGTATCCGCCAACCGCGGACCTTTGAGATCAACCAACAATTGCTGGAATTCCCCGAAGGCCCGGGCCGCCTCCTCCGCCACCGCCGGGCTTTCCACGCGATCATGCGCCACCGCATTTTCGATGTAAACGTAAACCCGCCACGTATTGCCGACCGCATCCTTATACCAGAGCTTCCCACTCCGGGTTGGCACCAAGGTTAAGACCCGCCGCGCGATATCCGCCCCACCTGAACCTGCTAATTTCTTGCCAATATGCGTGGTGACTCGCACAATATTGTCCATCACCAACTCGGGGCGCTGGAACACGTGATGATTGATTCGTTGGATGACATAGCGCACCGCCACCCCGCCCTGGTTGTAGCGCACTTCATAGGTGTCGTTGATCAATCCGTGGCCACAGGGTTGGAAACCCAGCAAGTCCCCCGCCATCGCGAAATGTTTAGCCACGGCGGGAATATCGTAAGTCACTGGAGCAATCGACATGAAATTAAGAGCGCAAAAAATAAGGGATCAGGGATAAGAGCGCGCAAGATAAATGATTTTCGCGCCACGTAAACCCCTGAATGCCCTAGGCGAATGGTTTCTGGCATTTTCGACGACGCCAGCCCTCGAGTGCATTCAGGCAAAATAAACTCTTGCTTTCCCGACGCTTGATGATACATGTCGGACCAGACCCTGTCCGCACGTTAGTGATAGTCTCGTTATCTCCCGTATCCTTTTAGTAATGTTAGGTCTGCGTTTGGTTGAGATCCCGCCCGAAGCGTTCATGGTTTTTAAAACCAAACCAAAAGCAAATAACATGTCAACGAAACTATATGTGGGCAATCTGTCCTTCAAAGCCAGCCAGGACGAAATCCGTGAGCTGTTCAGCCAATACGGCAACGTCCTCGACGTGGCCCTCCCAGCCGATCGTGAATCTGGCCGCCCACGTGGCTTTGCCTTCGTCACGATGGAAACTCCAGAAGAAGCCACCAAGTCCATCGACGGACTGAATGGCCAGAACTTCCAAGGTCGTGACCTCCAAGTCAACGAAGCCCGTCCCCCTGAGCCTCGCACCGGTGGCGGTGGTGGCGGCGGCGGTTACGGCGGCGGTGGCCGTGGTGGTGATCGTCGCGGCGGTGGCGGCGGCGGCGGTGGTGGCGGCTACGGCGGTGATCGTCGTGGCGGCGGTGGTGGCGGCGGCGGCTACGGTGGTGGCGGCGGCGGTCGTGGTCGCGACGGAGATCGTCGTGGCGGCGGTGGCGGCGGATACCGTTAGGCCCAACCACTGGCTTAACTGCCCAGTCTAAAAACTTCGAACAGGGCACCTCGCAAGAGGTGCCCTGCTTCGTGTCAGCATGGAGCAACGCTCAAGCCGTAAAACCGCGCCTGGAGAGCATTCGGCCTACCGAATGAAGTAACTCAGGTTTTCCAGTTCCACCGCCAGATCGACACTGTTTACCCAGACGCCTTCCGGCACGCTGATCAACGTTGGGGCAAAATTCAAAATTGCCTGCACGCCATAAGAAACCAGCTCGTTGACCACCCCCTGAGCTGCGGCCGCCGGCACGGCTAGAATGGCCATTTTTACCTGCTGCTCTCCGATGATTCTGGCCAATTCAGTCATCGGATAGAGCGGAATTTCCGAATTCCCCCGCGGACTAGGCTCTTGGTCGAACGCTGCGCAGATCTCAAAACCTTCCTTGTTAAAACCACCGTAACGCATCAATGCTGATCCCAAATTGCCCGCGCCTACCAAAATAACCGGCTGTAAACGCGCCGTGCCCAGAACCGTCGTCAACTCAGACGATAGCCCCTCTACACTATAACCCAGCCCACGGGTGCCAAAATTCCCGAAATGGGTCAAATCCTTCCGCAACTGAGCAGGTTTTACCCCGGCCGCCTTCGCGAGTGCTTCGGATGAAACGGTGGCGGTGCCAGTCCGCTTCAATTGTTGCAGGCAGCGTTGGTAAAGGGAGAGACGATAGACTGTTTTGCGGGGGATATCTGGCTTGACCATAATGTTTGTGAAATTTCGCAAACTTTTACCATAACGCAAGAATGTTAGCTGATTTTTTTAATCTCACCCGCCTCAATCACCCCGGAGCACACGATGATTTAAAGCGCTGAGGCCAGAAAGGCTTCGAACTGCTCGCGCTGGATCCGATAGTTGGCTCCACAGCGGCGGCAACTAACATCAATGTGCTCCTCCGCCCCGAACAACTCTTCCGCCCCGCCCCGGCAATGGGGAGCCAGCACTTGCCAGATGCGACGCTCCGTGCAACCGCATTCAAAGTGGTAAAATCTGGTTTCGAGCAGACTCAATTGCTCCTGCTTATCAAGTTCACGAATCGCCTCGGTATCCAGTGCCTCCAGCCACGGCAGATCGCACCCCGGTTGCGCGGAGACAAAGACATACTCCTCATCCCCATAGTCAAAATACCGCCCCATGCGCTGCTCGCTTTGCAAATAATAGTGCTCGGTGGCGCGGAAGATATTCGATCCGTTGAACTCCACGGTGCTGGTGCGGGGCTCACTGAGCCCCTCTTTGATCAATTGGGAAAAGAACAAATTCGTCCGCGTATCTTTGATGTCTCGATCAAAAATTCTCCCAGCGACCTTTGAGCTTTGATTATCTCCACAAAGGAACAGATTGACCAGCGGCTTTTGGAAATGCAGCGTCCAAGCGTGCTGTTCATTCCACGGACGGGACGCCAAATGCAGCGTCAGGGCCGCCAGACCATCTTTCATGGCGGCGTCTTGGAATTGGCTCAGCACCAATTTGTTCTGCGCCAGATGCAGATAGTAATCCACGAACAGCGGGGCGAAATGGCCCCGCACCACCAGCGCGTTGCGGTGGCGGACGAAGTAGGAACGGATTTCGATCGTTGAGAACGGATCGGCTAAGGGGGAGTCATCAGGTTGCACCATACTACTGTAGGTGGGACCTTCCAGACCTCTAGTAAAAAGTTTTAGAAACCGCACCTAGCATGATTAGATTTCTCCGCACCGGGCAATCAGCGAATTGACAACGCTAAAAAAAGCATCCACGTGAAATCGAACCGTAATTTCAACTTACCCACCCAGAAACACCCCATGCCCGTAGCCACGCCCAAACAATACGCCGCCATGCTTGATGCCGCTCAAGCAGGCGATTACGCCTATCCAGCCATCAACATTACCTCTTTGCCCACCATCAATGGGGCGCTCAAGGCTTTTGCCGATCAGAAGAGCGACGGCATCATTCAGATTTCCACGGGCGGCGGCCAGTTTGCTTCCGGCCTGCACAACAAAGACATGGCCCTTGGCGGCATTGTGCTGGCCGAAGCCGTCCATCGTTTGGCGGAGCGGTATGATATCCTCGTAGGCTTGCACACGGATCACTGCCAACCGGACAAAGTGGACACGTTCCTCCGTCCGCTCATGGCCGAAACCAAGCGTCGTCGCGATGCTGGCCTGAACAACCTTTACAATAGTCACATGCTGGACGCCAGCGAACTACCCCTGGCCGAGAATATGAAACTCAGTGCAGCCCTGCTCAAAGAGTGTGCGGCCCTGGAAATCATCCTCGAAGTCGAAGCTGGTGTCGTCGGTGGTGAGGAAGATGGCGTGGACCACGGCACCCATGTGAATGATAAACTTTACACCACCCCGGAGGACATGCTGGAAGTGTATGAAACGCTGGAAGGCCTGGGCCGCTATATGTTTGCCGCCACCTTCGGCAACGTCCACGGAGCCTACAAGCCTGGCATCGTGAAACTCCGCCCAGACATCCTCAAAGCCGGTCAGGATGCCGTCATCGCCAAACACGGTGCCAAGGCTAAATTCGACCTCGTCTTCCACGGCGGATCCGGTTCTGAACTCTCCGATATCCGGGAAACGCTGAACTACGGCGTGGTGAAAATGAACATCGACACCGATACCCAATACGCATTCACTCGTCCCATCGTGGACCACATCATGAAGAACTACTCCGGCGTGCTTAAGATCGACGGAGAAATGGGCGACAAAAAAGCCTACGATCCCCGCAGCTACCTGAAGAAGGGTGAGCAAGGTCTCTGCGATCGCATGAAAGCAGCCTGCGATGACCTCCGCAGCACTGGCAAAACGATCTTCGGCAAAGTCTAAGCTTTCCGCTGGCAACACTTCTGATAGGCCCCATGAGACCCATGGGGCCTATTTTCTTGTGAACTCCCCGCAAATGTCCCGGCCCGGTCGTAGCCTCAGACATCCTGAACTCATCGGAAGAGCCTGCCGCTGACGAGGAATTTTCCTGACCCCGCAAAGTTGCTTTTTGCTGATTACAAACCAATTGCCGCAAAAGATCGCAAGGAACGCAAAAATTTTATGGGTGCTTTTGCGCTCTTTGAGTTCTTTTGCGGCAATTGGTTCGGAAAAGAAATTTTCAGAGAGCTTTCGGCCTCAGATTTAGCTCCTCTACGCCGAAGGCGTTTAGTCCTTCAGCCCAGGGGTGCCCGGCTGCGGGCTCCCCTGGGAGATCACGTCCACAGCAATGAACCGCAACGCGGTTCCGTCTGTTTGGTGACGTGGATCGTTCTTCGAATTGCGCGGCCCAAAAAATCTGCCACGGGCTGAGTCCAGCGTTTCTGCTTCTGACCGAACCGCGGCTTCTTTCATGAATCAAATCTCCCCATCCATCGCCCGCCGCGCTAACCGTTGATCCACCATGCGGAACTGGTATTTGGCGTCATACTGACCGTGATTCTTCGTCTTGCAGCACTGGTAACAGGCTGTGAACCGACCGAATTTCCTAACGCGATCCACAATCAATCCACACCCTGGACATTCGTATGTGTATTTCCGCGCCATCGTCTTGCGCTCGAACGGCAGGTCGTGAAACGCAGGCTCCCCGCCAATGCCCAACTCCGCGCAGGCGTGTCGCCATTCCGGTCCGTGGGTTTGCAACTGGTTTGCCCTCCGTCCGGCTCTGGCATGGGCGATGACGTGAGCCACTTCATGCCGCAAGGTGCGCTGAATTTGCGGCTCACCAATCTGGTGCAACCGAGGATTCAACTCGATCCGGGTCGTATAAACACAGGCCGTGCCAGCGGTGGTCTTTAATCGGGGGTTCCACACCACCTGAATCCGCTGTGAGGCCGGGACGCAGCCCAGATCACGCAACCATTTCCGCGCCTCCTGGGTTAACACCGGATCTATCCCTGACAAGCCGGGGAACTTCGCTGGTGACAACACCTCCGCGATTGCTGAAGCGCTTTGCTTCAGCCCCTGAGGCGGGAATGCGGCATGGCGGGCGGACTTCATGGTTATGCAATTTTAATCGGTGGCTTGCGTTTCGCGTCAATTTGGTGATTCGCTTCTTTCAAACCAACCACCGAATACGGCTCGACGCTTTCCATGATAAAGACATTCGCCCCAATCGTGCTGCCTTTGCCGATGGTCGTATCCCCTCCCAGAATCGTGGCATTGGCATAGACCGTAACATGATCCTCCACATTGGGATGACGTTTCACCCCCTTCACCGGATTCCCCTCGGCATCCTTGGTAAAGCTCTTGGCCCCCAGCGTTACCCCATGATACAGCTTCACCTGCTTGCCAATGACACAGGTCTCCCCGATCACCACGCCCGTGCCGTGATCAATAAAAAATGACTCTCCAATCGTCGCCCCAGGATGGATATCGATCCCCGTCCGCCGGTGCGCCCACTCGGTCATCATGCGGGGGATCAACGGCACATTGGCGCGATACAATTCATGCGCCAGGCGTTGCACGGCAATAGCCTCGATGCAGGGATAGCTTAAAATGATTTCTTCCGTGCTGCGCGCTGCGGGATCGCCCTCGTAGGCGGCGGTCACGTCCGTTTGTAGTTTCCGCCGCACCTCCGGCAGCCGCCGCAGGAACTGGCACACGCAATCGTGGGCGGCCTCGCCCTGCGCAGCCTCCGAGCATCCGCCGAACAACGTTAGGCTTCGCCCCACTTCGATCGCCAACCGACCCGCTAACCGTTCCACCTTCTGTCCTATGGCCTGCGGCAGTTCCTCACAGGAAATTGCTTCGCCCTCCATGAACCCTGGAAAAACCAAGCTTAGCAGTTCTTCACAGAGATGTTCCACGATCTGCTTGGACGGTAGATTTTTGCCCTCGAGATGGTTGATCCCGCCCACTTCCTGGTAGGATCGTAAGAGTTGGTCGGTGATGTTTTGATGGTCGCAATCCATGTCCAAAGTGGGCTAGGTGAGAGATAGTATGATCAGCATTGGCGGGAAGGAAAAGCAAAAAGTGGCAGTCGTCAGGCGAAAGTCGCAATTAATTTCGTCACGCACGCAGTCCACCTGCGCAGGCCTCGACTAACGCCTTCACCCGGCGTGGTCGCCAGAGTCCCCAGAACACCACCGCACTTGCCGTGCCATCCCCGGCCGCAAACTGCACTTCCCCCACTCCGATGAGCCCAGGCAGGCCCGAATGCAGCACCCGGATGGCGGAGATTTCATCAAGGGGAATCGCCCAGGAATCCTGAAACCACCAGCCCCGCAGCGCTTCCACCCCCTGCCGCGTCACCCGATACCGCCAGCGACTCAACCCCAGCAGCACGAGCAAAATAATCACCGCCGCCGCCCCCAAACTCAGAATCCAGCTCCCCGGGGCCACGCGTTCGTAATGATTCCCCACCCACAAAGCACCACCCGCCAGCGCTAACTGCGGCCAGCACGCCAAGACACTGGGCCGCCCTTCCCACTGCACCGTGGAGCGGGAAACATTCACTCGCCCTGACGTAAAATCAATTTCTGCATCCCTCACGCCCTCCATTGCCAACTCTGGTTCTAGCACCTCGAACCACTCCCCCACCGCACGCCGCTGCCCGCTGGGAAGCTGCTCACAAAGCTCATCCGGACCGATCTCACCCGCATCCAACAAATCCAGCAATTCAGCCTCTTGATAGGGCCCTTCGCGTCCTTTTTTGGTTAGTAAATAATATTCCATCATCGCCCGGTATCTAGCAGGCCGCGCTGAAATTGACAGCGGGAAATCGGCCAAAGCCGAAGACCTTCTGAAAAGTAGTCATCATCGCTCCGCGTGATGACCTTCACGATATCCCTGTTCGTTAGCCGTTCGCGACTTATCTGGCGGCTCGTCCCTGCCCTCCCTCACGCGACAATTCTCGCAGGTTAGGACACTTTAGCATCCCATGCCTTTGCCAGACGAATGCCGTCACGCGGAGCGATGACGGCTACTGCCCATAATGTCATTTCCTACACCCGCTCCGGCAACGATCCACGGCACCTGCGTTGGGGGCATTTCCAGAGATATTGTTTCGGTTGCGGTCGCACCGATTGAATCTCCGCTTCGTTTAAAATGCGCGCCTCCGCCTCCAGTAATGCGCCGGGCTCCAACTTGATGCTCCGAGCCGCCACCAATCCGCTAACACACGCTCCCGCCGCCACCACTAACTTCCCCCGACACACCAAATTCCCCATCACGCGTCCGCCGATCTCCATGGATTCTGCTTCCACGCCCTTGAGGAATAAGACATCCACCCCCGGTTTCACCACCAGATGCTTGCAGTAAACCTGCCCGTTCACATGCTGGTCCGCCTTGAAGGTTAGATCCGCCAGATTCCGCTGCTCTTGGCCGGAGGGAAAGGTTACCTCATGCAACCCAAGCTTGCTCGCGCAACTCGGACACGACGGCACGTCCCAAGATCCCACCAGCGCCATTCTTCGGTGGGTCTGCTGCTCGTCATAAGTCATTCGATCGATCGTGCGCAAGAACTCGGCACCATCGATCAATTCGATATTTTTCGTGCGCGCAAAGATGATCGCATTCTGATCAAATTTTCCCGGGGTGACATAAATTCCTCGCGAAACGCCTTCATTGACCACCGATTTATAAAATTCCAGCAAACTCGGAGCCCCCACTTCATACTGGTTCCAGCCCGCACACTGGACCAGTGCCTCAGCCCCCATTCGTCCCTGCCGTGGCACGACGGATAGAACCGTCGTCCCATCCGGCCGCACCCAAGCTACTTCCGAGGCAAAGCCCCCGCGCGCCAGAACCAGGCTCACCAACTCTTGAAAACGCTTCCAATCCATGCGCCACAAGGTTTCCAAACCCCACGGAGGCGTGGAGTCGATCACGGCAAGTTTCGAGGCGGGAGCCAGCATGGATCGGTTTTGGAGGAATTAGGTCTTGGTGGTTAGAGTAGTCACAGCAGGAATAAGCCATAACTATCAAAATTATAGATTATCTATTCCGTATTGCAAGTTGGAAATTTTTCTTGATTTTGCGAATTTCCCGTAAATTCCCTCCACCGCAATGGATTCAAACTTGCCCGAGAGAACGGTGCGAACTATAAACAAACATGAGGCTACGCAAACTACACCTTTTAGCGATATGCATATTGGCAGCCAGCCAGACCGTGTCAGCCCATACGCCTGCGCTGGCAGCGATGCCGCTTGATTCCCTACAAGCGAAGGTAAAGGCTGGTGACACAATGGCGATGGTTCAACTAGCACAACGTTACAATGATGGACCAGATGTGCCCTATGACCCAAAGCAAGCGGATGAACTTCTGATCAAGGCAGCTGCGGAAGGCAACGAAGATGCGATGGCGATCTGCCTCCTAGCCGGAGTCGGCCGCAAGGCGGATCCGAATCAAGGATTCGAAACGCTCAAGAAGCTAATTGCGGCACAGCCCAAAGACAGCACTGTGCTGCGCCTTCTGGGTAGAGCCCACCGGAAAGGTTGGTCTGTGAAACCTGACTTAGCCAAAGCTAGGGAATATTATAAAGCAGCGGCAGACGAGGGCGATCCAGGGGCGGGCCACGCTTACGCCAGCATGATCCTACTGGGCCAGGGAGGCCCCAAAGACGAAGCAGAGGGTTACAAACGATTAGTGAACCTTAGCGAACGAGGCTGCTCTTTTGCCATTGGAGAACTGGCTCAGGCTTTGCACGACGGGACTGGTTGCAAGGCGGACAATGCCAAGGCGAAGGAGTGGCTGGAGCGTGGACTTAAACTTCATAATCCATTTTTGATGCTGCGGATGGGGATCTATTATCTGGACGGATGGGATGGAACGGAAGACATCCCCAAAGCAATGGGCTTCCTTGAGAAAGCTGCCGCACGGGGTGAGGCTCATGCGATGGCGCGGCTGGGATGCTTGCACCTGTATGGACTGGGCGTTCCGACTAACAAGCCAAAGGCCATCGAACTCCTACAGAAGGCATCAGATGGGAAGGATGGTTATGGCAATTTCTTGTTGGGAACCTGCTATGAAGAAGGAAAAGGCGTGCCCTCAGATTCCACTAAGGCGCTGGCTTACTTTTTAAAAGCCTGCGAGGCGGATGACATCTGGGGCTGCCAGAGTGCCGCCAAATATTACGAAAAAGGCATCGGAGTCCCCAAAGATCTAGCCAAAGCGTGGGCGCTTTACCTCAAAGCCGCTGAGTTAGGAGATGCTTTTTCAATGAGCAAAGTTGGTTACCTTTCAGACGGCGGGCACGGCGTGCCGGAAGACCACGCCGTTGCTTTTAAGTGGAACAAAAAATGTGCCGAAACGGGAGATAAAAACGGGCAATTTCAACTGGCGCGTGACTACCTGCAAGGCACCGGTGTGCGACCTGATTATTCCCTGGCTGTAGATTTACTGACAAAATCCAGTCAGCAGGGTCATCCCATCGCCACTTTTGTATTGGCAGATTGCTATGAGTCAGGCTCGGGCTGCAAGAAAGACCTGGCTAAAGCGAAGGAACTTTTCCTTTTGGCCGCATCGCGTGGAAAGGCAGAAGGTGCCGACCGTGCCAAGAAGCTTGAAGAAAACCTTAAGCGATAACTCCCATGCGTGCTCTCCTCTGCTTACTATTATTGCTTTGCAGCCTCGCTCCCATCAGGGCGGAAATGGCTCCACTCGCGCGGGTTTGGTTGGACTATGCTCATGTCGCTTACACGAAGGGCGGCACCACCGAAGCCACCAAAGAAATGGATTTGGCGCACGAGAAAATTTTAGAGGAAGGCATGCTGAACCTCAGCAAGGATCAAACGATTAACGAATGGTGGACCGTCGTTTTCGCAGAAGCCCAACTAAAACGAGGTGCCACTGATCTGAATTGGGCAATCTTCCTCTACGAATGGATTGCAGCCAAGGCGAAGGAAGAGGGCCGCAACGAATGGGCCTTCCACGTGCGAGGGAACTTGGTCAAGGCACTGATGAACCTTGGCCGGAACGCCCGATCGTGGGAACTAATGTTTGAGCAACAGGACTATTTCCTGAAACAAGGTTTTTCCCACGACACGACCACCTTTCCCGCACGCGGACCTTGGTTTGCCGCGCTTCCGGATGTGCTCCTGCGGGACTTCCCTCTCATGCTTCCGAATGGTAAGCACGCAGTTTCCTGGCAGCGTCGCGAAAATGGCAATGATGCTTCTGCACCACTGTTAATGGATAACATGGAGGCCGCCACCATCAGCAGCATGGCAAAGGCTGAATGGAACATCGGCCGCTGGCAGCAAGCCATGGAGAAGAATCTCTGGCTGCTTGCATGGGCAGATGAAGTATCCCGACGCGAACGGGATCCAGCGTCGAAAGTAAAATTGATTCGGGATCAGATTGATCAGAAGCTCTGGGCCTCTCTAACCATCTCAGGCGAATTAAATTTCCTGGGGTTCGAAGAGCAAGCCAATGAGATCCTCAAAAAGGCTTTAGAAAATCAAGAACCTTCCAAATACCATGACATGCCTCGCTTCCGCATGCGCTGCGTCGAGGCTGAACGGAACAGTCAGCAAGATCCCGCGGGAGCCTTGAAAGTGCTGCAGGACATCCTTCTGCAATACAAAGACAATCCCAATGCTGATGGCAATGAACAAGCCCAAGTGAAGCTCGCGATGGCAAAGGTGTTGGATAAATTGAAACGAACTGCGGAGGCGGATGCCATCCTAGAGGAAATTCTGACTGAGAAAAAATACACCACCCGCCGCATATCCGTTAAGATATACAAAGTGCAGCGTGGCTTGGACGCGCGTAACTACGAGGGCTTGGAAGACCAATTAAACCAACTCCTGATCGCTTTCCGCAAGCAGGACTCCAAACTGGATGAGTTGGTGCTCTTTCGTCTCTACGTCCGGCTTTGCCAGGAAACGGGACAGTTGGCCAAAAGCCTGAACGCGCAGAAGGAAATCCTGCGAATTATCCGCGCCTTCAACCTCTACCCGCTGGAACCAGCCGCCGTGGCCAAACTTGCAGTCCTGCAACAACTGGCTGGGGACGTGTCTGGCGCACGCGCATCGGTCGTGCAGGCGAAACATTTGCTAGCAAGCATCACTTTAGGGCAGGCCGCCGCCGCCACTGTTCGTGAGCTGCTGGCGCAAGTCCCCAGCACCACCCCAAAGCCTGAAAGTAAGCCAACCAACCATGAGGAATCGGCCCCTCCGCTGGCGCTGCAGCCCCGCATTGCATCCTCCATGGCCATCGCCAACCGCCCTGCTCGCGCCAGTTTTTCTCTCTCCAATCCAACCAACCATGTGGTTACTGGAGTGTTAAGTTTTGGGGACACACCTGCATCCATCCAGTGGGATGAAGCCGCTGCGACGGGCCGCATTGAAATCCATCCCGTTACCGAACCAAGCACCCCACCCCAGCAATCCCTTAGCCTGCAAGCGGGTGAGGTGGCGTTGTTCGAAGTTTCCCTTCCTGCATCCCGTCAAGGAAAGGGACAAACCGCTCTCCAGTGGACGGAATCAAGCACCCGAAACAGCCAGGCCGTCTGGCAATTTGATCCCGCAGAGCAAAACGTTGATCAGGCAGTGATTGATGCGGGGGTTTTCTCAGCCAGTCCATTTTATCTCATCCCCATTTATCATCACATTCAGATGAAAACACCAACTCCTGCCAATCTGCGCATTAGGGCGTCTGAGCCAACACGCATCGAGTTGTATGATGGGGCTGGCCATTTTGCGATGACGGACGCGCGCGGCAACGGATCGCTGAAAGACCCAGGCGATCAAATAGCTTGGGACGCAGATCGAGATGGTTGGCCTGAAATTACACCCCAACCTGATGGCGAAGCGCAATTTGTCATTTATGCCCAAGCACTTCAAACCATCCCTGCCAAAGGCATCGAACTCAAAGTAGAGTGGAAAATCAATGGCGCCTGGGTCGAGGTGGCCAGCGACCAAATCATGCCAAGCCCGTGAAGGCAGGCGCAGTCCTGCGGTTTGCTTTGCGAGCTGGGCGATGGCTTCCCTCATGAACAATATTGGCTCTGCGGTCCTCTGCGTTCTCTGCGGTAATTCTGAATGTTGCGGGATGGGAGTTTTACCGCAGAGGGCGCAGAGATTCGCAGAGGCATTCACGCGCATTTGAGCGGAAATCCAGAATAACGTTGACTATCACGCGCATCAGCGGCTAAATCCTACCATACTTCCACTATGAAATCACTACCCCGCGCCAAACCCGACAAATCTGTCGCCCCTAAAGAAGCTCGGCAAAAATCGACACTTCTGTCGGTGATCAACTAGTTCGGCGGCAGGAGAAATTCGCAATGCATGGTTCCAAACTTCTCGCTGGGCTGCTTGCAGCGAGTCTGATCGGACTAGCGGTGGCGATGACTTGGGGCGCGGCCCGGTCGCAGGACAAGCCGGCCGATGGGGGAAAGCTCCCGCAGTTGCCCGGCAAAGCTCCCGTCTTTTGCATCGTCACGAAGGTCGATAAATCCTCCGAAACGTTCAACTTTTTCCTGCTCTTCGACGAGATTGTGAACACGGAGAAGATCGTTGAGGATGAAAAGGGCCTCGTCAAGAAGCGGACGAGTGATCGCGTGATGACCAGCCGTGACGAGGAGAAAGCTGGCCGCCCGCTGAAAGGTCTCATCGTGTCCACCGGAGACGGCCGCGTCATCCCACGCAAGCAGGCGATGGATGAACTGCCCGGCAAGCTCGTGATCTACTGCGAGGATTTCGACGGACTGCATCCGACGTATCGGAAGATGCTGGCCAAAGACACGTGGATCATCGAGGTCGAAAAGCCCAACGGGTTGAGGAAAGAAGAGAAGAGTGACCGGTAATCAAGCCGAACAATAAAGGCCGCAGCGTTGCGAGGAATTGACGTGACTCTCAGGGTGGAGGCTGAGCGAGCCAGTAATCACGGCCATGGTTGCACAAGCCCAGGGGATGCAGGGGAGAGAAGCCCCTCAGCAAAATCCCCCGCCCGACAGTGGCCTCCACCGCAGTTCCCCAAAAGCCCGTTGTCATAAACTGCGGGAATTCATGCGCCTCCGAGCGGAAATCAACAATAACGTTGACGATCACGCGCCTCTGCGGCTAACTCCTACCAAACTTTCGCTATGCAATCACTATCCCTCGCCAAAACTGGCAAATCTGTCGCCCATAAAGCTCGGCAAAAAATCGACACTTCTGTCGGTGATTAAGCAGTTAGGCTCGTGCCATCCATAAATCTAATGACTTTAACTAACGCTTTCACTATACTCTTTGTTGCACTACTTGCATCATGTAGCTCAACACCCAGCCAAGGGATGGCAACGGTAGGTCCACTCAAGCGTGCAGGTGGTTTACTGCCACCATCAACGGCCGTTGGACGCCCCGCCGGAATTGATTTCGTTGACGGAGTTGCGCACGAAGGGCCATCTGCCGTATCCATTGCACCCGGCCCGCACACTATTGGGTGCTATGCGCAAAACTTCGAGACTCGACGAATGGTTCACGCTAAGCTACGTTTCACTGCTCTCCCAGGTATCGCTTATGCAGTCAAGTGCAGAAGTCGAGGTGCTCACGTTGAGTTCCAGATATGTGATAGTAGAGCGCCGGATGTTCTCATAACTCAGGCCATGGATGAGGGGAGCGAGCCTCAAGGACCAAGAACAGAACTGGACCTGTTGATGTCTCCCGTAATCCGAAGGCTTACCGATGATCGGTGAGTCATTCTCCACTATCAATTTCCATCATGACACCTAACTTCTATCACACTCCACTAGCCGAACAAAAACGCGGCAGAACAACCGCTGGTATCCCAGTGTTTTTTCAGCGTTGTTTGAATCTCGACTCGTCATCGTGCCTTCTAAGTTCCCCACCAGCAGCGACGTCAACGCTCTAACGTTCAGCAATAATATGAATGACCAAGTCGAGGCACCTGATCTCAGCGAAAAATACCAAGCCCACGCATATTGGGCTTTGGCGTTCATTTGCGACTGCGGAGAGGGACTCGAATTGCCTGAGAATCATCGCCAGTTCTCGAAAGGCTATTTCGAGCAGATGGCCACGGATGCAAAACATGCCGGTTGGACCTTACCGGAACTAAAAGACAAGGATTCGGTTCCTGAAATGATATGCTGCTGCCCTAAATGCAGCTTGAACCAGAAATGAAAACTGAGCCGAACAATAAAGGCCGTATTGCTGCGAGGAGTTGACGCAACTCTTGGAGTGGGGGTGCGTCGCGCTAGCAACTACGGCCATGGTTGGACAAGCCCAGGGGATTCAGGGGGCGCTTGGCCTGACTGGCGCTGTTTCTGGCGCTGGCGTGGTGAAACGGCTCTGAGCAACTCCCCTTCGGAAAACAACGGCTTGCTTGAGTCCTCCGCTTCCGCTGCCGACTTTTCGCAATCATTCGTCTGATGTGCCACGGAGCCTCTCCGCCGTGCTCACAGAATTTTCACCCGACTCAAGTCCTGGGTATCGACCACGCCGACGGGTTCGTGGGCATCGTTGACGACGATGACTTCGTCCACGTTGTGTTTCTCCAGCAGTTGCAGCAAATGGGCCGCCAGTTGGTCTTCGTGAATCGTGATGGGTTTGCGGCTCATGAACTGGGCTACGGGTTGGTTGGCCACATCGCTTTGTTGTTGATAGGCCCGCACGAAATCTCCCTGCGTGAATATGCCCGCCAATGTTCCGCTGGCGCTCAGCACCACCACGGCTCCGGATTTGGCGGCCGTCATGGCTTGCAGCGCGTCCAGAATCACGGCGGATTCCGCCACTCGGGCCAGCCGATCCCCGGCCCGCATGACGTCGCTCACCTTGGTGAGCAGTGACCGCCCCAAGGAACCTCCGGGGTGCAACCGCGCAAAGTCATCGGGCTCAAAGCCCCGCGCTTCCAGCAGCACCATCGCCAGGGCATCGCCAATGACGAGCATGGCCGTGCTGCTGGAGGTGGGAGCCAAATTTAGAGGACAGGCCTCGCGCTGCACGTTCACATCCAACGTCAGGTCCGCATGACGCGCCAGCGTGGAGCCCACTCCGCCGGTCACTGCGATGAGCTTGGCTCCCAACCGTTTCAGGTGCGGGAGCAAGTTGATGATTTCATCCGTCTCACCGCTGTAGGACAGCAGCAGCATGGCGTCCCCATCGTTCACCAATCCCAAGTCCCCGTGCAAGGCATCCTGCGAATTCAGCACCACCGCCGCCGCGCCCGTGCTGTTCAGCGTGGCGGCAATCTTCTGGGAGATGTTTCCGGACTTCCCCACTCCGCAGATAATGATTTTCCGCTGTTGCTCTACAGCGGACTTCAGAACCTCCACGGCCTGCACGAAAGAATCATCCAGCCGCTCCCGCAGCCGTTGCAGTTCTTCCACTTCAAGGTCTATCACCGTTCGCGCCATTGCTAAATAATCCATCCCCCATCCTTGCGAACCCAGCGGACTTCCGCAACATGATTTCCACGCTTTGCCGAATCTGTGGTAAATTCTGCTTTGTTACATTTTTTGTTTTGCCGGAAAAACGAGAAAAGGCCGAAAAGAATGGGTTGTGACGCGACGCAAAGAATTATTTTTTCGTCTTTTTCCGTTTTTTTCGGCTATCGATTGGCTAGATAAGCAAAGTAGCATAAAGCCACCCCAACAGCGTTCCCCATCCCGCTATCCTTCACCGAAACTGCCCCCCACTTCACCCACTCATGTTTGCACCCGATACCATTGCCGCCATCGCCACCGCCCCCGGAACCGGGGCCATCGCCTTGTTGCGACTTTCTGGACCGCAGGTTCGGGAGATTTCTTCCCGCGTGCTGTCCAAGCCTTTGGCTGCTCCGCGCTTGGCCTTCCTCTCTAACGTCGTGACGGCTGAGCGTGAAGTTGTCGATCAAGTCCTGGTGACGTATTTTCCCGCCCCGCATAGTTACACTGGCGAAGATGTGGTGGAATTAGCCTGCCATGGCGGCGTGCTCGTGACGCGTCGGGTCTTGGAAACGCTCTTGGCGGCAGGGGCGCGTTCCGCCGGGCCCGGTGAATTTTCCCAAAGAGCCTTCCTCAATGGCAAACTGGACCTGACGCAGGCCGAAGCCGTGATGGATCTCATTTCCGCCCAGACCACCCTGGCCCTCCGCGCCGCGCAACACCAATTGGAAGGTCGGCTCGGCCGCGCCATCCACACCACCCGGGATGAACTGCTGGGCATCCTGGCGCACCTGGAGGCCTACATCGACTTTCCAGAGGAGGACATCGATCCCGCCACCACGGACGTCTTGCGGGAGCGCATGACCGCCGTGTGGGAACAATTGGATCAACTTCTGGCCACCGCCGAACAGGGACGCATCCTCCGCCAGGGCGCCCGCACCGTGATCTGTGGACCGCCGAATGCTGGCAAGTCCAGCCTGCTCAATTTCCTGCTCGGCTTCGAGCGCGCCATCGTTAGCGAAATCCCCGGCACCACCCGGGACACCATCGAAGAAGTCATCAACCTGCGCGGACTTCCCCTCAGATTAATCGATACCGCCGGCATCCGCGAAACCAATGACCTCATCGAGCAACATGGCGTCACCCGCAGCACCGCCGCCCTCGCCAGCGCTGATTTGATCCTCGAAATGGTCGATGCCAGCCAACCCGCCGCAGCCCGCGTGGCGATTCCGGCGGAGGCAACGCGGCATCGCCTTTTGATCTTAAACAAAGCGGACCTCGGGGTCCATACGGATTGGCAGCACGTGGACGGGCTGCCAATTTCCTGCACCACTGGCATGGGGATGGATGCCCTCAGCGATCGCCTCTACCACATCCTAACCGCCGAAGCCGGAGCCCTCGGTGCGGATCTCGTTTCCATCAACGCGCGCCACCAGGATTGCCTGCAACGCGCCCGCGCCAGCCTGCTTCAAGCCTTGGCAGAATCCGCCCAGGGAGCCTCCGCCGAGTTCATCGCCCTTGAAGTCCGCAGCGCCATGGATGCCGTAGGCGAGGTGGTGGGCCGTCTGGATACGGAGGATCTGCTCGGGGAGATCTTCTCCAGCTTCTGCATCGGGAAATGATGCTGCGCCCTAACTACTTCACCTTGTATCCGCTCAGGTCTGGCACGAAGCAGTCTTTTGGCAGTGTAGGGTTCTCGATAAATTTGGTAAACCGAGATTCCACCCTGGAGGTATCGCGGAAGTGAAACTGCAGTCCTCCCAAAGTAAATGCTCCATCCTGAATTAGGAACACCACCTTGGTAACCGCTTTGCTGGCACTGCCAACGAGCTTGGCCTCCACTTGCCAGAACTCCCCCTGCTTTTCCACTTTCGTTACCTCGAACTTCTTTTGGAACTCAGCGAAACTTTGCGGAAATCCACTTTCCAGTAGCGCCAATCCCTGCCCGTCACCTTTCTCCTGCAGCATGGCCCGCGTGATTACTTCCGCCTTTTGCTCCCCGGGATGTTGAATCGTTAGGTCTCCGCCCGCCTTGACCGTGGCGATCATGTTGACCTGTCCCTGCGCTTCCCAGCGCACCGATCCTGGGGCCGCAAACTGAATTGTGCCCTGGGACTCCAACGGCTTGCGCACGGTGCGCAGGAAGCGTTGCTGGGTGAAACTCGCGCTGAAGGTCTTGATCTTAGCCGTATGTTCCACCCATTTTTTAACCGGGGTCAAGTCCACCGTTTGCGCGTGGGCACCAACAACAAGAGCTAAGAGGGGAAGCATGAATTTCATAGACAGACACCTGTAACGCCAACTAAGCACTTGGCAACCACATCCACTCCTAGCCTTAGCGCAGGAGTGAATAACCCACCGCAAAGGGAGGTGGAGCGAGGCTGAGTTCGAGCCAGTCGTGAGCTGAGGCATCCGAACTCAGAAATAAATTGCCTAGCGCTGGTCGATCCGCGCGAGGAGGAACTTGAGCGAACCTTTGCATGCAAGCAGACGAAGGCTCGGGCTCGGGCTCAGCCTCGCTCCACCTCGCTAAAGCATGTCCGCTGTGGAATAATCACTCCTAGCCTTAGCGCACCGTGCGCAAATACCGCACCACATCCACGGCCTGCTCCACGCTCAACCCGATTCCCAAGGCGGGCATGACGGATTGGCCTTGAATGTAACCAGCCCGTTTCACCTTGCCCAGCGGAATGCGCTGGAGCGTCCCGCCCATCAGCATCAGCGTAATTTCCTTCGCATCGATATCCTTCCGGAAACCTGCTGCTGTTTGACCGTCACTGGTCTCGACGCGATAGAGTCGGAACACATTTTCCACTGCTGCGTCCGGATCCACTAACGATGTGATCAGCGCCACGGGATCGCGCTGCGCGGAGCCATCCAGCGGCGGAGCCAGCGCCACGCCTTGATCTCCCATGCGGTGACATTGCAGACACGTGGTCTGCACCAAGGTGCGCCCTACCTCCATTGACCGATCCGTCGGCTCAGCCAAGGCCTTGGAGACCGCCGCAATACGCTCGGCAATGGCCTTGGATTCCGCCTCAGAACGCACCGGTTTATTTTCCCACACGGCATCCCACTTGGGATCCAAAGCTGGCCCAGGTCCGCTGCGATCCGTGATCCGCATCAGGAGGAAATCCTGAAACGCCCGTTCATAAGCTCCGCCCAGGGCCAGGAACGGCCCATTCCAGCCGTCCACTTTGGTTTGATCCGCTGGCCCTGCGCTCCAGCGTTGTAACCAAGCCAAGTGCTCCGGACTTGCTCCGCTGCGGCGGAAATAACGCAAAACTTCGTAACGCAGCGTCCATGACTTCTCTGCTGCCAAGGGTTGCATCAGCGCAAAGGCGGTGGCGGCAGGAACCTTCAACGAGGACAGTGCCCGCACGGCTTCGCGACGCACGTTGGCATTGGGACTCTGCAACAACAGCTGCCACAACGATTCGTCGAACCTTCCCAGATCCTCCAGCGCCCACAAGGCATGGATCCGGCTATCATCCAGCGTGGCCGCATCACGCATCAGGCGCGTGAGTTCCGGAGCCAACTGCACGGCCCGCCGCTGGGCGATTTCCTGCCAGGCGGCACGCATCTGCCAAGTGCTGTCGGCCTTCAATTGTGCTGGCAGATCCCCCGTCGGCATTTTGGCTAGGTCGGGGATCGTTCGTTTGGTTTGCGAGGCATGCCGCACGCGCCACACCCGACCTCGGGACTTGTCCCGGCCGGGATGATCCCGGGCCACTTCGTTGTGGGAAATAATGCGGTTATACCAATCCGTAATGTAGAGACATCCATCCGGGCCGAAGGTAATTGCCACCGGGCGGAACATGGGATCGGAGCACGTCACGAGATCTCCCGCTTTCTTGAAATGATAGACTCCGTTGTCTTCCCGCGTCATGCTGATGCCTTGAATGCGTCCCAGGATAGGATTGGAAATCAACATCACGCCATGCCAGGGCGCGGGGAACGATCCCGTGCGATCATCACAGAGTGCCAAGCCACTGAATCCCGTGCCCCCCAAGTCCAAGCCTTGCGCCGTGGGTGGATGCATGGGCGCAGCGGGATGAAGTTTCGTGGCGATGAAGCTGGGGTAAGTAGAGTCCTCTTCAAACGGCACCAAGCTGTAACCCAGATCGTTGGCTTCGTGAATAAACACCCGCCCCTCGCGCGACGTCGACCAGCACCAAATGTTATTGAGACCGGCCCCAATCACCTCATGCCCAGTGCCGTCAGGCCGGAAGGTGGCCACTTGGGTCTTGTTGAAATCCATCGTGTGGCCCGCCGCATCGGTCACTTTTCCCTTATTCAACACACCCTGGGAGTAAACGATACGGCCTCCTGGCAACAAGGTTAGTTGATGCGGCAGGGTATGCGTGTCCTGCACGCCGAAGCCATGCAACCGCACCTCGCGCGTGTCGGCCTTCCCATCGCCATCTTTGTCTCCCAGATACAAAATTTCCGGTCCCTGTGCGACGTAGGCCCCATTTCCGTAGGGCAGCACGGATAGTGGCATGACCATGCCCTCCGCAAAGATCCGTGGTGTCTGCGGCCCGCTGGCACAAGGAGTATCGAAGATGACTACACGATCCTTCCCTGGCTTGGACCAGACCCCGGGGTCCTGGTCGCGTGGATACTCGGTGGCCGTAACCGACCACATCCGACCAGCGCTATCGAACACCGTCATCACTGGCTTGGGCAGGCCCGTTTCCTCACTGGCAACCAACTCTATACTGAACCCTTCCGGCACTTTGAAGCAGGCTTGTTGCTCCGCTGGTGATTTCGGCTGGGCCTCCAGCGCGTTGCCTTCCTTGATAGCCGGGGGGGCCTTGGCTCCGCGCGCTACGGCTGGCTTGGCGGGCTTGAGTTGCGGGCCCAGCGCAGCCAACTCACTTTTAAGATCGGTCGTCGCCATCACATAATCCAGTCCCAACATATTTCCCGGCAGGGCTTGAGGATTCGCTTTGGTGACCGTGAACTGTAGCCGATGCTCCCCGGCGGTCAGTGCCAATGGATCCCCCAGAGAAATGATGCCGGTATGAATCACTCCGTCGTTGAAGCAATCCAGCGGTCCCTGCAACTTTTTATCATCCAAACTGATGCTGAATGCTCCGTAATCAACCGCCTTGGTTAAACCTAACGCGAGTCGATAATTTCCCGCTACTGCCACTGGCAGCACCAACTCCAAGGAGTCCCCCAACTTCGCGCCCTGCCACCAGAGATGCGCTTGGTTGCTCCAAGCCCCATCGCCATACGCCCGCAAATCTTGCGGCCCCACCCGACCTGAACTTTGCCGCACTTGCAGCTTCTCCCCTTCCCAGAGCACGGATTCCGCCCCGCTGAGCGCGGCTAACGGAAGCGTAAAACTAGCAAGAAGCAGACGATGACTTTTGAACAAAACGGAAATTCCCATGCCCCGCTGTAACGGACACGTTCACGCTTGGCAATCCTGCAACCCCACCTGACTGCGGATGCAGACGCGACATTGGAATGTTGTGCTGCGTAGCTCAGCGCATCGTAGAGATCCACGCAGATGCGGCGGCTCATGCAAACGATCATCGCCTTGCCGTCCATCGCCTCCAGCGCGGCCCACTTCGTCTTGAGCTTTTCCTTCTTCGTCAGCTCGGCGGCGTTCAGGCTGAGCTTGGAACCGAAGGAGCCGAGTGGGGCGACTGAGTTAGACAACGCAACGCGTTGGGCTAAGCCCGACCGAGCGGGGCCGTGAGGGAGTCAAATGCGGCTCTCGTAATAGATCGGCACCGTGGCCTTGTTGGCGACGGCGCGCTGGGGTTCATCACGCCATTTCCAGACCTCGAATCGTCGAGGTGCCCGATGAAAACTTGTCTGCGGCAATTCCGAGCCGCTGGAGCATCAAGACGTAGAGATTCGCCAGCGGCGTGTTGTTCGTTTTATCGAAAACGAGGTGCTGGCCGTGTTTGAAGCTGCCGCCGGCGAGGAGGACAGGGAGGTTCGCGTTGTTGTGCGTATTCGCGTCGCCCATCACACTGCCGAAAAGAACCATCGTGCGGTCGAGGAGCGGCGCTCCTTGTTCCTGCGCGGTCTTCAAGCCGGTGAGTAGTCCGCTGAATTTTGCCAGCCCGGCGCGCTCGATGATTTCGAGTTGCGCGAGAGCCTCGGGGCTGCCGCCGTGGTGCGTGAGATTGTGCGTGTCCTGCGTGACGCCCGGCAGCTTCAAAGGCGCCCCCGTGAAGCTCAGGAATAGCGTAATGAGCCTCGTGCTATCGCTCTCCAGCGCGAGGCGCAGCACGTCATACATCTGCTGGATTTGCTCGATGAGCACCGAGCTGTCCTTCAAATCAATGTCGCGCGGTTCTGGCACGGTGGTCGTTGGTTTCGGGCGCTGCTCCCACGCGGCGGATTCGTGGAACTGCTTTTCCAAATCGCGCACGGCGGTGAAATACTGATCCACCCGCTCGCGGTCGCCCGCGCCGAGGCTGCGCTGCATGAGCTGCGCGCGGCCATTCACGAAATCGAGCAGGCTGCGGCCACGGCGCAGGTCGTCGAGCCGCGTCGCGATTTGCTGCGGATTCCCCTGCACAAACATGCGGCGGTAAATTGCGGACGGGCTGGTCTCTGGCGGAATCATCACGCCGTTGCGCGAGAACGACAGCCCCAGCGAGTGCGGCCCGACGCGAACGCTCAGCGACGGAAAGCGCGTCTTCGTGCCGATGCGCTCGGCGGCGAATTGGTCGAGCGAGATGCTGTTGCGAAATCCGCCCGCGCTCGGATGCGGCGCGCCGGTGAGGAAGCATCGCTCCGCGTCGTGCCCGCCATCCACGCCTGGATGCGACACCCCGGAGAAGACGGTGAAATCGTCGCGATGCGCTGCGAGCATTTTCAAATACGGTGACAGCTCGTAGTCCCGCCCCGCCTGCTGCGGAAAAAAGTTTTTCGGGAGCAGTCCCTGGTTCGTCTCGATGGCGAGCAACCGCCGTGGCACGGCAGACTCCGCCTCCGCCGCACGCGCAGCGCTGCCAAAGAGCGGCTGCATCGCATCAAGCATCGGCAGCGCAAGGGCGACGCCCGCGCCGCGCAGAAAGGTGCGTCGGGAAAGTGGTGTATTGGCAATGTGAGTCATGGTGTTAGGGTGTTCATTTCTTGCTACCGCTGGGCCCGTCTGACTATAGTTCCTCGCGGGCCTTCGCGACTCGTTCCGGTGTCCAGTAGCCAGCCGGATCGAAAATCTGCGTGTTTGGGAACAACGCCGCCAGTTCGTTGAACTGCCTTGGTGAAAGAGGTTGTTGTCCTGCTCTCATCATCACCATACGATCTTTGCGGGGAACGATCGCCAAGCCCTTCGCACTGACCGGGGTCTCACCGACAAAAAGATTTCCGAGTTCGGTAAGTAGTTTCAAATTTTCCATTCCCGCATCGGTGATTTTGGTTCCATCCAGCCCCAAGTCCGTGAGTTTTGTCAGCCCCGCAAGTGAGGTCATACCCACATCCGTGATCCGGGTCTTACCAAGTATAAGAAACTTAAGGTCGATCATTCCTTCCAGCGCCCGCATCCCTGCATCGTCGAAACTGGTTCCGCGCACATCAAACCACTGCATCTTTGTCAGACCAGCCACAGCGCTCCAAGCACTGGAAGTAATCTTCCGGCTATACAGCATCAATCGTTTCAAGTTCTTTTTCGTGCCCAAAAGTTTCAAACCCTCGTCGTCAATGCAGTCGCCTCCCAAGAGCAGGTTCTCCATGTCACCCACGGTAGCCAGGAAGAGCACCATGGCTGCCGGGGAAACTTTCTCCGCCTTGGTAATTTCCAGCGACTTCAGACCGCGAATGGTGCTCATGTGTCCGAGCATTTCGTCGGTCACCAGGTAATCGCCAAAGTTCAGGGTGCTTAATGTCTTGAGTTCCGCAAGCGCGGCGAAGACCTCCGGGCCGACTTGGTTGGGAGCATAAATTTGCAGTTGCCTCAGTTTCGGCAGGGCCGCAAGTTTGCTCAGGCCAGCCTTGGTAAAGGTGCCTTTGTATAAAAAAAGGCATTCTAGTTCTGGAAGCTGCGCTACCAATGCAAGATTCTCGTCGTTACAGTTGTTCGACTCTGCCCCGTTTAGGCCCGTCCCCAAGCTTATTGCCGGTCCACCCATGCTGGGTTCCATGGAAAGGCCACCCACACTAACTTTGTTCTTTGTCAGTGCCGCGATGACCGCAGAGCGAGGCGCATCATTCCCTTCCGCAGCGTGGACCCTGATTGCGCATAGCGAAACTAACATCATGGCGATAAGGCAATTTGAGATCATTGTTCGTTTGGTCGAAATATTGGGGCGAAAAAATTGGGTATCCACGTCGTGCAGCTACGTTGGGAATTGACGGTCAGATTCACTTGTTCCGGAACAGTTCGCTCTGCACCACGGCGTGCAGCAGCGAGCGGATGCCGTGTTTGGTCGCGGCGGTTTCGGCGAGGATGCGCTCGATGGCGGCGCGGTCGGCAAAGGTGACGGGTGCGCCGGTTGCATAGACGATGAGCTGGCTGGCGAAGTTGCGCGCGATTTGCGGCTCGTCGGCGAGCAGCAGTTGTTTGAATTCGCGGATGTCTTTGAAGGCGCGACCGTCGGCGAGTTCTCCGCTCGCATCCACGGGCAGGCCGAGGAGAAACTCGCTGCGACCGGCGCACGCGGGCGGCCTTGTGATGCGGTCGCCTTTTTCCAGCGAGCGAAAGCGCGGGCGGAACCCGCCGATGGCGTCGTAGCTCTCCAGCGCGAATCCGGGCGGGTCCATTTTTGCGTGGCATCCGGCGCACGAAACATCGGCGCGGTGCTTTTCGAGAATCGCGCGGAGGGTCGTGAGGCCGCGCGTGTCCGGCTCGATGGCGGGGATGTTGGGCGGCGGCGGGTCCGGCGGTTGGCCGACGATTTTGCGCTGCACCCACGCGCCACGCCGCACGGGCGAGGTCGTGGTGCCGTTGGCCGTGACTTTCAAAATCGCGGCCTGTGTGAGGAAGCCGCCGCGCTGCGAATCCGCTGGCAGCGCCACGCGGCGAAAGGCGGTGCCCGTGACATCGCCCTCCACGGGGCGCGGCAGCGTATCGCGCGGTTGCTTCGGCTGCGGCTTCTCCTGCGGGATGGTGAAGTCCTCCACGTCGAACCCGCCGTAGAAGCGCGCGAGCGTTTGGTCGAGCATCGCGAAGTCGGAGTGGACGATGTTTGCCGCGGGCAAATCGCGTGTGAGCAGCTCGCGGAAAAACGCACGCGTCTCGCCCACCATAGAGTCACGCAGCAGCGGGCTGAATTCGGGATAGAGCTTCGAGTGCGGGGTGTTGTCGTCTACGAGCCGCAGGTCGAGCCTCTGGTCGGTGAAATCGGTGATGAATCGCGCGGCTTTCGCGTCGGCGAGCATCCGCTCGGTCTGCGCACGGAGGACTTTGGGTTCGCCGAGTTTTTTCGCGGCGGCGAGCGCGAGGAGTTCGTCGTCGGGCATCGAGGCCCACAGGAAATAAGAGAGGCGGCTGGCGAGCGCGAAGTCATCGAGCCGGCCCGGCGTCTCGCGGTGAAAAAGAAATTCCGGCGAGCAGAGCGCGGCTTGATAGGCGGCGAGCATCGCTTCCTCGAACGTCGCCTTTTCCGCGAGCCGCGCGTGCGCGACGGCGGCGAACGCTTGCACTTCCTCGCGCTCCACGGCGCGGCGGAAGGCGAGCGGCAAAAAGCTGGTGAGCAATTTCTCCGCATCCGCCGCCGGGTCCGCCGAGGCGACGGTCCACGCCTGCTGATGCTTTGGCGTGAGCACGAACGGCTGCGGGCCGCCGCGAAACTGGCCCATCGGGCGACGCGGCGGAGGTTGCGCAGCTGTAAATTTCACCAGCGGCAGATCGCCAAACAAGCGCCGATGCCCCACACCGGGCCACGACTCCACGAGCGGCCCCTCGACCTCCAGCCAGTCCACCGCCACGCCGTCGCCAGTGGAGGTTGCGAGCTTGTTGCGCGGGATGCCCTGCCAGTCGTGCTCGACGGAGATGGGCTGGAATTTCAAGCTGTCACCGGGATTCAGCCAAGCCACCGACTCGCTCACCGCTGGTTTCAGCGAAGGCGCGTCGAAGTAACCGACAATCACCTCCTTCGAACCGGAGTGCCGCCCATTCACCATCAGCCGCCCAATTTGCGGAGTCGTGAGCTTCACCTCGTTTTTGTCCCAGCGAAATCCCCACAACGAAACGCGGACTTTGTAAAAGCCCGGCACCACCGGCGACATGAGGCCAAAATCCGGCTGCGAGTCGTCGCCATTGCGCATGAACCCAATGGCGCCGCGATAGGGAATTTTGCCTTCCTTTTGAAGCTGATCGAAAAACCCGAACCCGCTCCCACCCGGCACATGCCCGCTCGGCACCAAGAGCGGGAAAACGTCGGCGTCGTATTTAAATTCCTTCAGACACACGCCATCGCCATTGATGATTCCATCCATGATGCCGCCATCATCACCTGCGTAGAGCCGCACCGTCTTCGCCTCATCGAGCTCCGGGTAGGGTGCGATGGCCAGCGGCAGCGCCTTGCTCGCGGCGTCGAGATACTTGGCGATTTGCACCGTGGAAAAATCCAGCGCCCGCCCGGCCTTGTCGTAGCCCAACACTCGCCCGTCCTCCGGCAAAAGGTCGCGCACATCGAGTGCAGGCAGCCCGAGCAAATCGCGCAGCGTGTTTTCGTATTCCGTGCGATTCAGCCGCCGCAGCGTGCTGCGTCCGTCCTTTCGCCGCGCATTCTCCGCCTCGACGAGCGAATCGCGCAGCCACTTCGTCACACCCGCCGTCTCCTTCACCGGCGGACGCGGCTTTTTCTTCGGCGGCATCTCCCCGCTCTCGATGCGGTCATGCACCTTCACCCACATCGCGAAGGTCTCCGCATCGGAGAATTTCGGCTTCAACGCCGTCAGATCGAGGTTGCCCTTCTTCTCCGTCGCATCGTGGCAGTCAGTGCAGTTCATTTCAAAAAATGCGGCGCGATCACTCGCGCCGCAAGCCGTTGCGCTGAAAAGAGACCACAGCAGGCAAGCGGTAATGACGAAGCCGGCCATCCCTTGCGGTGCGAGGTGGTGGATGAAGTGCTGCACCCAGGCGAAGTTGGCGTTGCCCTTGGGCGGGACGCAGAATTGATGAACGCCCCCGCGCTCACCCTGCGGGTTGCCTTTGGTAGTCCATCTGGCTCCGTTAGGTTGCCAGCGGACGTCGTCGTCCTTGCGGAACCAGTAGGAGTCGTTGGCGGGCGGGTTGGCGAGGACGTAATCGGCGCGGAGGTCGGGATGGAGGTCGTGGCGGGAGGTGTCAGCGTGCTCGGGGCCGGGGAAAGAGGGAAGTAGGAATGATGAATGAGGAAGTGGAAGACCGTCTTCCTTTCTCATTCTGCCGCGCTGGAGGGTGCCGATGAAGCCGGATTCTATGGCGTCCTCCCGAAGCACCGAAGTCGGGGCGTCGTCGGGGAGGTCGTCTTTGAATTTTGCGGGCGGCATGGTGGGATTTGAATGGCGAGCGTAGAGTAGATCGCGAGTGAAGGAAGACAAGTTTTCCGGGGCTTTTCTTTTCGGGGCGGTGCCGGAAATATTGAGGCAGGGGGTGGAGGGCGAGCTGGTCCGAAGTGGGGGGGAGGGATTTTCGCTTATTTCGGTGTAACCTTTTCAGGATGAGCGGTTTCTGTGGATTAGCTTAAGGGCTGCGGTGGGTGACAAAAGCCTTCCGTCACCGACGATGAGCTGGCGTCAGCAGATAGGGGGCTTCCGTCAGCAGACGGCACGTTGTCATCAGCAGATGGCGAGTTTCCTTCTGCAGATGGTGAGCTTTCGTCTATAGCTCAACTTTGTTGTTTCAAAGTTGGTGTCTAGGCCGTGTTTGATAGCTAAACAGCGTAGGGGGAGCGCCCCCGCTCCCAATATTTGTTTCGGGGACGCCCTCGTCCCCAGTGATTAGCTATTCTGAACTGGGAGCGGGGGCGCTCCCTTTACGGTGCGGTGAGCGAGGGCGCTCACCCTACAAAAATCGCGGCATTGGGATGTCAGGCTACGGCTAACCTTTGCCAATCAGCCCCAGCACGGCCATCAGGATCGCTACCAATGCTCCGATCAATCCCTCGCCCGCCACGAAACCGGAAGCCAAGGGCACGTTGAAGCGACTGGCCTGCTGCTCGTTGCGCTTGCTCCAGATCCACGCGATCACCGCACCGATGGTGAAGGAAAAACTATTGGCGAAGGAAACCACAAAGCCAAGTCCCAGTCCCATGGCCGAAGGCATGAATCTGCGGGCTTTGGGGAAAAACATTTCCAGAATGGGCAGGAGAATACCTAAGAGCGATCCAATGATGATTCCCTGGAGTGCCCCAAAGTTCAAATTCTGCGGCCCACTCTCCAACAGGTCCGCCATGGCCTTCCAACTCTGCGCGGCAGGCAGGGCGAATTTCTCCAAATCGGCTGGCTTTTGAATCAGCAAAAATCAAGCGGGGACGATGGCCACCACCCCAAAGAAAATCCCTGCAAACTGGGCCAGGAATTGCCGCCGCGGATTGGCCCCCAGCAGATAGCCACTCTTCAAATCCGTCAGCAAATCAGCACAGCTCCCGGCCGCGGCGGAAGTGGTGCCAGCCGTGGTGAGATTGATCACTTTATTTGCTGGGGACAACGCGGCAAATAGCAACTGCGTCACCTTTCCCATCGCCCCGATGGGCGTGGTATCGGTCTCCCCGGTGGCGCGACTTGCCACTAACGAGAGCACGAAACTTAGCCCCACTGACACCAAGGCCAGCAGCGGATTGATCTTCCAGGCGCAGAACATCAGCGCCATGAGGCCAATCGTGGTTGGGATCAAGCCCAGCAGCAGCCATTTACCCGGCACCTCGATGGCTGCCATCCGCAGATCTTCATCTGTGGGCGCGTGGCTTTTCTTTTTGAAAATGGAGAACGCCTTGGCTACGGTCTTCCATTGCAGGGCCAATCCGGTTAGGCTGCTGAAGACCATCAGCGCAGTGCCGGTCCAGACGCCCCAGCGGAATGGCGTGATGACTTCCGCCCCCGGCTTCCACATGGCTTGATGATAGTCCGCTGCGGCTGAGGCTACATCATGTTCCACCAGCCAGGGAGTGAGGAAACAATAGAGCACCACCGAGCCAGCCAGCATGGAGAGCGAGACCCGCAGTCCCATGATCATACCTGCACCAATCATCATGATACCCGGCTCGAAACCAAATCCGTTAAGTTTGGCTCCACCCACAGCGCCCGGCAGGGCCATCCGGGGAAAGGACAGCATCTCCGGCATCGCCAAATAGAAGCTATGAGCCTTCTCAGACAACATTTGGAAGAAACTGCCTTCTTTGAGCGAGGAGCGCATGGTATCGAACCCTTTGGAAATCCCCACCAGCAAACCCACTCCCATTCCCAACAACAGCGTCCAGGCTTTCTGCATGGCTTCCTTTCCTTCCGAATACAGGCTGCGCAGCGTTTCTGCGGCAGCAATACCACTGGGAAACGGGAGTTGCTCGTGATTAATCATTTGGCGCTTCATGGGAATGGCCAGGAACACGCCTAACACGGCTGTCAGAAACACGAACCCCACCACGACCCAAACTTGCTCGTGGGTATGGTTCACCAAATACAACGCTGCCAAAGCGGAACCCACGGTGCCCCCGGTCGAATATCCCGCGGCCGATGCGGTGCTCTGCAAGCAATTGGTTTCCAACAGGCTCATCTGGGATAACCTGCCGCCGCTGATGACTCGCAAGCCGCGCCAAAGCACAAATGCCATGACCGAGGCCGTGATGGCCACGCCAAACGCCCAGCCGAGTTTCAAAGTGGTGTAAAGATTCGACAGCGACAGAAACATTCCCAGCACGCCACCGGTCAACACCGCCCGCCATGTCAATTGCGGCTGGTGGTCGCCTTGATAAACATTGCGGAACCAATGCCGATCTTTTTCTTCTGGGGAGAGCAGCGAGAAATCGACCTCTGGCTGAGGTGCGATTTCGAGAGGATCGGGTTCGGTTGCAGAATTCAGATAGGACATGGTTGGCAGATTGGCTGGTCGGGAAATTTAATCCGCAAACTGTGGCGTAATTTCTCCGCCTTGGGAAGATTTAATCTTAAATCGAATCTTAAAGCCACCGTAGCGTGACATTCCAATCTCGGCATTGGCATGCCGGGCAGTGCACTTATTCCAAGTTGCGTTCAAGCTGAGGTGATCCCGGAGGGATCACAGAAATTAGCCGGGGGTTGAGCGGTAGCGATACCCCCGGTTAGAGTCCCAAAAGAATCGCATCCGGGCAGGGATGCCAGATCAGCAATATGAGAGGAAATGGCTTGGCACGATCGTATTCTGGCATCCCTGCCGGGATGCGGTCATTTCGTTGGGATACCGGGGGTATCGCTATCG
>JANOAV010000154.1:0-29087 GCA_031411295.1 Verrucomicrobiales bacterium | reverse complement strand
TCTTGAATTTCTTGCCGCTGGCGCAGGGACAGGCGTCATTGCGTCCCACCTTGGGCATGCCAGGGGGAAGTTGCGGGGCGGCATTTTCCTCTGGCAGTTGAATGCGGGGACGATTGGGGTCTTCCGCGGCCGGTGTTGGCGCCACATAGCCCATGGCACCGCTGCTGGCAGTGAACGTGCCGCCGCCCAGGGAGACGGGAGGTCCTTGGCGCTCGGCCGCTTGCTGCTGGGCGGAAGCTCCGCTCATCAGTTCATGCAGCAGTTGCTCGTAAGCGCGGATGTTGGAGGTGCTCCGGAAGAGGTTTTGGAGGATCTCTCCGCGGATGTTAGACATCAGTGCACTGAAGAGGGAATAGGCTTCCATCTTGTATTCGATCAATGGATCCTTCTGCGCGAAGGACCGTAAATGCACTCCGTCCCGCAGCGCATCCATACTATAGAGATGTTCCTGCCAGAGGCGGTCGATGGCTCCCAGCAGCACGTAACGCTCAAGCTCAGCCTGATTGTTAGAATCCTCCGCTTGCTGCTTCAGGGCGTAGGTCTCTTTCACCTTGCGCACCACCAGTTCGGCGGCGGTATCGGCGTTGATCCCTTCCGGCAGTTCCTCGGCGGAGAGGGAAATGGGGAACGTGCTTTCCACCCAGAGGCGCAGCCCGTCCACGTCAGGCTGTCCATCCTGAACTTCCAGGAAACCTTTAACGCGCTCGGGCACCGCTTGATCAATGATTTCCGTGATGATCTCACCCGGGGTGTCCGTGTTGAGCACTTCGTTGCGGAAGTCGTAAATGACCATCCGCTGTTTGTTCATCACGTCGTCGAACTCCAGGGTCCGTTTCCGTTGCGTGTAGTTGCGTTGTTCGACCCGCTTTTGGGCGCTTTCAATCGAGCGATTGAGCCAGGGGTGCTCCAACTCCTGCCCGTCTTCCAAGCCCATGCGTTCCATGAGTTTGGTCATCCGCTCGGCGGCTCCGAAATTCATCATCAATTGGTCTTCGAAGCTGAGGAAAAAGATCGTCTCCCCGGGATCGCCCTGACGCGCGCAACGTCCCCGCAACTGACGGTCGATGCGACGACCTTCGTGGCGTTCCGTGCCGCAGACGAGCAATCCGCCCAGTTCTTGGACGCCAGCGCCCAGCTTGATGTCCGTGCCCCGGCCTGCCATGTTCGTGGAAACGGTAACCTGTCCCAACTGGCCAGCCTGCGCCACGATGTCCGCTTCCTGACGGTGATATTTGGCGTTGAGCACACTGTGCGGGATTTTTTCCCGCTTCATCATTCGACTCAGGGTCTCAGAAGCTTCCACACTGGCCGTGCCGACTAGGATCGGTTGGCCGGTGGCATGGCGCTCCTGAAGGAAGGTAATGACAGCGTTGTATTTTTCGCGGCGGGTTTTGTAAATTTTGTCGTTGTGGTCCTTCCGGGTCACCTTGCGGTTGGTGGGGATGACCAAGACGTCGAGCTTGTAAATGTCATTGAACTCTGCCGCCTCGGTTTCCGCCGTGCCGGTCATGCCGCCCAGCTTTTGATAGAGCCGGAAATAGTTCTGAATGGTAATCGTCGCCAGCGTCTGCGTTTCCCGGTCAATTTGCACCCCTTCCTTGGCCTCGACCGCTTGGTGCAAGCCGTCACTCCAACGCCGCCCCGGCATTTTCCGACCGGTGTGTTCATCGACGATGACCACTTTGTTGTCCTCCACTACATAGTGCTGATCCTTTTCATAAAGGGTGTAGGCGCGCAGTAATTGGGAAATGTTATGGAGCTTGCCAGCCTGCTGATCCATCACGGCCTGGACCTCTTCCTTGGCCTTCAGTTTTTGCTCCGGGGTTTTGTCGGTAGCATTGTCGATGTCGGCAAAATGCGTCGCCAAGTCCGGCAGCACGAACGCGTCCGGATCGCTGGGGTTGAGGAACAAACGTCCTTTCTCGCTCAGGTCAGCTTCATTGCTGCGCTCGTCCATGTGATAGAACAACTCCTCCTTGAGGGCAAACAAGCGACGCTTCTGCGGATCTTGATAGCACACGAGTTCCGCCTTCTCCATGGAGCGGCGGTATTCCGGATCTTCCATCATGCGCAGGAGCAACTTATGGCGCGGCATGCCCATCTTGAGCTTGAACAGACGCTCGCCTACTTCTTCCCATTCTTTCTTGTCGCCAAAGGCCTTGGCTTCGCCAGCAAGTTGATTCACCAGGGTAGTTTGTTGCCGCACCAGTTGCTCCACGAATGGCTTGAACACATCATATTGGTGATTGTCCACTTGGACTGGACCGGAAATGATCAACGGAGTTCGGGCTTCATCAATTAGCACCGAGTCCACTTCATCCACGATGGCGAAATAGTAGCCCCGCTGGACTTGTTCGTCCTTGGTGGTGGCCATGCCATTGTCCCGCAGGTAATCGAACCCGAACTCGCTGTTGGTGCCGTAAGTGATATCGCAGGCATATTTTTCCCGCCGCTCATCACTGCGCATATCGTTCTGAATACAGCCCACCGTCAGCCCCAGATAAGTTAGTAAGTGCCCCATCCACTCGGAATCCCGCCGCGCCAGGTAGTCATTGACCGTGATCAGGTGCACCCCACGTCCGGTCAGACCATTTAAATACAGTGGCAGCGTGGCGACCAGCGTTTTGCCTTCACCGGTGGCCATTTCCGCAATTTTCCCTGTATGCAGCGAGTAGCCGCCGATTAATTGCACATCGAAATGAACCATTTCCCACTTAAGCGGATGTTCACAAACAATGAACTCCCGTCCCTGTAAACGCCGTGCGCCATTTTTGACAACAGCGAAGGCCTCAGGCAGAATTTTCGTCAGATACTTCGCCTGTTCCGCTCCATCCATCTCCTTCAGTTCGGCCTGCCATTTCCGGGTGCGCTCCACCAGCGCGGATTCCGGCTCGTTTTGCATCTTGGCTTCGAATTCGTTGATCTGACGCACGATTGGCCAAATTTTCTTTAACTCACGTTGGTTTTTGGAGCCAACAATCTTGCGTAGAATCCACTGAATCATGATCGGTAATGGGGGAAATTAAGGTCTCCGGGATGCGGAAAGGTTAAGAAATAGGAAAAGTAAAGGAGGGAAGGAGCCTGCCACTATGACAGGAACATCCGAGAGGGCAAACGAAGAAATGCCCCGGCTTGCAAGAAGTGAAGGCGGTGCGGAGAGGGGGAATTGTCCAAGAAACGTGGGCTGATTTTGGTAAAAAAAAGCCGGACCGCCTGGGTAGGCGATCCGGCTTCGTTAACGAGAACCTCTGTTTACGGGACGGTCTTGATCCGGAGGAAATGCAGCGGACCGCCACCGGCAACGGGAATATTTACCGTTGTGGTCGCACCACCGGAAGCAACAGTTGCACCAATATTGGCCCAAACGTCGGCCACGCCCAGATCGGTTGATTCTTGCGCTTGGTAAGTCTTGCCCGCTACGCTGCTCCAGGTCACATCATACGTGCCCGCTGCGACTCCAGGAACGATGCTGATGATCTTCAGGCTGCTGGCGGGATCGTTGGCTCCCGTGCCGGCACAGAACTCAGCGAAGTTGGACTGACCATCGCCATCCTTGTCGAGGAATTTGTCGGCCGGGTTATTCTTATCCAGTCCATTGGCGTCTTCATAGGCGTCTGTCATGCCGTCCAAGTCGGTATCAACCGGGCCAGCGCTGGTAGTGAAGAGCACGTCATAGACTTGGAAAAATTCGGATCCGTTGATGCCCGCGCCGGTGACGACCAACTGAACGCTGTCAGCGTCAGCAGGAATGACATGCGATAAGTTAAATTCATGATTCACCAGAGTGGCAGCGGGTGATCCCGCCCCGTTGAGTTCATCACGCAGGACGAAGGTATCATAGTCAGCCACACTCGAACTGGTGTAACCGTTCAGGTAGCCATTGGCAGCCCCGTTAGCCCCTGTTCCTGGAGCACCGTCGCCTTCATCGAATGGAGTGATGAGGTTAACCGTGCCTGCGCTGGCTCCACCTACAATGATCAATTCCGCCTTAAATTTATCCCCCGTCTCGAAATTACTAGTTAGGCTAGTGTCACGGGCCCGGAAATGAGCGGAGAAATTAACCGCCCCAACGGTGCTGAGGTCGAGGACCTCCCCAGTAACTACACGATCCAGCGCGTCGGCATTTGTGTTCATCTCCAACAGACGGGAGGCCGGATAGTTGAACCATTGCGTTGGCAACGCACCGGTCGAAATAACATCAGACAGACCTGCTCCTAGGTTCTTTTGTCCAATCACATAATTCGTAGCCGCCGCATTGGGAATGGCGATGGTCATGGTAGCAGCGGCAGCGGGGTAGCCGACGTCCGAACACCCGATGAGCACGTTCCCATGATCCGGCACATTGGAAAGGGTGACCGTTACTACGGTAGCCCCAGTCGTGGACAGGGTATAGGAGGGAGCGGACACGGTCATCGGGGACGGAGCTGTCAGGGCGAAGTGAGGCGAGCCGTCTGTATCTGTGATCGTGGCGACAAAAGTAACGGTATCGTCTGCCAAGCCAGCACCGTTCGGGATCCGCGTAATCGTGGCGGCAGTTGCCGTCAAGGTTGGAGCGGCGGGAGGCGTCATGGAAAGTGTATTCGAAATCACTGTCGGAACAGAATTATCCGTCAAAGTTAACGTCGCAGCTGCGTTGGTGAGGGATTCAAACCGAACTGGGTTAGGCAAGGAGTAGGCACCAAGGCCTGGGCTAATGTCTGAATTTCCCTGAGTCCAACCAGTGCTTGCGACTGGTGGGTTACTAACAGAAACGTTAACTGGAACATAGTAGGTATCATCCGTCGCGGTATCCGTATTATGGTGATCGCGTCTTGACCCTGAAGCCGCAGAAATTGAGAGACTATGCACGGTGGATAGCTGAAAGAGGATATCAGTGACGTCAAAGAACTCGGACCCTGCAATTCCTGCGCCATAGACTTTAAGCACAACACTGTCAGCGTTCGCTGGCACGATGCCGGCCAAGTCAAAAGTATGATCCAGCAGGTCTGCTGCGTTTAGTGACTGTTGATTAAACTCATCCCGCGATTTGTTCGCATTATAATCATCAGCCGCCGCCGCGTAGACTGTCGCATTTAAAAAGTCGGTGCCCGCCGCCCCTGTGTAGCCATTGATGTAGCCGTTGGGCGCCCCTGGAGTCCCTGGAGCAGCCGTAGAGGCACCACCAGCGCCTGTATCCCATTGGCTGACCAGATTGACCGTGATGGGCGTGCCACCGACGGTGTAGATGAGTTCTGCCTTGAACCTATCCCCAACTTCCAAATTGGACCCAGTGCTCGTTTCATGGATCCGGAATTTAGCACTAAAGCCCACTGCTCCGACGCTGGTGAGGTCAATGGCCTCCGAAGTCACAATCGAATCGGCAGCCACCCCTGTGGTCATCGCAAGGGTGCGCAGAGCTGGGTCATTAATCCAAGCGGCTGGCTGACCGATGGTGATGTCCGTATTCACGTCAACTAATCCAGCCCCGAAATCCTTTTGGCCAATCACATAACGGGCCGGAATGGCCACCGGAATAGTGGCCGTGACAGCGCCATTGCTAACATCTGCAAAGGTCACATTGACAGAACCAGTCGGGAGCGGGGCAGGAATCGTCATGGTAACAGCCCCAAAAGCGCCAGCCGCGGGGGTGGCTCCGGTGGCGGTCCACGACGGGCCGCCGCCTGCACCGGTTACGGTGGTGTTGAAGGTGACGGTGTCGTCAGCCAATCCTGGACCATTCTCGTTACGCACGATGGCAGTGGCCGGAGTGGCCGAGATCGTGGCCACGTTCACCTCAGCGAAGGTGAGGGAGACATCGTCAATGCCCATGTCCGCATCCGTGCCGGCGCTGTTAACATTGCCCCAGCGCACTGCAAAGAACTCCCCTGGGTTGACCCGGACCGCAGTGGTTGGGGCTGCGCTGATTGGGGTAGTTAAATTGACTACCCCTGGAGTCTGTGCAGGCAACGTGTAGTCCATCTCGCTCAGCCGGGTCCAGCCAGTGATGTAATTGGCGTTGGGGCCAGTCTCCTTCGTGGTGGGATACACGGCTGCAGTAGTGGCGGCCTGCGTCAGCGTTAAAAGCGCTGCTTGGGTTGCAGCCTTGTTATACCAAACGGTGATTGATTCCGTATTGGCTGCCCCATTATTCGTCCGCAGAACCTCTGCGTTATAGGCTAAGTTCGTCAACTCGAGGACTTTGACACTCGTGTTATGGAACACTGCAATTCCGGCCATCTCACCAGCGGCAGTCGTTGATGGTGTCGCAAAGGCACGGTCTGGATTACTGGCTACCCCCATTGAATATAGATTCCCAACGGTGGGTCCGGCGGAACCGTCGGTATAGCGATAGGCAAAATTCGTGCCTGCGAAGCCGGGAACGGCAGCTCCGTTCCCCGCCCGATAAAGATACCAACCAGAAATCGTGACATCATCTGTCCAAGTTGTCGCGGCGGCCGCGTCTCCCGCAGCCGTGGGCACGGCCAAGGCATTAAAATTTTGAGTATAGGTGGTGTTTCCTGTCAGGGGGATGGGGGCGGCCGACGCAGCCCCCCCGAGTAGGAAGAGCAGTAAGATGGGGTTTATTTTCATGGCTAGATGAGGTGAGGATTTAACGTGCTGGCTTTTTGAATTTTCTTCCGTGGCGTTGGGCCGAGAAAGACATTGGACGATTTTTTTCAATAGGTGACCGATTTTGAACATTTTGGCAGACGCGTGGCAAGCACCATTTCACGCCAAAATCACTTTTCCCGAACAGAACGATGATTTGGAGGTGTTTCAGCCGGGAAAAACCGATCTGATAGAATATTGATATTTATTATAACCTGGGACTTATCTGGTTACTCCTGTGCCCCCTACGCCAACCAACCATTTTTGAAATCGCGGCATCCATTCCACAGCCACATCTCCTCTGCTGGGGATCATTCCGTAGCCGTGACCACCTTTTTCCCAGATATGCAGTTCGCCTTTCACACCATTGGCGCGCATGGCGAGGTAGAACTCGATCGAGTTGCGACAAGGCACGCCCGAGTCATCACTCGTGCTGACGAGAAAGCAGGGCGGAGTTTGCTTGCTGACGTGACGGTTGGTGGTGCACCAGTCTAGCGCCTGCGCGTCCGGATTGGCGCCGAGCAGGTTTTTCCTCGAGCCAGCATGACCATAGTCTTCGCCCATGGCGATCACTGGATAGATGAGTCCGGCAAAATTAGCGTGGTGTTGCTTGGCTTTAAATAGCGTTTCATCCTCGCCCGCCAGCGGAACCTCCGCCAGGGCAGCAATGCACGATGCCAAGTGTCCACCGGCACTGAAGCCCATGACGCCGATTTTCTGGGGATCCAGATTCCACTCCGCTGCATGCTGACGCGTGAGGCGCATGGCTTGGCGAGCGTCCAGCAGCGGAATCGGCCACAGATACAGTCCAGGTTTCTTACTGGAAACGCGATATTTGCAAACGATGCCAGCCACGCCCACTTCGTTGAGCGCTTTGGCGATATCATTGCCCTCATGGTCAATGGCCAGAATGCCATATCCGCCGCCCGGACAAATCACCACTGCCGCTCCCGTGGCCTTTTCCTTTGCGGGGAGATAAACTTTGATGTCCGGCAGGCGCACATGATCCACTCGGGAAATAGGATCGCCCGGCTTCTGCACGATATGCTCCGGCTCTTCAGTGAGCGGCACCCCACCCGCCGGAGCACTGTTATAGAGTGGAAGCACGATGGGGGACTGGGCACGCAAAGTCACAGTCAGGCCGAGGAGGAGCAGGATGGAGCATTTCATAGGGATGCAGTGTGCGAAGTGCCGGGAGCGTTGGCAATCGCGCTAACGCGGGGAAACCGAACTGCGGATTTCGGCACCGTGGAGGGAATAATTTGCTCCCCTGGAAGCAGGTCCAAAGTAGTCATCATCGCTCCGCGTGATGACCAGCACGATCCTCCCGGCCCCTCGCTAGCCAGTCCAGCTGGAAGCTCGCATGCACTCAGCCTCGACTACCATCACGTGCCAGGATCTGGCTGGAATGGCTGGAATGCTGGGCTGAAGAAATTCACTTCACAAACGCCACTTTGGCGTAATAATAAGCCCATGAATCTAGTTGTGAAATCTATCCGTATTCCCACCATGTGGGCTGCTATGGCATTGTCCCCGGGCGCGGTTGGATCCGCTCTGGCACAGGATCCGGATGGTGGTGGGGCGTCACAACCTGCCTGTAATTGCCTGGCCACAGAACCATTGGCGAAGCAGTCGCTGCGGCCACTTGCGGGAGTGAATCCGCCTGTGATTAAAGCTCCCGGCACCGTGCTGCAACGCTATCCGTTTCTGCCCATGGGCGGGATCTTGGGAAATGACTTGGGGATCAATAATTTGGTGGATCTGAATCCTGCGGCCTCCGCCATTCTGGATGTCTTTGGAGGAGGGGCCACGTATGATGGTCACGGAGGGCATGATATTGATCTAATTAGTTTCACGGAACAGGATCTGGGGGTGCCAGTCTTTGCCGCGCTCGACGGCACGGTGAGCAGTGTGCATGATGGCGAGTATGATCGCCAGGTGGTCAACAACTCTGCCCCCGGAAATTATGTGATCCTGAATCACGGCAATAACCATTACTCGTGGTATTGGCATTTACGAAAAAACAGTGTGCTCGTCACCCTCAATCAAGTCGTGAAAGCCGGACAGCAGTTGGGTTTAGTCGGCAGCAGCGGCAACAGCAGCGGTCCCCATTTGCATTTCGAAACGCAAGTGGATGGAGGAGTGGTGGAGCCATTCACCGGTCCTTCCCGCCCCAGTCAAAGCCTGTGGTTGAATCAGCCCGTCTTTCCAGCTCCCGTGGCGCTGCGGCGGATTTTTCTAACAGACGTGGATCTTTCCACTTGGGACGGGAAGCAACCGATTGGCACCAAGGCGGTGTGGACGACTGGCAGTAAAGTCATCTATCTTCCCATCTCGCTCATCAACGGTCCCAAAGTCGGGTCCACCTGCCAATTCCGCTTCATCCGCCCCAATGGCTCCACCCCCTATGACAGTGGTTTGCACACGTGGAGTGCGGAATATCGCTCCTCGTGGTGGTGGTGGTCACGAACGGTGAATTTGAACGTGGAGGGAGTCTGGCGATTGGATTTTCTGATCAACGGCAGCGTTGTGGCAGCGGTGCCATTTACGGTCAATGCGGCAGGCACGCTGGCAAATCGGGCTCCGGTTTCTCAGCCCATCGGCTTCGAGAAATCCGCGTATGCCCCCGGAGAGGTGGTGGTCTGTCAGGCCACGACGGCTAACCTGGTGGCGGATCCGGATTTCACTGCGGTGCGCTACCAGTGGGTGTGGAAAAAGAATGGCACAGCGGTGCGTTCAATCACCCATGGTGGCCGTATGGACGCCATCCCCCGCAGCACAGGCGTGGCGGGGGATGTTATCACGTGTGAGGTGACTGTCTCGGATGGTGCGCTCACTTCGTCCACCACCAGCGCTACGGTTACCCTCTACGAAGCTTACTCCCTTTGGTCTGCGGCCAAGGGCACTGCGGCGGCCACGTTCTCAACGGACCAGGATGGCGATGGGTTGCCCGCGGTGGCGGAATATTGGCTGGGGACTTCTCCCACCGTCCGGAACTCTGCGCTCACGGCCCAGCGGCAGGCTGGCGGACCGTTGTCCATGAATTTACCCCGCGTGGGACTGGATCCAAATATCACCGCCATCGTCTATACTTCCACGAATCTGATCGACTGGGTGGCAGCCAATCCAAACGCAGATGGGACGGTCTGGACCGCAGGATCAGCGAGCGACAAAAAGCGCTGGATGCGGGTGCGTTTTGGACAGGGGGCGGCCGGACCCTCCGCCACCGTGACCGTGGGGGAAGTAAAACCCTGAGCCCTAGATCCCTTTTGCCCGCTGGCACTTGGGACACCAGCAGCAGGTGCGACCACGCAGGTCTTCGCGATGCAGGGGGCCTTTACAGCGGGGACAGAAGCCTCCGTCACGCCAGCGATGGGTGATGAGCCACGTTTCCGCCGGCGGGTCCGACCAGTCAGTGCCAATGATTTCCAGGGCGGAACGGCTAATATCTTGCACCGCTTTGAGCAGTTGCGTGACTCCGGCTTTTTTGATTTCGCCTGCCACTCTGGCCGGGTGCCATTTCAGTCGCCACAGGATTTCATCCGCCATCCAATTGCCGATGCCGGGAAACCAAGTTTGGTCCAGCAGCAAGGCCTTGAGTGGTTGGCGGGCATGGCGTTGCAGGGCTTCAGTTAGTCGGGCTGTGGTAAATTCTGCGCTGAGGACGGCGGGCGGCAAGTCTGACCACCAGGGCGGAGGTTGTTTGCTCTGGTGGATGCGCCAGCGGCCGAACATTCTGGGGTCTGTCAGGATCAACGCGTGTTTGGCAGTGAAGAGGACTAAATGGTCGTGCTTTCCGGGGGCATAATCCTCTGCTGCCAGCTTCATTTCCCCGCTCATTCCGAGGTGACCGCCCAGCCAGATGGAGCGGGAAAATTTGAAGAGCATGTTTTTCCCATGCGTGGTGGAATCCCTGTAAATACTGCCTTCCAGCGCAGTCGCGAACGCTGCCACGGGCTCGCCCCGGAAGACGCGGGCGGAGGGATGCACGTGGACGCGCACGATTTTCTTACCCAACGCTGGGCTCCAGATTTTGCGGTAAAATTCGACTTCGGCTAATTCAGGCATAAGGACACAGGAGCAACCTCAGACTGCGCTTGTCAAATGCCGAGGTCAGCGCTGGGCTAACGTTGCACTCCACGAAACCCGGTCAACCATGGCCTCACTGAGATTGAATATTTGCCGAAAAGAACGAAAGGATGCCGAAAAACATTGAGGGCCGTGGGACGGTGGTGTTTTAAATTTTTTTCGTCTTTTTTCACTGGCATCCCATAGGGCATATTTTCAAAACCTGCTAGCTTGCAATATCAACGGTTCCAACGCTCAAAACTGCGGATTTTGCTCTGAGGCGAGTTTAATTTCGCAAAGAGCCCTTTCTGGAACCCCTGTTTAATAAGGATCGGGGCGCGTCGGAGGTCGCACAAGCTGCGGGCGCTCCCTTCGGTGCCGTTGGTGATGAAGACCATGAGTTTGTCCTTGCCGTCCACTTCAACCCACGCTTCGACGCCACGAAGGGTCCATCCTGAGAGGTCTTGAAAATTAGCCCCTGTCAGCTTGATGATCTGATCCTTCAGGATCCTGCGGCCCTTAGCGACCAACTCCATGGTGGTGGAGTCAATCGCGTGCATGGCTTTCTTGAAGCGGTGCCCAAGGTTGCGACGGCGTTTATCCGGATGTTTACCCCTAAAGCCTGGAGCCGCCCGGCAGAGGTGCTCCAGCGTCTTCCAAAAGACCTGTTCGACAAATTTTGCCCTCCGCTTTTTATTGGCATTGGACAAGGTATTGCGAGCCGGCGGCGTAATGCCAAAGGCCGCGATCGCCTTGCCCTTGAGGCGCAGCCAATCACAAACATCATTCAGGCTGAGGGCATGAGCGAGTTTGACAAAGCGCATGGCGGCCAAGTGGCTGAGCACGGTGCAGGTGCGGTCCTGGGCATCCAATCCGAACTCGCTGGAGGCGGATCGGATGATGGAGGGTGGAATTAACTTGGTGAGTTGGCCAAGGATGACATGGTTATGACGGACTGGCTGCGAGGATGACTTTTTGTTTTTTTGTTTTTTCATACTCCACAACTTTGCACGGAGTTATTGTTAGCAGTCAGTCCAGTTTACCCATTTTCTCACCGCGTATGGGATGCCTGTGTAAATGGCAATGAAGGAGCGATAACGCCCCAGCACATGACGGAGGGAAACGGACATCGCGTGTTCTCGCAGCCAGAGAACGGTTAAGTCAACGGAAATATCGGTTAGAAATTCACGGTCCACAGAAACCATGCAACGGCATCATCAAGACCAGCGCCATCCGGTGGGTCCGTCCCCAATGGCAGGGGACGAGTTCATCATCCTCATCGCAAACCCTCCCATCCAGTTGCAGAATAAGTGGTAAAACTTTGGGGCGCCCCTGCTTACGCGGCGGCGGTCCGCGTTTTTGGGCGCGAAAGTGTTGGCTCGGATTAGGGTGGTGCGCCACGGATGCGCTCGCTAATTCTGATGTTTCGTTTACTCCTCCCCATCTTCTTTCTCTTGCTTCACTTGCCGCTCGCTGGAGCGGACGCAGTGCGGGTGCTGAGGGTCGAGGTCGGCCCTAAAATAGATGGCCGCTTGGACGATGCCTGTTGGCAGCAGGCGGAGGTGCTGGCGGATTTCACCCAGGTGCTGCCACGCCCAGGCGACAAGGCTTCGGAACGCACCGAGGTGCGGTTTTGTCAGGACGGGGAATCGCTGTTCATCAGCGTGCGATGTTATGAATGCACGCCGGAAGCCATTCTGGCAAAAGATCTGCGCAATGATGGGGAGTTCTCATCAGACGATGTGATCGGGATTGCGCTGGACACTTTTGGTCTGGAGCGGGATGGGTATTTCCTCAAAGTAAATGCCGCCGGGGCGCGGGCGGATGGAGTGTTTGGGAAGTTTTCGTTTCCCAATGCCAGTTACGATCTGATTTGGCATGCCAAGGTGAGGATCGATGAGCAAGGATGGACGGTGGAGATTGCCTTGCCCTTCAAGAGCCTCTCTTTTGATGCCACGCGAGACACTTGGCGCATCAATCTCGAGCGCGTTATCCGGCATCGCCAAGAGACCGTGCGCTGGCGGGGGATTAATCCAGGACGGTCTATCTTCAGTCTGGAACAGATGGGCGAACTCAAGGGCCTGGATGGTGCCAAGCAAGGACTGGGGCTCGATTTCAAGCCTTTCGTGCGCGGTGGCTGGCGTGCCGAAAAAGCCGGGGCGGGTGAGGGGGACTTTAAATTCGGTTCTGATCTTACCTGGCGGATCACGCCGTCATTAACCTTGTTGGCCACCTATCATACTGATTTCGCGGAGACCGATGTGGACGAACGAAAAGTGAATCTTTCCCGCTTCCCGTTGTTCTTTGCCGAGAAACGCGACTTCTTTCTACAGGACGGTCCGTTGTTTAATTTTGGGGGGTTGAATTTTGAAAATACGCCCTTCTTCAGCCGTCGGATTGGCCTGGGAGGGGCCGGGCAGCCAGTGGATATCATTGGCGGAGGCCGGCTCACGGGACGTATTGGGGATACGAATGTGGCTTTGTTAAATGTTTGGCAGGAAGCGCACGATGAGGTGGAGGACAAGATGCTCTCCGTGGGAAGGATCTCCCAGCGGGTCTTTGGGGAGTCCAGTGTGGGGGCCATTTTCACCCAAGGAGATCCCCTATCCAATGGTGATGCGACCACCATGGGAGTTGATTTCAACTATCACAATGGGCATGTGCCCGGCGGCAAAATTCTCGCCAATGCCTTCGTGCTGCGCTCGGATACGGACCGTGCCGGCGGCACGGATTGGGCGTGGGGTGCCGATGTGCGCTACCCCAATGAGCCGCTGGAATTCACCAGTTCCTTCCGTCAGTGGGGAGAGCATTATTTGCCCGCCTTGGGATTCCTCAAGCGTGCAGGCATTAGGGAGTTCCTCAATGAAGTCGAATACAAATGGCGACCCAACACCGATTGGCTGCGCAGCGTGGAGCTGAAGGTGCAGGCCAATTTCCAGACCGATTTGTCAGGTAATGTCGTTTTCCAGGATCACGACATTCCTATGGTGACCCTAACGACTCCGTCGCTGGACAAGCTAACGCTGGGCTACACCCGTTACGAAGATGTGGTGGAAGCTCCCTTCGAGATGATTCCCGGCGTTACCGTGCCAGCCGGAGACTACGACTACGGCCAGTTCAAGGCCATGCTCCTCACCGGGCAATCAAGAGCCTTGAGTTGCAAGGCCAGCGCCAAGGTGGGGGAGTTCTATGATGGCTCTATCCGTCAATGGATGGTTGGCGGCCTCTGGCGACCATCGCATCACTTCAGTGGGGAACTGGAGTATGAGCTGCGCCAAATTTCCCTGCCCGAAGGGGCGTTCGAGGTCCATGTGGCCAGCGCCAAAATGACCGTGGCGCTGTCTCCAGAATTATCGCTGAGCACCGTCGTGCAATATGATTCGCTCAGCGATGACGTAGGCCTCAACGCCCGCCTGCGCTGGACTTACAAGCCGGGAAACGATTTCTTCGTAGTCTTCAACCAGGGCTTCGGACTGATCGACCAAAGACTCGAACGCACCACTACTGAAGCCGTGGCCAAGGTCGGAATGTCCGTGCGGTTTTAATTCGAGGCGGAGGGGTATCAGGCCCCTCGCCCTAGCCGAAAAGTCTTGGGCGTCCAGCGTTGACCTTATTTCAATCGGAGCTTAAACTCGCGGTCATGAGAAACGTGCTGCGACAGATTTGGCTAGCGGTGTTCCTGTTGCCGGTGCTGTTAAATTCACTCGTGGCAGGGGATTTCGTGAATTTTGAAGTGCCCACGGTGCATCCATTGGACCTGAGTCCAGATGGCAAGGTGCTGGCAGTGTGCCACACGGCGGATAATCGAGTTTTGCTCTACTCGATGGCCACCGGAGCACCCGTTGCTTCCGCTGCGATCTCGGTGGGCCTGGATCCGGTGAGTGTTCGTTGGCGCACGGCCACGGAACTCTGGGTGGCGAATCATACTTCGGATAGTGTGAGTGTGGTGGATGCCATGCATTGCACCGTCACGCAGACGTTGCAGACGGCGGATGAGCCAGTGGATGTGGTCTTTGCGGGCACGCCCCAGCGGGCTTGGGTGGCCTGTTCGCAGGTGAACAAGTTGCAGTTGTTCGATCCGGGAAATTTAGCCGCCGGGGTGACCAGTGAGGTCGTGCTGGAAGGGGAAGATCCGCGCTCGCTGGCGGTGAGTCCTGATGGTAGCAAAGTTTACGCCGCCATCTTCGAGAGTGGCAATGGCAGCACCAGTCTGGCCGGGGGCGGCAATGGCACGACCATCAGTTTTCCACCGAATGTGGTGAGTCATGCCTCAGGTCCGTATGGCGGGGTGAATCCACCGCCGAATAGTGGAGCGAATTTTGTTCCCGCCAAGAACGCCGCCGCAGGTGCGGCCCCGGCCGTGGGCTTGATCGTTAAAAAGAATGCCGCCGGGGCGTGGATGGATGACAACAATCGGAATTGGACTTCCATGGTCAGCGGGGCCAATGCCGCGCTCTCAGGACGCGTGGTCGGGTGGGATGTGGTGGATAATGATGTGGCGATTATTGATACGGCTAGTCTTGCCGTGACTTATGCGACGCGCTTGATGAATCTGTGCATGGCCTTGGGCGTGAATCCAGCCACGGGTAAAGTCACCCTGGTGGGCACGGAGGCGACGAACGAGATCCGCTTCGAACCCAATGTGAAGGGAAAATTCGTGCGCGTCCGCCTGGGTTCATTTCTCCCCGCCACGCCCGCCACCACCAGTATCGTGGATCTGAATCCTCACCTAACCTATGCGACGGCTAACGTGGCCCAGACCGAGCGGGATAAATCGATTGGCGACCCACGCGCCATCGTTTGGAAGGCCGACGGCACACGGGGTTACGTGGCTGGCATGGGTTCCAATAACGTCGCTGTGATCGATGCCAGCGGGGCTCGCTTGAGCGCCCAACCAATTAACGTGGGGCAGGGCCCAGTGGGGCTGGCGCTGGACGAGGCACGAGGTAAACTTTACGTGCTGAACCGATTTGATGGCAGTCTTTCGATTGTGAGTTTGACAACGGAAACGGAACTCTCGCGCCCAGCATTCTTTGATCCCACCCCGACTGCCATCAAGGCGGGGCGACCCTTTCTTTATGATACCCGTCGCACTTCCGGCCTGGGGCAAGCCTCCTGCGCCTCCTGTCATGCCGATGCCCGGATGGATCGGCTGGCGTGGGATTTGGGCGATCCCTCGGGCACGGTGAAAAATGTCACCTCCACGCTCCATAATCTGGGGGCGAATATTCCCGGGCTGAACACGGGGTTCACGAACTTTCATCCGATGAAGGGGCCCATGACCACGCAGACGATGCAGGACATCATCGGCAAAGAACCACATCATTGGCGGGGTGATCGCAATGGACTGGAGGAATTCAACGCCGCCTTTGTGGGCTTGCTGGGCGATGATGTGCAACTAACGGCCACAGAGATGCAGCAATTCAAGGACTTCCTGGCGACCATTGCGATCCCGCCGAATCCCTATCGGAATTTGGATAACACCCTGCCTCCGAGTTTGCCGCTCACGGGGCACTTCACTTCCGCTCGCTTTGGAGCAGCAGGCTTACCGATGCCGGCGGGAAATCCCCAACGTGGATTGGACACGCTGTATCGTCCGTTGGCGCGCGGCATCGATGCGGGAAGTTTCGCCTGTGTCACCTGCCACACCGTTCCCACGGGCATGGGCACGGATACGAAACTCAGTGGGACCAGTTTCGTGAGTATTCCCGCTGGGCCTAACCTGGAGCGCCACCATGCCTTGGTCTCGACCGATGGCTCCTCCCAAAAGGCGATTAAGGTGCCGCAACTGCGCAATCTCTATGAGAAGGTTGGCTGTGAACTGAGCCGACCTCGCAGCTTGTCGGGCTTCGGCTTCCTCCATGACGGTTCCGCCGCATCGCTGACGCAATTTCTCTCCGAGTTGGCATTTACGCCCAATAATAATCAAGAGGTGGCAGATCTAGTCGCGCTGATGCTGTGCTTCAGCGGATCTGGCTTCGGAGTGGGGCCGGATGCCCTGGAGCCTCCGGGCACTCCCAGTCAGGACGCTCATGCGGCGGTGGGGAAACAAGCCATGCTGACTTCCGCCAGCCTTCCGGCAGTTGAGCTAACCCGCTTGAATACATTCATCGCCTTGGCCAATGCCGGAGCAATCGACCTTTTCGCCAAAGCCAATGTCAGCGGCGCGCAGCGGGGCTGGCACTATCAAAGTGCCAATAATTTCACGAGTGATCAGGCTGGGGTTAGCGAAACCTTATCCGCCCTGTTGGCCAGAGCCTCCGCTGCTGAACCAGTCCTGTTCACCGTCACGCCGCGCGATACCGGACGTCGCTTGGGGATTGATCGGGATCGGGATAATCTGCTGGATTATGACGAAGTCCGCGATCTGGTGCCATCCGTGCCCGGGGTGCAAAACCCCTTCCGCGCAGATGGCAGCGACAACACCGGAAACAACGGTTCCATGGTGGCTGATGGGATTGCGGACGGGCTGAACGATTTCGATAACGATGGCCAGACGAACGCGGCAGAGTTTTTGGCGGGCACGAATCCAGTCAGCAATTGGATTGCGGCCGCCCCGCCACTGGGACTAACCATGACCAGCAATCAACCTTTTACTGCAGTGACCCTAACGTGGAACTCGGTGCCTCATGGCGAATACGAAATTTCATATTCCCACGACCTCATGCTCTGGACCCCCTTGGCCACTGGCAGGATATCCGCCAATGCGATTGGTGGAAGTATGACGTGGACTGACAATGGTCCGCCGGACACGCCGCAGGCCCCCACCAACATTCAGAGGCGATTCTACCGCATGGAGCGGACGAAGTGAGCCGCTGCTGCGAGTGTGCGAGTGTGGTCGCAGTCCGCTGGACTGCGGTGGCCGGCGTTGAGGGATGCGCAGTCTAGCCGACTGCGCCAGATTCCCCGTTGGTGTCCCGCTCTTCAGGCGGTCCATCGCGCCACGCAAAACCTTCGTAAATCGTAGTTCGTAAATCGTTACTCGTGATTCCATCCCAAGTCACGCGCCCAGCGTTAGATTTACGAGTAATGAATGACGACTACGTAGCGGCCGGGCGTGAGGACGTGGCGGTGGGACGCGATTTCGGCGGTGGTGGCGGATTTGCAGAAGCCGGGGATGTCCGCATAAAGTTGGTGTATAGCCTTTAGGCGATGGGCCGGGCCGGAGGCCACGGCGGCGGAAGCGGCTAAAGCCTGGACACCAACTGCACTGCGCCAGGTGTGGTCGGTGCTGGTGATTTTCTCCAGGTCACGCGACGCCCATTGGAGTGGCGGAGTCGCTCCGCCATCCGTATCAGTCTAGCGGACTGTGCCCTGACTCGGGGGTGGCATGAGTGTGGTCGCAGTCCGCTGGACTGCGGTGGGCTGGGGATGCGAAGTCGGGCCGACTGCGCCACACTCGCGGTGGGAGTTCCGCCTGCCGGCGGCTAAAGGCGGAAATGACGGAGGGGTGGTGGACAAAAAAGTTATCGACAGTGCTTTTTTTTGGGACATTCTGGGAAAAATGACACCCGGATTTCCTATCATTCCCTGGCGATTGTTGGTCTGCCTGATGCCTGCGGTCGTCTGGCTGCTCGCGACTACCTGCGTGCGGGCGGAAATATATGTTTCGAAGCTAAATACATCCGAGGTCTTTGCCTATGACGAGAACACCGGAGCAAAAACGGGCGTCTTCGTGGCTGCGGGCTTGGGCGGGTTGAATCAACCACACGGAATTTTACACCGAGGGGCTGATTTGCTGGTAGCGAGCTTCGGCACGAATTCCATCAAACGATACGCCCGCGTTGGGGGCACGCCGCTGGGGGATTTCATCACCGCATCTGGGGGATTGGACCAACCAGTGCTGCTGCGCATTGGGCGGGACGGGAAGCTCTATATTTCCAGCCAGGGTAATGATCGCATGCTCCGCTTCGATTTACAAACGGGCGCAGCACTGGATTCGCAGCCATTCATCCAAGGTGGGCAGTTAGATGGGCCGAGTGGATTTGGGTGGTCTCCCGATGGTGCGGTGCTCTATGTGGCGGGCCGATATTCTGGCAATGTGCTCGCTTACAATGCGCTGACCGGAGCGCCACTTGCGGTGGGGCATGTGGTGGCATCCGGGCTCGGATTGGGGACCACCTTTGGCTTGGCGGTGGAGCTCGGGGGAGACATTTTTGTGGCTACGGGCGGCCAGGTGCGTCGATTTGCTCCCGGAGGATTGGATCGGGGAACGATTACGGTCAGTGCGATTGGGTTGGAGTTGAGTGCTGATAGCACAGCCATCGTGGCCGCCTCCGCCGGCAATCTGCGCAGCATTCGGATCATGGATCACAACGTGGGTAGCACGCAGCTCTCACCAAGCGTCGGCGGCACCCTCAACTTCTTTTCCCTGCCGCCTAAACGGCTCGGTGCACAGTCAAAAATACTGGAGATCGCTGGGCAACGTTACTGTGCCATGCAGTTCCAAGTAACCAAGTGGTCTCCTGGTGAAACGGGTTTTTTCATAAGTGAGGATCTGATCCACTGGCGAACTGCGGTCGCCTACAGTCCCACCGGCACCGCTGCCACCAGGCGCGGCTCATTGACCTCGGTCGTTGAAGTAATCGACCAAGGAGAGACGCTCCTCATCACGGAGCGAGACGCGGAGCCCATCGGCACCCAAGGCAGACGCTTCTATCAGATGTTTGATGGCACGCGTCCACTGTGAGTAGATTTAAATTTACAGGCTCGGTCTGTTGTGAGACTAGATTCGGTTCAATGATGAAAACCTTGCGCCTCCTGATACCCAAATTACAAGCTCGTGACGGCCCGGGCGTTCGCGGCTGGTGGGCGCTTTTGCTCTGCCTGTTCTGGACGGGGTGTGCGGGGGCGCGCCCACGGGTTGGTCCCACAGAGCCCAAGGCCGCTCCCGGAGTGCCCAGCGGCGCGCCTTCGGTTAGTGGGCCGAGAGCCGAGTTTCCAGTCCAGGCGGTGGTTGCAGCAGCTACGGTGCAGGTTCATTTCGGGACGAATCGGACGCCCTCTAGCGATCCAAACGTGTTGTTTGATAGCGGCAATGCTCACCGTCTGGTGTTGGGGACGCAGGAGGTGACGGTGGATGCCAATCACGTGGTAGGGGAGATCAAAACGAGCGTGCATTTGCATGAGGCTCCACAAATTCTGGCAGAAGCGGCATTTCTGAGGCAACTGCAGACGGCCTTGCAGGGAGATGCGGATCGTAAATTGCTGATTTTTGTGCACGGATACAATGTCTCTTTCGTGAACGCAGTAAAGCGTGCAGCTCAATTGAAATATGATCTGGCATTCAACGGTGAGGCCGCTTGCTTCAGTTGGCCATCGCGAGGGAGCTTGCTAGGTTATTGGGCTGATGAGTCGGCGGTGCGTGAAGCGGAACCGTTTTTACAGGAGTTTTTGCTGAAAGTTATCGGTCAGAGTGGGGCTCAGAGCATTTATGTGATCGCTCATAGCATGGGGAATCGAGCATTCACGTCAGTTATCCCAAGAGTCCGCCAGCATTTGGGAGCCGGGCAACGCATTAAGGAAATCATGCTGGCGGCTCCGGATATTGATGCGGGAGTATTTGTGCGGGAGATTGCCCCGGCCATGCAGGCCACGGGATATAACACAACGCTGTATTCCTCACGCAAGGACAAGGCGTTGTGGGGTTCCTGGTTGGCGCATGGATTCTCGAAGCGGGCGGGGCAGATCACCGGGGTGAAGGGCTTGGAAAGCGTGGACGCGAGTTCCACCAATACCAGTCGCCTCGGGTTGGGACATTCTTATTATGCCGAACAATCCAGATTGCTGGAGGACCTGCGGTGTGTGCTTCGTGGGCTGCGTCCACCGCAGCGCCAAGAAACCTTGGATGCCCTGCGGCCAGCCAATGCTGAGTGGCTGCTGCGTCCATGAGGGCAGAATCAACGCAGCCCTACGCTGCAAAATGATGTTTCAGGAATAGTTCCCGAATCGCTCCTGAACCCGCCCCCGAGATTTATAATTCCTTATTCATCAACCGTCGAATCTCTGGCTGCGTCAGCACCCCGTCCGCCAGCACCAGGCCACCCACTTCGCCAGAGAAATACTCCCCGGCCTCGTCGTTGACGCCAGAGGCCAACCAGAAGCCGGGCTGTGGTTTGCTTTTACTTTTCTTGGCGACGCCTTTACCCGATTTGACCTCTTGGCGCCCATCCAAAAATGGGCGCACTTGCCAATCGCTGTTGCCCTGAGGTTTCGAGACCTTCACCAGCACAATCGCCACATGATGCCAAGCACCATCCCGCAGGGATTTCGTGCCCACGATTTTCCGATTCCCAATTCGTATTTCCAACGCTCCCACCACTCCGTGAGCGGGGTCGTCATTGGTGCCAGCTTCAATCAACGCGCTACGGCCATGAGATCTCCAGGAGAGAAATGGCGGGGCGTCTGCGAGGGGTGAATCAGGAGCGATCTTCACCCACAGGCCGATGGTGTGCGCGTCATCTTTCGTGATGCTCGGCGTGGTGACTTGCGCGCCATAAGAGCCATCGAACTTGAGCGCTTGGCCGAAGGGAGCACTGACGAATTTGACCTGCTCAGGATGGGTGACTGTCAAGTCCGTCAAATTTCCCGTCTGCCAATCCCAACTCTGTTGCTGACTTGGTTGGAACTGCACCGGCATCGACGCTGGTCTAGCCAGAGCGAGCCATTTTTGGTCCGCATTGCGAACCTCAGAGGTGGCGCCTTGTGCGAAGCGACGTGACTCCTTCTCGCGCATGACTCCTTTGCGAGCCTTGGTCTCGTTCGGTTTGCGGCCCTTGGGGTGCACTTCCACTGCGCCTTGATGCACAAAGACTTCGCTGGCACCTGACTCATCCGTCACCACGCTGAATTCCGTGCCCAGATCGACCACATCCACTTCAGGATTCACCACGCGGAAACCAATGGCCTCTGGCGGCACATTGGCATGGAGCGATCCCTGCTTCAGCGTGGCGGCCCAAGCGGAAGTCAGCTCCACCGTGGTCGGCCCTTGCAACATCACCCGGGCGCCACAATCAAAGGCCACTTCGGCCAACCCCTTCAGTAAATGCAGGGTGCGACCAGCGGAGAACGATTCCCCAACTGCAGGGCTCCCTTTCTCCCAAGTGCAATTTTCCGTGGATGCCAGCATGGCAATCCCCTCAGCCGCTTCCTCCTCGAGCGCGACGGTGGGCGCTGTTCCCGGCTGATGAGAAAACACCAACCAAGCACCCACCAAAGCCGCCGCAGCAGCCCCGGTCCACCAGAGCCAAGTTGCTTTCGAGCTGCGCATTGGTGTCACCTTGCTGTTCGCCAGACTCCCGCCAGCATACTCCTGCAGGCTGGCGGATAGTCCCATGCAGCGGACATACAAGCGACGGGCGGCCGCATTATTTTGAATCCGTTGTTCCAAGGCGGCATGGTCCTCGGCAGAAATAATGCCGTCCACCAAAGCATGGCACCAGGATTCGATTTCCAGCCGCTCTGCGTCTGTTAGTGATAGTTCTTCATTCATGAGTTAGCCTCCAGTTCCAAACGATTGCTCACACAATCCAACAATAATTTCCGAATTCGATTCAGCGCTTTGTAAGCGGCAAACAATGACCGTCCCACGCGCTTGGCGGCCGCTTCCACGCCTTGGGGACTTTCGTAGCGCAGCAGGACAAACTCCCGATCCCGCGGATGCAGTTTCTTCAGACAATGCTGCAGCGCCTCATGACGCACATCCATTTCCGGGGCCATTTCTGCAGCCGTGGCGGCAACTGCGGCCAGCGCATCCTCGCCAAATACCAACCTGGAACGGGCATACTTCTGTTTCGCCCGACGCACTTCCCAGTAAGCCACCTGAAACGCCCAGGCCACAAAATCCGTGCCGGGGGTGAACTGGGAAAATTTCTCACAAATGGTCAGGCTTGTCTCCTGCAAGATGTCCTCCGCCGCCTCCCGATTCGGGAGCATGGTGTAAATGTAGCCGAACAGTCGGCGTTGATGCTGGGTCATCAGACGCATCAACTCCTTCTGCTGCTCCATCGATAGTGGTTTAATTTCGGCCATGGGTTCACTAGGACCATAGCCTCTGCCGGGGAAATTGGGACAGAAAAATTCAAGATGACGGACGAGCCGTTGTTTCAAATAAGAGGTGGTCCGCACAGCCCTCTGTGCGGTTCCACGGCGGTCGCTTTTCCACACAAGCCGCACACAGGACTGTGCGGACCACCAATCCGGTTCGACGGGAGAACTGGGGCTGCGATGGCTCATCCCTACCCGATCCTTGATTTGATGAAACGCGAGGCGCTTCATCGCAAATTAAGGTGAACGCGGGAGAGTCTGCGGGCAAGATTTTTTCCCAGCCCCCCCACCCAGGACATCATTCCATGAAATTCGCAACCTCCTTTGAACCATCTGAAATTAGCCTTGAAGCAGGCCTCCCCATCCGTGCCACGCACTCTAATTTGGTCGGGGTGGTGCGGGCGGATGGGGCCTTTCGCTTGGTTGCCGTGCGCCCCATTGCCAAAGGGACGCATCTGTTTCGGATTGAAGGCGAGCAAACACATCGGGCCTCGCGGTATTCCGTCCAGATCGGTCAGGATCTCCACATCGATCTCGAAAACTGGCACAGTGGAGAGGAAATTTTGGACCGCTACTATTGGCGATTTATGAATCACAGTTGTGATCCTAATGTGAAACTTAGTTTGCAGGAGGTGATCGCTACCCGAGACATCAGCCCGTGGGAGGACGTGACCTTTGATTACAACACCAATGAATATGAGATGTCCGAACCGTTCGATTGTCATTGCGGCAGTGCGCATTGCCTGGGCACGATCCAAGGCTTTAAGTATTTGACCCCAGCGCAGCAGCACCAGTTGGCACCCTCACTGGCTCCTCATCTTAGTTGCCTCTTAAGCCAATGCGCTGAGACTGCGCCTGTATGAAGGATTCAACCGCCGGTTTGCTATTACACCAAATTTTTGAACGCTCCGCAGCGCGATTTCCCAATGCCGTGGCGATTGAAGTGCCGCCGGGGACGGATCGCAGCGAGCGGATCCAACTCACCTATGCGGAGCTGCACCGACAGTCCGAGGCGCTGGCGGGATCGCTGGAACCTGTTGTCAGCGGGGAGTGCCTCGTGGCGATTCTTTTGCCAAGAAACTCGGCGCTGCTCTATGCGGCTCAATTGGCGGTTCTCAAAGCCGGGGCAGCCTATGTTTGCATTGATCCAAGTTTCCCCGATGAACGGGTTTGTGATATTTTGGAAGACTCGGCTGCGGTGGCCACGTTCTCAGACCCACTCGGCTGCCAGCGGCTCGCGGCCTTGTCGTTCCGTGCTCCCTCCGTGATGAATGTGGCTCACGCGCCAACGCGAAACCGATCTCATCCCACGTGGCTCACGCCGGAGAGTTTGGCCTATGTGATCTACACTTCAGGAACCACGGGACGGCCCAAAGGGGTTCTGATCGAGCATCGGAGTATCGTGAATTTGGTGACCAGTGATGTCGCGGAATTTCAGTTAGTCCAGACGAACCGGGTGGGGCAGGGATCTTCGGCAGCCTATGATTCATCCGTCGAGGAAACGTGGTTAGCGTTGGCCGCCGGGGCCACGGTGGTGGTGATGGATGATGACACGGCCCGGCTCGGGCCTGATTTGATTCCCTGGCTCCAGCGCGAGCGGATTACCGTCTTCTGTCCTCCGCCCACGTTGCTGCGAGCCACGGGCTGTGCGGATCCGGAGACTGCCCTGCCAGAGTTGAAATTACTCTACGTTGGGGGCGAAGCGTTGCCGCAGGATGTGGCGGATCGCTGGTCTCGGGGCCGCCGCAGGGTGAATGGCTATGGGCCGACCGAATGCACCGTGACCTGCCTGCGCGGAGACATTGTGGAAGGCGGGCCGATCACGATTGGACAGCCGGTAACGGGGATTTCCGCGCGGGTGTTGGATGCTTCAGGAAATGAATTGGCGCAGGGGCAGGAAGGAGAATTGTGTCTCGGTGGGATCGGTCTGGCGCGGGGTTATTGGAATAGTCCGCAACTAACGGCGGAAAAATTTATCACGCACCCGTTGCTGGGACTGCTGTATCGCACCGGAGATTTGGTGCACTGCGATGCGGCGGGAAATTATCATTATCATGGCCGGATGGATTCGCAGGTGAAGGTTCGGGGCTACCGGATTGAGTTGACCGAAATTGAATCGACTCTGATGCACTGTCCCGGGGTCCGGGCGGCGGCTTGTCGGGTGCAGGAGGAGGGCGATAGCCAAATTTTGGTCGCGTTTATCATCCCCGAAGATGTCGCTGCTCCGCCGGATTCCGCAGCGCTGCAAGCGGCGGTGGAAGCGCATCTTCCAAGCTACATGGTGCCAGCCCGTTTTGGATTTCTGCCAAAATTCCCCACGACGGTGGGCGGGAAACTCAAGCGGGCCGACCTGCCGTTGCTGGAGGGCGAGGTGCCCCTCCAGGATGGACCGCTGGTGCCGCCGAGGAATGCCCTGGAGACGGCCTTGGCGCGATCCTGCGGGAGCGTGCTGCGGTTGACGGAGGTTTCGGTGGAAGCTGATTTCTTCAAGCAACGCGGCGGAGACTCGCTGCGGGCCGCGCAACTGGTGACGATGCTGCGGCAGGACCCGATCACGGCTTGGGTGACGGTGCGCGACATTTATGAGTCCCGCACCATGGCGGCTCTGGCGCTGAAGGCTCCAAGCATGGAGGCCAGCGCGCCAAGACCGAAAATGGCGGAGAAAGATCGGCTGCAAGGGCGGCCGTTTTTGGTGACAACGCTCCAGGCACTCTGGCTTGTGGTCACTTTTTCCATTGCTTCATGGGCCGTGTATTGGGCGAGCTTCTCTTTCGTTCCTTGGCTCGCTGGTGAGCTGGGAGTGGTGGCCTTTCTCTTCGTCATCCCGTTGCTAGGAATCCTGTCCTTCATGGTCTATACACCGCTGGCTTTGGCCTTTACGGTGCTGCTCAAGCGACTGCTGATCGGACGCTACCACGCTCTCCGCGCTCCCGTGTGGGGAAATTTCTATTTAAGAAACTGGATCGTCCAGCAGGCCGTGAAACTCATCCCATGGCATTCGGTGGAAGGAACCAGCTTTCAATTAGTGGCGCTGCGGGCCTTGGGGGCTAAGATCGGCCGGCACGTGCAGATCCATCGTGGCGTGAATCTGCTTCAGGGAGGCTGGGACCTGCTGGCGATTGGGGACAACGTCACGCTCAGCCAAGATGCCGCGTTGCAGCTGGTCGAACTCGATGATGGTGATATCGTCATCGCTCCAGTCACTTTGGGCGACGGTGCGACGTTGGATATTCGAGCGGTGGTAGGCGGGCATACGACAGTGGAGGCTAACGGTTATCTCACGGCCCTCTCCTCGCTGTCCACCGGGGGGCGTATTCCTCAAGGGGAACGCTGGGATGGGATTCCGGCCCGTTTCCTGGATCGCGCTCCTCCGGCGGAAATCTTGCCGGAAGGGGCTCAAGTGCTTTCAGCTGCGAAATTTAATTTGGCCATGGTCCTCGGCCGTTCCACTCTGCTCCTGCTCCTCGCGCTGCCGTTGGAAATGCTAACAGTGTTGGTTTGTTTGCTGCAGGACCGACCCGCGGGTAATATGTTGGAATGGTTCCACCATGCCGCGGCCACCTGGACTCTGGAAATGGGGCTCGCGATTGCCGTGATCGGGGTGCCGCTAACGTTAGTATTTGAAGCGCTCCTCATGCGCCTGCTCGGGCGAGTTCAGGAAGGATCGATCAGTTGTCGGAGTCTGGCGTATGTCAGGGTTTGGCTCAAGACTGGGATGCTGGAGTCCGCCGGAAAATGGCTCAGCGGCACCTTATTCTGGCCCCTGTGGCTGCGGGCCGCAGGCATGAAGGTGGGCGCTGGCTGTGAGATTAGCACCATCATTGACGTGGTCCCAGAGCACATCGAAATTGGTGCCACCACGTTTTTTGCAGACGGCATTTACCTCGGCGGGCCGCGCCTGCATCGGGGTGTCGTTACGCTGCGGAAGACGCAACTCGGGCAGAATACCTTTCTGGGAAATCATGTCGTGATTTCCGCTGGGCAATGTTTACCTGATGCTATTTTGTTGGGCGTCTGCACCGTTGCGAATGATGCCGTAATTCGTCCCGGCACGTCCTGGTTCGGACTCCCACCCTTTGAATTACCTCGTCGCGAGCTGGTGGAAATGGATCGCAGTTTGACCCATGAGCCCTCCTGGATTCGCTATTGGAATCGCGTGTTCTGGGAAGCCTTGCGCTTTGCGTTGCCGCTTTTGCCATTGTGCGTTTTGGCGGTTTGGATTCAGTTGCAAGCGACGGCCACCTTTGCCATGATTCCGCTGATAAGCTTTGGGGCGGTGAGCTTCCTTTGTGGCTTCATTTTGGCGCTGAAATGGGTTCTGCTAGGCAAAGTTCACCCGGGACAACATGCCTTGTGGTCGTGCTGGTGCAGTCGGTGGGATTTTCTTTATGTTGCCTGGGGCCAATACGCCTCTTCCTTGGTCATGCTGGAAGGCACCCTCCTCCTGAACTGGTATCTGCGCGCGATGGGTATGAAGTTGGGAAAACGCGTGGTGCTTGGCAGTGGCTTTGCGCAAGTGGTGGACCCGGACATGATCCACATTGAGGACGGGGCCACGGTGAATGCCAGCTACCAAGCCCATACCTTTGAAGACCGGGTCCTCAAAATCGACCACGTCTATGTCCGACGTTGGGCTACGCTGGGCAGCAACTCGGTGCCACTCTATGGAGCGGACATCGGGGAACGCACCCACGTCGCCAGCCACAGTGTCATCATGAAGGGAGAACACCTGCTGCCCGGACTTCATTATGAAGGGGCTCCCAGTGTGCCGAATTTGGGGCGTGTTTGATAACATTCTACAACTGCAACGCGTCCTTTTTGATTGTAATTTCCATAATTCGCCATAAGCTACTCGCATGTTGATGCTGCGATGGATGCTGCCGATCTGCTTGGGGACGCTGACCGGTTGGTTTTGCGCTGAGAGCGGACGTGCCGTAAAGGTTCAGCAGTCGAACTCTGCGGTTTATCAGGAGGTAACGAAGGCCGATCTAAAGCCGGTTGCCGACAGTGCTGATCAGGATGGGAAGACGGAAGAAACGAACTTGGCAGATGCGGCATTTGCCTCTGCGGAAAGCTTGATGCGCCAGGCTGCGGAAGCTGGTGCTAGCAGCCTCACAGACTTGTGGGCGCAGGCGGAAAAGCTGCCCTACAAATCTCCCGAAAAGGATCTCGCGGAGTCGGCCATTCTGAAACGCTGGGCTGAGATCGCTCCGCTGGATGGGATTGCATGGTTTGCAGCGTTGCCAGATCATGACGGAGATCGGGGCACTTTATTGGTGGCAGCATGGATGCGTCTGGCACCTGCTGCAGCTTGCGCTTGGCTCGGCGGGCAGCCTGCTGAGAAATATGATATTTCATTTCTAATGTGCCAGGATGCGACTGATTCCGAGTTACGTTCATATACTGAATTCTGGATCGGGCTGCATCCAGAAAAATTGGAAAACTATGCCATGGAACGATGTCTGGCTAGGATTGCGGCAGCGGATGCAACCCGGGCTAGTAAATTTTACGGCAACTTTTCTGGAACCGAATCCTCGCAAAGTAAACTTGCCGCCGCACTAGCACAGGGCCTTGCGCGCACAGACCCTGCACAGGCGTGGGCATGGGCGCAGGGATTGGCGCCCGATGCGGCACGTGATGCCGCCTTGGTGTCCACTTTGCGCTGGACTGCAATTCAAGATATCCACCTCACGCAAGTATGGCTTCAAGACGTAACTTTGCCTGATGCAGCCTTGGCGGAGGCACGCTATCTCGTGGCCACGGGCTTGCAAAAGGAGTCCCCGCAGGCAGCCCTGGAGTTCACGCGGAGCCTGCCTGATGGTGCGTTGCTCGGGGTGAGTTTCAATGAAGATTTCCGGCTAGGCAAAAATGCTAATTTGAGCGATGTTTATGCCATGTTTCAGGATTTCGAACGCACGGGTGCCAAGCTCGGCTGCCATGCCATCAGTGGAAATGTGATCGACACTTTACAGCAGGCCGCAGCGCTGCCCGATGACCTGATCCGTGACATGATGGTGAATTCGCTAGCGGTATCCATGATGTTAAGCTCTAACTATCACGACGTGCAGGCCGTGGCAGAGCTACCAGAAGGCGTTCGTGGCACGCTTGCCACTCGGCTGATTGCCATGGCCATACAGAATGATGATCGCGCGCTGGCAATGCAATATTTTGACATGATCCCCGCCGCCCAGCAGGGTGACTTCTATTGGTTAACATGGGGGGCACCAGCATCCGACGGTTCCATAGAACTAGTGCTTAGTTGCACAAGTTAACAATTGTATTTCTAAGCTGGGCGCCTTTGACCTCTCTCTTGCGCCACACAAATGGTCGCGGGTGATTATTGGTGGCTTGGATAAAGGCTTCGATGGCGTTTCGCAGATCCGTTT
>JANOAV010000153.1:0-44809 GCA_031411295.1 Verrucomicrobiales bacterium | reverse complement strand
AGCCGCGAGGCCGACCAGTAGTGGTAAAACCAGTCCATGCCGATGGCGAAGGCGTGCGTCATTTCCGCCACGCAGAGAAATTTCGACGGCTGCCAGCTCGAGAAATTCCGCGCCGCATCGAGTTCCTCCCACGCCCGCTCGGCGTATTGGCTGTTGCCGGAAATCTGCCACACCAGCGCCAGCGTATACATGCGGTCCAAGACCGAGCGGCTCACGGCGAGATTGTCGTCCGCATCGTAAACATTCACCGGCTGGGTGAGCATGGCATTCGCTTGGGCGAGCAGCGTGTTATACCAGTTCGCCTGATCGCCCGATGGGTTCGCGAGGATTTGCGCCTTCAGCCAGTCGAACCGCTCCTGCGTCGCCAGCACCCGCGGATGTCCCGTGGCCAGCGTATCCAGCAATGACGACTCCGCCGGCTGCGGCCGGTCAATGCCCGCCTGCACAATGTAGTCGCCGCCAATCACCTCCCACGTCGCGCTGCCCGGCGTCTTCCACGCGACGGAAAAATGGTCGCTGCCCGCGGCCTCCACATGCAGCAGCTCGACGAAATACTTCTGCCCCGCCGTGAGCGTCCGCGTCGTGGACACTTGCGCGGGAAATTTCGTCCACTCGCGAAACGCCGTCCACGACGGCACCGACGCGATGAGCGCCTTGTTCCCCTCCGAAGCGCCCGTGCTGAGATACAGTTCCACGATGTCATCGCCCGCCACCGCGAAACTGTAGCTCCCGCTCACCTGCGGCACGATGAAGCCCGTGACGCGGGTGCCAAAAGTGTCTGTCCAGTTCGGGTGAAACGACTCGAAGCTCGGGATGAAATCGCGGGCCAGCGGACGGTTCGGATAGTTCGCGTGACCGGTCAACTGGCTGATGGCAGTGCCCGCCACGCCATCCCAAACCTCCTTCATCAGAGCGCCCGTCTCCGCATTCACTTCGTCCGTGAACAGCCGCGACTGCGGAATCACCTGCCGCGCCACGCTCGGGCTGGACCACTCCAGCTTGGCCACCGCGTTGCCCGACCCCTCCATCATCTCCAGCCGGATGTTCACCCTGCGCCCCGCGGTCAACTTTGCCGTGCCTCGCATGTTCAGCCCGCCGGAGACGTATTCCGCCCGCGCCGCGATGAGCTTGTCATCAATCCACAATCGCGACCCATTATCCGCCGCGACGTAGAACGTGTAAGTCTCCGAGAACTGCGGCTCAATCTGCCCTGTCCACCGCACCGAGAAATAGTCCCCGCTCGTCAACGCCGTGCCCGCCGGAATCGTCGTCCCCCAGTCAAAATCCACCGTCGTATCCGTGCGCGAGGTCACCTGCGAGGTGAAATCGTATTCGTCGAAATAGCGGCCCGTCAGCCCGTTCGCCGCCTCAACGCGAAAGGCAGCGAGCAGGAGCAGCGCGGTCAGCAGTATCAGTGATGGTTTCGGATTCATTTTATGGTGCGGTGACTTTCAGGTGCATATAGCGGCGGAGAATGGTGCTGTCACTCGGAATGCTGGCCTTCACCGTTTGCACCGTGCCGTCGTCGGTGAGGATGGTCTCCGTGACGCCGCTGGCGGACCATGAATTGGTGGCGAGGGTGTCGCTGGATTCGACTGTGAAAGTGACGCCGGCGCCTGGATTGTGAAAATAGTCGCGCCCATTCACCTGCTTCAGCCCCCAATAGAGCCCGGTCTGATGCTTTTGATGTTCTGGGCTAGATTCCGTCAGAAAGCCCTTCCCATCTGGTGCCACAATCGGATGAAGGTAAGGCCGAAAATCCGGCCGCGCATTCTGCGTGAGGATTGCCTCCTTGTCATTCTCGCGATACACCGAGATCGTGTTCGTTGCATCATTCTGACGCAGCGTGAGCACCGTATTGTGAGCCGAGGCCACCGTGCAGGCGAGAAGGCATAGAGTGAGGAAGGAGAATAAATGGCGGTATTTCATGCAGATAGTAAAACGCCTTTCCTTTCGGAAATACATGGCCTAGTTCTGCCAAAAGTTGCTATCTTCCTGCCATGTCACCCAAATCACTCCAAAGCGCCTTTTTTGCCAGCATGACCGATCCGCAGGCATTCCGGCTCATGTTTGATCAGCAGCCCAACGTGTTCTTCTTTGTGAAGGATCTTGAGAGCCGCCTCATCGCTGCCAGCGAGCCGATGTGGACCCGCCTGGGCCTCGAACGTGAAGCCGATGTCATTGGCCGACTCGACGAAGACTTCTACCCCGATCAAGCCGCCAAGTCTTACCGTGCCGATGACGCACTCGTTTTCCGCACTGGCAAACCGTTGATCAATCGCCTCGAAGTCTGGTATGACGAGCAGCGCACGCTGACTTGGTTTCTCACCACCAAGGTTCCCCTGCGTGGCAAGAACGGCAAGATCATCGGCCTCATGGGCCTCACTCGCCGCGATGAAGGCCGCAGCCGTCATCAGCCCAGCAGCGAAGTCACCCTCATCGTCAGCCACATCCAGAAGAACACCAGCCGCATCCTCAGCACCGTCGAACTCGCCCGCGAATGCGGCCTCTCCGAGCGCACGCTGTATCGCAAGATCCACCAAGCCCTCGGCGTCACGCACTATGAACTCATGCTGCGCATCCGCATCGAGTCCGCCGCCGAAGCGCTCATTCAAACCACCGACAAAGTCATCGACATCGCCCAAGCCCACGCCTTCTGCGACCAAAGCGCCTTCACCCAGCACTTCCGCAAACGCATCGGCCTGACGCCGAAGCAGTTTCGGATGCGTCATCAGGGGTAGCTGCGCTCGTCAGCGCTCCGGGCTCCGTTCCGAATCGCAGCACCGAGTTCAACCAACTGTCGCGCGTTAGGTTTGTAGTCCGGTGGCTCGACCATCGTCGGGCAGATGAATCAGCCTTTGATCCTGGCGATGGATTTCCGGTTGCTGCTGCTCTCACAAGCCAAGGTGGACGTTGCTCAAACCCATCGCCCCTGGAGTTTCTTTGCCCAGCGCCATCGGATGGTTTACGCGATTTTTTTGGCACTCTTAGCTCCGTTGGTGGGAAATAGAGTGATGCAACTCACTCAACCCTGCCCGCCTCTGTGGAACCTCGCCTGTCTCGGCGTGGATTGGTTTTTAATTTCCGTGCTTGGGGTCGTTGTGCCTTCGGTCTTGGCGGATGAGCCGTCTGAGCAACTTTTTGTGCGTCGCATCGTGCCGCTCTTTCATGAGAAGTGTCTCGCTTCTCATGGCAACGATGAGGCGAAGATCAAAGGCGGCTGGACTTTGGGTTGATGGATCACTCGCAATGAACTCGTGCCAGCACATGCAAACCAGGGATGGTTTCCCCGCCTTCGATGCGGTTGATGGTATCCCGCGAGACACCGCACTTCAGCCACAGCGCATACAGGCAAGACGGGCCAGTCTTGATACACACTTAAGCAGGGTGATTTTTTCATAAGCTTCCGGGAAAAAGTTCCGCTATGGAGGGAGGAGACCTGCGCCACGCAACGCAGATTCCACCAAGCTTGGCGCTGGTCTCGTAACCTCGCCCTCTACCTTTGCACTTCATGAAACATGAGCACTTTCCCGCATCGCGCCGGCAGGAGATGCCGACGACATCGCCTGGCAACTCCAATCCGACAGCGATCTCATCGGCTGGCAACCCGCCGCGAGCCATTGCAACCACATACCAGGCCGAAACGAAAAAGAATAGCCCGGTCGGCCCGAGCAGCCAAGTCGGCCTTCGCCTTGCTTTCATAATCCCGCCCGCCATAGCAACGCAGCTTTTCTCCGCTCCAGAATGTGATGGTTCTCAGGATTCCTCAAACAGCCACGGCAGCACGGATTCCCCTCACCAGGCCAAGCAGGAAATACAATCCCCTGCCTTGTTCCTGCTGCAGGCGTGGCGTGGCGTGGCGCGTTGAGTGGCTTGAGTTAAATTTCCTTGGCAATTCTGCTAATGGCGGTATAGCATCGCGTCATGGGTGCCTTAAAACCCGACATCATCACCATCTCAGATTACCTAGCCGGGGAACTCATTTCACCAGGGAAACACGAGTATATAGGGGAGTTGTCTATGCCATTGCTGGCGCTAGCAACCGCCATAACACCATCGCTGGGAACATTTTCGCGACACTGCACAGCCGACTGCGTGGAAAATCTTGCCGACCGTTTAACTCGGACACCAAGGTTCAGGTCATTTTCCCCACCCACACCCGATTCTACTATCCGGATGCCATGGTGGTGTGCCGCCCTAGCAATGATCAGCTATCTTATCAGGAGGCTCCGGTGGTGATTGTGGAGGTGCTGTCTCGTTCGACTCGTCGGCTGGATGAAGGGGAGAAACGGGAGGCGTATTTTCAACTCCCCAGCCTCCAGGCCTATGTATTGGTAGATCAGGAGTGCCAGCGGCTGACCATCTGGCGGCGGGGAGATCAGGGATTTCAGGCGGAGGTGCAAGACGGAGCGGACGCCTCTTTGGACCTGCCAGAACTGGGTTTTAGCATTTCTTTCACCGAAATTTATGAAGGTGTTGAGTTGGGTGCGGAGCCAGACGAAGAAATGGACGGGCTTTGACTGCTTGATGCTATCCAGCCTGCCTCACCCGAGATTGCAGCGTGCATCGTCGTCGGAGCCAGCGGCTCCGACTCCTCGGTAAATACCCATTTCTAAATGGAAATGGTCTTAGTTCGTGAGGATTAGGCGAGGGTTTCCCATTCTTTGGGATCGATGCCTGCTAGCTTTAAGATGCGCTTCGTGAGGGACCAGTCGATGTCGCCACCGTGAGGATTTGGGATAGGGATGCGGCGGCCTTGGGAATTGACCATACCCATGTGAGGTCCGCTTGCCACGGGGCCTTCTCATCCGAGCATTCTAAGCCGACGAATCATTTCCCGCCTGCCAATAGGCTTCGGCATTGATTAGATGAGGATTGAGGTCAATGCCAGCAATGATTGGAATTTCCTGGTGGTATTCCAGTCCAATCAACAGCCATGACTCCAAAATACTGGGCATCGCAGCCTTGCATTCTTCCACGGTGGCTCCCTCTGCCCAGAAACCTTGGCAAGGAGGTATTGTGGCAAAATACCGTCCGTTTTCCATTAGCTCGAATTCGGCTAGTTCAATGGCAGCTTGGATGTATGTGGTAATCATGCGACGAGTATATCACATCCCGGGCAGGTTGCCAAGGACGGAGATTTTCGGAGAGATTCTATTGTTTCTATGGGCGTAAAAGCGCTCGTGGGCTAGCCGCCGCCGATGCGGGCGACGTCCTTGGCGTTGGCCTCGAAGGCTGCGTTCAGGGCGTCGTCTCCGGAGAGACCGTCTGCTTCGGCTTTGCTGATGGCTTGGAGCACGCGCTTGTAGTCCTTCGGCATGACCTTGACGAACTTCGGCACCATTTCGTCCCACAGGGCCAGCACCTTGAATGCCTTCTGGCTCTTGGTGTAGTCCGCGTGCTTTTTCACTAACTGGCGGAGTTCTTCGGCTTCGTCGGACTCCAGTTTCTCCAGCGCCACCATCTGTGGATTGCACCGCAGAGCAAAGTCGCCCTTCTCATCGAGAATGTAAGCCACGCCACCGCTCATGCCGGCTGCGAAATTGCGTCCCGTTTCACCCAGCACGACCACTTTGCCGCCGGTCATGTATTCGCAGCCGTGGTCGCCCACGCCTTCGACTACCGTGATGACGCCCGAGTTCCGCACTGCGAATCGCTCGCCTGCCATGCCGCGGATGTAAACTTCACCCGTCGTAGCGCCATACAGCGCCACGTTGCCGATGATGATGTTATCTTCCGCCACGAAGGTGGATTTCGCGTCAGGGTAAATGATGATTTTACCGCCGCTGAGGCCCTTGCCGACGTAATCGTTGGCATCGCCTTCGAGTTCGATGGTGACACCCTTCGGCACAAACGCTCCGATGCTCTGACCAGCGCTGCCGGTGAACTTCAGATGCACCGTGTCATCCGGCAATCCATGCCAGTGACGCTTGGTTAGCTCATTGCCCAGAATGGTGCCAACCACGCGATTGGTATTCTTGATCGGCAGGTTCACCTTCACTTTCTCGCCACGCTGAATGGCGGGTTCGCAGAGATCTAACAGGTGGGTGATGTCGAGTGATTTATCCAGCCCATGGTCTTGCGTCAGCGTGCAATAACGGCCGACTTCAGGGCCCACGTTAGGCGAGTAGAGCAGCTTGGAGAGATCGATCCCCTTGGCCTTGTAGTGATCCACCGCGTGTTTGGCCTCCAGCGCATCCGTGCGGCCCACCATTTCATTGATGGTCTTGAAACCAAGCTCAGCCATGATTTCCCGGACTTCCTGTGCGATGAATTTCATGAAATTCACCGTGTGCTCAGGATCGCCTTGGAAATTCTTCCGCAGCAGAGGATCCTGCGTGGCCACGCCGACGGGGCAGGTATTGAGATGGCAAACGCGCATCATAATACAGCCTAACGTAACCAGCGGAGCCGTGGCGAAGCCGAATTCCTCCGCACCCAGCAACGCTGCGATGACCACGTCCCGGCCGGTCTTCAACTGGCCGTCCGTTTCCACGGCAATGCGCGAGCGCAAATTGTTCAGCACCAGCGTCTGGTGCGTTTCGGCCAGGCCGAGTTCCCATGGCAGACCGGCATGCTTGATGGACGTCTGTGGGGAAGCTCCCGTGCCGCCATCGAAGCCGGAAATGAGCACCACATCCGCGTGGGCTTTGGCAACACCGGAGGCGATGGTTCCCACGCCGACTTCACTGACGAGTTTCACACTAACACGCGCTGCGCGGTTGGCATTCTTCAAGTCGTGGATCAGTTCGGAGAGATCCTCAATGGAATAAATATCGTGGTGCGGTGGTGGCGAAATGAGGCCGACCCCAGGAGTCGAGTGACGCACCTTGGCGATCCAAGGATACACTTTACCACCGGGCAACTGACCGCCTTCGCCAGGCTTCGCGCCTTGTGCCATCTTGATTTGCAGCTCCTTCGCCTGGGTTAGGTAAAGACTGGTCACGCCGAATCGACCGGATGCCACTTGCTTGATGGCGCTGTTCTTGGAATCGCCAGCTTCGTTGGTCCAAGTGTAGCGTTCCGGGTCTTCGCCACCTTCACCGGTGTTGGATTTACCGCCGATGCGGTTCATCGCGATAGCGAGGGCTTCGTGGGATTCCTTGGAAATGGAACCGTAGCTCATGGCACCCGTTTTGAAGCGCTTCAGGATCGCATCAACAGACTCCACTTCATCAATCGGAATAGAGGTGCGTTTCTTAAACTGCAGCAAGCCACGCAGCGTGAAGAACTGTTTCATCTGGTCATTTATCAGCGAAGAGTAAGTCTTGAAGGTGGTGTAATTTCCCGTGCGCACAGCCTTCTGCAGGCTGTGAATGACTTGCGGACTGAAGAGGTGAGCTTCACCTTCGGAACGCCATTGATAGTCGCCACCGACTTCCAACGCGCGACTGGTAACCTGACGATCTGGGAAAGCATGATAGTGACGGCTGAGCACGTCGGCCGCAATGCCTTCGAGGTCCGCGCCTTCGATGCGGGTGGCGGTGCCGGTGAAATATTTGTCCACCACCGTTTGTTGCAGACCAACACATTCGAAGATCTGTGCTCCGAGGTAGGATTGGATGGTGGAAATCCCGATCTTACTAGCAACTTTCACGATACCCTTGGTGGCAGCCTTCACGAAGTTCTTGCAAGCCGTGTAATGATCCACTCCCACGAGCAAGCCCTGACGGATCATGTCATCCATCGTTTCGAAGGCTAGGTAAGGATTGATGGCTGCGCAGCCGTAACCGATGAGAGTGCAGAAATGATGCACTTCCCGTGGTTCACCCGACTCCAACACCAGACCGACGCGAGTGCGTTTACCGGCCCTGATGAGGAAGTGGTGCAAGCCAGCAACCGCCATCAGCGGTGGAATCACCGCGTTGTGCTTATCCACGCCACGGTCACTCAGCACGATGATGTTGATGCCGGCATCGATTTGCAGACTGGCTTGATTGCAAATTTCATCCATTGCAGCTTCCAGTCCCTTGGCTCCCAGCTTGGGATCAAACAACGTTTGAATGGTCACGGAGCGGAATTCGCCCTGGGCCACGTGCTTCAGTTTCGCCAATTCCTCGTTAGTTAGGATTGGGGACTTCAATTCGATGAGATTGCAGCTCTCTGGCTGAGGATTCAGCAGATTCCGCTCAGGCCCGATGGCCGTCACGGACGACGTCACGATCTCCTCACGGATACAGTCGATCGGCGGATTGGTAACCTGCGCGAAGAGTTGTTTGAAATAATCGTAGAGCAGCTTCGACTTGTTAGAGAGAACCGCTAGCGGAATGTCCGTGCCCATGGAGCCCGTGGCTTCCACGCCATCCTTGGCCATTGGCAGAAGGATCTTTCGTTGATCTTCGAAGGTATAACCAAACGCCTGCTGCCGCTGTTGAATCGTTTCGTGATCCACGCCTGGCACTTCCTTGGCTTCCGTGATGTCGGACAGCTTGATGAGATTCTCATCCAACCAAGCGCGGTAAGGCTGTTCCGCTGCGATCTTGCTCTTAATTTCCTCATCCGGAATGATGCGGCCTTCCGTCATGTCCACAATGAACATGCGGCCCGGTTGCAGACGGCCCTTGATGGCCACGCGCTCAGGCTCGATTGGCAGCACGCCGGCTTCAGAAGCCATGATCACGAAATCATCCTTCGTGACATAATAACGGCTGGGACGCAGACCATTGCGATCCAGCGTAGCGCCAATCATGGTGCCATCCGTAAACGCCACGGAAGCCGGGCCATCCCATGGCTCCATGAGGCAGGAGTGGTATTCGTAAAATGCTTTCTTCTCATCGCTCATGGATTCATGGCCGCTCCAGGGCTCGGGAATCATCATCATCATGGCGTGCGGCAGGGACCGGCCGCCCATGACTAGCAGCTCGAAGACATTGTCAAACATCGCGGAATCAGACCCGTTCACGTTTACGATGGGGAACACTTTCTTGAGATCCTCACCGAAGAACGGGCTCTGCAGGAGCGGTTCCCGGGCGTTCATCCAGTTTACGTTGCCCCGTAGGGTGTTGATTTCCCCATTATGCGCAATGTAACGATACGGGTGGGAACGCTCCCAGCTGGGGAACGTGTTCGTGGAGAAACGGGAATGCACCAGCGCCAGCGCGGTGTCCATGTCGGGATCCCTGAGATCCGTGAAATAATGTCCCACCTGCTCTGGCATCAACATGCCCTTGTAAATGATGGTCCGGCAGGACATGCTGGCGGCATACCAGAAATTATCCATCCCCGCAGCGCGGATCGACCCATGGGAACGCTTGCGCAGCACCCAGAGCTTGCGCTCGAAGGCCAGTTCGTCAGCGCAACTGGTTGGACGTTGGACGAAGACTTGGCGCATGAATGGCTCGCTCTTCTTGGCGGTATTTCCCAGCGCAGAATTGTCCGTCGGCAGATCCCGCCAGCCCAGCACCGTCAGGCCTTCTTCTTGCGCGATCTGTTCAAATTGCTTCTGACTAGCCGCCCTCTCCGAGGAATCGGGCGAACTGTAAATCATGCCCACCCCGTAGTGATTCGGCTCTGGCAGCGTAATATTTATCTTGGCCGCAGCCTTCTTGAGAAAACCATGCGGCACCTGCATCAGAATGCCCGCACCGTCGCCCGTATTCGTCTCTGCGCCCACCGCACCCCGGTGGTCGAGGTTCACCAAAATAGTCAACGCCTGACCGATGATCTCGTGAGAACGTTTCCCTTTCATCTGACATACGAACCCGACACCGCAAGCGTCGTGTTCAAATTGCGGGTCATACAAGCCTTGTTTAACGGGTAGTCCTGGGTTGATCATGGGTGTTTTCTAATATCTTTAAGGGGGGACTGAAAAAAATGGGGGGGCAAGTAATGGAACGGCCCTGAAAATAATCAAGCAGTGACCGCGCCAAATTTTCCGGAATTAAATAAAATGTGTCGGCTGGGGGGGGGTATTAATTAATCCTAAATTTTACGAGAACACGATTGTTAAGGATGCGACCGAGCGCAGATTTTTGCAGGATGGAGTTTTTCCATCGGCCTCGATCCATGGCAAGAGTCTGGCCGAAAGAAACCGAAGCGATCCCGCTGCACCAGGTCACAAAGCCCAAGCACGCGATGTAACCCAGCAGCGGCAGCCAGTAGGTTCTCAGCAGCGGGCGCAAGTGTGGGCTCATGTGGCAGAAATTTGCGAAACGGATGGTTAGCCTATTCCAAGGGTATCAGATCCACGCGAATGAACGCGGCTTGGAGGACATCGGCGGGGGCGGCAGAGGGCTTTTCAGCGGGTGTAACATCTGGTTTCCAAATGGATAGGAGCCGGGGCTGACCGGCTGACAGGGTAAGGCTGGTGCTGAGGCTAAAGCGGTGGAGGGTTTGCTCTGGCCCACCGAGGAGTAGGGCGTTTTTGCCAGGGTTGCCCGCTGGACGCGGCGTATCGGTGGGGGGAGCGTAGTCAAAGGAGAAAGCCAAGGCTAAATCTACCGTGAGTCCATCGCTATCGAGCACTGGATCGACTTCTAGGCTGGTGCCGATCAAATTGCTGTCGTAGGCACTTTCAAAGGTAGGTTGCTTTGGATCGGGCCCCGGCTTTAGCCCTACCAGCGTTTTTTCCTCCCCAGTGGAGGTCTTGGCTCTTTGTCCATCCTTGGTTGTTAATGGTTGTGTGCTCAGAAATTGGATTTGGCCATGAGCCGCCGCAGCTTCAATCGACTGCCATGCGGCGGTGTGGTCTGATAAGTCTGCCATCTCTTGTTCCAGCTTCCTGAGTAGCTTGGCGTCGGCTTGAATGATTTGGAGTGTGGTCACGATTGGGTGTGACTCATGATCGCTGATTTCAAGAATTCGGTGCTCCAAGAAGTCTAGGTTTTTCCGAGTGTTATAGAAAGCAAATCTCAGTTTTTCACTCGTATGCTCAATCGTGGCTCCAGGAGGAAATTCTACTCCAAGGGTTGTCAGGATTTCTCTGAGCGATGCCGGGCTTGGCTGCGGATCGATGTTTGCATCCGGCCCGAAGCGACAACCGCTTGGGAAACGGAATCTCCGCCATTGCATGGCCTCTGGTTGTGATTTTTTAACCTGCTCAGGAGGCAGCTTTGGAGCAGGGGAGATCTGCTCGCTCCATTTCCTGAGCATCGCTTCGACCGAAGGATTCACCAGTGGCCGAAGGATAACGATGTTCCCATGCAGAAATGCGGCTTGCAGCGACTTTGGTTCACGAATGGTCTCGTCAGTTGACCATACGTTGAGCAATTGCACGCTTCCTTGTTTCATCGCGATGGATGAATTGCTCGCTGTTTTCCGATGCTGATAGACCGGGACCAGCAACGGCCGGGGGGCCGGGATCGGAACGGTGGCCCACTCCTTCGTGGGTGGGGCGTAATCGTAGGTGAGCGCATACGTTAGATCAATTCCGGTGTGATCGTCGCTGGAGAATGCATCGATTTCTAGATCCATGCCTGCCTTAACTGGCGATTTGGTGAATGAGGGGCGCAATTTCTCATCCAAGGAAAAGGCGGTGGTTTCCCAGTTTTCCGCGCCCGTCGAGAGATGGGCTCGCTGGTTCCTTTTGGTATCGAGTTTAACAGAAGTAATCCGCTGCGCCAGTCCTTGATCTGCGCGAGCTTCCAGATCTTGTAAAATGGAGGTGTGGTCACTTTTCGTTGCTGCGGATCGAACTGCTGCGCGCATGGTTGCTGCGTCCGTCTCAAGGATATCCAGACGGAAATTCATGTGGGATGTCTTGGCCTCGCTTCGCCAAGATTCGGTGGCCGCCAGTCGGTGGTGGTAGGTCGTGTTAGCGCGAACAGAGAGCGTGAAGGAATTGGCGTCGTAGGCAAAGAGTGCGCCTTCGGGCACGGTGAGCTTTGACGATTTGAGTGCTTGCAGGAGGCGGTCGGTGCAGGATTTGATGAAGACCATCTGTTCAACCTCTGAGGCCGTTGCGAACGGGATGGGGACGGTGAAATCTGGGAGTTCTGGCGGTTTGGGGGCTGGTGGTTTTTGGCTAGGCACTCCGAATGGATCTGGGTTCGATTCTGGCGATGCGGGGAGTTCGAGTAAATCCTCTGGCTGGAGCCGATAAGTGCGAATGGACCAATCGGAAGTGAGGCCTGAGCTACCCTTATCTGCCGCGGGGAGCGTGGTGGTGGCAACTGCGATGAAGTATCCGAAGAGGGCGTTTCTGAGGACTGTTAGCGGATGCATAATCTGAATTTGGAATGGTGGGGCTAGCTCGGATTTAGTTTCGCGGGTGAAGCTCGTCCTGACAAGGGAATTCGGTCCGCTGCGGGTTAGGAAATGCGGGGATGTATAAACTCTCAAGTGGGGCTTTGGAAGCGCCCTTTTCATCTTGCGGAAACGAGGTGGTTTTTGCCCCCCGTTTCATCCCTCTTCCTGCTCTGCCCTTTGCTTCTCTGCCTCTCTGCGTTGAAAATATTCCGCATCCACCGGCAGTCCGTTCGCCACTCGCTTAAAGCCACTGGCCACGAGACGCTCGCCAAAATTGATAACCAACCCGAGTCGCAATCCGGTTAGTCGTAGGTATGTTAACATCTGAGCTTCAAAGATTGCGTTCCACTGTGCCACCGCTTTGCAGTCGATCAAGACCAAGTTATCTACGCGGATGTCCAAGCGCAATGGAGTCGCTAACTTCCGACCTTTGTAAATGAGCGGCACGGATTCCTGCCGTATAATTTTATGACCACGGAGCCGCAGTTCCTCACACAGGGCCTCTTCATACACGGACTCCAATAAGCCCGGACCACCCATGACGCGGTGCACTTCGATCGCAGCATCTAGGATGATTTGGCTGAGGACGTTTTCGGGCAGTTTGCTCATCATGTTGGGATTTTAACGCAGAGAGGCAGAGAAGCAGAGGACAGAGGAATTATGAGGTAAGAAAAGAGGAACCGTTCGTTGGGGCATTGGTATTCGTCAAGGGGCGGCCTGACGACCAGTCCTAGACAGATGGGAGAGTCGCAACACTTCCCATTTGCATGAGGCGAGGCGTTTTTTCTCCTCGTTTCTGCCTTCTCTGCCCTCTGCTTCTCTGCCTCTCTGCGTTGAAAATATTCCGCATCAACCGGCAGTTTGTAGGGGTGTTAGTAATGAGGGTGTTTTCGGGTGGTTTGCTAATCTTGTTGAAATTTTAACGCAGAGAAGCAGAGGACAGAGGACTGAGGATTTATGAGAGAGCGGGTAGTCGTTCGTTAGGCCATCGCCATGGTCGAGCGCGATGGGCTTTGGGCTGGTTTCCGGCTGGGTGGATCCAGGCGGGCGTTTACTAGCCGCATATTGCCCCTTGCGGCAGCGCTTCGTTGCCCCATCTTCCGCGCCATGTCTGTTAAATCGAAAGCGCTCTTAGTGACCGGCGGGGCCGGTTATATTGGTTCCCATACGGTGCGGGTCCTGGCGGAAGCTGGGGAGAAAATCATTGTGCTCGATACGCTGGAGTTGGGGCATCGGGAGGCGATTATTTCGCCTGGGGTGGAACTGATCGTGGGGGATTTGGGGGATGCGGTGCTGCTGGAGGAAATTTTCTCTGAGCACGAGATTGAAGCGGTGCTGCATTTCGCGGCCTATGCGGCGGTGGGGGAATCGATGGTGGAGCCGCTGAAATATTATGACAACAATTTCGCTCGTCCGTTGGTGTTGCTGGCAGCGATGCAACTTCACGGTTGCCATCAGTTCATTCTTTCCAGCACCTGTGCCACCTATGGGAATCCGCAATACATGCCGATGGACGAGCTGCATCCACAGCAGCCGATCAATCCCTATGGCGCCAGTAAGCTGATGCTGGAGCGGGCGCTCTTCGATAGTGAATCCGCCTGGGGACTTCGATCCGTGGCGCTACGGTATTTCAACGCCAGCGGTGGTTCGCCCGACGGGTTGATCGGGGAGGATCACACTCCGGAAACACATCTGATCCCACGCACGCTGATGGCCATCACGGGCGAAGTGCCAGCGCTCACGGTCTTCGGCACGGATTACCCCACGCCGGACGGAACCTGCATCCGCGATTACATCAACGTGATCGACTTGGCCGAGGCTCACGCCGCCGCGCTGAAATATTTGCGGGCGGGGAATCCATCCACAGCGTGCAATTTGGGCACCGGCAAAGGTGCCAGCGTGAAGGAAATCATTGATTTAGCTGAATCCGTGACTGGGCAGAAAGTCCCCGTCACCTACGGGCCGCGTCGCGATGGCGATCCGCCGGAGTTGGTGGGCAATCCTGCCAAGGCCAAAGCGGTGCTCGGCTGGGAAGCGAAGCACAAGGACCCGCGAGACATGGTGCAGGCGGCTTGGAATTGGCTGAGCGGGCCGCGCAAGGGACGGTATTAGGGGTGGGGGATTTTCTTGGGTTTCTCCTCATCGCTCAGTGCATACGGGGTGCGCGCTTTGTTCCCGGCTTCGGTTGCGAAGCCCGATTGCCAGAATTTGTGGTCGCCAAAGCTGCCATGAGTTTGGGCGGATTCGATCGTTTCCTTGTTATTGGCGATGATGGGGTAGGGGCCGACTGACAAAGCGGTCATGTGCATTTGGCCCTGGATGGCAGGGGGAAAAAGGCTGGAAGCAAGCAGGGCATTCTCGAATGATCCCATGGTTCGCTCCTGCAGGGTTCTCGGATTGTTGAGTAAATCATCAATCCACACCAGCAGACTGCCGCGGGGCACGAATTCGCCCCACCAGCGTTGGCTCCAGGAACCTTCCAGTTCTTCGGCTCGGGGATGGAGGCAGACGTTGTGAAAATGGGTTTGCGGGTGCGCCTGGAGGTAGGGAACGACGCTGGTATGGGTGTCGATGACGCTGGCAGCTGCCGCGAGGTAAACCACGCGTTGATAGTTGATGCTCGGAAACTCTGCCAGGGCTCGGTTGGAAACGATGGCCCCCATGCTATGGCCGATCAAGGTGACAGGGCCGAGGCGGCCTGATTTTTGACGGCTCTCGATTTCCCTGAGCAAAACCGCCAATGCGCCAACGCCAGTGGAGGAACTCCTGCGAGTATCCGGGTTGGTCTCGTTATAGTGCGAGGAACCAGCGGAAAATTTGGCCGACCCCACTCCAGGTTGGTAGCTGTTCTCATGGTGAAACATCATTTCCACCCGGCGGAGCATGACGCCCCAGGCCTCCGAGCCCGCTCCGGAAAAGGCCCCGATCACGAGCAACTTGCTGGGGAAGCAGCCCCAACCGCCCAGTTGACGGGTCAGGGTATCCATGCCGAATTTCCGCGTATCCCGCCCCAACGAAACATCAATGGGCCGCCAGTTGCTCGAACTGGGATCGCGATGCACCGAGGTCCAGCCCCGGGCCAGACTGAGATTGAGATCATCCAAGCTGATCGGCTCAGCGCGGTCCAGGCTTCTCCAACTGTTGATGCGTTTCACCAGTGCCAGCGCATTGCCTTCGCAGAAGCCGCTGGGGCGGGCACTGCCGCCCGCAGCCTGCATCGCGTTGCGCAGGGCCAGGAATCGCGTCAGGGAATCCTGCACTTCGGGGTAATCGTTCTCAAAGTGCGGCTTGGTGGTGGAGCGGGTCAGATCCAGCAAACTGCGGGGCAGTCTGACGACCGAAGTGGCGATGTCGGTGGCCAGATAGGTGGGCACGGTAATCGACTTCATGAGCAGGGTGTCTCCCGATCCATCGCGCCCGTTGCGAGTGCTCACGATGTGCTGCCACCAACTACTGATGAGAGAGGAGTTCCAGCAAATGAAGATGGGATAGTAACCGTCCTGCTTCATTACCGGAGTCAGGGCATAGGCTCGCTCAATGGCCCCCTTGAGCGTGTTCATGCCGCCATGGACGAAGATGAGCGGTTGCCGCTTCTCCCGCTCGGCTTGATCCAGCATCCGCGGGACGACAAAATCCCGGAAAACAAAAGCCCGGCCCCGGCCAGCGGCGGGATTCACCACCGGAGCGGCTCCTTTGAAGCCACTAGCGTCCATTGCGGCATTCCAGCGATCCGCCTTTGGTTGCCAAATTTTGAGGGCTTGCTTCAGTGCGGCTTTGTCGATGATGTTGTCTTTCCCTAACTCGGGTTTGGGACCCGGATCCATCACCTGCAACGATGTCAACTTGTCCCACTTAAGCAGGCCCTGGCTGAAATAGTAATCGTAGGGCTCAATCGCGAGGCCTTCCTGGGGAATGAGCACCACGTGGCGATTGAGGAAATTTCTCATCTCCAATTCGGTGGAGGGAGGGCGCGATTCCTCGGGTGCGGTTGAAGTTTTAGCGTTCAGGCAGGCAACGGGCAATAAGAGCCCACAGAGGATTACGAGATAATTCATCGAAGGGTGGATTTGGTAGTGAAAATTCGGATCGACGAAAAGACCGTAGCGAGAAATGGAGTTGTTGGCCAGGAAAAAGCTCAGTTTCGAAGGGCATCGTCGAAATCAGCAGGACGAGGGTAGATCGATTCCAGTAAAATTTTGTGAAAAAATCACCTCGGTGCTGCTAATTTCTTGACTGAAGGGCCAGAAATGTGGTTTATTACCATTAAATACACGCTAAATTCCCCTTAACTCCAGCGTGACCTTGTTATGAAAGCTCTCCTCTTGCTCGGCCTGATTGCATTCGGGTCGATGTCCTTTGCGGCATCGGTCACCGATGGATCGGTGTTGTCTTCAACTTTGTCCCCGGAAGCCGCCGCTCCGGCAGTGCCTTCGGTGGTGCTGGAACCCATGGACTTGCAAAGTCCGGTGCTAGCTTCGGTGAATGCTGATGCGGTGGTTAACCCTGCTGAAGTAATCGCTGCGCAGACGTCAACTTCCGTGCCGGAATCGGCGGGTGCGGCGTTCTTGGCCCTGTTCGGGTATATCCTGATGCTCCGCCGTCGCACCACTTAGCGGTTCAGTGGCTTTGGGTCATGGTTGGTGCTGCCATTGCCCGCAGCGAGGACGGAAATCATCAAGATTCGTGAAACTTTATCATTGCCACGTTACCAGCGTCTTTTAAGCTGGCAGACTTATGAAACCCGGAGGCACCGAGGGCGGCACGGCCCCATTTCTGGCAGGCTTGGGCTTAACGCTCACGGCCTTGGGAATCTATTTGCTGCTCGACTCGGTGGATGTGGTCTCCGGGGGCGCCGGCATGGTCAGCCAATGGATGATCGGTCAGGGCGGTTGGCGCACCGTTTCCACTGGAGTGGTGTTCGTGCCTTTTCTGCTGGGCGTAGTGCTTTTGTTTTACAATGCCAAATGGAAAATGGGCTGGGGATTTTTGTGGGGTGGCTTGGCGATCATAGCCGTGGAAATTTTGAGCCGTTTGCAATTTATGTTTCACATGAAGACGAGCCAACTGCTGCTGATGTTGGGGATGTCTGCCGCCGGATTGGGGCTGATGCTGCGTGGCTTGAAAGAGGATCGCAGCCCGGACCGTAACCGAGAGGACGCCCCTTGAGACCTCTTCCCTGACCCTCTTCGACTTCGCCTTTTAATGATTGGAAACCTTATCAAAATTAAGCCTGAACAAGCAACTTCCGTGATCCGCAGGAACCGGTCCAAGCTGCCGATTTGGCGACGTCCTTGGTTTCGGGGGCTGTTGCTCACGTTGCTTTTTGCCGGCTTGGCGAGTTACGTCGGGATCATGCTGTGGCTGCGGCAGTTCCGGCTCCGGGCCAATGACTTTAACTTGATGGATATGAAGAAGTTGGAGGTCAGCACGATCCTCCACGACCGGACTGGCAAAGAAATCGCGGAGTTGGCGGTGGAGGCGCGGCGGCCGGTGCAATTCGAGGACATTCCCTATCATTTTATCCAATGTCTCCAAGCCGCCGAGGACGGTCGTTTTTTTGAGCATCACGGGGTGGATTATCTGGGGATTGCCCGCGCCATGATCATGAATTTCAAGGCGGGCCGTCAAACGCAGGGGGCGAGCACGATCACGCAGCAGTTGGCGCGGCAAACGTTCTCCAAAGCAGATCGCACGATGCTGGATCGGACCAAAGAGCGTAAAATTACAGAAGTCTTTCTGGCTAAGCGAATTGAGGAGAATTACACGAAATCTGAGATCCTCGAAATGTATCTCAATCGGATTTACTTCGGCAGCGGTTGTTGGGGCGTCAATGCCGCCGCCATGCGCTATTTTGGCAAGACCGTGAAGGAGCTGAATGTGTCAGAGTCCGCCACAATCTGCGGGCTGATCAAAAGCCCGGACAAGTATTCTCCGCTCAAGGACTTAGTGGCGGCCCAACGGAATCGGGATCAAGTGCTGGGACGCATGGTGGATGAGCATTTCCTGTCGCTGGCGGAAGCGGATGGCTACAAGGCTCAGCCTGTGAAGGTGAATCCCACCCAGGCCAATAAGGGTGGGGGATACCTCGTGGATAAGATTCACGCGGAGGTGGGGCCAATTCTGGAGGAATTGGGTTACGATGAAATCGGTGGGCAGGGATTGCACATCTACACGAGTATTGACTCTGAGGTGCAGAAGGTGGCGGAAGATAGTGTCAAGAAGCGCCTGCAGGAAATTGAGTCTCGCAAAGAGTATGTGGAATTTCTCAAGGAGGTGAATCAACGCGATGAGCATAAAGAAAAGCCACGCGTTGATTACCAGTCGTATCTGGTGACTTTTGACGCGTTTATGAAGAGCCTGCGGAATCGACCCGATGCCAACACTGCGATTGGCCCAGATCCGGCTTACTTACAGGCGGCGGTCGTGCTCCTCGACAACAAAAATGGGGAGATTTTGGCCATGGTGGGCGGACGGGATTTTGCGCACAATAAAATCAACCTTGCCGAGTCGAAACCGGGCCATGCTCCGGGCACGGCCTTTTTGCCTTTCGTCTATGCCGCAGCCTTTGAGGGAAAGAGCTTTCCGGGCACGCGTTTGAATGGGGAACCGTTCGATAACTCACGGATTATGGTCGGCAGTATCGAGGGGATTCTCGGTGAGTGGGGGAGGGAAGGTCAGGCGGACCTGCCCACGAAGATTACCGCTCGGGGAGCGCTAATTCAGAGTATGAACGGGGCTTCGGCCCGTTTGGGGTTGGATGTTGGCTTGCCGAAGGTGAGGGAGTTTGCGACCAAGGCAGGATTGGATGGGCTCAAGGATGTCCCCTCAACCATTCTTGGCACCAGCGAGGTCACCCTCAGTGACCTGGCCTTGGCATATACAACCTTTCCGAATGGAGGGAAGCGTCCCGGTGGAACCTCAATCTTGACTAAAATTACCGATGCTGGCGGACGTCTGCTGTGGGAGAAGTCGATTCCCAAACCAGCCGTTCCGGTAACCGACGACATCACCTCATTCATGATTACCTCGTGCCTCCAGGACTGTCTAGAAATCGGGACCGGGTCGGTGGCACACGAATACAAGCTCATGGAGGGCGATTTTGCCGGGAAGACCGGAACCCACGTGGATTTCAAAGACCTGACATTTGCGGGATATTCCAGTGAGGTAACCTGTGCCGTCTGGACTGGCTTGCGGGACAGGCCGGAAATGTTGTATCCGTCCGCTTACTCCAATCGCTGTGCTCTGCCGATTTGGGTGGATGTGATGAATGCGATCAGCGCCAAACGCAGTCCCAAGCCTTTTGGGATCCCGGAAAAAATCCAACAAGTTGAACTCTGTGCCTCAAGTGGACTCCGCGCCACGGATCGTTGTTTCAATATTGTGGAAGACCCGAATACGAATCGTCGGATTTACGCGAAAACTATCTATAAGGAGTTCGTGCGACCCGGGTTTAAGTTGGATTTAGTGTGTGACGTTCACTTGGGGGAAGGGGTGATTCCGGAGGAAGCGATGTCTCGTCCTGAGATTGTGCTGGAAAAAATTCATAAGAAAGCCAAGGAGCCTGAATCCGGAGGGAATCCAATCCCGGTGGTGCTCAAAGCACCGATCGTGGTGGGCAGCGACCCCTATGCCTCAGAGCAGATTGTCACGCGGGCCCCGCGGGTGCCAAGGGCCAGAGCGGTGAGTGATACTCCTGCGGCCTCGGGAGGTATTTTGGAATCGCCCGAAATTGACAAGAAGACCAAGATCGATCTTCCGGAACCTCCACCCGTAAAAATCGACTAATGTCTCGTGCGTGCTATTTTCTTAGTCTGTTGATCCTGAGTGGGTTGGGAGTGGTTTTTGCCGCAGACAAGGTTCCCGTGAAGCCGGTCGCTCCCGCCTTGGAGCCAATTTGTGTCATGGTCGAGCCAAAAGTTCTGCACACGACCACCGCGCACGAATTAGCTGGCTCTCGCAATACGATCTTGACCCCCGCCACGGAGTTGAAAAGCGGCTCGAAGTTGCTGGATGATGAGGCATGGAAGGAATTGGGCATGGCATGGCCAGTATATCTTGCCAAGGCGAAAGCAGCAGCCGCGCGCCACTTGGCTACCCTCACCCCGGAAATCCATAAGGATGAACGAGGCACGGTGGAGTATCTCAAATTCACCAGCCCACGCCACCTCACTTCCAGCATCATTCTGTGCCCGGAATTGTTGAAGTTGGCCGCACCTCAACTCGGGGACAAGATCGTGGCGCTGGTGCCGGATCGTTTCACCGTATATCTATTTCCTCGCCAATCTGGAGCCTTTATTAAACATGGATCTGAGGTGGCCACGCTCTTCACGGACGCCATTTATCCGGCCAGCGATGAGGCGTTTGAGATTTCGGAAAACGGCCTTAAATCCATCGGGAATTTCACCACTGGCGATTTGGAATAACTCCTCGTAACCCTCTGACATGCATCGACTTTTACCTTATTTTACATTTCTGCAACGCAGTCTGATGACGCTCCTGTTCTGCTTAGGCGGGACGGTGGCTCACGCTGAGGTGTCGGTGGTGGCGGCCTTATCTCAGAACCAGGCTGCGGTGGGGGATCAAGTGCAATTGACGATTCAAATCCGCGGGGCGCAATCGGCAGTGGCTCAGCCGGCATTGGAGATCCCGGGCTTGGAAATTGACCCTGCGGGGGTTTCCAACATGCAGATGAATATCAATGGTCAGGTCCAGATCTTTGCGACTTTCACCTACCTCATCACCCCGTCCGAAGCGGGGGAGGTCACGATTCCAGAGTTGGACGTGCCAGTCGAGGGCCGAATTTACAAGACCCAGCCCCTGAAGCTCAAAGTGACTGCCGCCAATGAGCCGGTTAATCCAAGTGACGATCCCTTCCGGCCCATCTTAAAATTGGAAACCAGCAAGAGCGAGGTCTTCGAGTCGGAGGTGGTGGGACTGACGATCACGCTTTTGGTGCATCAAGGGGTGAATCTGCGGGAGTTGCCTTTTCCGAGCCTTCCCCGGGAAAATTTCGCCATGAAACGCTTTCAGCGCAACCCGGACAATAACGTCGTCCAATTAAACGGAGCGCTTTATCGAGCATTTTACTTTAGGACATCCATCAGTGCCATCAAGGCGGGGGAACTGGTGCTGGGTCCCGCTGAGGTTAAAATGGACGTCGAGGTGCCGGACGGTTCGGGACGACGAGATCCCTTTGGCTTCATGAGCGCCAAGCAGGCGACTTATAAAATCAAGAGTGACCCGTTGATGATCAAGTCCAAGCCCCTGCCCGAAGCTGGAAAGCCAGCGAATTTCAGCGGAGCCGTGGGAAAGTTTACCGTCCAGATCCAGGCCCAGCCCTTAAAGGTTATCCAAGGGGATCCGATTGCTGCCACCCTGTATATCAACGGTGTGGGTAACTTTGAGAGTCTGGTGGCCCCCGAGATTTCCTCCACGGAAGGCTGGAGACTTTATGCTGCCAAACAGGTGCAAGAGAATCGCAATACCGGGTTGGAGCCAGGCGGGGTGGTTTACAGTCAGGTGCTGATTCCTGATAAGGTGCAAACCGTCATTCCCTCGTTCGCGCTCAGCTTCTTCAATCCCGATACTGCGCAATACGAGGTGGCCAAAACCGATGCCATTCCCGTCCAAGTCTTGCCGAATCCAAATGCTGTCGGGGCGACCGCAGGTGCGGTTGGAGGGGTGACGGGAATCCGGGATTTTTCCTTCGAGCCGACCGATGTTCCCAAAGAGGAGCTAAATGGGGTCCTGAGCGTGCTGCGCACCCCGGGAGCTATGATTGCCCTGCAATCGCCACCATTTAACTTGCGCTACCCTTGGTTGATTCACGGAATCGCGGCCGCCCTGTTGCTCGCCATCTTGCTTAAAGCTTGGCATAAAAAGTATTCCGCTCGCAAATGGGCGCGCGAAGTCCGCGTGGCTGCCCCCGCCAAGGCGGCCGACCTGCTCAAGCAACTGCGGGGCGAGCGCTCCAGTCTGCGGCAATTCTACTCCTTGGCGGCGGATTTCCTGACGGCTTGGCAGCGTGAGGGGAATCGATTGCCTGCGACCGACTCGCCCAAGGCGGAGATGTCCAAACGGGTTTTAATGCGCAGGGATTTCTATAATTATGGCTCGGCGGACGTTGCTAATCAGGCAGTTCCGGATTCTGAGCATCAGGAAATCGTTGATGTTTTGAAACAATTTTAGCTTTCCCTCCCCACCTTTCCTTTCTTTCTCTTTCTGACTCATGTTTCGTTTTGTGCTGCTTTGCTTGGTGTTGCTGATCAACTGTTCCCGTGCGGATTTTAACTCCGGATGCGAGGCGTATGAGGAGGGGAAATATGCCGAGGCGAAAAAGGAATTCACTGCGCTGGTCGATCAAGGGTTATCCGTAGAGTTGGCGTTCAATCTGGGGTGCACGGAGGTGAAACTGGGGAATCCGGCGGCGGGGGTCTTATGGTTCAACCGGGCTCTGCTGCTCAATCCTCGCCATCGTGAAAGTTTGCAGAACTTGCGCTACCTCAAGCGTCGGGAGGGGATTTTTGTGTTCGATGATTCAACTTATGATGACTATGCCCGGGTCCTGAAGCCTGCGACTTGGAAGGTCGCCTTCTGGTCCTGCTGCTGGTCGCTGGTGCTTGGGTTGGTGGTCCTGTTCGCGTTGCGCCCCAGGCTCGTCTGGCCCTGGATCGCTGGTGTGTCCGTGGCTTTCCTGGGGCTCATTGCGACCGGAGTTGGCTCCTTGGTCCGGGATCGTCAAGTGCCTGCATCCGAGTTGAGTGTGGTCATGAAAGAGGATTTATCGGTTCTGAATGCTCCGGCGGATACGGCAGATACTCTGATCGCCATCAATGCCGGCAGTCTGGTTCGTCTCGTGGAGCAGCGGGGGGCGTGGAGTTACATCGAATTACCCGGGAGCAGCGGCACCCGAGGTTGGCTGAAAACTTCCACCTTGGAAAAACTTTGGCCCTACGCGGTTGGTTTGGTTGAATAGCGGTATGTTTAAATCCTGCGGGAAACCACGGAATTAAGCGTATCGGTATGTTACGCGGCTTTCCTGCGTGGCAGTCATCGCCACTAAGAAGATGGACTCTCGAAACTCTCACGGCATCTCGATCGTGGTGCCAAGCGTTTCACTTGTCATCATGAAGCCAAACCAACTCAAACAACTCAGCAACCTCTGCTTCTTCCTCGGCTTCGCTTCCATTATCGGATCTTATCACTACAGCATGAATCACCCAAAGACTCGCAAGCGACATGGATAACGCCATCAGCCGAAACGCCGATGTGCTAGTGATTGGCGCTGGCATGGCTGGACTTTCCGCCGCCGCCGCTTTGGAGAAAGCCGGGCGCACGGTCCTCGTGATCGATAAGGGCCGGGGCGTGGGCGGGCGCATGGCCACGCGCCGGGTCGGCGGGGCTTCCTTTGATCATGGGGCGCAGTTTGTCACGGCTCGGGATTTACGTTTTCTTGCGGTGCTGGAAAATGCCCGCTCCGCAGGTGCTGCGACCGAATGGTGCCGAGGCTTTTCCGCCGAGGCTGATGGCCATCCGCGTTGGAGAGGAACCCCAGGCATGTCGTCCCTCCCCAAGCATCTGGCGGTGGGTCTGGAGATCGTGCAGGAGAAGCAGGTCCTTGCTTTGCATCGGACGGGGGAGCACTGGACGGTCTGTATGACTAATGGCGAGACTTGGTCGGCGCAGGCCATCATTTTGACCGCGCCCGTGCCACAGTCGTTGGTGGTATTGGAGGCTGGTGGTGTCTTGCTAGATGCTGCACTGAGCCAGCGACTCGCGGCCATCCAGTATGCGCGCTGTCTGGCTGTCATGGCGGTATTGGATGGTCCTTCGCGACTGCCTCCGCCGGGTGGTTTTGCGCCGACTCAGGGCCCCATCGCTTGGATCGCAGACAACCAGTTAAAAGGCGTCTCCGCCGAGCCTGCGATCACCATTCACGCCACCGATGCTTTCAGTGTCGCCCATTGGGAATTGGATCGTGAGGAAGCTGCCCGGCAGTTGCTGACGGCGGCCGGCGCCTGGATCGGCACCGGCGTCACGTCTTTTCAGGTCCACGGTTGGCGTTACAGCAAACCTCTGCAAACTGACACCCAGTCATGCGCCATTGTAAGCCGCCATCCTCCACTGGTGCTGGCTGGAGATGCCTTCGCTGGTCCTCGGGTCGAAGGTGCCGCCCTTTCCGGCTGGGCGGCGGCGGCTGCGGTGCTAGCAGCCGCCCATCCTTGATCCCTTTTCCAACCACCCCCTACTGTAAAGTTATGACTAACATTCCCTCATCACCACGCTGGATGCGAAACGTTCTCCTGGCGGCCGGAGGGTATAACATCCTGTGGGGAGCCTGGGCCGTGCTCTTTCCAAACGCTATCTTCGGTTGGCTGAAGATGCCGCTGCCGAACTATCCACAATTCTGGCAGTGCATTGGCATGATCGTTGGCGTTTACGGGATTGGCTATGCCATAGCGGCCTTTGATCCTGTGCGGCATTGGCCCATCGTGCTGGTTGGTTTCCTCGGTAAAGTCTTCGGTCCGCTCGGCATGGTGCAGGCGCTCTGGACTGGGCAGTTGCCCTGGGGTTTTGCCCTCAACTGTGTCACCAATGATCTCATCTGGTGGGTGCCGTTTTTCCTCATCCTAAAGTTCGCTTGGGACCAGTATCAGAATGAAGCAGGTAAGGACGCGATCCCGGATGAAGCGACGCTGCTTTCAGAAACGAAGACCACGCACGGCAGCAGTTTGTATGAGCTTTCGCAGCAGCATCCAGTGCTTCTGGTTTTCCTGCGTCATTCCGGCTGCACTTTCTGTCGTGAAGCGCTGGCGGATCTCTCGGTTGGGCGGGTCGGCATTGAGAAAAACGGGACCAAACTGGTCTTGGTTCACATGGGCACAGCGGCATCGTTTGCCGCCTTCACTGCGGACTATGGGCTGGGCGATGTGCCAGCAATCTCCGACCCCGAGCGACGACTTTACCGCGGACTGGGTTTGCGTCGTGGTAAATTAATTCAATTGCTTGGCTGGAGCGTCTGGTGGCGTGGGCTCAAGTCATTCCTGGCGGGCCATCGCCCCGGAGCGCTGGAAGGAGACGGCACCCAAATGCCCGGCGTCTTTCTGCTACAGCAGGGGAAGGTGGTCCGCCGCTTCATCCATGCCAATGCCGCAGACCGCCCTGACTATGAAGCACTTGCCAAACTGCCCACCGAGGCATGAACCTCATGCTATCATTTCACTGCGCAGCAACCTGGGCGCTTGTGGGGTTGATCTGGACCATTCAGTTGGTGCACTATCCCTTGTTCGCTGACGTCGGGCGGGAATCCTTTCAAGCCTACCATCAGCGCCACACGAATCGCATCACCTGGGTCGTGGCACCGTTGATGTTCACCGAACTAGCCACCGCTGCATGGCTTGTTTTGGCTGGTTCTCGTGATCCCTGGCTACTTGCGAGTCTCGCGCCCCTGGCCGTCAATTGGCTATCCACCTGGCTGGTGCAAATTCCACTGCATAACCAGCTCGCTACCGGGTTCGACCCGCAAGCTCAGGCGCGACTCGTGGCGACTAATTGGCTGCGCACCGTCGCATGGAGCCTGCGGGGCGTTTTCCTGCTGCTGGTCGCACGTTGAAGCGAACTCTGGGGTGGAGCGTTGGGCTTACTGCTCCATCAGGACGGCTGATCACCGCCTTTTTGAGCCGCCCATTTCCGAGTGCGGTAATGCCGATATTTGAAGAGCACGGTCAAATAGAGTCGCACGCCGACTTCGGAAACCAACCGTCCCCACCACGAGCGCCCCCATTGGTAGGTTACCGTGTCGTGCATGATGCAGTGACCTGAGCCTTGATCCTCGAATCGGTGCTCATGCACAAAGAGTGCAAACGGGCCTTTCACGATCTCATCCACCAGCAAATGGGGCCGTTGCACGGTCTTCCATCGGCAAGTCCAGTGCATAGGAATTATCCACCAGTCACGGCAATGCAGCTCGATCATGCGACCTTCCTCAGCTGGCCCATCGGTCTTTAGGCTTACGAGGGTTAAGGTTGGCGGCATCACTTCGGTGAGGTTGTGAGGATCACTGTGGAAATCAAACATCGCTTCCGCGCTGGCGGATAGCGTGGTGCTGGCGTGGAACTGTGAGGGCATCGGAAGTAAAACGGTTGTTAGGTGGAATTATGTTTTTGTAAGATTGCGTCCGCTGTTCTGAGGCCGGAAATAACCGCGCCCTCAATGGATGCGCTCCATTGGTGATCCCCGCAAACATAGATCCCCTCATGCTTACGAAAACCATCGCCTAGCATACCCTGGGTTGGCGGCTGCTCTGGAAGCGCTCGTTGGATGCGTTCGGTGCGCAAGTGTCGCCATGTTTGCACTTGCTTGCCAAACCAGGACTCTAATTCCGCCACGACTCGGGATGCCAGATCAGTCGGCTCAGGTGTTCCCAGCACGGAAATGGAAATCAATGCGCTGCCCGCTGGAGCATAGGACGGCGCAACATCCGAGGGCACACAAACATTATTCACCAGCCCCGAACCGCTGCCATTGAGTGCTATGATCGCCTCGCCCAAGGGCGAACACTTGGCCGCAAAATACAAGCAGGTCACCGCTCGCCAAGCTGGCTCCGCACCAACCAGGGCGGGCACCAGTCTGGCCGCCGTCGTCGCATCCGTAGCCACGACAACGGTATCACAAGTGACCTCCTCACCCGATGCCAGGGTGACGCCTCCCGCCCAGAGTTCCTTCACTTTTGCTCCCAACCGAATGGTTCCATCCGGTAGTCGGGAGGCCAACTGCCGGGGGATCTCGCCCATGCCTTGTGCGGGCAACGTTGCGCTGCCTTGGGAAAACAGCTTGAAGGTGAACTCAAACATCCGGCTTGAGGTCCGGAGGTCTCTCTCCAGAAAGATGCCGCCGTAAAACGAGCGGAAAAATCCATCGATCATGCACGACGAAAACCCCGCCCGCTGAAGATATTGCTCCGTGGTGACATCCTCATGAGCAGCGATATCCGCCATGCTCGCCCGGCTCAGACGCCATTTCAGTAAAGCCACTCGCAGCTTATCAGTCAAGGATCCTATCGGTGCCAAGGCGCTGGCGAGCAGATATTGGGGTTCGCGAAAAACATCCATCACCCGCCGTAGTTTGCCGTTCTGAAATACCAGTGCTCCCGACTTAAACGGGCGTAGATCCAACGCTGATTTATCCAACAGAGCCCCAGCCTCGGGATAGGCATCAAGGAACACTTGGAACCCTCGATCCAACAAAAATCCGTCCACGACATCCGTCCGCACCCGCCCCCCCACCGCGTCACCGCTTTCCACGATCAACGACTGAACCCCCGCAGCATGCAGGCGCAGAGCACAGGCCAAACCGGCCAGTCCTCCCCCCACGATTACTACCTCATCTTTAATTTTACGCATAACGACTAAAGCATTAACGTTTACCTACACGGCAGAGATACGGAGAATGGCAACTGATTTGTGGTTTGGCAAGGAAGCGCGAGCACCTCCAGCGTTCGGTTGCTAATTGACAATCCAAATCTCTACCGCAGACGTTCTCACATTGTAGATACTAAATCCGCTAAATTTCCCACATGGCCGCCCCTGATTCGTCGTCATCCAAAATCATCTCGCCAACGCGTGAGCAAAGAATGGCTGCGCAACAGCGGCCGAGCGTTCGTCCGGTGATGTATCAGCGGTGGGAGAATTTGCTGTTTCTTCATTGGCGATACGACGTGGTCGAGCTACAGCGAACCCTGCCTGCGGGGCTGTATGTGGATACTCATGAAGGAAATGCCTACTTGGGAGTGGTGCCCTTTTTCATGCGCAACATTCGGCCCGCCTACCTTCCTGCGGTGCCGGGTATTTCCAATTTCCTGGAATTGAATTTGCGGACCTATGTGCATGATCGCAACGGAGTGCCAGGCGTATGGTTTTACTCGCTGGATGCGAATCAATGGCTGGCGGTAAAAATCGCGCGCGCGCTTTTCCATCTGCCTTATGAGCACGCCTCCATGAAGGCGTCCGTCTCAGCCTCCGGCGCGGTTCAGTTTCAGTCGGAGCGGCGGCAGCAAGGGGCGAAGGCGCTGGTTTGTCACTATGATTACGCTGCCGGAACCCCTTTGCCACTGCCGCAGGAGGGCTCTCTGGAGTTCTTCCTGGTGGAGCGTTACCATCTTTTTTCTTCGAGCAACGGAATCCTCCGTCGTGGCACGGTGGCGCATCAGCCTTACCAACTGCACCGCCCCAGCCTAACCGCATGGGATTCTCATCTGTTTACGTTAGATGGCTTTACTGACCCCAAGCGTCCACCGGACCATGCTGTGATGTCCCGCGGAGTGGACGTGAGTATTTTTCCTCTGCAACGAGCCAGATGAGGGGGCTGATTTGCCGTTCCTGCCGGACCGCACAAATAGTCCTTCAATCCAGTGAGGCTAGGAATTGGCCGATCGCCTGGAAGTATTGTGTTTGATTGGCTGCGAGAATGGAGTTGTGATCGCCCCGTTCAAACAAGACCAACTGTTTGGGCCCACCGGCCCACGCGTAATTCCGCCGGGCGTGGGAGACATCCACCAGCGTGTCTCCCAGCGCGTGCAGGATCAGCACCGGACCGGGGTAGCTTGCTAACTTTTGCTGCTGGTTCAAGTGCTGCGCCACCTCTGCCTGCAACTGCTCGTGAGTGCCGCCCAACTCTTCCGGCTGCGCCCGCAATAACAAGCGCTCCAATGGATCGGCAATGCTGCTCTCCAGGATAAGTCCAGCTACTTCAGGATAGCGATGGACGAATTCACACGCATAAAGTGAGCCGATGGATCTGCCAACGATTACCAATTGAGAGGCAGGGATTTGCAGCGCTTCGAATACGGATGGCACGTCCTGCAGCATTTTAGCCAACTGTGGCTTGCCGCTGGATCCGCCGTAGCCCCGATAGCAGACAACCACGAGATTGACGCCCAGTTGCAGCCATTCGTCTGCAGGCCAGGGGAATTGATTCGCCACCGTTTCACCATTGCCATGATAGTAAACCACGGTCCGCTTGTTTCCGGGACACACTTGGCGATAGCACACCAGGGTGTATCCATCGCTGGTATTTACCTCCCAAGCCCCGCTGCGGGGACGGCCCGGTTGGGGGAAGAAGTATCGCTCACTGATTATGGGGTGGTCCAGGAGGCTCATTTTCCGTTTAGAATGAGTGAATGGTTTATGGGTTCAGAGGAATCTTGGGATGCTAGGACTGTGGCGTATGGTTGCAAGGGCGCGACAGCGGTTTCCATCGCTCCATTGCCTGCGGATGACTTGGTCACCAAGGGATAATTTTGCGCTGCTTGAGAAACGCCCCCCTCAGCGAGTCGGGTGCCTCGAGCGCCAGCCAAACGAGCGTGTCCGCGCCTTCCTCCGGGCTCAAGGGAGCGTCTTGTCCTCCCATTTCCGTGCGGCACCAGCCGGGGCACATGCTGTTGACCATGACATCGGGAAGTGCGGCGGTGAGTTGCTGGGTCAGCACTCATTATCTAATGATCCGACCACACCGCAAACTCATTTCCTGAAGGCTCGGTGAAATGGAAACGACGACCGCCCGGGAAGGTAAAGATAGGGGTGCTGATGATTCCTCCCGCTTGCTCGACTTTAGCCTGGGTGTCCTCCAAGCGTTCGCTGTAGAAGATCACCAAAGCGGCTCCGGAGGCTGCGGAAGAGGATTTGTCAGAGAGGAAGAATCCGCCATCAAGTCCTTCATTGGAGAAGGCGGTGTATTCGGGGCCATAATCCGTGAAGGTCCAGCCAAAGGCTTTCGTGAAGAACGCTTTAGTTAGCGTTAGGTCGCGAGAGTGAAATTCGACGTAATTGAGTTTTTCGTGTTGGTTCATGGCGAATGCTAATGATGCCCGGGCTTGCGCTTGTGAATGATGATAATATTTCCGGCAGGATCGAACACCATGGCCATGTGGCATACCGGGGTCTCGAAGGGCTCCATTTTGAAGCTTGCCCCGGCCGCTTTCAAGGACGCGATGGTGGCATCAAAATCGACGGCTTCGAGGCCGCAACTGGGCCCATCCGCGCTGGGGAGCCAGCCGGGGGCTTTGCCGATGGCGAGAGTGTGCGGCCCAAGTTCATATTCCACCCAGCCGCCATCCTCGCCCATCGGCGTGACCATGGTCGGGACGAGTTGCAGCAGCCCTTCGTAAAAGGCTCTGGAGGCGGGGAGGTCTGTGACGGGATAGCAGGTGAAGGCAACTTCAGTAAAGAGCATAATGATTTCGGGTTAGGTTTATGGGGCGGCAGCCATGGGCGCTTGGGGAAGTTTCATCATTTTATCGGAACCAAAGTCTGCAAGGAACTGGTAAAGGCTTCTTCTGACGAAAACAGGACGGGCGGTAAATGAGCGCCACGCAGCAAATTGCAACCCACCCCGGGTTCGCCACTTTCTCCTAACGCAGCAATATCCCGATACACCGTGCGCTCCGTGATCTTAAAACGAGTCGCCATTTCCGCTGTGGTAGTCACCCGCCGGGGCTGCGACATCAGGTCCAAAGTCACTAGGCGATCCATCCGATTCATGGGTTGCTCTTGGGTGCCGTTGGTTCCGCTACGATCACCTCCGTCTTGATCGAGTTGGCAATAAAACACTGCTCGTGAGCCAGGTGATGCAGATGGGCGATCTCCTCGGTGGTCGGTTGTTTGGCTCCGCTGTAAACGATCGTTGGATAAAGCGTGATTTGACTAACCCACGGAATCCCCTTCGCGTTCTTCGTCAGCACGCCCACGGCATCATCGTGGTAGCTGTCCACTTGAAACCCCTGCTTGGAAGCCACGTATAAAAACGTCAGCATGTGACAGCTCGAAACTGAAGCCACAAACGCCTCCTCTGGGTCCACGTTGGCAGGATTCGAGTAAGGCGCAGGCACCACCACGGGCGAGGGAGAGGCGGGCACGACCACACCGCCATCGAACTCCCACGTGTGCTCACGGGAGTAGCGGCCTTTGAGAAAATCAGGGCTGGTGCAGGTCCAGTGGATGGTGGCTTGGTGTTGGGACATGGGCTTTGGGGTAAATTTGGATTGCGAGACGCATCAGTGGATAGTTCTGATTCGTCAACAGTGCTCTGCAACGAGAGAATTTATGACGATGCCGCATGGCCAGTCTATTCCGTGCGTCTTTGCGACGTGGAGAAATTATCCGCAAATATCCGCATTGTAGAAATGAGGGGTGAATAGTGTTAATTATACTCACATTTCCAATAATATCTTCTTGCCGCGCGTCCCTGACCTCCCTACGAATACTCTCATGAGCAACTCATCACCACCCGACAAACCGCCCTTTCTACTCATCTGCCAAGTTGGCCCGGTTCAGGATTTTATCGCTCTGGCTCGGAGCACGCGTGACTGCTGGTCGGGGAGTTTCATGCTCTCATGGATGATGGCCCAGTGGATTAAGGTTTGTCGGGAAAAGATCCCCAGCATTGACTTCGTCTTTCCTGTGGTTCCTGCGGGGAACTCCGAGGCTTCTGGAGTTCCCACGTTGGATTGGATTGAAACTCTGAACCGCAGTGATCCCAAGAAGGCCCTTCTGCCTGCGATCACTAACCGCGTCATGGCTCAGATCCCGGTAGCAGGCTGTCCGCAAGATGTCGCAAAGGAGATCCGAGAGGTGACTAAGATCGTCTTCGCTTATGGCGACGACGGGCAAGCCGTCCCCAAGAGCATTTGGCGTGGCTTGGCAGACCAATGTCTAGACTTCTTGCAGAAGGACGGACCACCTTTCACCGTCGCACAAAAGCACCAGTGGCATTTCCAACTGCGGAATCTCTGGCAAGTCGCTTGGCAGCTTTGGCCTGATCAGACAGAGACAGACGCATGGGCCTTATTCAAGCAAACTCCGCTGGGTGCAGACGTCAAGATAGTCGAAGGGAATGCTTGGCATCCGAACTACCAACTCGCTGGGCATCGACTCGATGCACGGCGGCATCTGCGGGATTTCTCCTCTTGGACGGGATCCGTCGCGGCCGGTGCGTCCTGTCCTGATCGCGATGCATTTTCCGGCAAGGAAGAAGCCGTGTTGGACAAAGAGTGGCATGAAAAGCTTAAAGCGTTACCAACTGACGATGCCAAAACACTTCAAAATCTCTTCCGTAGCACCGATCCCTTGGGCGCTCCCATGGCAGTCAAACGCGTCTGGCACAAGGCGTATTTGGAAGAGCAGGCCCAAGGCTTTGACAAGAAACAAACCCGCTTCATTGGCGACACCTACTTCAACATGCCTTCGCTGCCCGCTATTGCGGCATATCCTTGGGCACTCCAGGCGCGGAAAAAGATTAAGGAACTGGACAAACTTGAACAGACGGCGCCGAACGTGACAGCCTGGGACGATTTTGTTAATACCATTTACACGATCAAATCCACCATTGAAAAACTCACAGAGGTTTCCCTCCCTCAGCGTGAGAATGACCGCGCAGCATGGTTCAATCGCGTGGACTGGGAACTCTTCCAGCCTACCTATTGGGCGGCACTTCTGTTAGAGGCCAAGGCTGAGCACAAGGCTGACCTACTCAAAGGCCAAGACGCCTTGCACAGCATCATCAAAACACTGGACATCAATACCCCGGGCCGCCACTACGCCGTGTTGGCCATGGATGGAGATGGCATGGGGAAATGGCTCAGTGGGCAGGCGGAAACTCCCTCTGAGGAAGCCGGTGATAGCCAAGCCAAGAAACAAGATCCGCTGACGGAAAAATTCCACAAAGCGCTCAGCCAGGGCTTGGTGAAGGTCGCAGCCCAAAATATCCACAAAGGTATTGAACAATCCCCGTCGGACCCTGAACCGGATATAGAAGCTCCCTTCCATGGCAAAGTCATCTACGCAGGAGCCGACGATCTCCTGGCCATCCTCCCAGCCGATGAAGCCATCGCTTGTGCGGTGTGGTTCAACCAGAAATTTTCCTCCGGCATGGGCGAAGCTGCTGCGGCCGTAGGATGCCAAGACCTTACACTCACCGCCTCCGCTGGCATTGCCATCGGTCATTTCAAAGCCCCCCTCCAGGACATGATGGAAGTGGCTCAGGCTAATCTTAAAATCGCCAAGAACCACCGTGGCCGCAATGCGCTTCAGCTCACGCTCTTTAAGCGGAGCGGAGAGATGATTGAGTGGGGATGTAAATTTGCCGTCCCTGCTCTGCAGACCGCAACCTCCCCCGCTTTGGAGTTACTGGAACTCTTCAGTAAAAACTTCCGCCCAGATTACGATAATCCAAAGCATGAGCCAGCCATCAGCGGGCGTTTCCCGTATAAACTAGCCGAACTCCTCCGCCCGTTCGTTGGGGAGACTATCACTGCCGCCATCAAACCAATCATCACTGCGGAGTTCAACTTCGTTTGCAGCCGCCAGATCAAGGATGACCACGCCGCACTGCGTCAAGCCTTGCAGCGCGCAGCCGAGAGCTATCTCGATGATCTGCTAGCCCAGACCAAAAGCGATCCCGAACACCCCCGCAAAGTAGCTGACTTCATTCACCTCTTCCAGACCGAAGCCTTCCTGGCTCGCCAAGATTAACCCCTTTTCACATCAAGCAATTTTATGATTCATTACCTCACTCCACGCGATGTTCTCTTTGTTGGCGATGGTCGCCCCATGGAAGCGGGCCAAGGCACTGGCGGTCATGGCGGACGCTGGCCGACCCCGGATGTTACCTTTCATGCGCTGCATTCCGCTTTGCACCTACAGGCTACTGATAAGGAGAAAGCCGACCAGGGTCACCACCACCGGGGGCATTATTTCAGCAACCTTGTCACCGCTGGTCCTTGGCCCGTGGTGGAAACAGCGACCACCAAACAATGGTTTTTTGCCACGCCCAGCAACCTCGCACCCAGCGACGTTCCGCAACACGACCGCGCCCTCCCGATGAGCGAAGAACTTGGGCAATCTGATCTGAGTTCCACTTTTCCTTGGCTCCAGCCATTGGGCAGCACAGTGAGACCCAGCAAAGCCAAACTCCCCACTTGGTGCACCAAGCTGGAGCTGGAGACCTACCTCCGAGGTGCCCCACTCCCCCAGCATGCTGGCCGCACCGATGCCGATCTCTTCTCCAAAGACTGGACCACCGGCATTGGCATTGACCGCAGCACCAACACCCAGGACGGCAAGAACATCTACAGTGCGGAATACTTGCGCCTGCGGGATGATGGTCAGGGCCGCACCTCCATGGGCCTGCTGATTTCCGGCGGGCCGCAGCGGGACAACCGGGCCGACTACCCCCGCCAGCTCATCCTTGGAGGTCAGAGCGGCCTCGCCAGCCTGCGACCGGAGGAAGGAAATCCTACCACGCTCCTTCCCACCAGTCAGTGGAGTTACGAAAAACATTCTGGCTGCGTCACCTGGCTGCTCCTCAGTCCAGCGGTGTTTCCCTCCATTCCCGCGGTTCGAATCCGGTATCGGCCCCCTGATAAAAAGCCAAAGACTGACCATCCAGGAGGCTGGCTCCCCACTTGGATCAACCATTACACTGGCAAAGTCCTGCTCCCAGCGGAACGGCCCTCTGGCAAACGCACAGAAGAATTTGTCATTGGTAAAGGAACCAAAGTCCGCCGCGCTCACCAGGATACTGTCTTCATCGACGCCCAGCTCATCTCTGCCTCCGTGCCCAAGCCACAGATCCTCGCCCGCTACAGCAAGCAGGAACACCGCAGCGGTAAGCCCGGTGCACAACCCACCCAACTAGCCGTCCCGGCTGGAGCCGTTTATTTCTTCAAAGCAGAAACGGAAGCTGACGCCCAAGCCCTCGTCCACGCCCTCTCGTGGCATGGATCTTCCACTTCCAATCCCAACAAAATCACCCGCCGCTCTTCCCTCCTCGGGGAGCAAGGCTTCGGCCTTGGTGTCTGTGGCGGTTGGAAATCCTACGAAGACGCCATGAAATCCTGACTTTGAGCCCCACGACACTTTAACCGACACCAACACATCCATCCATCATGCAAACAAAAGTTCTCTATCTCTTCACCCGCACCCCGCTTCACATTGGTGCTGGCAACTCCGCTGGTTATGTTGATTCTCCCGTTCAGCGGGAGAAACACACCAGTTTTGTCTTCATTCCCGCCTCCAGCTTCAAAGGCAGTTGCGTGGACCTTTGGGACACAGCCCCCGATGGCCAGCGGCCCGAGAATTCGGATACCGAAATTCTCTTCGGAGCGAATGGCAAAACAAAACAGCAGGCCGGACAGCTCATTTTCACGGAAGGGCGTCTGCTCGCCTTTCCGGTTCGCTCGGCCACGGGTTGCTTCGCTTGGATCACCAGTCCGCTGTTGCTTCGCAGAGCCGTGCAGGATGGAGCATTGCCAGCGGCTGCCATTCCGAAATTTAACCTCGCCCCGATTAATGGCCAACAAAGTGCCATGGCCACTTCCAAATCGGCGGTGGTCCACAATAACCGTCTCGTCTTGGAAAACGAACCCTTCGTCCTCGCTCCGCCGCTCGCGCCCACCTCTCCGCCCACAGCGAGCATGGCGGACTTAGCTACAGCCCTTCAGAAATGTTTCCCAGCGGATGCCATCTGGTCAGAGATTCTCCACCATCTAGCAGTCGTCTCCGATGAAATGCTGTCCCACTTTGTTGAGACCAGCTGCGAACTTAGCCCCCATGTCGCGATCAGCGACCACACCGGCACAGCGATCAAAGGTGGTCTCTTCAACCAGGAAAACGTCCCTGCGGAAACCCTATTCTACCTTACCATCGCAGAGCGCAGGACCGCCACGCAGCCTCTCGATGTGAAGAGCCCAATCACTAAATTCGTGGAGAAAATTGTAGGCGCAGGTGGATTCATCCAGATTGGGGCGGATGCCACTACTGGATTGGGCCAGTGCTCTCTTTCTTTCCAAGAATCCGCATAACCAATAGCGATTTATCTATGAAAAATCTTGAACAACTCCGTGCTCTGGCCGCGAATCAATTCTACAAGGCAAACGAGAGCAAACTTAAGTCCCAGAAAGATGGGGAAGTCATCGCCAAGATTCCTGGCATGATCCATACCCACGGACTACTTGCCACTTTAGCCTATGCCAAGGCCAAGGGAGAAGGGTGGAAGACTTACCTGCAGGCCATCGGGCAATATTTGGCAACCCCCGCACCAGACGGCCCTTCCAGCCTGCCCCTGGCCGAAGGACAATCAGCGCAATCCCTAACATTGGATCAATTCATCAGCATCCTCACCTCCCATGATAGTAATGTGCTACGAATCGCCACACGCGAGGCCAAGGCTTATTTGGGCTACCTCAAGCGCTTTGCCCCCACTGACTCAAAGTCCCAAGCCGTGCCCGCAGCACCACAGGCTATTGAGGAGTCGATAGCCCCCAACTCCAATTCCTAACCCGCCTCACAGCCATGCCAGTCTCCATGCCTACAGACCTCCACGCTGCCTACTGGGCGGATGGATTCCAACTTCAGAACCGATCCCTGTTCTTCACTCTCTTTGCTGATCCTGGTGCCAAGCCAGATGATAAGAATGACGGGAACAACCTCTTGAAATTTTACGAGGTCGGCCTCGCCAAAGCGCCCTCAACGCAACTCAACCACCACCATCTATCATGGCTTCGGGCAAGGGCCGCCAACTGTGGCGGTGTTTTGTTGCGGGCGGACCTCATGGCTCGGCTGCTGGTTAATGTTTCCGGCGGAGTCATGGAGAACGCTGCCATTGCACTGGACCGCTGCGGACTCCCTATCATTCCGGGCTCGGCAGTTAAAGGCTGTGGCAGACGCATGGCGGTGCAGATGCTCAAGGAGCTGTCTGAGGAGCAGCGGCCACAGCACCTTCTGCTTACGCTGCTGGCCTTTGGCTGGGTGGAGGCAGACTGGAAGAGCGATTCCGATTTCGCTCAAGCGGTCGGTTCCAAGGCGGAATGGGTGAAACTCAAAGCTACCGTCCAATCCCTCCTGGCAGATCATTTTCAGTCCTTGGGGATCAAGCTCCCCGTCCAGTTCATGGGCAGTGTCGCCTTCCTAGCTGCTGTCCCGGACCCAGGCGGCAAAGTCTTTGGTGCCTTGGAACTGGACGTGCTCACTTGCCATCATCCTGAATACTATGAAGGAAATCGCCCAGGGGCCCCGGACACAGAAGATCCCAATCCGGTCTATTTCCCGGCCATCTCCCCAGGCCACCGCTTTGTTTTCCCCCTCCTCCCTTTGCGAGTAGATGCCAAGCCCAAAGTCCTTCCTTTTGCGGAGCAGATGCTTCGCCAGGGCCTTGCCATTTTTGGACTCGGAGCAAAGACCAGCGCTGGTTATGGCTGGTTTACCCCACTTGATGAGTCCCAAACCACACCATCCCAGCCATGAAGCAATCAACCTATCACTATCAATTCCTCACGCTCCCGTTGGTCGCTGGAGCAGAGCCGGAGAAAGCCGCAGAGATCCGCGTCCCCTCCCTTAGAGGCCAGCTCCGTTGGTGGTTCCGCGCCCTTGGTGGTTTTACAGCCTTGGCAGATCAATCCAGCATTGAGCAACAAGAGCAGCAAATTTTTGGTTCCGCGGCTGGCCAGGACAACTCGAATGCAAGCCAGTTGATTCTCAGGCTTGCACAGCCAGTGCGGGATGAAGGCCCACCGAATGCTTCAAAGAACGTAACCCCCGACAACAAATACGTCCTCTGGCCGTTGGACATGGGCGATAAGGAGCGCCACGTTTTTCCGCAGAAAGAAGCCGCCAGCTTCACGCTCCACGTGTTGTGGCGCGGAAACCCTGACCTGTGGGATTCCATTGCCGCTTTGCTCGCAGTGCTCGGCCACTTGGGTGCTTTGGGCATGCGTTCCAGGCGTGGTTTTGGGGCCTTGGCGTTTAGAAGGGAGGCACCGCTGTCCTTGGCATCTGCGTTGCGTTTTTTCCATGCTCCTGGAAATGTTGCCCTCATGGAACTACCATTGAATGGAAGGCAGCCTCACCCGTCTCTCATCCGCTGGCTCAAGGACTGGCGCACTTATGACAAACACCACCGCTCAGAAAACCCTGAAATCTCAACTGACAGGGATGCGGGGGTTCAACTTTTGAAAACCAACCAAACGGACATCGCTATCTCCTATCGGCCCGCGTTGGGCCTTCCCATGCCCCAGATCATTCCCAGAGAAGGGGAGGTCCATTGGAACTTTGCTTGGGATCGGAAATCCCATCAAGGCAAAGAGCGCTTCGCATCACCCATTCTCCTCAGGCCCCATCGACTCAGCGATGGAAAGATCATCGCCCTGGTCCTCTTTCTGGATCAGAAGCAATTTCCTGCTAACCATCAGGTTCAGGTCAATTGGCAAACAGCTGCAGGCGTGAGGAACAAGCAGCGCACGAAGGGACCCAAAGCGATCAATGTCTCATCAGAACTCTACCAGGCGATGAAAGGAGGGCCGCTCCACAGTTGGATTCCAACATAGTCTCCCCACCTAGAATGATTCCCATCTTCGTTGCACTCATTCCATGCTGGGTGTAAGCAGTAACCTTCAGGTTCCCGCCGAAATAGAAACATTGGGAATCCGGGTAAAGTCGATCCTAACCGGAAAAGACTGGGAGACTTTACCCGAGCCGCAACTCGTGCTTTCTCAACTACTTATACCGATTTTGGAGCGGAGCCGCCCATGTTTCCGAGCGCAAAATCCTAGCCAAACCGGGCGACTTTACCCCAGCCCCTTTTGGGCCGTTGATTACCAACGACTTACAAGTGGGGAGGGCGGTTCCGCCCAAATGCCGAAAGGCGATGACGACGACAAATAGAACTGATGCCCAGACCGGCTTCCCTATGGGGCGGTTCCGCCCAAATGCCGAAAGGCGATGACGACGACAAAGCCTTGCTTAAGGGCGACAGTAAGCATTCAGGGCGGTTCCGCCCAAATGCCGAAAGGCGATGACGACTTTATTTGTGGCTTTAAAAGCCCTTAGTCTTTGCGACGGGCGGTTCCGCCCAAATGCCGAAAGGCGATGACGACGGACCGTGGAGGGTGCCATCTTCCGTGTTCACATAGGGCGGTTCCGCCCAAATGCCGAAAGGCGATGACGACTACTGACCCCTTCATCCTGGACCTGCGCTATTCAATGGGCGGTTCCGCCCAAATGCCGAAAGGCGATGACGACGATGACGACGATGAAAACGGTGACAGGCCAAATATATATGTTCATGGGCGGTTCCGCCCAAATGCCGAAAGGCGATGACGACTGCAGGGAATACCTGCCTCTGTTTAATCCTCGTCTTTGGGCGGTTCCGCCCAAATGCCGAAAGGCGATGACGCCAAACCACCACCTGGTAACCGTGAATCACTCGAAATGAGGCGGTTCCGCCCAAATGCCGAAAGGCGATGACGACTCATCCTGTGAAGAGCATTATGGATTGCATGTTTAGGGCGGTTCCGCCCAAATGCCGAAAGGCGATGACGACGAAGCGTGTGCTGTTGAGGTTGTCGAGGTTCCTGAGGAGGTTCCGCCCAAATGCCGAAAGGCGATGACGACCAAACCGCACACTAACAGAGCCTTGCAAGAAATTCAGGCGGTTCCGCCCAAATGCCGAAAGGCGATGACGACTTTATTTATTTTGCTTTACTGCACTTTTGCGGAAAGGCGGTTCCGCCCAAATGCCGAAAGGCGATGACGACCCAGTTGTGTCAGGAAAGATTTGTTTGAGTATTGCTTCGGCGGTTCCGCCCAAATGCCGAAAGGCGATGACCTGCTCCTGGCTGGGGACAGCCGGGACACGTTCCTTTAGGAATCTGGGTCAGCCCGCTGGGCTGAATTTGCCGGTCATTGGGCAGCTCAGCGGGCAGCTCCGCATTCCCAAAGGCCGAGCGCCTTGTTTTGGGTGTTTTGTGTTCTTGGTGGCTCAGTAAATCCGTTGCCATACCACCAAAAAAATCCGCAATTATCCGCTAAATTTACATCTATGGACAGTGGCGGCATGTTCTGCGCATGACCACTCCTCCCACCCTTAAGCTCCGGGCCGATGCCCTTTCTTCCACCCTTCCCTGGCCCATCCGTGTGCTGCGTTATGCGGCTGGATGTGGCTTACTCTTGCTGCTACTTTTCCTGCTCACCGGGGCATTGGACGCCTGGTTTATCCATTGGCTGGCGGGTCGGTTTGAAAATGGCTTCCGCCAACTGTGGTGGCTCAATCCCCATGTAGGAAAGCTAGTGGGGGCGGTCTTGCTGGGCGTCGGTGGCCCGTTGTATTTCCGACTGGATGCCTTCTGCCCGCAGTGGCTGGGGAAGAAAGTGGGGGCGTTCTTCCGCTGGTCCGGTATCGTGGCATTTATTACCCATGGATTTGCCTTGGCTGGCACGCAGGAGGCTAACTTCGGGGAGACGGGGGAGGTGCTGCGCTTCTACGCCATAGATCCAGATAACACGGTGCGCTGGTCCTACTATGACCGCATTAACCCACTAACCGGGGCCCGCTTCCAACCCGTGACGCCTGCCGTGGCGCTGGAACTTCGGCAGCGGGAACACATCAGCTTCAGTGAAGTCTCCACTGCGCTGGATGCCCCGTGGTTCTCACCGGGCACGGGCACACCGTTGCTGTGGTTCAGCGAGCACGCGGATGGCACGCGGCATTTTTTCAACCTCCCTGGGTTTGACCCCGTGACGGCCCAGTCCCTTACTCCTGTTACCCCCGCCCTGCGGGCCAAACTGGAAGCGGACGTCAAAACCGCTACTGCCACCCGGGCCCGGGAGGAAGCCGAGCGCCAAGCACAGGCCAAAGCCACTGCTGAAGCCGAGCGCGAGAAGGCAGCAGCGGCCCGCGCTCAGGCGGAACAAGCCCGGGCCCGTCTGGAGGCCGAAATGGAAGTCAAACGCCGGGCCGCCGAAGCGGAAGCCAAACGCCGCGCAGAATTGGAGGCAGCGGAGCGCAAGGAACAGCAAGCCAAGGCTGAGGCCAAAGCCGCCGCTGCCGCCCGTGCCAAAGCCGCTGCGGATGAGGCCGCCGCCGCCGAACAACGTCGGCGTGCCCCTCAATCTTTTACTCTGCGCTACGGCCAGGAACTCAACATTCACGGTAGCGGTGGCCCTTGCCGCATCACGGTCAATGGCCCGGTGCAGTGTCGCCATCGGGCCACCGGAGTGCGGCGCTATCTGGATGTGCATACGCCCATGGACTTTGCCGCCAATGAGGTGCCGGACTGGGCCTTCATGCCGGACGGCTATGCTACGCAATTGGTGATCCATCCGGATTAATCGAGGCCATCATTCATAACTCAAAATTCATCCTTTCACCCTCCCATGTCTGATTTCATTTTCCCCAACCAGGATTGGTCCATCGATGACGCTGACGATAGTGATCTGTTTGGCTCCGATGCCATCCCTCCCGCATCCCCATTTCCGCCCAGCGTTCCGCCAATCACGGATAGCATTTCCGGTATCCGCCTGGAGCAAGTATTGGAGCAGAGAAACGTGACCACCGCTTGGGAAAAAGTGCGGAGGAAGCGGGGATGTGCCGGAGCGGATGGGTGGAAAATTAGCCAACTCCAGGAAAATTTCCCCCTGCATTGGCAGCCTGTTGCCACCTCGGTGCGGGCAGGCACCTGGCAGCCTCAGCCATTGCTGCGGGTGGAGATACCCAAGCCCACTGGCGGCATCCGGGTGCTGTCCATTCCTTCCGTGCTGGATCGCGTCCTGCTGCAGGCGGTGGCACAAGTGTTGGCACCACACTGGGAGCCCCGGTTCCTGCCGCAGAGCTATGCTTACCGCCCTGGCCGCAGCCCGCTCCAGGCCGTAGAGGCGGCACGGGAAATGTTTGCGGGCTGTGCTCACGCCTGGCATTTGGATTTGGCGGATTTCTTTGGCACGGTGCCACACGCGCCCCTGCTGGCGCAGCTTGCGGCCGGCGGCGTGCCAGGGGAAATGTTGACACTCATTAGCCGCAGTCTAGAAGCACCCGTGCTCAGCCGCAGCAGTCTGCAACCAAGCACGGAGGGTATTCCGCAGGGGAGCCCACTCTCCCCGCTGCTGGCCAATATTTACCTCACTCCCTTCGATGCCGCCCAGCACGCCGCCCAGCGTCCATTTTGCCGCTATGCCGATAACATTTTGCTCTTTTCCTCCCAATGGGAAACACCAGCGGACACGTATGCGGCCGTCCTGCAAAGCCTAGCCAGCCTTGGCTTGACGCTCAATCAATCGAAGTCCGGGCTCGCACCTGCGAATGAGACGGAATTTCTGGGCTATGGCTTTTGGCGCAGCCATCCAGCCGCTCCCCGTTGGCAGTTACGCATCGCTCCGTCTGCCCTGGGCGCAGGGAAACTTCGACTCACCGAACTAGCGCGACCCTCGCCAGATTTCCTCACCGTGGATGACCGCCGTCAGGCCATGGCGCAATTTCTCCGCAGTTGGATGACCTACTTCCAATCAACGGACCGCCCGGAGGATGTGGCGGATATATTGGCCCACGCAGAAACCTGTGGCGGCCTCCGCCCTGAGGACGTTTGGCCCACCCAGCAAGGCTCCCAACCGGCCCCGGAAACAGCCCGACGCGCCACCAGTATGGATTACCAAGGCCGCCCCAGCCTGCACCCCGTTCCCACGGGAGATAAGCTGGCCATTGCTAAACACTGGGCTACGAGGCTGCTCAGAAATGGCACTGTTCGTTGCGGCTTGGAGATGGGCAGCAAACGCGGCTGCCTGCTCCCGCGGCCCACCGCCTTCCGGGTGACGGTGCTGGGGCATTCCATCAAATTTAAACTCTAAACTTGACCCATGCTCGCTTGGATCGAAACCCCACAAGCCCGGCTCCGCCTCGAGAGCGAGCGGCTCATCGTCACGCTGCCCGCCACGGACTTGGCGGCAGAGATAGTGACGGAAATTCCCCTCGCAGAGTTGGATCGCGTCATCCTCACGGAGGAGGCACACATCACCACTCCAGCCCTCTGCGCACTGATGCACCGGGGTATTTCCGTCCTTTTCCACACCGCGCACGGGCTGCCACTGGGCGCGTGCCAGAACGCAGAACCACGCCAAGGCCGCACCCGCCTGCTCCAGTATGAACGCAGTCTGGATGCGAATTATACCATGGTGATGGTCAGGCGCTTGCTGGAAAGCAAGATTTCTAACCAACGACGCCTGCTTCAGCGCCTCACGTCCAGCCGCAAAGCCGCAGCCCCAGCGGACGCCCAGCGCACCGTGGACCTACTGGCAGCGCTTCAGCAGCAGTTAGGTGCTGCCACTGGCGTAGAAATGCAGCGGGGCACAGAGGGTGCCGCCAGCGCCTGCTACTGGAAGGCCTGGGCGGCCTTTCTTCCGGATGCCTTTCCTTTTGAATGCCGCTCTGCTCATCCTCCGTTAAATGCGGTGAATGCCGTCATTTCCTATCTCTCTACGCTGGTCTATGGAGAATGCCTTGCAGCCTGCCACCGCCGGGGGTTGGATGCTGCCCTCGGCTACCTGCACCCCGCGCAGGATGGCCGGTGGTCTCTGCCGTGTGATCTCATGGAACCCTTCCGTCCGGCATTGGTGGAGCCGCTCACCTTGCGTTTGTTTAATCACCGGGTGCTGCGCACGGAGCACTTCGAGCCACAGAATGGCGGCATTTATCTAACTCTTACCGGACGTAGATTGCTTCTGGAGCAATATGAAAAGCGGCTTCGCGCCCGCTTTCTCCTGGACCACTCCAGCCAGCGCACCTCCCTGCGGGATCAGATCGACGCCACCACCCTGTCCTGGAAACTGGCTCTCACTGATGCGTCCACTTTCACCCCGTTCCTCATGAACTAACTTCACTCATCACTCATCACTGTCATGGTTCCCGACTGGTATGACCTCCTGCTCCCGCCCGCCCCGCCTTACTCCAAACCCACTGCCGACGAAGAAATGCTCCGCCTCATTGCCTACGATATTGCCTGCCCCAAGCGCCTCCGCCGCGTAGCCATCGCGTGTGAGGACTACGGCCTCCGGGTGCAGAAAAGCCTCTTCGAATGCTGGCTGGAGGAGGAACGCTTCGAACAACTCTGGACCCGACTGCAAAGCCTCATTAAACCCACGGAAGACTGCTTGGCCGCTTATCCGCTGGACAAGGCCTGTGCTAACCAGCGGCGGAGTGCGGGCACCCAGATGATCCTGACCCAGCATCGGCACTGGTTCATTGGCTAGAATGTCTCTATGCGCGCATCAACCGCAAATTCCCCATTAAAAATGCTTCCCCTTTCCCTTATTTCTCGTAAATATTTGTTGGGCTCAGCCGTTCTCAACTGCTCCCAGGTAAAGTCGATCCTAGCCGGAAAACGCTGGGAGACTTTACCCGAGCCACAACTTGTTCTTTCTCAACTACTTATACCGATTTTGGAGCGGAGCCGCCCTCATTTAGAAGTGCAAAATCCTAGCCAAACCGGGCGAGTTTACCCCAGCCCCTTTTGGGCCGTTGATTCTCAACGACTTACAAGGGGGGAGGGCGGTTCCGCCCAAATGCCGAAAGGCGATGACGACTAGAGGGGTTACCAGATGCCTCTTAACCGATGGTTTAAGGGCGGTTCCGCCCAAATGCCGAAAGGCGATGACGACCTAAGTCTAAGTCTAGTGCTTAGTTGCACAAGTTAACAATTGTATTTCTAAGCTGGGCGCCTTTGACCTCTCTCTTGCGCCACACAAATGGTCGCGGGTGATTATTGGTGGCTTGGATAAAGGCTTCGATGGCGTTTCGCAGATCCGTTTTT
>JANOAV010000152.1:0-14652 GCA_031411295.1 Verrucomicrobiales bacterium | reverse complement strand
AGGAACGCCCGCCGAGGAGCTGTCCCCGCACCCTGCGCCAACCCGTCAAAGCCTGGCCCAAAACCAAAATCCCCAGCTCCCAACCGCTCGTCAAAACCATCACCATCACCAATCCTTAAAGGCATTGGCTTTTAAGCGGAGGACCCTGTAGCGGTTGGAGCGTGCCGCGGCTCCTCATGTTGCTCCGCCTAAAGGCCGGGACTCCAACGAATGTTCCCCATCACAACGCCCTGCATCGTCTGACCGCGGAGCAATTGGTGGCGGTGGCGGTGGCGGAAAATATTGCTCATACCAATCATGAGACTGTTCTGGCATCGCTTCCGCAATCAGCCTTAAGTGCTGAGCAGCACACGTTCTTGCTGAACGCGCTGGAGAGGTAGATGTTAAAGAACGTGGGTTGGGGTGTCTCAGCCCAACGCTGTCCACGCGGATGGTGCGGCTGAGACAGCCGCACCCACGTTCTTTTGCTAGTCAAGCTTCCCTGGCTCTGGGATGTCGAGCAGGCGGGATCGGGCTTGATTGGCTTCCGCTTCGGATTTTTTGAAGTCCACCAGCTTGAGAAATTTCTTGGCGGCGGCCTTGCTGCGCTTCTCCAGCATCAACGTGGCTTTACCAATATCCGTTCCGGGCACCTCCTCGATCAAATGGGGGTCTGCCACGAGCAGGATCAGCCGGGGGTTGATGAAGCCGAACGTGGCTTTGAAGGTCACGCTTTCCACTTGGCGATACGGAATGCGCACCGTCTTCATATCCCCCTCCGCCTTGCGAAACGTGCGGTCCTTCAAGCGCCAAGTAAATAGCACTTCCTCCTGGGTGCCACTGAGTTTCCCAATCACAGCCTCCCGACCCAGCGAGTCACGAGCGGGGATTTCAAAATTCAGGGCAGATTCATCAACAATAAACATAGGTGCAGGGGCGATTGGTAGAGCGCCCCTGAACAGACGCCATGTGTGGCAAATTTCAACCCGGAAACGAACTCCTTGCCGCACTGCGCAGGAACATTCACTGGAGTTCGGCTTTCAGGCCGCCCCCCGGAGCGGAACTAATTGCCAGAGACGGGAACAGACGTAATCTCAACATCCTCAAATAAACTCGCATGGACGACTCCCCTACCCCGCCCCCAGCCCGCCTCACGCCTTGGTGGGTCGTGGTGCTTATTGCCGTTGGATTGCTAGTAGCGGGGGCGTTGCTGCACAGCGCTACGTGGAGCACGGACCCTTGGGAGGGGATGAGAAGCGAGTTGGCCCATTTACCGTCCATTCTGCTGTTCGGGAGTATCTTCTTGTTTCCGCTCGGCTTAATTCTGTGTCTGGTGCTGCGGCTCCTAAGGCAGCAGAAATATCGCACTTGGGCGATGCTGACGCCCTTCACCTACATGCTGTTGCTCCCGGTATTCGACTGGCCCACGGCCTCGAATCGGCAACAACACTTTACCCAGCGGGCGCTGCCGGCTTCCGCCCGGGAAATGCAGACGCATTTTACCGGCAGCTCGCTGGAAGATTATGCCCTGACTTACTATTTCAAATGTGACCCCGCAGAAACGGCCGCATTTATTAGCGATCTGAAGTTGGAACCAGCCACGGTTCCGGAGAGCGACCTCTTCGCGGCTCCCCCCTTCGCTGGCTGGCCGAATTCGCGAGCCTGGGAGGAACCAGTGGTCTTCACGGGATTGGTCAAAGAAGCAGGGTATTGGAGCTATTGCCTGAAAACCGATCGACCCCGCCAGCAGGTTTATTTCTCCATCCGCTGTGCCCGGGCCGGAAGGTGATTTGGCAGTAAATCGTCAAATTTTCAGCAACCTCTTGCGTCCCCCGCCCAACCGTCTAGGGGTTGCGGTATGTCATTTGTGATCGCCATTGATGGACCGGCCGCGTCCGGTAAGAGTAGTGTTTCCCGCGTCCTTGCGGAGAAACTGGGAGCTATTTTTGTCAACAGTGGAGCGATGTATCGCGCAGTCACTTGGGCGGCCCTTGAGGCGGGCCTCGATACTTTGGATGGTCCGGCGGTGGCGGCCTGGGTGGCCCAGTTGCAGATTTCCGCAGGGGAGGCCGACGGCCAGAGCACCATCGCCATCGATGGCCGGGACGCAGGGCCCCACCTTCGCGAACCCCGGATCAACGCTGCCGTCAGCGCCATCTCCGCGGTGCCGGAAGTGCGGAAAATCCTGGTGGATAAACTCCGCAGCTACGCCCGGCTGGGAAACGTCGTCATGGAAGGACGGGATATTGGCAGCGTGGTCTTTCCCGACACCCCGCACAAATTTTACGTCGATGCCTCCGAAGAGGTCCGCGCCAAACGCCGCAATGACCAAGGGGAGACGGATTCCATCGCCCAGCGCGATGCCTTGGACTCCACCCGCAAGACCGCCCCGCTGAAAGTGGCGGAGGATGCAGTCGTCATCGATAGTTCTGACATGACGCTGGCACAAGTGGTGGCGGCCATCGAACCTCACCTGCGCACCCAAGGCCTTCCGCTCCCTCACTAACTCATGACCCTCACTTATCGTTTCTCGGTGCTAGCCACCAAGCTCTTGGCTAAAATCTGTTTCCGCTTCAAAGTGATCAATCCAGAGCGGTTGCCGGTAACTGGGCCGCTGCTGATTGCTTCCAATCATGTGAGTTTCTTCGACCCGCCGATCATCGGAATTACGTTCCCCCAAGACATCTGTTTTCTGGCCCGCAAGACCCTGTATTCCAATCCCGTGGCTCGATGGATGTTCCCCCGCCTGAACGTGGTGCCAGTGGACCAGGAGAAAGCAGAAGTGGGTCCGTTGAAGACGGTGATTCGTCTGCTTAAGGATAACAAGCGCGTGCTGGTCTTTCCAGAAGGTGCGCGCAGCGAGGATGGAGCCCTGCAAAAGGGCGAGGCCGGGGCGGGGTTTATCGTGGGGAAAACATTGTGCCCGGTGCTGCCACTGCGCATTTTTGGCGGCTATGAGGCGCTGCCCATTGGCTCCAGCAAGGTGAAATTTCGCCCGATTACGGTCGTGGTCGGTGAGTTGATGGTGTTTACGGCCGAAGACTTTGCCAACGGCAAAGATTCCTACTTGGCGGCCAGCCAGCGCATCATGGAAGCCATCAGCAAGCTGGAATGTCCGCCCGATCGGGTGCCGCAGCCGCGTTAGTCAGCATCTAAAAGGGCGTGCCGGTGGTGTTGGCTAGTTCACGGAACTTCGCGATGACTTGCTGCGTAATCGGACCCGGCTTGCCGTCTCCGATGATGCGTTGGTCACATTTCACGGCAGCAATCACTTCAGCAGCCGTGCCCGTGAGGAAACATTCGTCGGCCGTGAAGACTTCATGGCGGGACATGTCTTGCTCGCGAACGGGAATGTTCAAATCCGCGCAGACTTCGAAGACCACGCCACGCGTAATCCCGTCGAGAGCGCCTGCACTCAGCGGAGGCGTGGTCACGACTCCGCGCTTGATGACGAAAATGTTGTCGCCCGTGCATTCGGCCACCAATCCCTGATCATTGAGCATGAGGCCTTCTTCGGCTCCGGCTTGGATTGCTTCCACCTTGGCCATGACGTTGTTGAGATAATTGAGGCTTTTCACCATGGGGGAAAGGATATCATGCCGCGGACGACGCGTGGCCACCGTGGCCATGGTGAGGCCGGTCTCATAGGCACTGTCCGGATAGAGCGAGATGCTGGCGGCAATGATGAAGACCGTGGCCTTGGGACATTTATAGGGCGACAAGCCCATCGGGCCCGTGCCACGCGTCACCACGAGTCGGATGTAACCGTTTTCCAGACCATTGGCAGCACAAGTATCCACGGTGGCCTGAATCATTTCGGCCTTGGAGATGGGGATATTCAGCAGGATCGACTTGGCGGAATCGTAGAGCCGGTCGATGTGCTGCTCCAAGCGGAACACGCGGCGGTTATAGAAACGAATGCCCTCGAAGACCCCGTCCCCGTAGAGCAAGCCATGATCGAACACGGAAATCTTTGCGTCAGCTTCATCGACGATCTGGCCATCTAGGTAAATTTTCATGAGGGGAAAAGGAGGGAACAGCCATCAAGCTTCGAGGCGGGAGTTGATCAACTTTCCATAAGTCCATCCCGCATTGTCAGTGTGCGGTCTCCCAGCCTCGCCAAGCTGGCATCGTGGGTGACGACCATGAGGGTTTTTCCAGATTCTGCAACCGCTGAGAGCAGCAAATTCATCACTTCCATTCCAGTATGAGAATCCAGATTGCCCGTGGGCTCATCCGCAAAGATAAAGGCGGGATCATTAATCAGGGCCCGGGCAATGGCAACACGCTGTTGCTCACCGCCGCTCAGCTGGGCCGGCAGGTGATCCAGACGTTTGCTCAAGCCAACCTTGGCCAGGAGTTCCTCGCCCCGTTGTTTGGCTCTGCGACCTCCAATCAGGGCTGGCAACACGACATTTTCCAAAGCCGTCAACTCAGGCAGGAGGAGGTAATTTTGGAAAATGTAGCCCATCTGTTGATTGCGCACGTTGGCCCGGGCTCCGCTGGAGAGTTCGTAGAGGGAAGCTCCGCCGGCCAGGACCTTACCTTGGTTCGGTTCCTCCAGACCGCCCAGCGTGTAAAGCAAGGTGGTCTTCCCCGCCCCGGAGGGACCGCAGAGAAAGACCTTCTCGCCTGGAGAAACCGACAGGTTCACGCCCCGCAGGACCGGCACGTCGGTGCTTCCAACGTGATAAGTGACGTGCAAATTTTCCGCCCAGAGGGCATTTGAGGCTGGCTGAGAGGTGGCAGCAGGATTGGACATGCGGTAAATGAAGAACGATGACGAGAGGGAAAAGGTGAGATGGGCACAATAAACCTAGATTGGGACAGTGCGCTCATTTTATTTGAGCCCAACTGGCGGCTTTTTGCGGGCCGACGGTTTGCACTCGCACGGTCCCAGATCTTACGCTCCCAGTTAGCGTAAAATTTCACCGGCCGCAAGAAATCATCCCCTGATTCAGGCGACTCGATCGATGAAAACAAAAAAGGAGCCGGAGTTCCCCCGCTGCTGCTGCCTAGCTGGGAAATCTCCGGCTCCTTCGATTTCTTGGTCTTTGGAAAGACGAAGTGCCAATATTGTAAAACCTAGGGGAATGCAAAATACCCCAAGGGATTAAAATTTAGGCCTTCTTCTTGACGGCACGCTTTTTAGCGGCCGCAGCTTGACGAGCAGGTGGAAGCTGTTCAACCAAGGTATTGCGGTGCTCCTGAGCTAACTTCAAGGCCTTCGTTTTTCCGCCGTGTGTCTTGTCGGCGAAAAACTTCTGGGTAATGGTGCCTTTGAAGGTAACCCGGACATACCATCCGTGGTTTTTCTTCTCCACCTGATCGATCCGGCTGATTCCATACATGGGTCTGGGCGCGATCATAGTGTTTTCTGTTGGGGTTTATTAGTAATAACAACGACCACCAAGGATCGGCTCTTCGGACTGCCTTCCAAGCCCCCTTGATCTCGTTAGGTTTCAGCCTAGCTTACTGACTCGAAATTACAAGCATAAATCTCAGGAGGTTGTTGATTTTCAAGGTGTTCGATTGAGTAGCCATTCCCTCAAAAGCCGGGTTTTGCGCGCAGACCATTAGCAATTTGCATTGGCTTTCATAATCAGCGGCCAAGCATTTTCGGCGCGATTGAGGAGTTTTGATACTTTTTTCATAACGCTTACGGTAATAACCAATCGGATGTAACCAAAATTCCGTCATTTTCGTCGCATTTTTGCGATTCCTGGTATTATTTTTATGGTTTTTAAGCCTTTTTACCATTTTTTCTTGATTTTACTATTGTTGCGCTTATCTATTGTCATTCGTATCACAAATAATACTCTATCATGAAACAGCCAAAACAATCCAATACCCAAGGTAACAGAAAACCCGCGAATACGGGAAAAATATCGCGTCCGGTCAAACCCAGCTTGGCGTTCGCTTCCCTCTTCCTAACCATCGCAACGCTGACTTGCATCGGTAGCGCAGTCATGCTCTGGGACGCTTGGAATGAGTTGCAGTCCTACACCGCCGCCAATGCCACTGCTCCAGAGGTGCAAATTGCCGCCGAAGCTCCAACCGAACGCCTCTCAGCCGCAGCACAGTTGGCCGCCGCCATTCGCAATGGTTCCAATGGGACGGCCTCGAGTAGGCAACCCTCCACCAGCGCTACTGCAGATCAACGAGCCACCGCATGGTTCGATTCCACGGTCCGCTAAGTTTCTGTGGTTCGATTCCACTTGGGTGCGAGAGCATCCCCTTTTGGAAACGGTTGCCTTGCACCTGCCGGGCGATATCATCAGGACAATGCTTCGCTCCCTCATCACGTCCACCCTGCTGCTCCAAGGCCTTGCTTTAGGCGCAACGGAACTCCCACGCCTCATCAGCGAATACCGTGCCGATGAGCGCAGCTTGGAAGCGGCTTGGAATCTACCGTGGTCCGAATTGCAGCAAGATCGGCTCCAGCACCATGTGGAAAGCTGGCAGCAGCGCTTAGAGACCGTCACCTTGCCCCAGTTGGAACGGGACGATCAAGTGGATTGGTTGTTACTCAGAAATCATCTGAGCAAAGAACTGGAAGCCCTGCGTCAGCAGCGCGCACAGTTGGCAGAAATGAAGGATCTGCTGCCGTTTCGCAGCGTTATCCAGAAGCTGGTGGCTGATCAATTGGAGCGGCGCGCCGCCAATCCACCGCAAGCCGCCGAACAATTGGCAGGCTTACTGAAACCGCTGGAGGACTTGAAAAAACAACTCTCCGATCAGAAATCCGCCGACGCCAAGAAGTCTGGTCCTAACGTGACGGACAAACTTCCGAAAATCACTCCGGTGCTGGCGCTGCGGGCCGCTTCCGCCACCAATGCCATTCGCGATTCCCTGGCGGAATGGTTCAAATTTCACGACAGCTTCCAGCCCGCATTTGGCTGGTGGGTGCGGCAACCACAGGGGAAATTGATGGAGGCACTCGAAGCGCACACGAAATTCCTCCGGGAAGAAATCGCAGATCAAAAGGGCAAGCCAGAAGATCCGCTAGTGGGTGATCCCATCGGGGCCGAAGCCCTGGCCGCCAACATCAGCGGGGAACTGTTACCCTACACCGCAGAGGAATTGATCGCCATTGGCGAAGAGGAGTTCACTTGGTGCGAAACCCAAATGCGCGACATCGCCAATCAACTCGGAACCGACATCATTGGAGTATTGCAAAAAATAAAGGCCGCCCATGTGCCGCCTGGCGCGCAAGCCAGCTTGGTCCAGGCCGAGGCCGAACGTGCGATTCAATTTCTCAAGCAACACGATCTCGTGACCATCCCACCGCTCTGTGAAGAAACCTGGCGCATGCAAATGATCCCGCCGGATCAGCAAAAGACCATGCCCTATGCGGTTTACAGTTCGCCTGCCATCAGCATCGCCTATGCCACGGATGCCATGTCCCATGAGGATAAAATGATGTCGATGCGGGGTAATAACAGACACTTCACCCGCATCGTGACCCCGCACGAACTCATTCCCGGGCATCATTTGCAACGCTTCATGGCGGATCGCAACCATCCCTGGCGCAGCCTCTTCTCCACGCCGTTCTACGTCGAAGGATGGGCGCTGTATTGGGAAATGCAGCTCTGGGACAAGGGCTATGCGGCATCGGTGGAAGACAAAGCTGGGATGCTGTTCTGGCGCATGCACCGCTGCGCTCGGATCATCGTGTCCCTGAAGTTTCATCTGGGAAAAATGACGCCTGCGGAAATGGTGGACTATCTGGTGCAACGCGTGGGTCATGAGAAAATGGGGGCCACGAGCGAAGTGCGACGCTACATCAACGGCAACTACGGTCCGCTCTATCAGGCTGGTTACATGCTTGGTGGCATGCAATTGCGGGCGCTGCGGGAGGAAATGATCGGCCCGGATAAACTTACTGAAAAAGCCTTCCATGATGCCGTCCTCACGCAGGGACCAATGCCCATTGAAGTCTTGCGCGCGGCGTTGAGCAAGGAACCGCTAAGCAAGGACTGGAAGAGCACGTGGCGCTTCCAAGCGCTGAAACCGTAACTTGGGGACCGAGTTCCTCCTTGCGTCTGGATGGCTTTGGGATTCGTTTCTCCAACCCTGATTCCATGCTCCTCTGCGCCCACCATCTTCACCACCACTATCAGAAATCCGAAACCCCGGTGCATGCCCTGAGGGGGATCGATTGGGAAGTGGCGCAGGGGGAATTCTGGGCGCTGATGGGCCCCAGCGGTTGCGGGAAATCCACCTTGCTGCATCTCTGCGGCGCCATGGAACCACCTGCCAGCGGCACGCTGACGCTGGCGGACGTGCCGCTGCATTCCGCATCCGATGAGGTGTTAACCAAACTGCGGCGGGAAAAAATCGGCTTCATTTTCCAAGCGTTCAATTTGCTGCCGACCCTGACGGTGGTGGAAAATGTGGCGTTGCCCCTGCGGTTGGCCGGCCATTCGTATGCCGCCGCCACCAAACGGGCGGAAGCGTATCTGGAGCGCGTGGGATTGCCAACCCGCGGCCAACATTTCCCGGCCCAACTTTCCGGGGGCGAGCGGCAGCGCGTGGCCATCGCCCGGGCGTTGGTGCATGAGCCGCTGTTGGTGATTGCGGATGAACCCACCGGGAGCTTGGATTCCGCGAACGGGCAGCGCGTCGTGGAATTGCTGCAGGAAATTAACCGCACCTTAGGCGTTACCATTCTCATGGCGACCCACGATCCCTCTGTAGCGGCCGCGGCCGGGAAATTACTGCGTTTGAAGGATGGTCAAGTCGAAGGGCAACCAGTCGCCTAACATGCATCTGACCCAGAGCTTCATCTTCAGGCATCTGCGCCAAGCTCCGTTCCGGGCCTTGTCCACGTTGTTGGGGATTGCGGCCGGCATTGCGGTCATCATCGCGATTCAGCTCGCCAAGACCAGTTCCGTGGCGGGATTCCGTGAGGCCATCGAGCAAATGTCCGGCAAGGCGGCCCTGGAAATTTCCGCTTCCGGGGGATTGCCCGAAGACCGGCTGCGGGAACTGATCCCACTGGAAACCTACGGTCTGCTCTGCCCGGTGGTGGAAGGTGAGGTGACGATTGCAGAGGAAACGGTGCACGTGCTGGGCGTGGACATCCTGCTGGATCAAGCCGTGCGCGACTATGATCTCGTGGACTTCGGCAACGGGCGGGGCCAACCGACTCCCACCGAATTTCTTAATCTGCTGAAGAATCCCAACTCCATCATCCTTACCCAGAAGCTGGCCAAGCGACACGGATGGCAGGTCGGCAGCACCGTGCAGATGGCCAGTGGCGATGAATTTATCCCCATGCAAATCTCCGCGCTGCTGTTGGACAAAGGTGCCGCGCGCGCCATGGGCGGAAATTTTGCCCTCATGGATATTGCCGCGGCGCAGTGGCGACTCGGCAAGTTGGGGAAACTGGATCGCCTGGAAATCAAGCTGCGGGAGGGCTTGGACGTGGAGGAGGCAGAGCGCGAGATTGCCAGCCAACTCAAACCCGGCCTAACACTCTCACGTCCTGAGCGTCGGGGCAGTGAAGTCGAGAAGATGCTCACGGCGTATCATTTCAACCTCACGTTGCTGTCTGGGATCGCGTTGTTAGCGGGATTGTATGTGATTTATAATTCGGTGTCGCTCTCGGTGATTGGACGTCGGGTGGAGATCGGAATGCTGCGCACGTTGGGCGTCACGCGCGGCCAAGTGACGCGACTCTTCCTGGCGGAAGCGGCTCTGCTGGCGATTCCTGGTTGTTTGTTGGGGTTGCTGTTTGGGCAGTGGTTGGGCCATGGCACGTTGAAATTAACCCAACTCACCGCCGCCACACTTTACACGCAATCCAACGTGCTGCTGGCTCCGCTGAGCTTGGAATTGGCGGTGCCGGTCGTAATCTTAGGCGTCGTGCTGGCGTTGATTGCCGCGTGGCAGCCAGCTCGCGAAGCATCGCGACTCGCACCCATCACGGCTGTGCGCAACATTCCCGAGGTGGCCATTTCCAGTCGAGGAAATTGGCGCGCGCTGGCATGGTGCTTCGGCTTGCTGCTGCTCGGCTGGGCCACCTGTTATTTTCCCATGGTGCAGGGAGTGCCGGTCTTTGGCGCTGTCGCCTGCTTGCTGGCAGTGGCTGCCGTGATCGTCCTAACACCGTCGTTGCTGCGCTGGTTTCTGGGCGGATTGCGGGGCGTCATCGTGCGTCGCGCGGGAGTGACGGGGCAACTGGCGTGGGGGAATTTACAAGCAGGGCAACGTCGGTTGGCGATTCCGGTGAGTGCGTTAGGCGGCACGCTCGCACTGACGACTGCTATTGCGATCATGGTGGGGAGTTTCCGGGAAACGTTGACCTACTGGGTGGATAACTCGCTGGCGGCGGATCTCTACATTCGGCCTGCGACCAAGCGTGGCGCGGGTGGGAGTATTGGTTTCTCCCCTGAGACGGCAGCATTGCTGACCCAACATCCGGATATTCTGGCAGCGGACGCCTTGAGGAATTTCGACATTCCCTATCAGAACTCACGGATCGTTTTGAATGCGGCCAATTTCACGGTCGCAGCCAGGCATGGTCGCTTGTTGTTCAAAGGGATCTGGGATTGGCGCAGCGTGTTGGCGGAATGTCAGCAAACGCACGGCGTGGTTATCTCCGAGCCCATGGCGCTGCGTTACAAGCTGGGGGTGGGCGATACCGTTTCGCTGCCCACCTTGTCAGGTGAACACGCGTTTCCCATCAAGGCGGTGTATTTTGATTACAGCAACGACCGTGGTTCTGTGACCATGGATCACACCACGTATGAGAAATATTTTGGACCCCTCGTGCCCACGAACATGGCCATTTTCTTAAAACCAGGGGCCAACGCAGATGGGGTTCGCGAGGCCTTGTTAGAGAAATTGGGCGCCACTAAAAACGTGCAAATTTTCACCAATGCCAGTCTGCGTGTGGAAGTGATGCGGATCTTCGATCGCTCCTTCTCCATCACTTGGGCGCTCGAGATCGTGGCCATCCTCGTGGCCATGGCGGGAGTGGCGACCACCGTGCTGACGCTCGTGCTGGAGCGGCGGGAGGAAATGAATTTGCTGCGCCAACTCGGCACCACGCAGGCCCAACTACGCAAGACCATGGCCATTGAAGCGGGGGTGATTGGTCTCATGAGTCAGATCATTGGCGTAGGCCTCGGGCTGCTACTGAGTCTCGTGCTGATCTATGTCATCAACGTGCAAAGTTTCGGCTGGACCATCCAATTTCATTTCCCGGCTCTGTTGCTGGGTCAATTCAGTCTGGCGTTACCCTTGGCAACGGCGGCAGCCGGATGGTTGTTTGCCAAGTGGATCTTACAACGCTCGCAACGCAGCGCCCTTCCCGTAGATTTATCTGAATGAAACGCCCCCTCGCCTCTCTGCTGCTGATCCTGCTGCTAATTCCTCTCGGTCGAACGGAGGAGTGGCAGCAGGCTCCGACCAACTACGAACTCAAATTTCCTGCCGACCATGGGAGCCATCCTAACCAGCGGATTGAATGGTGGTATTTCACCGGAAATATGGCCGCCGCAGACGGTCAAGCGTTTGGTTATCAACTGACGTTCTTCCGCATCGGCACGGAACTGCAGCCGGTCAATCCGTCGGTCTGGGCCGTGCGGGATTTGCACATGGCGCACTTTGCCGTGTCGGATTTGACGACGGGGAAATATTATTGCTCCCAACGGCTAGCCCGCTCTGGGCCAGGGCTGGCGGGGGTGGAAAAAGGAGACGGGGCGGCTCGCCCCGTCACTCCGAATTCCGGAAATGGGGGCGAGCCGCCCCCACTCCTTTGGCGAATTTGGAATGGGCCGTGGTGCGCGGAGTTCAAGGAAGGCACCATTGCGCTGAGTTCATCCGGGCAGGATGCTGGGCAAAATTTCAAGCTCGCATTGCAACTGAGCACCAGCGGGCCCTTGGTGAAACACGGTGAGAATGGCTACAGTCGCAAAGGGCAGCAGCCGGGGAACGCTTCCATCTACTATTCGTTCACCCGGATGCCCACGCAGGGGACGTTTGAAATTGGCGCGCAGAAATTTCCCGTGACCGGCTCCAGTTGGATGGATCACGAATTCGGCACCAGCTTTCTGGAGGCGGGTCAGGTCGGCTGGGATTGGTTTGCCTTGCAGTTGGATGATGGTTCGGACTTGATGGTGTTTCAGATTCGCAACGTCCTCCCGCTGGGTCAACCTAACCTGTCCGGGACGTTAGTTTCCCCGAACGGAACCATCACGAAATTGTCCGCCAGCGACATCAAACTCACGTCATCCCAACCCTGGAAATCTCCCGCCACCGGCGGCCAGTATCCGCTCCAGTGGGAAATTCGACTACCACAACAACAGGGAAAACTCCAAGTGACTACCAAGCTCAACGCGCAAGAAATGCACGGAGCCCAAGCCGGCCCCAGCTACTGGGAAGGAGCCGTGGAAGCAACGGGAACGCTCGGCAGCAAAGCCGTGCAAGGCAAAGGTTACCTGGAAATGACCGGCTACTCCGGCGGCATGGCAGCATTCTTCTCCATGGGGCAATAAGCTGGCGCGTTTGATGGGGTGCCAGAGACGAACCAATTCGATCAGCCGCAACTTTTACAGAGATTAGCGCGAGGTTGAGCGAGGCACGAGCGATACTCCTGGCAGGCTCACAAAAATATAAATTCGTCGGATGCCTTCTACCAAGTCTGCTTTGTGCGTTCTTTGTGGTCAGACCTTGCAGCCCTCGGAGATAGAATCCCTCCGGCCAGAGGCCAGTGTTATGCAGTTGCTAACATAGCAAACTGTTCTTATGAACAGTTTTCATGCCCTCCACCCACCAATCCCGCCGCCCCCGAGCCTCCCCCTTTTGGCAACTCATCCACCACACCTGGGACCAGTTCCTTTCCTCCTACGAAAAAGACTACCGCCCCGCCATGGGCCCCCTGCGCCCGGAGACCATCACCCACGTCCAAGACTACCTCCGTTGTGGCGACCTAGCCGCAGGCTACACCCGCTACCACTGCCCCGACTGCAACCATGAAAAGCTCCTCCCCTTCACCTGCAAATCCCGCCACTTCTGCCCCGCCTGCCACCAACGCCGCACCCTCCAAACCGGAACCTGGATCGCCACCACCGTCTGCCAACCCGTCCCCCACCGCCAATACGTCTTCACCATCCCCAAAATCCTCCGCAGCATCTTCCGCAAACGCCGCCACCTCCTCCGCCATCTCTTCCAGACCACCATCGACACCCTGCGCGACACCTTCCGCACCCAGCTCCACCTTCCCCACGGACGCATTGCAGCCGCCGCCGCTGTCCACACCTTTGGCGACTACCTCCTCTTCCATCCCCACATCCACATCCTCGCAGCCGATGGACTCTTCGATGCCGAAGGCAAATTCCACACCATGCCTGCCGACTCCCTCGGCCCCATGACCGAACACTTCCGACACCGCTTCCTCCAAGCCCTCCTAGCCGCCAAACTCATCAGCCAACGCAAAGCCACCGAACTCCTTTCCTGGAAACACAGCGGCTTCCACATCGACTCCGGCGGAGAATCCCCCGTCGCCCCCCAAGACACCGATGGCCGCCGCCGCCTGGCCGAATACCTCCTCCGCGCCCCCTTCTCCCTCCAGAAAATGACCTGGAACCCCGACACCAAAACCGTCATCTACCGCTCCCGCCGCAGTTGGCACACCAAGCGCAATTTCGAAGTCTTCAAAGCCACCGACTTCCTCGCCGCCGCCATCGAACACATCCCACCCAAAGGCCAGCAAACCATCCGCTATTACGGCCTCTACTCCAACAAAACCCGCGGCCTCACCAGGCCCGCTGCCGAGGTCATCCCCCCACCGCCAGAAAATCTCGAACCAGCGAAAGCTGCACCGGAAATCCTCCCCGCCCCACCCAAAGCCACCGCCCGCGCCATGCGCCCACTCTGGCGCGACCTCATCCTACGCGTCTGGGGCAAGGATCCCCTGAAATGCCCCTGCTGCCAAGGCACCATGCGCCGAGTCGAAACCATCGTCCGCCCAGAGGAAATAGAATTTTACCTCCGCCTCCACGGCCTCTGGGAGGCCCTCATCAGCCTGCCCCCACCACCAGAACCACCATTTGATGTAGAGACCTTCGAACCCATCCATCCGCCCTGGCAAGCCATCCGAGGCTGGATCCCCGCCGACGAAGACGAAGCCCCCGCCTCCGACACCCCAGAACTCTGGGACCAACGCACCGACGTAAGCATCGCCCGAGCTTGGAAGGCCCCAGTAATTGACCTCGGAGACGGCCGCACTCTCGTCTTGGAATACAACGAGTAGGAAGGGTTCATCGGACAAATCCGTAAAAATCCGCCGCCAAGAAAAACCTTGGCAACGCGGAGCAGGAGAGCTATGCTCGCGAGAATAAGAAATCCACCATGAACCGCCCCGCCGCCCCATGCACAACACCAAAATTTACTCCACCAAGGCCGGGCACACCTCCGACTCATCCTTTTTCCTTCATAAATCATCCTTCCCACGCCCCTCTCTCCCCCCAGACCCCCTCTCTCCCCGATCCCCGATCCCCGATCCAACGCCCCCCTGAAAAAGCAAATTCCTATCAGAAACGTGCCGGAATCCGAGGCGGACATTTGGATCGGCTGGGGGATTCACGTTTTCAAGGTGACGGGCGGAGAGTTCAAGCAAGGCAACGTGCTGGAGGACTACCTGCACCAGCAATTCGATCGCGC
>JANOAV010000151.1:0-52387 GCA_031411295.1 Verrucomicrobiales bacterium | reverse complement strand
AGGCTGACTTTGAATCGTTGCAGAGCGACGAAAGCCGCTATAGCAACCACGGCCACGAACCAGTCGAAGGTAGCCCCGGCGGAGGCTCCGGTCGGCCAGAGGGCTTGTTCGGCAAACTTTACTCCGAGGTTCAAAATGACGCCAACGACGGCGGCGGTAATGGCCGTGAGGGCGGCCCCGAGTCTCGGTTGGTTGCGCAAACGCTCCACTTGCGGAGCCCCGAGGAAGACGAACCAGAAGCACGGGAGAAAGGTCACCCAAGTGGTGATCAACGCTCCCACGGTGGCCCCGGCCAACGGGGACAGGGCGCCCGGATGCTGCCATCCGCCGACAAACCCCACGAATTGCAGGACCATAATCAACGGACCGGGGGTCGTCTCCGCCAGAGCCAGTCCGCTCATCATTTGGGGATGCGAGAGCCAGCCGTAATTTTCCACGGCCTGCTGGGCGACATACGGCAGCACCGCATAGGCTCCACCGAAGGTAACCATGGCGGCTTTGCTAAAAAAGACGCCCTGGCCAAAAGCAGTGCTCTGCCAGCCTAACCAGGCTCCCACCACCAGGAGCGGCCCCCACCACAGGGTTAGACAAAGGGCAGTGATTCCGGCGGCACGGGTCCAGGAACTGCGGGGACTGGGCGGAAGTTCCAGACAGCGCTGCTCTGCTTGATCCCCACTGCCGCCATGTCCCTTCCCGGCGGGAAACTGCCGGGGTAGCCATTGGTGACCCAGCCAGCCCAGCACGCCAGCGCTTAGCACGATAATGACAAACGATACTTTCCCAAAGTAAATGGCCACGAATGACAACGCCGCCAGCGCCCACAACGACGGGCTTTTCAGCGCCTTCTTCCCAATGCGCAGCACAGCCTCCGCCACCACCGCGATCACCGCTGGCAGCAGTCCATAGAAAATAGCCGCCAGCCACGCCAGGTGTCCACCGGCCATATAGATCCAACTCAGGGCAAACAAAATGAAGATCGATGGCAGCACGAACAACGCGCCCGCCGCAATCCCTCCCCTGGCTCCGTGGAGTCGCCAGCCAAGATAGGTGGCCAATTGCTGCGCTTCGGGTCCTGGCAGCAGCATGCAGAAATTCAACGCATGCAGAAAATGTCCCTCGGAGATCCAGCGACGTTTCTCCACCAACTCTTTGTGCATCATGGCAATCTGACCCGCCGGACCGCCAAAGCTGATGAATCCGAGCTTCAACCAGTATCTGAGCGCTTCCTTAAACGTCGGGTAGGCTGGCCGTGAGTTGAGGTCTGTTGGGGTCTCCATAGTCGAATCGTTTTTTGCATGTTGAGTTGGAGTTCGGGCTTCAGCCCGTTCGGAGTATGCGAGCACGGGCTCAAGCCCGAACTCCAACGGTAGGCATTATCTGGCGAGTAACTGCCCCACGATGGTTGGCAGCAGGTCGTGTTCTGCTTGCTGAATTTTCTGCGTTAGGGTTTCCACCGTCTCTCCTGCGACCACGGCAACTGAGGACTGGGCGATGATTTCTCCGGTATCAATGCCGTCGTCCACGTAATGCACCGTGCAGCCAGCCACGGTCTCCCCAGCGGCCAGGGCCTTGGCGATGGCGTCTTTGCCGGGGTATTGGGGAAGGAGGCTCGGATGGATGTTAATGATGCGCTGGGGGAAGGCGTGGAGGAGCGGATCTTTCACAATCCGCATGAATCCCGCCAGCACGATGAGATCCACCCCGGCTGCGCGGAAGCGATCACAGATCTCCTGCAAGGCGGCAGGCGCCAACTTGGCTCCATCAGCACCAGGTGAAATCGACGCATGGGGAATCCCCGCAGCTTCCGCCCGACGCAGGATCCCAGCATCCGCGCGATCCGATAAAACCAGACTAATTTCCGCATCCAGCGTGCCAGCGGCAATCGCCTCGATCAGCGCCTGACAATTGGTGCCGGCACCACTTCCGAGCACGCCCAACCGACGTTTGCGGGCCGCGCTGGTGGCGGGCGCATGCAACTTGGCCAGGGTGGCGGTGGTGGATTTTCCTTTCACCTCTGGCAAAATTTCGATCTGGCAGCCGACCTGCTGCAACGCTGCGCGCTCTTCTGGATTGAGGGTTTCGACGGTGTAATCGCCTCCCTTGGCGAAGATGTGTGGCTTTATGGTGTTGATTAAGTTGGTGGTGCGCTCTTCATCAAAGACGACGACCACATCTACGGAACTCAGTCCCAGCAAGACTTCCGCGCGATCCGATTCATTGTTGATGGGACGATCCGGTCCTTTCAACCCTCGCACCGAAGCATCGGAATTCATGGCGATACACAAGGCATCGCCCAGCTCCCGGGCATCGTGCAAGTAGCGCACGTGGCCCACATGAAGTAAATCAAAGCAACCGCTAGTGAACACCAGCTTCTTGCCCAGGCGTTCGAGTGCTTGGCGGTAATCGGCGGCGGCTTCTGGGGTAAGGACGGGCATGGGTCAGGAAAGGGATGGGCGGATACTTGATGTAGCGTGCTGCGCTGAATTTGCACGCCGGAAATTCAGTTTATCCCAGCAACGCCAACCATTGGTCCACATGCCGCTCCCACGTGAGCGGCAGCACGGTGGGACGGGTGGCGGGGGCGATGCGTTCCTTAGTCGAGAGTGCCTGATGGATCAAACCAGCCAATTCGTCGGCATCCGTGGGATCTTGCAGCAAGTAACCATTGTCGTCATGACGAATGAAATCCCGCGCGCCATCATGCGTGGAAATGATGCCGGGCAGACCGCTGGCGAGACTTTGCAGCACGGTGTTAGCGCAGGCATCATAGCGCGTGGGATGCACGAAGACATCGGCGGCTTGATAGAACGGACGGAGATCGCTCTGCGAACCATGACTGGTCAGACGGTCCGTTAGTCGCAGTGCCTGAATTTTTGCCTGCCACGCAGCATCGAGGTCTGCTCCCACGATCCACAAATGAGCAGTGGGCACTTGCGCGAGCGCTTGCAGCAACGTTTCCAGCCCCTTGCGTCGATGATCCAGAGAGACAAACAACAGGAGCGGGGCGTCAGGAGCCTTGAGTTTGGCCCGTGCCGCCGCTTTATCGCCAGGGGTGAAATACTCGTAATTCACCCCCGTGTGAATCACCTGAATGCGATCAGCGGCCACGCCATACTCCGTTTGAATTTCCTCCTTCACTTGACTGGAATTTACCACGAAGCGCGGGGTCTGACCGCTGGTGTAGAGCAATTTTTCGATGCGGAGTTCCAGTTGGTTCTTCCACCGCGCCTGTTTGCGGGCGGGCAGCAACCGGGAGTAAACTTGGTGGCACCCTCCCCCAGCCCGGTGCACGTCCTGTTTATAAGTGCGCCCGAACCCCAGCACGGGTCCATCGGCCATCGTTGGCAGGAGGGCGGCAGAGCGCAGGGCGAAGCGCTGTAGCATCAGGCCACTGAAGCCCGGTGGCGACCAGATGCGATGCGTCTTGGCGGCCAGGGCCTTGAAGCGATCATCAATTTTACATCCGACCAAGGTCAACGGAATCCCCCGCCCATGGAGGTGCTTGGCGAATTCGTAGAGGTAGCCTTCCAGCCCGCCGCGTTTGATGAATTGATGGTAGAGCAGGGTCATGTGAGCGAAAGGATGCGCGCTCCACCAGCGGCTTGGGAAATCAGGCTCTCGGCGGTGCGTCCGCCCTCTGCGGCATACGCCGCCAGCATCTCCGCCTGCACCTGCGCCACGGCATCGGAGCGCACCAGCAGGATCATGCAGCCACCAAAACCACCACCCGTCATGCGAGCGCCATACACGGCCGAAGCACTGGGGATGCGGCGGCTCTGGTCCACCAACCAATCCAGCTCCGCACAGGAAACTTCGTAATCATCCCGCAAGGAAAGGTGGCTCTGCATCATTAATTCGCCCAACCTCACCCAGTCTCCCTTGGCCAGACAATCGGCCGCTTCCTGGGTGCGGGAAATTTCACTGAGCACATGCCGCACGCGTCGGGCGGCTTCATTTGTTAAATCGAGTTGATCCACCGCAGCCTGCGTTGTCCAGCGCAAGGCCGGAACCTGGAGTTGGGCCGCCACCGCTTCACACGTCTGACGTCGCTGAGCGTAGGCGCTCTCAGCCAAGGCGTGTTTCACCATGCTGTTGATGATGAGCACGGCCACCGAGTTGTCCGCAAAAGGAATGTGGGTTGCCTCCAACGAGGCACAATCCAGCAGCATGGCATGGCCCACTTGGGCGCAGCGGCTGATGAATTGATCCATCACACCGCAAGGCACCCCTGCAAAATCATGCTCGGCGCGCTGACAGAGCAGCGCCATATCCGTGGCTGAGATGGCGTGCTCCGAGAGCGCTTGCAGAAACATGGCCACACTGATTTCCAAGGCGGCACTGCTGGACAAGCCTCCGCCCAACGGCACATTGCTAACAATGACGGCATCGAACCCCGGCAAGGCAACCCCGCGCGTTTGGAATCCGGCCATGACCCCGCGAACGTAATCAGCCCAACCATCCCGCGCCCGGACTAACGTGGTCTCCAGCGGAATCTCGACCATGGCGGAAAAGGCGGGTGTCAGCAATCGGGCGGTCTGCGTGCCATTCGGAGCCCCCACGATGACCGTTTCCCGCTCCAGGGCCATGGGCAGCACGAAGCCGTCGTTGTAGTCGGTGTGCTCGCCTATCAAATTCACCCGCCCGGGAGCCTGGGCCGCATGGGTGGCCAGACGTCCGCAGTGGGAGTAAAATGTTTCCCGGGCAGCAAGCAGAAGCGCAGACACGGAAGGATTATTGCAACCGAGGCGCAGGGCCCTCGGTTAGCCGTTGATATTGTGATTTCACCAATCCCAGAAACCATCCCCATTGGCGACCGGGCTTGCCATTGGTCATCAAGTAGTGCGGGCAGGGCTTGTGTTCCGGGGTGGTGCCGATGCGGGGCCAGTAATAGTGCGGCACCACATGATTCAGCGGAATGTTATATTGCTTCATCAGACAAGCCGCCAGCTTGGCGGTGCGCTCCATGGTCTGGGGAATGCTGTTACCGTTATGTTCGCACATTTCGATGCCGATGGAGAAGTTATTCCCCTTGCCGTCGAAGTCCGCGTGCTCGCCCTGTTCCCGCGTGGGGAGATGCTGGATGGCTACATCGTCCTGCACGGTGAAGTGCCAAGTTAGGAAACCGATCCGATTTCCCCCGGGACGTTTATGCGCCCGCAGGGCCCCGGCCTTTAAAGCGCGCGCATGAGCATAAGCATCCCCCGTCTTGTTCTCTGTGGCATGGATCGTAATGTAACTGGGAAACATTGGTCGATACACTTTGCGCCCATAGGTTCCCGCCGGGATCAGGTCTTGCCGCACATTGGCCTCCCCCAGCAATTGCAATGGAGTCACGGCTGGCCCGCCAGCATAACTTCCACCTACGTTGGGAGTGGAACTACAGGAGGAAAGATAGGCAAATCCACCCAGCAGGGTAGCCAGAGCGAAAGTGGTAGGAAGGAGGTAGCGCAGTCGATTCATAGGCAATTTACTTTGCGCACCTTAACTATTATTTCCCACGGGCAAAGAGAAATCTCACTGCGAAATCAAAAGGGTCAAAAGGGCGACAGCGTCCAGAAGCTGGCATCGGAAATGGCAGTGCCAGGGCGATTGGCGGTAAGCTCTGCGAATTGCTCAGCCCATTCTTGGATGGCCACATTGACGTGACCGTAAGGCCGAAAATCACGGACGGAGTAAAATGTTAGCTTGTCGCTTTCGTTATCCGTGAATTGGAAGAGCAACTTTTTCGACTGATGCAATCGCAGCTTCGCTTCCACTGCAATATTCCCACTGGACTGCACCGCCAGTCCGCCCACCGTGCCCACCGGACCAAGCAAAATTTTGGCCGCCAACTTGCCGGCGTTGGCCTTGGGGCTGGTGGGGTTCAGCTCGACGATCGCCATTTCCAAGGTTAGGCAATGAGGGGTGGGAGCCACCACGATGCGGTAGCGTTGGTAGGGTATATTCACCAACGCCAAGGCGAACTGATGGCGCAATTCATTGGCGAAGTGTGGCGCCTCTGGAGAAACTTGAGTGGAGAGCGATTGATTCAATTTGGTCAACCCTGTTGAGAGTGGTCGCAGATAACGCAATGTCACCGGAGCAATATAAAGATCCTGCACCGACCGGGCCTGCCCATGTGCGGCTCGATCCGGCGTGCGCCACTGGTATTGGAAAGCGGTATTCGTCGGTTGACGCTGCATTTCCGCCGGGTGCTCCACAAAGGCCGAAAACTCAGCAGGCTTGGCTTTGATGAATTTGCGCACGCTCTGACAGGAGGACAGGAGGCAGAGTAGGAGGAGAGTCGAAAGTGGGCGGTTCATAATAACGTGGGTCCATGCTAGCGAACGGTTACGGAATCGCCAAGCAGAAATTCAGCAATCAGACAAGATCCCCAGATGGCCGCAAAAGAACGCAGGGAACGCACAGGGTTTGGGAAATTCGGTCGAGGTGCCTACGCCCAACCGCAATCACAGCGATGCAAATGGGCCACTCCCGCCGTCGCGACATTGAAATGTCACGCTACTTAGCTTGGCATTCCAATGCCGACGCGAAGGCATCCGACCAAGCTCTTCAAGGATCCCATTTTTTCGGACTTTTTTCGTTTCTTTCGGCAGATGAAAATGAGCGTTGGCAGGTTCGATCCGCACGCCACTTTCGGCTAAAGGCCCTTCACGCAAAGGGCTGGGCGCACAAATGATAGTAGGCTCCCTGCGCGGCGGTCAACTCCTCGTGGGTTCCCATTTCGAGAATGGTGCCCTGGCTCAGGACGAGGATTTGTTGAGCTTTGCGGATGGTGCTGAGCCGATGCGCGATGATGAAGGTGGTGCGCTGCCGCATTATTTCCTCCAGCGCCTGCTGGATATGGGCTTCGCTTTCCGGATCCAGGGCGCTCGTGGCTTCGTCTAACACGAGGATACAGGGATCACGCAGGATGGCCCGGGCCAAGGCGAGTCGCTGGCGCTGGCCCCCGGAGAGCGTTTGTCCACGGTCTCCCACCATCGTGGCCAGACCGTCGGGCAGGCGGTCAATGAATTCCATCGCATGAGCCTGCGACGCGGCCGCGCGGACCTGTTCGTCGGTGGCGTCCAGTTTCCCGTAACGGATGTTTTCCGCCATGGTCCCGGCAAAGAGATACACCTCCTGCGGCACATAAGCGATCTGTCCCCGCAGCCATCCCAGCGGATACGTCTCCGTCGGCTTGCCATCGTAGAGCAAACTCCCAGACGCGGGCTGATACAGTTGGCAGAGGAGCGCAGCCACGGTGGATTTTCCGCTTCCGCTTGGTCCGACCAAGGCCACCGAAGTGCCGGCCCCCACGGTAAAACTAACGTTTTTTAAAGCGGCCGTGTCCGGGCGCGTGGAATAGTGGAAATTGACTTGGGCAAAGGTCACGGAGCCTTCCAGTTTGGCGCACTCCGGGTTGGGCACGGATTGAAATTCTTCCGGTGCTACCGCCAGAATTTCCTGAATCCGCGCGTGGGCGCCCAAGGCCCGTTGGATTTTGGCGAAATTCTCTGCCACCACGCCCGCAGCGGTGCCCGCCAGTCCGAGGTAAAACATGAAGCTGGTAAACGCCCCCGGGGTCAGTCGTCCCTCCCGGATCATCCAGGATCCATGCCACATCATGAAAACCCAAGTAGCGAGCAAACAACAGACGATACTGCTAATAAACAACGCCCGCGCCCGTCCGGCCTTGATGGCAGGGGTCAAGTAATCCGACATCCGTTGGTGGAAGCGCGCGGTTTCGTGGGCTTCGGTGGAGCAGGTTTTGACGGCAGCGATCCCTCGCACATTTTCTTCCACCAGGATGGCGGCCGCGGCTAATTTCTCCTGCGTTAGGGTGGCTTGCTGCCGCAACGTCCCGCCAAAGCCCCAAGCAATCCCCACCACCACGACGGCAACATACAACAACGCCGAGGCCAGCGTAAATGATGTTATCAAGAGAAACACCCCGGAGCCCACTAACACCGCGCTATAAGTCAGCATCATCCGGAGATCGAAGATCCACAATTCCTGCACCTGCGCCAAATCCGCCAGCATCCGGCTGGTCAGATCCCCCGTGCGTTGCTGGCTGAACCATGTCATGGGTAAACGAATCAAGTGCGCAAAGGTTTCGCCCCGCAGAGCCGCGGTGGCCCGCTCCCCCAACTCTTGAAACCAACAAGCCTCCAAATACCGCAACCCCAGCACCAACAACACAATCCCAAACAGTCCGGCACAGATCAGATTGATGTTGCGCAGGGAGGGATCGCCGTGTTGCAAGGTCCCATCCACCAACAGCCCGGCTCCCAGCGGAAACAGTAACTGCAGTCCAGCCCCAGTAAAGAGCACCATCGTTGCCTTGACCAGCAACGAGCGCTGACGGAACAAATGGCTGAAGAGTTGCCGGGCCGCGTGGAGCATGAGGGACGTTAGTAACCGCGGCCCGAAGTTTCGCGGCCAGGCAAGCGACGGTAATCATAGCTCTCCCGAGGATCAAACAAAAACCCCGGGGTGGCGGAAATCCGCTCCCATTTCGTCAGCACAAACTCCGGCAGGAAAATGTCAGCGTTAGGATCATATACCGTGCGGCCGGAGTAGGAGCCATACATCCGGTATTCATGGTTATGATCGAAGCCATGCGCATTGCCTGATTCTGGGGCTTCGGGAAGCCGATCTGGCTGCTTCGCCACCCGCTCGTTGATGATGGCCAATTTGGCGGTGTCCCAAGATTGTCCCGGCCTCCGCAGGTAGCCCCAGAACCGGCACCGCCACGTGTAGAAACGACGCCCCACAAAGTAATCCCCTTGGGGCTCCATGCGGATCTGCGCATCCCGAGCTTGTTTGATTTTCGGGTCGTATGTCTCACAGGAGGTCAGACTCATCCCCGCCACAGCGCAGATGATCAGGAAAACGGAACGGAGCAGAAAAAGGGATCTCATGGTGGGGCCGATTCAACTCGGAACGAGGTGACAAGTCAAATGAGATTGCGGGAAGGTGCCTGGGGCACGGTGGATTTCTGCCACGCCCACCACCTCACCCAACTTTGGTCAGGCGCAGAATTTCGGTATGATTCCTCGAACGATTCGCGTATCCTCCACCATGCTCTCGAGAATCACCCAATTTAATCAACGCCAAGTTTTGCGTGCTCTTGTGGCCGGAAGTCTCTCCGTTGTGGGGACGCTGCTGGGCTTCGGTTTCTTTTACTTTGCCAGTGCCAGGATTTGGCGCTTCTTTTCCGAGCCAGTGCCAAGGGGAGCCTGCCTCGCCATCGCCTTGGGCGCTCTTGGACTCATCTTTCTGGAAGGCCTGCGTCGCGCCCGGGCCGGGAAGGGGCTTTACGATTTCTCGGAGAGCCCGGGACACTTGGGACTCGGATCATCATCCGGTGGTGCCATGATGATCGAGATGGAGGTCACCACCCAGGTCACCGGCCCCGCTTACATCCTGACTCAGATTTTTCTTTGCGGGCCGCTCCAGTGGCAGAAAATGCACACTTTGTTAACCAGTCGATTTCCCGCAACCCAAGCCACCGCCGAGGAATTGGAACGCCTCCTCTCAGACTTGGGCTTAAAACGGGGATGGCAATCGCTGCGTAAATTCGAAACGCAGCGGGCATCCATTAAAAAATTGATCGACATGGAATTGGTCGATTTCAGCCCGCGCACCGAATCTATTCAATTGCTCCAGCCATCATGATGGGTCGCTGTGTGCTCCGATGTTGCTGCGCCTGCCTTTTCAAAATCTTAACTCTTGCTGCAATTTCAGTCCGCTAAATTCAAAAAAGTCATAATTGCTCAAATTTTTCGATTCTGCGAAAATATTTCAAAATTGATTGCCAGACCTGCGAGATGTTACTATTCTAGAGTGATGAGGAAACAAATTAATCTAGGAATTATAACATCGGTGCTTTTAGCCGCTGGTTTTCTGGGAGCGGGAATTACGCTGCTGCCTGCCAACCAACTTAGCCCTACGGCTGAGCCTGTGGCCGCGTTGTTGCCGCCATTGCCAGAGGGCCCAGAGGCGACTGGCGGGGCTGATGTAAAAAGCATCGAGCAAGCCACTTTAGCGAGGATGGTGCAAGACCTGGCCTTGGCCAATGGCAAGCCGAAACTGGCAGTCTTGGAAGCGCTGGTGACCATCGACGGGGTCGTGCGACCGGATCTGGGTGCCTCTTTTTCCGACACCCTGACTGCAAAGTTTCTCACCGCTGGCCATTACGATGTCGTGGATGCCAGTGCCTTGAGTGGCTCCAATGGGGTCGCCCTTTCCGCTTTGGATTTTGGTAAAGCCACCGGAGCAGACTTCGTGGTCGCTCCGACGGTGGTCGGCATTCAAGGTGAATTTCGTCTAACGATTCGGAAATTGCGTCTTCCCGGCGGCCGCATCGATAAAATTGTTCAAGAAACCGCCCGAGGCGATCAGCGGCTCATTTACGGCTTGGCAGAAAAGTCGGCCGCTCAATTGGCCCCCGCCCCTGATCCCAATGCGCCACCGAAAAAATACGAGCCACCGTTCACCTACGTCCGGGCTTGGATGGCCCCACCAGTGCCAGTAGATCCGGTGCTCGCAGCTGTTAAAAAAGCCCCTAAGGCCTTGAAGGGTAACGGCTCGCTGGCAGGGCCAGTGGCGGAAAAGAAGGCGGCGCAAGCCTTTACCGAGAACGGAATCCCGCGGACTCCGCAGCGGCTTGGGGAGATCGTCCAAGTTGATTTCCAATGGTGCTTTTGCGAGTTTCCGGCCACCGCAGGCACGGTAAAACTAAAAGACTCCCTGTTCGCTTGGAGCGGAAATTCCAATGATACTCCCATTTCGCTCACGGTCAGTCGCGTTGAAGGCAGCCGCGTCATTGCGGATTTCGATGCTGCAGACCCGCGTAAGAACTCGCTCCATACCGGACTCTCGGTTTATCAGTGGAAACCACTGAAATAATTCGAGTCCCCTCCCCTCACCCAGACCAAACTCCTATCCACCTCATCCCAACCCACTCCTCGCGACCAATATCATGAATCTGAGGGAAAAACTTAAAGTCATCCTCCCGGAAATCCTCCCCGCCAATCCAGCTGAGTCCATGAAAGGAACAGAGCTGATTCGCTTGGTGAAACTCCGTCTCAAGCAGGAATACAGCGATGCCACCCTGCGCTATCATTTCAGCATTATGTGCTGTGATCCCGCCTCGCCCATCGCCAAGGTGGAACAGGGGCAGGGGTATTACCAACGGACGTCCAGCCCGGGCCATGCAGGCAATCGCGGCCAGATCACCCCCTTCCAAGCGCGCCTTGGTCTGGTGTTTGAAAACCAGCCGGAAGTCCTTGATCTTGCGGTAGCTAGACAACAAAAGCTCAGGGCCATCTTCGCCCGTCTGGCGGACCACACGGGGAAATTTCCCTTCGTGTTCGAAGCCTCCTTTGGCGCGGAAGCCCCCTACGAAAACGTCTGGAAATGCCCGGACGCAGCCGTGATCGACTGGGAACTCGGGGAATATGTGGACACGCATTTCGCTCTGTCCCCGGCCATGCTGAGCTATAAACGACACTTGGGCCTGCAATTATTCACGGTCAGCAGCGTGAAGCTCAAACTGGAAGTGTCCCACAATTCGCTGCGGGAGGATTTCTTCCAAGCCCTCAGCAATGCGGCCTGGGCGCATCGGGGTGAGTTCGTTATCTGCGCCCCCATCTTGGACGAGCAACTCGTGGAAGACCTGCGTCGCCTGGGCACGGATTTTGGTTTGGGGATTTATTCCCTGGGCCTCCCCATGGAAAAGTTGGACGAATTACCCCCGCACTGGGCCATTCTGAAACTCAGCGAGCGTGAATTCGAAAGTCTCCAGGATCGTCTGAAGATGCAGAAAATCACCACCACCGGCCAACCCAAAGCCTTTGACTGGCGCACCCTCGAACGCATGCGCCAGGACAACGCGGACTTCCGCGCGCTCTTGGACTGGATCCACCGTTCCCTCACCGACAAGCGCGCCTACACCTTCGAAGAATTCGCTACCATGACTGGCAACGAACTCATCGCGGATGACTAAGCGCCCCAGTGGTTTTCAAATCGTAGTTATGCCAAGGAATGATGACCTCTGATCCTGCGAGTCGAGTGCAGATCGTCGACGAGCCAAGCTACTCATTCGGCTCGGCAGACAATTCGCGGCACTACGATACCGAGGTCGACTTGACTGAGGGCTGCCGTCCATCGTCCGTCCACGGGGTAATCGTCGACGATAGACCAATAATGGTGATCGGAGATGCGGCAGGTGCCTCGGGAGTGCACGCCCATTCCCTGTCGGTTCTCGATTCTCGTGCTTTTGTTGCAGTCGGAGCGCATGTCGTGTGCTTCACGCTGGGCAATCAGTGTTTCGATTGGATTCTGAAAACTGACGAAGCTACGTGTTTCGGGGTGTATTACGACAACCGGCACGATGCATTGATCTCTCACGGTGAGCTATCGATCTGTCGATTCACCAGGGAGGGAGAGATTGTCTGGTCACAGGGTGGCGCTGACATCTTTTCCGAAGGTTTTTCGATCCTGCCCGAGCATATTGAAGCGATTGATTTTGATCACAGGGTTTACCACTTCGACTACCTCACAGGACAGACCAAGGCGCAACAAGTCTCAGATGCCAACCCCCACTAGCCCTTCTGCTTTTCATGATCCATCAAAGCAGGCACTCTGACAAGACTTGGTGACTGAGTCCGACCCAGCACAACCGCATGGAACTCACCGCTGCGCTAACACACTATTTCGGCCACACCGAATTCCGGCCCGGTCAGGAAAAAGTGATTCACGCCCTGCTGGCAAAAAAATCGGCCCTCGCCATTTTCCCCACCGGGGGCGGGAAATCCTTGTGTTTCCAATTGCCGGCCTTGCTGCTGCCGGGGCTCACGCTGGTGGTGTCGCCCTTGATTGCACTCATGAAGGATCAGGTCGAAACCTTGGTGCGACGGGGACTCCCGGCCGCTCGGCTGGATTCCACCCTGTCGCAAGACGAAGTGACTGCGGTCTTTGCTAAGATGCTAGGAGGCGAGTTGAAGTTGCTCTACATTGCGCCTGAGCGAATGGCGAATGAGACCTTCCTCAAGCACTTGAAGAAAGCGAAAATTTCCCTCCTAGCGATCGATGAGGCCCACTGTATTTCAGAATGGGGGCACAATTTCCGACCGGATTATCTCCGCCTGGCCAAAATCGCCCAGCAGTTCAAACTACGTCCTATCCTGGCGTTAACCGCCACCGCCACTCCTCTGGTGGCAGAGGAAATGGCGGTCACTTTCAACGTTAAGAAAGGTCAGCGCGTAGTGAATTCCTTCCTGCGTGCGAATCTGGCGCTGCATATCACCCCGTGCCCAGCCTTGGTGCGACTGGAATTGCTAACCCAGAAGTTGCTGACGGAACAACGGTTTCCCGCCATCGTCTATGTCACCCAACAGCACACTGCGGAGCACGTGGCCACGCACTTGGCGCGACAGGGATTGAAGGCGCAGGCCTATCACGCAGGATTGGTCGATGAACACCGCAGCGACGTGCAATCGGCCTTCATGGCAGGAGAAACTCAGGTCATTGTGGCCACGATTGCCTTCGGCATGGGGATCGACAAAGCGAATGTTCGCGCCGTCTATCACTACAATTTACCGAAAACCCTCGAGAACTATCAACAGGAAATCGGGCGCGCCGGACGCGATGGGGCTCCAGCTCATGTGGAGGTGCTGGCATGTCAGGACGATCTCACGCTGTTGCGAAATTTCATCCATGGCGACACCCCCACGCCGACTGCGCTGCGGCAATTGGTGGACCACCTCCTGCGGCGGGGGCGGGATGTGGATGTGAGCCATTATGAGTTAACTCGCGTGACAGATATCCGCCCAGCAGTCATGGAGACGGTGCTGACATATTTGGAAATGGAGGCTTTACTGGAACCCCGCGGCTCCTTTTATGCGCAGTATCGCATGGCCTTCGAACGGCCCGAGGCGCAAGTGCTCTCAGGGTTTCCCGCCAAACACCGTAAGTTCATGGAGCAAATTTTCGCTACCGGAAAGCGCTGGTGGAAATGGCTCACCGTTGACATCGAAACTGCAGCAGCAGCCTTGGACGCAACCTCCGAACAGATCATTCAGTCGCTGCGGGATCTTGAGGAGGCAGGCGACATCGTGCTCAAACCAGGGAAACGTCGCCAGCAATATCGCCTCCGGGCCGAGGTGACGACTGAGATCACCGAACAGGCCTGTTCGAGGATGCAGGCTCTCTTTGCGCGTCGGGAGGCCGCTGATCTCGCCCGCCTGGAGCAAGTGCTGGCACTGATGCAGGACCAGCGCTGCCTGACCAAGCATCTGCTGGGATACTTTGGCGAAAAGCTCCGTGCACCCTGCGGCACCTGCACCAGTTGTCAGGAAAAGGCGCGACGTCCGCGTAAAATCCCCCGCACAAAAACGCCCACAATCTCCGATGCCGAAGTTCTCCAAATCCAAGCGCTGATGGACGAAAAATTGCCCGCGCTTCGCAGCGCCAGACAACTCACGCGATTCCTCTGCGGGATCAAGAGTCCCGCCGCGCAACGCGACAAGCTCATGAAGCATGACGCCTTCGGATTGCTGGAGAACGTGCCCTTTGCCGAAGTGTTGATGCAACTGGAGACGATGCTGGTGCGGTGAACTACTGCAGGGCGGTCTTGAGTTTCCCTAACCACGCGGGCACCGCCGTGAACGGATCTTCTTTGGCTTCGTATTCCAGAGTCACGAAACCTTGGTAATTGGCATCTCGGAGCAGCTTCACAAGCCGGGGCAGATCCGCTGGTTCGGCGGGGTTGGAGCCGCGCTTCATTTCCACTTTGATCTGCACATTCACCGCATAAGGCGCAATCTGCGCCAACTCAGCGTAGGGATCGTCGCCATGGAAATTCCCGGAATCCAAATTGACCCCAAACCACGGACTATCGACGGCTTTGATGATTTCCAACATGCCTTCCGGTTTGGCCACCACTCCGCCGTGATTTTCGAGCCCCAGGAAGATCCCCTTCGTGCCGGCATAAGCGCAGGTTTCCTGGAATGCCTTGATCGCTTGCTGCACCCCTGCTGCCGCGCTGAGACCTTTGGGCGCACCAGCAAAGACGCGGATATGTGGGGCCCCCAGGATGGCTGCGTGGTCGATCCATTGCTTCACGGAAGCGATTTCCTTGTCACGCTCCGCGCCATCCGGCAGCGCGAAATTATTGCCCACGCTGGTGCCGCTAATGGAGACTCCTCGCAGATGGGCTTGACGCTTCAGGCTTAGCAGGAATTCCACCGTAGGCTCCTTGGGGAAATAATAACTGGTTAACTCTGCGCCATCCAACCCTTGATCCGCGCAGAGATCGATAAACTTCGGCAGGGTCATGAGCGCTGGGTCTTTGAATTGCTCACGGAACGAGTAGGCCGCCAGTCCAATCCGCAGCCGAGGCTTGCCAGCGCGATTCAGTGGCTCCATGGCCTGGCCTATCGAGGAGAGCATGCCAGTCGAGAGCGTGGAGAGGAGAAATGAGCGACGGGAAGGTAGGTGCATAAGCAGCGTTATACCCAAGGGGAAGCAACCGCCGCAATCTAATAATGCGTCTGATTACCCGTGCCTGCGGCAGAATTTTCCACGCCCAAGCAGTGACAGCATCGCCTCACAGCTCTTTCAGTTCCATCCGCCCCCGCGCCTTCGTGGTCTCGTCATCGCGATAAATGCTGGGCAGCGCGAGGCCCTTCTCCAAGTTCGTCTTTGCTTCCTTCGGCTTATCCAGTTTTACATAGGTCCGCCCCAACTCCACGAAGTTGGCCACCCGATTCGGATTCAGCGCGATGGCTTTGAGAAAATTTGCTTCCGCCGCCGCATAACTGGCTTCCGGCAGCGCTCCGTAAATCAGCTTGGTCAGTGCTCGCATCACCATCCCGAAGCTCGCAAGTTCATAATTCCAGGCACCCAGGACATGATACGCCAGTTCGCAGTTGGGATCCAGCGCCAAGGCTTTATCCGCGTGAGCTTTGACCAATTTCGAGTAGGCCACCTTTTCTTTGTTATCGAGCAATGGTGCCATGAGACCATAACTGATGGCCAGGGAAACTTGCGCCAGCGGATTTTTCTCGTCTGCCGTCACTGCTCGCTGGGCCGCCTCCAGAGCTTTGGTCGCGAGTTCCTTTTTCTCCTTGTCGGTGGTCACATCGTTCATCGATTCGCCATACTGCTTGGCGATCCGATGCAGCAGTTCCGCGTTCTTGGGGGCGAGCTTTTCAGCCTCCAAATAGACCTTCAGCGCCTCTTTGGTCTTCATGGCGGCGTCGAAGGTGTCGCCTTGTTTGATCAGCGCAGCCACGTTGTTCTCGCCAACTCCAAACGAGATGCAGAGCAGGAGAAATTGGCAGATGAGCAGTTTCATAGGGTAAGGATAGGTTGTTGGGGAAACGTTGAACAGAGCCGTATGGATGCAACGGTTTCGATCTGAACCAAGGGAATTTTGCCTGTTGCATCCTCATCACTACCGCAATAGACTTGCATTTATGAAACCGACCCTGCTCCGCTCCCCCGTCCCCTTCCCCATTGTTTACCGCCCCGATCTCCAACCAATTGTGGAGGTGTCCGCCTAAAGCCATGCGTGGGTTTCCTCTAGTAAATTTCCTGCTCGCCCTCGCAGCCATGATCGCGCTGGCGGCCCCATTGCTTTCCCTGTCCGGGGAGCGCACGACTGCCGTGGCGGTGGAACCAATGGTGGTTGCTCCCGGCACCGTGGCGACCAAAGTGCTCGTCAACTTGGCCCATCCGGTCACCGAGGCTGGCGTGTGGGTTGATGCCAAGCAAGTCTATGCCTGGGCGCTGCCGCAACCCAGCACCAATCTGGAGGCTACGCTGCCGCTGACGCTGGTGGAGTCTAGCATGGAATTTGAAATCCGCCTCGCTTGGGCTGCAGGTGCTCCGAAGTCAGTCGCAGAGATCAAAGTGGAGCCAGAGGGCTTGGCGAGCCGATCCCAGAATGTCTGGGGCACGGGACATGCAGAAGAAGTCCTAACCTACTCCTGGAAATAACGTTTATGAGTCACCCGGGAGATCATTCTGCATGCGGTCACTGCAACCAACACCATGAGCTAGTGGTGTCCAACCTAGCCGTGCGCTATGGCAAGATTGCTGCGCTGGAACAAATCAATTTCGCCACCTCGTGCGGCAATGTGGTGGCGCTGATTGGGCCCAACGGAGCGGGCAAGAGCACGCTGCTGAAGACGATAGCCGGGCTGGTGCCGCGTCAGTCGGGGCAAGTATTGTGGCGCGGGTCCAATGTTTCCCGCTGGCATCGTGAGTTCGCCTACCTCCCGCAGCGGGAGGATGTGGACTGGAATTTCCCGATCACCGTTCGGGGCTTGGTGGAAATGGGGCGCTATCCCCAGGTGAGTTGGTGGCGACGTTTCACCGAAGCAGATGAAGCCGCCGTCAATTCCGCCATGGCCGCCATGCAGTTGGATGGCTTGGAGAATCGACAAATCAGTCAACTCAGTGGCGGGCAGCAGCAGCGGGCCTTTCTAGCGCGGGCGCTGGCACAGGAGGCACATGTCTTTCTCTTGGACGAACCATTCACCGGGTTGGATCGGCCCGCGCAGGAAAATCTCGTGCAGTTGCTCCAGGCCCAGGCACGGGCGGGGCGACTCATCATCTCCAGCCATCATGATCTGGCCACCGTGCGGGAAATGTTTGATCAAGTGCTGGTCATCAATAAGCGCCAAATCACCTTTGGCTCCGTGGCAGAGGTCTATCATGCCGACACTTTGGAAGCAGCGTATGGCTGCACCATTCCGCTGCCGCCGAATTTGCTAACTGAATCCCCGAAATCCGCCTGACCATGCATTCGCTGCAAGAAATGTTTACCTACGCCTTCTTCCAGCGTGCGCTACTGGCGGGTTTGATGATCGGGTTTGCCAATGGCGCCTTTGGTTCCCTCGTGGTCTTGCGCAAGTCAGCGCTGGTCGCCAGTAGCTTGAGCCATGGCTTGCTGCCGGGTGTGGCCTTGGGGATTCTGGTGGCGGGGCTTTCACCGTGGTCCATGTTTCTCGGTGCGCTCTTTGCCGCCATGGTTGTGGTGTTAGCATCACTGGCAGTGGCACGGAATTCACGTATCGATCAAGGCACCGCTCTGGCCATCTTCCTCACCATTGCGTTCGCCATCGGGGTGGTTCTGGTGGATCACCTGCCGGAGGGAAAACGCGTCGATCTGGAAAGTTACCTCTTTGGCGATATCCTGAACCTGCATCGGGGAGACCTCTGGGTCTCCTACAGCATCGGTGCGCTGACCATTCTGCTCACGACCGCCCTGCAACGCCCGATCCTGCTGACGATTTTTGAACCCAGCGTGGCCGAAGCCCAAGGGGTGCCGGTGCGGTCGATCAATTATTTGCTGATGACTTTACTCGTGCTAGTGATGGTCGCCTCACTGCAGGCCGTCGGCTGTATCCTCTCGCTAGTCATGCTCGTCGCGCCCTCTGCCAGCATTTACCTGCTCTCTAATTCCACCCGACTCATGTTCTGGGGCGGTGGCGTGCTCGGAGCCATTGGAGCCGTTGGCGGCATCATGCTGGGAGACCAATGGAACGTCCGCCCTGGCACCATGATCACCCTCATCCTCGGCGGTATGTGGCTCCTAGCCTTCGCCATCAGTGCAGGGCGCGGGGGATTTGTGCGGAAGTCTTAGGTGGCGGAAGCTACTTTGGCCTGCAGATAGCACGGAGATCATCTCTGAAATGCGTGATGGGCGATGAACCTATTCTGTTGCCACTTGCACGCAACCCTTAAGCCAGTCCGCGTCTGGTGGAGGCAGAGGTAAGGCGGGCAGGCGTTGGTAGTCCAGCAGGTGATATTTACCGGCGGTGAATACTTGGTCGATCAAAGGTTGGAGGTCGATGCAGACGTCTTTTTCTCCAGGGCGCAGGGGGATGCGAATGACTGGCAAGGGTTCGCGCAGCAAGGGGCGATAGATCTCTCTGCGGTGCAACATGCCAGTGCGCTTTACGCTGATAAAATAGTGCGTTTGTTCTAAATGCGGGAGTGCCACTTCAATATCCGGAAACAAGGCGCGACCGCCCAGAAGCAGATCTATTTCAACCACATTAATGGGCGAGGCGATGAGCACTTTGCGCTTGGCGGCATATTCGGCTAGTCCTACCCCCTTGTTGCTGGGGCTGAGAATCTCGATCACGGTGATGAGCTTGCCTGCGGTGTCGCGAATTTCGATCCAGCGTTCGGTCATCGGAGCCACTTGCACAATCGTAGGCACGGCCGCGCGCGATTCCAAATCTGCTTCCGGGGACCATGTTGGTGGCACGCCATCTTTCCATGACTCAGTCACAGCCACATCGGCCCGAAAATGATGGTCGGAGCTTCCTTCGGCGGAAATATTGACGCCCTCTTCTGGGCGCGCTAGCAAATCGTCTGGTAATAAACTGGATAGCTGCATCGAGAAGCAACTAATCAACAAAGAGTGCACTCCTGGCCAGTGTTCTTCCAGCCAAGGATTCATTCCGGGAAAGGGGTTCGTCTTTTTCATGCCTCCAACTATCGGGTTTGCGAGGACTTTTGCAAGCAGGCACTTGGGGTCCAACGGGTCGGCGTGAGGGTGTAGGACCAGAAAGTTACTAGCGGGTTTTGCAGGCAAAACCGGTAAATCATGTTCGTGCTCAATGGTTCTCAGTCCTGTAAGGACGGGGCATCAAAGCCCAGAGTGGAGCGCAGCGTAACTCTGGGTATCCAACGCCCAGAAGACAAAGCCCTGAAAGGGCGAGACACCGCAGCGCGCTCGCATCACGCCTTGCCTTGAGGTGTCCATTTGGCCCACGTTCCCTTGTTTCGCCCATGCAGGGCTTTTGCTTGTGTGTGACTGGAACGCAAGGCTGCGCTGTGCTTGCCTTTGGGCTTTGATGTCCCGTCCTTTCAGGACTAGAGGTTTTGAACCCGGATGATTAGAGGCCTAGACACGCCCCCGCAAGCCTTGGGAAATGTTCCGAGCCAGTTCTTAACTTTTCTGTCCTGCACCCCTGGGTTCCAAAGACCCGAATCCGTTCTTGCCGCTGACTCAAGCTGTGGCATAGTTCTGAACCATGACCGCTATTTCCATCCGTGAACTACACGAGCACACCGACCTTTGGGTGCATCGGGCTACTGAAGAGGAACCCATTGTTGTTAAAGACAAGGGCCGTCCGGTTGCTCGGATTGTGCCAATCCCGGCTCCGATTGCAGAGAATCCCTTTCTCACCCGCAAGCTCCTGCCGGGCTATGCGCAACTGCAATCCCAACTCAGCGGCGGCACGGATAGCACGGAGATCATTTCTGAAATGCGTGATGGGCGATGAACTATTTCGACGCCTGCTATATCGCTAAATTTTATCTGGCGGAATCGGATAGCCCACGAGTCGCAGCGTTCGCTCAGTCGAATCCGGCCATCTATTGCTTGGCGTCAGGCAAGACTGAAGTGATAAGCGTCTTCCATCGCAAATTTCGTGAGCACGTGGTGGATCAGCTCGGTTTTCATCTGCTCTGTGACCAATTTGATGCGGATTGCGCCGCGGGACTTTGGCGATGGCTTCCGGTGGATGACCATTTGATAGCATCCTCCACCACTCGCCTTAAAAACTTGCCTGCCACCACCTTTCTTCGTGCCGCTGATGCCTTGCACCTCACTTCCGCTGCGGAGGAGGGATTCACCTGCATTTATACTAGTGATCGACACATGATGGCTGCCGCCCCGGCTTTCGGCTTACAGTCGATAAGGCTTTAGCGATTGATTGGCAGCGTAGTCCTAGCTCCGATAATGGTCGAGGAGACGTCCAAATCCCCGGTAATTTAGGGTAAATCAAGTGCCCCTTTCACTTGTAACATTTTATAGAACATGGCCAAGGGACTTTACGTTACTCAGTCGGCACTTGGGGTCCAACGGGTCGGCCTGACTCCCACACTCTTAGCACTCGACAAACGTTCGGCCCCACGCTACCACGATGTTTTAAGATCCCACCGTCATGTCCTTCTCGCCCGACCAAGCCTTCCAGTTGATTCAGAAAGCCCACCAGAATAACCATCTGGCGCACGCTTTCTTGATTTCCGGGAACAATGGGGACGATCTCCGCAGCGTGGCGGTGCGCATTTCTGCGATGGTGAATGGCTACAAGGCCAACACCATTGACGATCTCAAGATGCAGGGCGCGATCGTGCTGGAACCCGAATCGAAACTCCGCCGCATCAAAGTGGATCAGATCCGGGAATTGGAGAAATTGCTCCAACGCACGAACCAAGCGACCTACAAAGTCGGGATCATTGTGGATGCCGATCGCATGATGGAACAAGCCTCCAACGCCTTTCTCAAGACGCTGGAGGAACCGCCCGCCAACTCCCTCCTGCTCTTGCTCTCGCGCATGCCGGAGCAATTACTCACCACCATCCTCTCCCGTTGCGTGCGCGTGCCGCTCTATCGCTCAGACAAGGACGGCCTCGAACTCACTCCGGAGCAATCGCTCCTGCTGGAAGCGCTTAGTCGCCATTTCTCCGGTAAACTCACTGCCCCGCGAGCCGCCAATCTCCTGCGCAGCTTTTCAGGCATTCTCAAAGAGATTCGAGATCGTATCGAAAAGGAAAATCATTCCCACTATCGGGACGAAGTTGATTCCTATGGCAAAACCACCGACGGAGCCTGGCTCAAGGATCGGGAGGACTATTACGAAGATCTCACCGAGTCCCAATACCAAGAGGAACGCAGCAGCTTGCTCACGCTCTTGATCGTCTGGTTCGGAGAAATCCTGCGTCGCCAAACCGGCTGCCCCGCCTACGATCTCCCCGGCATCAACGCCACCACCGAGCAAGTCGCCAAGTCCCTCACGCAAATCGAAGTCCACCGTCGCCTGCGCGCCGTGGAAGAACTGCGCAAGAACCTCACCACCAACGTCCGCGAAACCCTGGCCCTCGAAGTAGGCTTCCTCAAAGCCTTCGGCTAGGCTCCTCAGCGCACCGTGCATCACGCTGAAGCTAAAAGTTCCCCGGCCTGCTGCGCCTCTCCATGCAATACTGTAAACTTTGAACCATGAACCCCAGCACTCGCGGCCCCATCGACATGCATGTCCACCTCGTGGGCAACGGGCGCAACGGCAGCGGCAACTGGATGTCCCTGCGCTGGCACCGCCGTCTGGCTGGTGAGTTCATGCTCCGCGGCATCGGCCTCAAAGCAGACCTGACAGACCACGATTTCGACGACAACTACGCGGCCTACGTGGCCCAATTAGTCAGGGAATCCTCCCTCAGCCATGCCGTCATCCTGGCGCACGAAGAAGTCTATCACGATGATGGTGGCAAACTCCAATTCGGATCCTTCCACGTTAGCAACGATTGGATCCTAACCATCGGGAAACGCCATCCGGAACTGCTGCCCGCGGTTTCCATCCATCCCGCCCGCAAGGATGCGCTGCAGGAACTGGATCGCTGCATCGAAGCTGGTGCGGTCATGGTGAAGATTTTGCCTCCCAGCCAGAACATCGATTGCTCGCGGCCCCGCTATGCGGATTTCTTCAAACTCATGGAGCAGGCTCGCATTCCCCTCCTGTCCCACACCGGCGGGGAATACACGGTGCCGGTTATTAACAAGAAACTGTTCAGTCCGCAACTCCTGCGCCAGCCCCTCGATCTTGGCGTGACCGTGATTGCCGCACACTCCGCCACCCGCAGCGCACCATCGTGGATGGAGAAGGACGAAATGCCAGGCTTCCTCGCCATGCTGCGCGAATACCCGCATTGCTATGGCGACATCAGCGCTCTCAATACCCCCAATCGCAGCCACGGTCTGAAGACCTGCCTGGAGCCCGCCGTGATGGCGCAAATGATCCATGGCAGCGACTACCCCGTCCCCATCAGCGGCCTCTGGGCCAAGCTGCGAGGCCTCATCGATGCCGACACCGCAGCCACCGCCAAAGCCCAGCGGAACCTGCTGGAGCGCGACTACTTACTCAAACAGGCCATGGGCTTCTCCTCCGGAGTCTTCACCCGGGTGTGGGACGTCCTGCGGCAAAGCTAATCCAGCATCATTTGGGAGGCCCCGCACCCAGCGCCAGTGCTTTCCAAGCAGCGCTAATGTCCCGTTCCTTCTGCGCAAAGATTTCCGCCGCATAGACCGCGTCCTCATTGAGCGGATCCAAATCAGCCGCCACCAGCGCCAGAAAGCCCGCCAGCCTTCCAGCATTGGATTCCGCCCGGGCTTGGAGCAGCTTGATCAATCGGAGCAACTCCCCCACGAACAACTTTGGCGTCTGCGGCAAGTCTGATTCCAACGACTCGGCCACTCCGGCGGCCAGCATCTCATTGATTCGTTGGGCCGCCAAATTGTGCGGGTCCACATGCATCGCCAACGACAACCACCGCCGTGCCCGCAGTCGGCTCTCCGCCTTCCCCTCAGCGATCTCCCTGGCATACGTCTGATAAACATAGATGCTCAAGAAATTAGCCACCTTCTCCAACTCCAATTGCAGCAGCCCCACCTGCTCATGAGTAAACTGGGCCGATTCAATTTCCAGCTTGCGGAAACGAGGCTCGCCCGCAACTCCCAGCGGCAACCACGTCAGTATTAACCAAAGCCACAACGCTCCTCTCACTCAGAAAATGCGTGGTTCGCCCTCGGTTAGAATTGCCACCCGATCCTCGAATCCAAATTCCCGCACCCCCGCCTGCAGGCGCTCCAGCGGTTCATGCATCGGTTCCCCGCCCAGCGGAAACGTCCCATAGTGCATCGGAGCCATATGCGTGGCCCCCAAATCTTTAAACGCCGCCAGCGCCTCCTCTGGATTCATGTGCACCGACCGACCGCTCATCGCCTCGTAAGCCCCGATCGGCAGCAACGCCAAATCAATCTTAGCCCGATTCCCAATCTCTGCGAACCCTTCGAAATAAGCGCTATCCCCACAGTGATAGACCGTGCGTCCCGACTCATTTTCAATCAAGAATCCGCCGAACCCCCGATGCACATCATACCCATTCCGGGCCCCCCAATGTTTGGACGGCGTGAACGTGATCTTGAGTGGTCCCAATTGAATTTCCTGCCAGCGCTCCATTTCGATCACCTCACCGAAGCCCGCCTTCCGCACCACCTTCCCCACCCCGTGCGGCACCACAATCGGTTGGCCAGAACTCACCTTCCGCAGCGTCCGCAAATGCAAATGGTCATAGTGCGCGTGCGTCACTAACACCAGATCAATCGGGGGTAATTCATCAATCAACAGCCCTGGATGACGCACCCGCTTTACAATGGCCATCCACTGAGCCCAGTTCGGGTCCACTAAAATATTTTGCCCGCCCGTCTGAATGAGAAATGAAGCATGCCCAATCCACGTCACCTTAATTTGCCCGGGGCATTCCGGATGCAGGAGATCCGCCACCTGCACCTCCCCAGCCCGTGGCAACCATAATGAAGGCATCAGCACCTTGCTGACAAAATCCCAATTCCGCCGCCGCCACCCAGGAGTCGGCTTCAACCCCACATCCAGTTCATTCCGCACCCGCCCCGCCGACAGCGCCCGAGCCTTGGATTGCAATCGACGCAACAAGGTAGGTGCCATCTCGGCATTTGGCAGTGGATTAGGGATTACTGGGGGACGTTTCAAAGCAAGTCAGTCGGGCATGAGCCCGCAGGACATTAGCCTCTCGTCCGCCAATGGCGAGTCAAAAATTGCGGTCAATTTATCCCCAACGAGTGATTATTCCACAGCATTACCTCCTTTGCGACGGGGTGGTTTGGGGCTTCAGCCCGCGCCAACGTCCGGGTGAGTTCAAAGGTCCGATTCACCGGGGACGTTAGACGGGCTGAAGCCCAGAACTACGCTGGTAGTTGTCCGCAGCGTATTCCCGTCTCTGGGGAATAATCACTCGTGTTTATCCCCAAGGAGCGAACAACCCCGCAGGGCTCTGCTGCGGATCGATCCTGCAGATCACCATCTGCAAAGCGGACGTCCCTCGATCGAAAGTTCCGATGTGCATTTAGTCCGAGGCATCAATTGCCCAAACTACAGTCCGCTCGGCGGACCGATGGCAGCCCCGAGAAGTTATGGAAAATGACGAATTACCTTGAAATCCCCACAAAATGTGTCACCCTCGAAAAATGACGGCTATTCTATTTCCAATCTATATTTTCGTCCTCTGGGTTGCCCTTCCGGCAGCGATCCTGTGGTATGTCATTGGGCGCAGCGAAAACCAAGAACAGACCGATCCTTAGTCGATTGGTCCAGCCTGCAGAGCGGCTGAGACCACCCCTCGAAAGAAATCTTCGAGAAAGCGCGCAGATTTCTTTGACGAAACAAAAATCCTCTGCTCTTATAATCGCATCACAAGTCAACGGGTTAGCCCCCGTTTCTGGGACTTCCAAGGAGAGATGGCTGAGTGGTCTAAAGCAACAGTTTGCTAAATTGTCGTAGGGGTAACTCTACCGAGGGTTCGAATCCCTCTCTCTCCGCCAGTTCCCCAATACGTTAATATTCAAGGACTTATGATTACTACGGGTCCAATTTGACTGCCATTTGACAGCATGTCCGCGAACTCGGCTTAGCATTGGGTGGGGCAATCCCGCCTCAGAACGGAACCAGCAACCATGCCTCGCGAGAGGGTGTTCCGCGCTTTCGCTGCGGGAAACAGTTGTCGGTTGGGAAATCCCGCGCATCCTCCGTGGCATGCCCCTGATCATTAATTCCGAAACTGTCCCTCCTGAAATCCTGCAAGAAGAATTTCAGGTTATCAAATCCCATTACGAGCGCATGGGGGCCATGTCGTGCTGTGAGCGCGATCCAGAGTTTCGGGAGTATGCCAGAGAAAACGTCATTGCGCGCGTGCTGCTGAATCAAGCGGCCGAGGTGAAATTTCCTGCGTTGGATTCCGGGGAAATTGCTGCCACTGTGGAGAAGTTGGTGCTGGAGCATGGGGGAGCGGAGCAGGTCTGTGAGCGGTTGGGCGTAAGTTCGTTGGAAGATCCATTGCTGCTGCAGGATATCGCCAGTGGTCTGCGGATGGACAAGATGTTCCTACACATTTGGGGGGATATCCCCCACCCTACGGATGCCGATCTGCAAGCGTTCCTGCTGGAGCAACGTGCTAACTACATGACGGATGAACGCATCCGCGCGTTGGCCATCTTCAAGCAAGTGGAGAAAGTGGAGGATCGGGACACGATTTACAATCAGTTGCGGGTGCTGCGGAGAGAGGCGCTGGAGGGGACGGATTTTGAGGCGATGGCCACGGAACACACCGACAAGGAGGACAAGGTCATTGATCTGGGGTGGTTCAAACGGGGTGAATTCATGGACGAATTCGACCTAATTTTCTTCTCGCTGTTGGTCGGTGAAATCAGCCCAGTCTTCGCGAGTCACTGGGGATTCCATTTGGCTAAAATCATCGGTCATGAGCCCGCCATTCTCAAAGATTTTGCAACGATTAAACCTGAACTCACAGAGCATTATCTCCAGGACCGCAAACAGGCCCGCACCAAGGAGTTCATCGACGAACTCAAGGCCAAGGCCACGATTGAGACGGGCGAAGCTTAGCAGCTCAAGCACCCGCGCGGCTCACGGAGGATCGGTGAGTTTCGTGGCTCCGGGTGAAGGTAACTTTTCGTAATCGGAATCCGAGACCCAGCCCGTTTTCAATTTTTCACCCTTCATAAAACGTTCGTAAAAACCCACGTGACCTTTGTTGGCATGGACGTATTCATCGAAGATATTGCCTTTACCGAACATGCGCGGATCCTCTTGTTCACGGAGTTTTGCTTCCATTGCTTCGCGCATGGATTTCATGTTAGCAGCATGTTCGGGTTTGGCGGCTAGATTGTCTAGGCAATCCGGGTCTGTGGCCAGATCGTAGAATTCCTCGGTCGGCCGCATCCCGAAGCACAGGGCCCATGCAGGATCTTGCGCGTTCTTGCGGTGCGCATCCAGAATGAAGGTCTTGGTGGCCCCCGCATCGCAATCCAAGTAGCCCGTCTCGGGATTTCCGGCGGGCCAGCGAGTATTTTCGAAATTTCGCACATAGATCTGATCGCCTTTGATGATTCCCCGCACGGGATACCCGGCGTCGTGGGGACGCCCGATGTCGGTGCGCTCTTTTCCAATGAGGACTGAATCCCGAACTTGCGGGAGGGCTTTGGCTTGTTGGAAAATGGGCACCAAACTGCTTCCGGCCGTGGGTGCCATCCCTGTCTGTTGCCAGGTTAGGCCCGCCACTTCGATTAGGGTTGGCGCCAGATCCACGAAACTGACGAACCCTGCTTCCGCGCGTCCGGGAGCGCTGATGCCTTTAGGCCACATGGCTGCCAGCGGGACATGGTTAGCTAATTCATAGGCGTTACCTTTGCTTCTGGGAAAGGGCATGCCGTGGTCGCTCGTGACAATCACCAAGGTGTTTTCCAACTGGCCACGCTTGGCCAATTCATCCAGCATGCGCCCCAGATGGCGGTCGAAATGCTCAATCTCAAAGGCATAATCCAGCATATCATTGCGCACCGTGTCATTGTCAGGCCAGAAGGCTGGCACGTGATCGATATCGGTAAGTTTTTTCCCGCCTTTAGCCACCCCTGAGCCGAATTCATAGCCCCGATGTGGCTCCACCGCACCATACCAGAAGCACCACGGCTTCTCCTTGGGAGCAGCTTCGAGGAAATCATTGAAATTGCCCGCATAGTCGTTCGCGCTAATTTCGTCTGTCGGCGGCTGCGCTTTCCGATTGTTAAAAGCCTTGCCCGTCATGGCCCGAGGTTTCCCGGCGGCATCATTAGCCACGCCCGGGCCCCAGCCTTTATTCGTGTGCCCCATGAACCAACCCTGCTCGGTTAGGGCTTCCGCCCAGCCTTTGAATTCGGGTGGAAAATAGCAAATGTGATTGGCTGCCTCTTTGAGTTGCCAGGAATTCCGTCCTGTTAGAATACAGGCTCGGGATGGCGCACACTTGGCATTTGGAGTATAGGCCCGCTGAAAGAGGATCCCATTTTTCGCCACCCGGTCAAACGCGGGGGTTTGCACCCACTTCGTGCCATAAGCTCCAGCGTGGCGGCCCCAATCGTCCGCAATCGCAAAAAGAATGTTCGGACGGGGCACCTCGGCGGCCTGCGACAAGCTCGCAGCCGCAAGCAATGGTAAGATGAGGAAATTGCTGATTATAAATTTAGGCATGATGGTCTCTCGCTACGGATTCGTAATCCTCAAGCGGGCAAACCGCCGTGTCGTCACCCCAATCGCGGTATCTGGGACAGTGATCAGTTGCTGCGTGTTCTCGATTCCGGTGCTGGTGAAGAGTGTGGTCCACGCCACGGCCTCAAGCGTCTCGGAGACTTCCAGGCTGTAGGTAATATCCGTGCGGGCGTGGCGATCAAAGGTATAAGCATACCACCCTTCCTCCTCATCGTAGCCCCACTCAAGGGCGACGGGTTTGGAGGGGTGTCGAGGATTGCTACCGAAGGCGTATTCCAATAGATTGTTGACACCATCATGGTCCGGGTCGGCCTGATTGGCGGCATCCCCCGAGTCAGTAACGATGGCGAAATGGATGAAGCGCCATGTTTCGATTGGTGTTACAGGATTGGGGGGCGAGGAATGGGTGTAGGTTAGCACCGCCGACGCATTGCTGCCATTGGAGTTCCGGGCCGTTACGCGGAGGGAGACCACTCCGCCATTCACTAAATTTCCAAGCGTAAACTGAGTTTCGTTGACACCAGCACTTCCCACCACGGTAAAGGTCATGCCATCGGCGGATGACTCAATATCGTAAATCGTTTCCGCAGCGACATCATCCCAACGCAACAGTCCGGTGGTGAGCCCGGTGGGCAACACCCCCAGATGCTCTGGTTTACCAGGTAACACCAGCGGACCATTCTCCGTTTTCTGCATCGTGAAATGATCATCATACGTTCCGGTGGAATTCAAGAAGCGGACGTCCATCCGATCATCCGCCACATCCACCACGAGGGACCCTAGCGTATTGAGCCCCTCATACATCGCTGGGTGATCCAGCGCGCCTCCGGTGGCTTGCCCGGCAGAACCTGCCACTACATAGACCGTTCCTTTCCCGGCGTTGGGACCTGCCAGATACTTTTGGTAGATCCCGGTTCCGTCCTCCCGTCCATCCCCTGCCTGCACCACGTGCGTCCCCGCATTGAAGGTGGAGGACACACCATAGTGGCCGCGCATAAACCACGACCGCTCGTAGCAATGACTGTGACCGCTTAGCACCAGATCCACTCCGGCATTTTCCAGAATGGGCATGAAATTTTCCCGCAACTGGACCAGGTCCGATTCCCAATCCGAGTTATGGGAACCGTGAGTGTAAGGTGGATGATGAAAGAACACGATCGTCCACGGAGCTTGGACGTTTTGTAAATCCTCCTGCAACCAGGCCGCCTGCGCACCACTAGCTAATCGACTGCTTTGCATGAAATCCAAACTGATGAAATGCACGTTGGCATAATCGAACGAAAAGTAATGCTCAGTGCCAGAGGCCACTCCACCGCACTCACCATTCGTGGGAAACGTGAAGATATCAAAGTAGGGCGGGGCGGTCGCATTGGAGATCACTTCATGATTCCCGAGGCACGACCAGAAGCAAAGCTGGCGCAGATAGGTCGGGTAAATGTTAAACACCGCCGTTTGGTATTCGCTATCCGATCCAGCGTAATACGCATTATCTCCCAGCATCATCACGAAGTCCGCAGGCTTCACTGCGTGCTCCCCCCCGAAGGCATTGCGCACCATGGTCTGCGCTGGATAACGCGTCCCGGCATCCCCCAACGCCCAGAAGCGAAACGCTCCTGTGCTCCCGACTGCTGGTGGCGTCGTGAAAAAGTGATCGGAGCCGCCTGCTAGTTCGACTCCCTCCAAGTCCACGGCATAGAAATACTTGGTGGCTGGAGTCAGACCAGTTAGGCGCAGTTCATGATCCTTTTTAAAGGTGGTTTCACTAATCGTTTGATCCAAATTGACCGACGTGAGTCCATAGCGGACCTGGCCCACGCCGAAGTCATCGGTGCGCCATCGCACGCTGATGGCATGAGGGTTGGCCATCTGCAAATAAGGGCCGCGGACCAAGGCCGCATCGGCGGCGGTCAGCATGAGCATAGAGTATAAAAAAGCGCGAAGGGGGGGCATGATTTTCTAGGGGGTAATCGTCAGGGCTTTTTGTAAAGCGTCGGCCTTGGTGCCGACCTCTTGCGCCGCCGGCAGGTTGCGCAAGTGCACCGGGAGCCGATCCAAGGCCGCCTTGCAGGAGGCAACGGCTGCCAGCGCCAAGACCGCATCTTTTCGGTCGGCCAAGTATTGCGCTTGCTTGAGCAGAAGGAACTCTTTGCGGGGCGCTGCCGCCAGCAGACGGTCGAATCGCGCGAGCACGGCTTCATGGCGTTTCAGCTTGATTTCCAAGGCCAACGCTGCCTGCTCCAGCACCGCTAGGCGGGGATGCTTGGCAAGCCACTCGTCCAGCCACTGCAGTGCTGCGGCTGCGTCCACTTGCTCGGCCAGTTGCGTGCGCTGGAGCACCAACTCTGGAATGCGGGTCTGCTCCAATTCGAGCAACGCATCCGCTTCCTCCAGCGCCAGCGCAGTTTCCTGCTGGGCGCTCAAAATTTCCAGCCGCTCCCAATGCGCGGCTACATTCTTGGCCCCTAATTTCAGGCACGATTCGATCGCCAGTCGCGCTGCAGGCAGTTGCTTGGAAAGCCGATGCCACTTTGCTTGCAGCAACAGGACGACGACCTCCGCCCCGCCCAACTTGGCCGCCGCCTCCAGGTCCTCCTTGGCTAGTGCCAAATCCTCATGCTCCAAATAGATCAGGGCTCGATCCAATCGCAACTGGGCATCCGCTGGGGCCGCCGTCACTTTGGCGTTTAAATCCGTGACCAACTCATGGAAATTACCATGCCCCCACCCTGCCCCCGTCAAAGCAAGAAGCAGGCCGCCCACCCAACCGATGCGGGATCGTTGATTCGATAATTTCATTCGCATAGCATAGCTAAATGCCGAATCCGTCACAAGCTAAATTTCGTGATCGAAAGGCGAAACAGCGAAACCCGCGCCCACCCGATCCGTCGCTTCAGCGTTCCACCGCTACCATCAATCGCGCCAGCCAGCGATGGCCCAGACGCGGGGTCCATTCCAAGCGGTTTTCGATGGAGTGCAGTTGCGGAAAGGCCCGCACCAAGGCTCCAAAAGCGACGATCATTTCCATGCGCACCAGGGGGCCACCAATGCAGGAATGCCGTCCCTGGCCGAACGCAAGATGCCGATTCGGTGAGCGGTCCATTTTGAACGTGTCTGGGTCCGGGAAGACGCTCGGGTCCCGGTGGGCGGAGCCAATCAGGAGCAAGACGCCGGCGTGTTGTGGGATCGTCTGGCCATGGAGCGTGATCGCTTCCTTGGCTACTCTGCCCACGAATTGCGCGGGCGATTCGAAGCGCAGGCACTCGTCCACTGCTGCTGGAATGGCGGATGGATTCTCCTGCAAATGACGCCATCGCTCCGGTCGCAGCAGTTCGGTGGCTCCGTTGACGATGGCTCGATCCACATTCTCCACGCCGTCGGCAAATAGTAACATACAGGTGTCCACGATCTCCGCATCCGACAGCCCACCTTCCGTGGCGGATAATTCTGCCAAGCCAGCCAGTAGACTGCCATCCGACTGGGCTCGGACGGCCACTAACCGCTGGTGAAAATAGGCGCGGAAGGAAGCCAACGCTTCATCCAGTTTTTCCCGGATTTCATGTGAGGGAATGATGGAGAAGAGATAGAAGAACCAGTGACTCCATTCTTTTAAACTCATTTCATCCTCACGGGGGACGCCCAAGGTGCGCCCAATCACGGCTACGGCGTATGGCGTGGCAAAGTCCGCCAGCAAATCAAACTCTGGGCGATTCCGCAGCGGCGCGATGAACTCCTCGGCAATGGCTTCCAGGTCCGGCGGCGTGTGGCGAATGTGCTTGGCGAAGGCGCGTCCGATCAACCGACGCGGGGTATCGTGCTCCGGTGGATCGAGAAATGGAATGATGTTATTGGCCACATCGGCACAGAGATAACGCTGACGGTTGCGTGCGTTGACCACCGCATAGGGTGATGGCGCATTGCCAAATCGGGGATCCGCCAGCGCGGCTAGGATGTCGGCATGACGTGTCAGGGCCCACACGGCGGAACTGTTCCGATGGACTGGTTCCATTTCCCTAAGTCGCGCCAGTAACGGATAGGGATCATTCACAAACGCTGGATCCAGCGGTTGCAAATCCAGCGGTCCCTCCGGCAGCGCTTCAGGTGGAAGGACCGTTGGCACTGGATCGAGCGCAGGCGCAGTCTTCCCGGATCGCATCCGCTCCAAAAACTTACGAATGGCTTCCATTGAGCACCTTCTGAATTTCAGCAGCGTTGCGCGTCAAATGCTCGCGCACCGTTTTACGCATCGCCTCGGTGGGCTCCACGCCCGCCGCCAATCGTGCCAGTAGGACGGGATCATAGTAGCGAATGGCCGCCGAGAGCGTGAACACTTCATCCGTCAGATCCGCCGTGGTGCTGGGGGAACACATATCGGAAATATTATCCGACCCTAACCGGACCGGGACGCCTGCCGCCACCAGTTCCAGCACACGTGGAATGCTGTTATAGGTGGGAGTTGACACGGAGCGCAGTTGTCTCATGCCGATGGCTGCGGAAGGACAGGAAATAAGGCCCACGCCGAGTTCGAGCATGTCTTCCACGAGTTTTTCGAAGCGCGCCTCATCATAGGTCGAAGGGGAAACCATATGCACCGCCCACACCAGCGGTTCTCCGCTGGCCGGGCGACGGTGCCCCTCCTGGCGCATGACTTGCAGCAAGCGCTCGGTGCCGCACTCGCCTCGTTCATTGCGTTGGTCGGTGTGCACGTGGATCATTTTCCCCAAGTCTGCCGAGACTGCCAACATGCGGCGGCAGTGTTCCTCGAATCCCATATGGCCGGGATACTCGCTTAGTTCATCCGCCTCCGGCAAGGCCGAGATAAAATCCGCCCGTGCGGCTCCTTCCAGAAACAACTCCCAGCGCTCTGGTTCGCTCAAGGGAAATCCTAACGGGGAGTAGGCGGCCACGCGAAGATCAATCCGGTCAGCCCACTCGGATTTCACCTGCAGCAGCGTTTCCAAGGCGGTCAGACCAACACGATCCGCCGTCACGTCCGACAGCGTGTCGACCCGGCGCGTGCCCACTCCGACCATGACTTCCAGATGCTCCTCCGCCCGGGCTCGCAGGTCCGCGATATCATAAGCCGGCCCTTGGTGCACGTTGTAGATCAATCGATGTTTCTCGTGTAATGAAATAGAGGAAGTGTCCGTTACCCGCAAGCCAGTCGCGCTCCAGTAACGTTCATCCATCGTGCCCGCACGATCCAAATGAATGTGGGCATTCCAGTAGCCGCCCAGGGCGCGGACTTCCTCTGCGAGTTGACGGTAGAAGGGGGAGATTTGTCGGGATGGAGTCATGAGAGAAGGTTTGAGCGGGGACGTTGTCCAGAAAAACGAAAGAGGTCAAAGTCCAAAATGCGGACTTTCAGCCGAAGGGCCTGGGTCGGGTGCTGCGATTTCTTTTCCGAAAACCACGCGATGCCTTCATCGACCATGTCGATCTCCAGCAACCGTTGGCCAGGTTCTGTAGGAACCGTGAGGTTCAGTTTCACGGCAATAGAGCCCCCGGGCAACACTTCTCCCGGCAAGGCAACGGAAGCGCCCGGATCTCCGATCCGCTTGCCAGCGGCATCCAGCCAGCGACAACCCAGATGCAAGCCGCTGCGCGCCCCCGGATGCCAAACGTGATTGCTCGTGTTCGTGACTTTGACCCGCACCGTAGCTTGACGATTGGCCCGCCACCATCTTGGGTATAAAAGGCAGGAGTATCGCGCTCGGTAAGCCACGGTCGGAACCTCCACCATGGGGGCTGGAGGTTGGAAGCTGGTGGTATCTGACCAGAGCGAAATTAACTTCGCCATCTCCTGCGGCAGGGAATGGGGCTTGTAAACGTCGTCGTGATCTCCTCCCAGCGTCCATAGATTAAACCCTGCGGAGCACCGCTTTTGCATGACCGCTTCGGGACGGTTAAACTGGCGGTAGGGGCTGCGATCAAACGAAGCGCACATCCCCACGGCCACTGGCACATCCAGGCTTTGGGCGGGAAAGACCTCATGCATAAACACCATTTTGATGGGCTCCCCGCGCTCCCGTAAATGACAGGCTACCTGGAAGGCAATTCTCCCGCCCGCGCACAGACCACCCACAATAATCTGCCGGCCCGCTGCGACTGCCGTTACTTCAAGCGCCAGCATTTGTGCCAGCGCAGCCTCGTCCTCATGCTTTTTCCCTTCAAACAGAAAGAGCGATCGGGTCCCATAAAGCGGCATTTCCGGAGGCAGCAAATTGGCGAAATCATCGAACTCTGCCGACCCCTGACCGCACCAGAACACCGGCATGCCTGCACCTTGGGTCCGTCGGCCTACCAGTAGAGAAAATTCGTCACGACGCTCCCCAGTCCACACGCTCATGGCTGCCCGCAAGCGCTGGAGCAACTCGGAATTTAAGACCGCTGTGGGTGGCGCTTCTCCGGTGATATCCTGCTTCGGCTTGGCCGCTGACGCTTGTTCCAGATAGGCCGCAAATGCCGCCACCGTGGGATGATCGAACAGCGCGGCAGGCCGAATCGCAGCGCCCAGCGCACGTTCGATCCCAACCGTCACACTAGCGGCCGCCAACGAGTCGCCCCCCAGATCAAAGAAATGTCCCTGACGACCGATTCCGGTCACGCGAAGCTCGGCTTCCCACCACGCTGCCACCCGCTTTTCCATTTCGGTCTGCGGTGCGGCCAGATCAGTCGGTGCCGCATTGCCAAGCGGCGTAAGCTCCCGAACCATGTCCGGCAGCAGCCTCCGGCGGAGTTTGCCGCCCGGCCCCCGTGGCAATGCCGGCACCACATAAAATTGTTTAGGCACTTTGAAATAAGCTAAATGCTGGCCCACATGTTCCGCCAAGGTTGCCGCCGTGAGCGAACCGTCCAGACCCAGCGGCACCACGATGGCTGCAGCCACTTCCTGGCCCAACTGCGGATGCGGCACCGCAAACACCGCCACGTCCTGCACCGACGGATGGGAGGCCAGCACCTCATCGATTTCCCGGGGGGAAATCTTCTCTCCCCCGCGATTAATCTGATCTCCGATCCGTCCTGTAATAAACAAAAAGCCATCAGCATCGAAATACCCTTCATCTCCGGTGCACAACCACCCGTCCACCGTCATCCCCAGCGCTCCCCCAGCCTCTCCCGTCAGCCCTTCATAACCCTGCATCACGCCGGGACCACGCACTGAGATTTCTCCCCGTTCCATGACCTCCGCGGCTAAACCTTCACTGCCCCGGACCACAATTTCCAATGAAGTCGCCTTGCCGACCGATCCTCTTTTCCTGACCGCAGGCGGCAACGGATTGCTCGTAATGATCCCGGCCGTTTCCGTCATGCCGTAAATTTCGATAATCGGAGCCGCCAACGCCCGCTCGATCTCCGCCAGCCACTCCTGCGGCAGGGGCGAGGACACCGCGCGAATGAATCGTAGCGCAGCCCGGGCTTCGTTCGGATGCCGCACCGCTTGTACCGCCAGTTCATGCAACAGCGTCGGGACGCCCTGAAACCAAGTCGGTCGCCCTGTATCCAACGCGGCAAAGAAAGCCGCCACCGACATCACCTCTGGACGCAACACCGATCCTCCCACGGACAACGGAGCCAGCAGCAGATCCACCACCGCTCCCACATGGAACATCGGCATCAAATTCAAACAACAGTCCGCCGCCGTCAGCGCCACCGATTCCGCCATGCGCTTGGCCGCCAGCGTCAGTTGTCGATGCGTCAACGGGACGCGTTTGGGACGGGCACTGGAGCCGGACGTCAGCAGGACCAACGCGGTATCATCCGGTTCCGCCGCCACCGGCCTTGCCGGTGCCCCCTTCAGAGCCGCCCCCGACCAGCGCAGGCCACCCGCCGCATCCCAATCCACTTCAATCATTGGCAACCCCAGTGCCGTCGCAGCCTGGCGCGCCTCTGCGGCACACAATCCATGCGCCACCAGAACCTCCACCGCCAGTTCAGGAATCAACACCGCCAACTCCGCCCCGCGCAAATCAGGATTCACCGGAGCACAAACCGCCGTGCGCGCCAGCGCCAGCAACACACAAGCCGTCAGCGGACCATCCGGCAAAGCCGTCATCACCCGCGTCCTGCGTCCCACCCCCAGGGCCAGCAAAGCAGACTCCGCCTCCACCAATATTTCCTCCAGCCGATCATGGCTCACCGACTCACCGCCGTCCAGATACAAAGCCGGACCTCCCTGCGCAAGCAATCGTCCCGACGCGAGCAGGCACCCCATTGTCTCTTCAGGCCGCAGGGGGGGCTTCGCTATGTTATCAGGAGCTAAATGGGACGTCAAGAAAGGCAGTCGGGTTAATGGTTATAGAAAATACGCTCCAAGCCTACCGAGGAAACCAAGACAAGGCGGCGCGAGGCTGACGGCATGGGATTTCGCGCTACCCATGCCAAGGTGGTCATGGTAAATTTGTGCTGATACTGCCAGCAATCGAATGGAGATCAAGCCGGAATTATCATCCTTCTGTCAATCTCTGGCAGAACAATGCAGCAAGCGGACAAACATTACATTTGCAACATGTAAAGGCGCTGGTTTTGCTATAGGATGCTACTTAAGCACGGCAGGCTTCAGGCCATTTTCAGGAGGATTTTTTCCGCCACAGGAATTGCAGGGATAGAACTACGCCAAGCCCTCCGAGCAGCCATTTCCACCATGCAGTTGAGTTGGTGATTTTCGGCACGGCGGTGGGCACGGGTTTAGGAAGCGATGCTTGGGTTGGTTCTGTCGGATTATTAACTGAATCGAGCATTGCCACTAATTTCAGGCGTTTAGCTTCTGTGGGAGATACCCCTTCGTGGGTGCTTGGACCCAGCGCGGCTCGAAACACCTCAAGCGGAACCCGCTTGTCGCGTTCCAACTCCAATTTCAAGTCCAAGATATTGCAAATGCTGCGTTCCATTTCCATCAGGGCCGCGTTGTGAACAAATTGTGATGATTCGTTCCAGCCTGACGCTGTGAACAAACACTCATAACCGAAACGGTCTATGAGCCATTCGGCGTTAACCTTTGTCTTCAGCAAAGCCAAGGCTTTAGAACCCTCAGATAATATGCGATCTCCGAATAAATGTTCTATAGCGAGATAGACTAATTCGGGGTGCCCCTGCGTCACCGTAGTCTCAAAGACCGGGAAATTCTTTTGATGAGCGTAGTTCTTGTAACTAGTTATTATTTCGTCCGCAAGAGCCAACGTGCTTGCGTCTTGGTTCTCCAGCGCTTGAACACGCTCCTTGAATCTGGCGATGTCTGCTTCCCCTTGTGCTTCCTGCCCATGCACTGTGAAAACGACCAGCCCCGCGGTAAAAATTGCTGAAAATATGCTCTTCATTACATGCAGAATATTCATGGCGTCTTAAAATCCTGCGTTATCTAAACTTAATACCGATCCATTGTTATGCCAAAGAAAATTAGCATGCAAAAATTTCATGTGCAATTTCCAATTTGTGTAATCAGATATTTTATACCAATTTCCCCCAATCAATAATCTGGCAAACTCCCCGAATTGCGCACGCATTTCGTAGGTGTCACCTTCGTTTCCAGCCTCCCCAAACATGTATGTGTTCGGGATATCGGTCGAAGAAATCTCCCCCTTGCCATGTGCTAAATTCTCTTTTCTCGTTGCGAGGTAGGGGTTATTGTCCTGGCCAGTGGTGTAAGGATCGTCGTTCCCAACTTTCCCGTCATTTGGAAACTCAGCGACTATCACGTCCATTTTTGGTTGACCGTCAAAAACTGGCCCTTTGACTTTGGGAAACCAGGATTTCGCTATACCGTTTGGATTCAGAATTTTTAGTCGAAGGCGGCGGGAAACATCAAACTTCATGTTTGCCCCAAGCTTTAAATTAACACCCTCTAGGACGTGGACCATCGTGGCACCCGGGGGATCAATGGTCACTTTCTTAAAGGTGTTTTCATCCTCCAATTCAGGCTTTTCAGCGGGATGATCTGCAAACAGATCAACAGGTTCAATACTGAATTTAAAGGAGTAACCTCCTGCAATGCGAAACGCTAGTGCATCATCGCCGCTTATAGGCCTCCCAATAACATTACCTGTAGTGATTTCCCGTCGAACAGGATCTTGCGAATCAGCCCAGACCACCCAAACATTCATTTCGGCGGCCACCACATTACCTTTTTTGGTCAAAATTTTGAGGACTGTTTTACCCGTGGCATCCCGCTTTACTTTATGTTTGTTGCCCTCGGCACACTCCTCACCACCTTCCCACCTATACTTGGCATTAAATGCCGCAGCCGTCATTCCTTTCGCCCGGAGTTCCACATACTCTTGCGGCAAGTCGGTAGATTTCTTCGGCGTGACGAAGTGAGTTACCGTGCTGCCGCTTTTGGCGGAGGGCACGACGTCACCCACGATCCCGGCCATGTTTTCGTCCGGTTCGATTTCTACTCGAACCAAGGCGACCGTGGAGCTGGCGGTTCCCAACAAGGCATCCGTCACCACCGCAGTGGGAGTGGGCTCCAGTTCTTCGGGGGGCGACTGGGTGTCGCCCTTCGGGACCGTCAGGGTGACTTCCTCAGGAGTAGTTAATTCTGGATCCGTAATGCCGGGGCCGACATTGGTCGTGATTTTCAGGAATTTCTGCGCCACGTCGAATTTTTCTATGGGCTTATGGACCAGCCACACGCGGGCGGCTTCGAGGTGTCCAGTGTAGTAAGTCCCTTCGTTGGAAGTCAGTTTGGTAATGGAACCGGAGGCAGACATATCACCCTCTGCATTATCGAGGGACGGGGACTGAGCATCCTCCGGCAGGAGAAACAGACCCAGATCTTGCTTAAGTTTAGTAACTTCAGGAAGGTGGGTGAATGTCCACGCGTGGTTAGGGAGGCAATTGCTGGTAAAATTCTCAGAGAAAGTGGGTGAACCATCCGAAATGGAAACTCGCTTGGTAGCCACGACGATGTAAGTGACAGGATCCGGGTGCTTGTCAGGATTTGTGGGATCCGTATCCTCTCCATCCAGAAAGCCGTCCCCATCCGTGTCGCGGATATGGGGGTCCGTGCCAAGTGCGAGTTCTTGGGCATTAGTTAAGCCGTCAGCATCATCATCGGCCCCACCATCCGCATAACCTACTTGCCCTGCCAGCGCAAAGGGCTGGTAACTATGCGCCAACTCCCACCAATCCCATAGGCCATTTTGGTTGACGTCGATTTCGGTGCGTTTGAGGCGGGCGAATTTGTGGGGACTGGGCACTGGCGGTCCTGCCGCCACATCGGGCGCGGCCATCCGCGCGATAAGTTGGGCCTTGATGGCCTGGAAGACCTGGTATTCCCCCGCCTGCTCCGGGGTGGTGGGTTCACTATCTGGGTCGATGGGGTCGGTGGAGCACTGCGTCACTACGTTCACCCAATACATGGTATGCGTGGCCGCATCAGCCCATTCCAAGAGATAGAATGAACGCGTGCCGTCCGTCTGTGCTGGCAGAGCCTGAGAGCAAATCTGATCCCATGCCGCCAGTGGCCCCGTGGCCCCGATTGGGGTGTAAGCGGGACGTTTTAACCGGAAGGTAGGGCTGCCGTTATCGGTTTGGAGCTGGAGCACGAATTCTAGTTCCTGCAAATTCCATGAGGGCGTGGGTGGTGGAGTGCCTCCACCAGTGCCACTGGTCTGTAGTGGGGGCATGGGGCCATCACAAATATAGCATTTCTGCCCGTTGCCGTTACCATAGAACAACCCATTCGGGGCTGAGTCCCAATGCTCCAAGTCCTGGCTTTGCTCCACGGTGTAACCATATCCGGGAATCGTTTCGAATTGCAGCGACCATTTGCCGATTCCATTTACCAGCTCGGCTTGAAACACCGCCACAGGTGGAGGCGGCGGAAGCTGCCCGCTCGTGGATGCAGGATGCAGGCTCGGGTTCATGGGTAGGTTGGTTTGATTCAATATACTATTTCCCGAGCTATAACTGAATTTTCCTGAGGAGCAAGTCCGACTTGGTGGCTAAACCTAAACAGCTTTGCTGCCAGCTACTTCCTACTTGCGACTATTGATATTCCAAAAAACCAGCTGCGTCGAAAATCTTGACTCCAGGCTGGGTTTGTGATAAATCCCTAGCTGTGAATGAATCAAGGCTTGGTGTATACCCAATACCGCCCGAGGCACGAAAAAGTGCTTTAGAATACGCTCCCCCGGATGCCAACGCCCCGTTTTCCTTTCAAATAAACCCGTTTGAGGGATCTCCCGTGAGCAACGGGATCAATTCCAAGTCATCCGGGATCAATCCCAACCCATCTGGGATCAATCCCAACCCATCTGGGATCAATCCCAACCCATCTGGGATTAATTCCAAGGCATTTGGGATCAATCCCAACCCATCTGGGATTAATCCCAAGCCGTCCGGGATTAATCCCAAGCCGTCCGGGATCGATCCCAAGCCATCCGGGATCAATCCCAAATCGTCTGGGATTCCCCCCAAAACGTGCGGGATTGATGCCAAATCACGCGGGATTGATCCCAAATCACGCGGGGTCTCCTCCAAGCCTGCAACATTTGCCGCAACTCCGTGGTCTGTATGAGAATACTCACTTGGGGAGCACTCGCTTTTGCCTCTGGATGGCCCTCCATCAGGGAAAATTCCACCCACTTCCTTTCATGGCCCTGAAACCCGGTGCCCTGCGCTCCATTTTTCCCCCACCGTAGCCCACCACACCCACCAAAAACCAAACCCATGAGACGCCAAACCTACTATCCCTCCCGCACTGCCGACCAAGTGGTCTGGTTGCGCAACTTTGCCAACAAACTTTCAGGTTACGCCACCGCGCTCGGCTTGACCGATCCGGAACGGGATGCGGCGGTAGCGGATGCCAGTTGGTTGGCCTACATTTTGGGGAGTTACCTCCCGGCCACGCGGGCCTGGGCGCAGGCCAACACGGCGGCGGCGGAGCAAGCGCAGACGGGCACGAGCGGCAACCTGGTGCTGCCCGTCTTCTCCGCACCCGGTTTAGAAGGTGCCGTGCCGCAAAAGGAGGGCAGCCTCCTGAGGATCTTCGATCGCGTGGGCAAGTTGAAACAAAACCCACTCTGCACACCCGCCATGGGCACGGATCTACGCATCATCGGCCCCCAGGAATCCGGCCCCGACCTGGTCACCCTGCGCCCCGTCTTCACCGTGGTCGCGACTCCCGCCGGGGTCCAGATTCACTGGAACTTCGGTGGCTACGGCAAATTCCTCGATCAAATCGAACTCCAAGTGGATCGCGGGAACGGGTGGCAAATCCTCACGTTCGATACGACCCCAGGTTACACCGACACCCATGAGCAACCCACGACGCTGACCCAATGGAAATACCGGGGCATCTTCCGCGTGGGGGATGCGCCAGTGGGCCAGTGGAGTGAGACGGTGTCCGTCGCTCTGGGCAGCTAACTCCACCGCCATGACAGCAGACGACGGGCCAGCTCGCAGGGCCGTCATTAAATTTTTTTTATGAGCCAGCACCACGCCTGCCTTGAGCCGGGCGAGGTTCAGCAATTCTCCAGAATTCTTTCTTGACTACCGCCGCTCCGAAGTTAATTACATTCCCGCTTCTGCAACGCAGGACGGACACCATGCCAGGGTAGCTCAGTGGTAGAGCAGGGGACTCATAAGCCCTTGGTCGGAGGTTCAAGTCCTCTCCTTGGTATCTACAATTTCCGCATGAAAAAACCCGAAGCCACGTGGACTTCGGGTTTTGTGATTTGAGGGCGCTGAACAAATCAAACTACACCAAACCGCCGCGCTTTTCCGCCAGGACTGTTTCCAGATACTTGCGATAGTCTGGATTGCGATGGGCTGCGATGGCGGCTTCGAATCCGGCTTCGTCGATGAAGCCGCGGTTGAAGGCGACTTCCTCCAGGCAGGCGACTTTCAGGCTTTGCTGCCGCTCGACGGTGGCGATGTAGTTTCCCGCTTCCAACATGCTGGCAGGGGTGCCGGTGTCGAGCCACGCGATGCCGCGTCCGAGCAGTTGCACTTTGAGTTTGCCATCGTGCAGGTAATTGTTGTTCAGGTCGGTGATCTCCAGTTCTCCCCGGGGGGACGGTTGTTGGGCTTTGACCCGCTCCACCACGGTGCTGTCGTAAACGTAGAGTCCGGGCACGGCGTAACTGCTCTTGGGCTTGCTGGGCTTCTCCTCGATGCTCAGCACATTGCGCTGGGCATCGAATTCCACCACGCCGAAGCGCTCGGGGTCGCGCACATGGTAACCGAAGACACAAGCGCCGTCGGCCAGCGCCAGGGCGTTGCGGAAGAAATCGAGTTTCCCGTAGAAAATATTATCGCCCAGAATGAGCGAGGCCCCTTGATCCCCAATGAAGCTCTCCCCCACCAGGAACGCCTGGGCAATGCCCTTGGGCTCGGGCTGGACGCGATACTCCAAACGAATCCCGAGGCTGGCTCCATCGCCCAACAGGGCCTCAAACATCGGCAGGTCCTTGGGGGTGGAAATGATCAAGATTTCCCGAATCCCACCGAGCATGAGGGTGGAGAGCGGGTAGTAGATCATGGGCTTGTCATAGATGGGCAGCAATTGCTTGCAAGCAATGCGCGTCAAGGGATCGAGCCGGGTGCCGGCTCCGCCAGCGAGAATAATGCCTTTCGTTTTCATACAGAGAGATGGTGTGGAATCAGGTGAAACCGTAGTGTTTGCCCCGATTCCGCGCTCTGCGCCAGTGAAAAGATGCCAATATTTGTGCGGGGGAAGCCAGCGTAGCGAGCGCCCCCATCGTAGCGAGAGCGCCCCCGCTCTCGGATTGTAACCGGGCCGCCCCCGGCCCGTGCCACTAACCTAAGCAACCGCCACTCGGAGGAAGGGCGCTCCGAATCCTGAGCCGAGAGCGAGGGCGCGCTCGCTACTGGTGACACCCCCACCCGTGGCTTGCTTCTCTGGCTGGCTGGGTATGGTCACGCCTCGCATGTCCTTCCAACTGCATACTCCCCTAGCCGAACTCCCCCACCTCAGCACCCGTGACCGTAATGTCCTGGTGGCGGCGGGATTTTTGACGGTGGCGGATTTGTTGACGCTGTATCCTTCGCGCTATGAGGATCGGCGGAAATTTGACCGGATCCCGCAAGACGCGCAGGATGAGCCGCTGTGTATTCAGGGCGTGGTGGTGGATCTGAAGCGCAAGCAAGCGGGGCCGCGGCAGAGTTATACGGAAGTGACGCTGGCGGATGTGGAACCAAATTCTTGGAGCCGGAAACTTTCCCTGCGCTTCTTCTCGATGCCGCACATCGGCAAGGCGTTCCCAGTCGATGAAGTGGTGGTGGTTTACGGCAAGGTCAAGGCACAGGCGGGTCGGTTGTTGATGGATCATCCAGAATTCGAGGCCGTGGGCGATGATCCGGACGACGCGTTGATTCACCTGCAGCGCATTGCGCCCATTTACCGGAAACGCGAGGGCGTCCCGCAGCGGACGATGCGGCGGGTCATCTATGAGTTAGTTTCCCTGCTTCCCAACGCAGACATCCCGGATTTGCTGCGCAAGCCATCCGACAAGGGCGCGTTTGCCGGGTTCTCCCGCAGGCGCGCGCTCCAGCAAATTCACTTTCCCCAAGAGCAGGCGGAAATGGATGTGGCACGACGCTATCTGGCGCTGGAGGAATTTTTCACACTGCAACTCAACGTGCTCCAACGGCGGCACGAGTGGGAGCAGTTGGGCGGGGAATCGCACTGTGGCGAAGGTAAATGGCTCCAGCGCTGGCTGGACTCGATGCCTTTTGCGCTAACCAACGCGCAGCAACGGGTCATCGGAGAGATCCGCGCGGACTTGGCCGCCTTGCGGCCGATGAATCGCCTGCTCCAGGGCGATGTGGGTTCCGGGAAGACGTTCGTGGCCATGGCGGCCATGCTGCTGGCCATCGAAAGTGGTGTGCAGGCCGCCCTGATGGCTCCCACGGTGATTTTAGCGGAACAGCATTACGCTAATTTCTGCAAGTGGCTGGAGCCGCTGGGCCTGCGCATCGGCCTGCGCACTGGCACGCGCAAGGAAGGCTTGAAGGCGGACCTGTTCTCGGACGGGCCGCCGCAGATTATTATTGGCACGCACGCGTTGATTGCGGAGAAGGCGGAATTTGAAAATCTCGGCTTCGTGGTCATCGACGAGCAGCATAAATTTGGCGTGCAGCAACGGGCCAAACTCATCCACCAAGGCCGGGCCCCGGATGTGCTGGCGATGACCGCCACGCCCATCCCCCGAACCCTCACCATGACCGTTTATGGAGATCTGGATGTCTCCATTATCGACGAGATGCCCGCGGGCCGTGGCGTGATCCAGACCACCGTGCGGGAGCAACCGGATCTCAACCAAGTGGCGGCCTTTCTGCGACAGCAGGTAGAACAGGGACGTCAGGCGTATCTCGTCTATCCGCTCGTGGAAGTGAGCGAGAAACTCCGCCTCAAGGCCGCCACCGAAGAATCCGCCGCCTGGGCCAAACGCCTGGCCCCCATCCAAGTAGGCCTGGTGCATGGCCGGATGAGCGCTGAGGAGAAAACACGTGTGATGGCAGCGTATCGCAGTGGGGAAATCCAGGTGCTCATTTCCACCACCGTGATCGAAGTGGGCGTGGATGTGCCGAACGCCACCGTCATGCTCATTTTTGAGGCGGAACGCTTCGGCTTGGCCCAACTGCATCAATTGCGTGGTCGCATTGGGCGCGGGCAGCATCGGAGTTGGTGTGTGCTCATCGCCAGCGGCAAGAATCCCGAGGCCACGCAGCGACTGAAAGTGCTGGAGCAAACCACCGATGGCTTCATGGTGGCCGAAGAAGATCTGAAGTTACGTGGCCCCGGGGACTTGCTGGGCACGGCCCAAAGCGGCCTACCCGGATTGCAACTGGGTGATCTGGTGCGAGATCAAGAGTTGGTCCAAGTAGCCCGCCAACTGGCCGCCGAGGCGCTCAAGCAAGATTCCTCCCTCCAGAAATATCAAAGCCTGCTGTTCAGTAACGAACAATCCGCCACCCTGTCGTAGCCTCATTTCTTCCCGGCGTGCGTCCTCCAGAGCGTGCTGGCTGCGGGGCGCTGCCGACTGAGGACAGTCGGCACACCTTCCCCAGAAAGTGTCCCGGCTGTCCCCAGCCGGGAGCAAGGGCTGCGCAGGAACAGGCTGGTCCAACCCGCATGGATCATCCGCTGGAGTTCCGCCTTCAGGCGGTGGAGCAGTCGGGCCGACTGCTCCACACTCGTTGCAGTCGCCACTCTGGGGATCCGTCCGGCAAACCAGCGTTGACCCACCCGCCCGCTCCGCCATACTCCCGCCCATGATTTCCGCTCTCACCGACATCCTCACCCAATACCGCGCCATTTCCCAGACCGAGCGGGAGAAAGGCACCTACTTCGAGGAACTCATCCGCACCTATTTCCGCTTCGAGCCCTCCTATGCGGATCTCTACAGCGACGTGTGGCTTTACGCGGACTGGGCCAAGGAAATCGGCACCCCACAGTATAAACTCTCCGCCAAGGACACTGGCATCGACCTCGTGGCCAAGACCCATGGCACCGATGAATACCATGCCATTCAGTGTAAATGTTACGATGCCGACCACCGCATCAGCAAGGCAGACATCGACAGCTTCTTTGCCGCCTCCGGTCAGAAGCCCTTCACCCAGCGCATCATCGTCACTGCCACCAACGACTGGACGGAGAACGCCGAGAACACCCTCAATAACCAGACCCCGCCCGTGCTTAAGATCGACCTGCAAGCCCTCGAAGCCTCACAGATCGACTGGGCGAAATACAAGCCCACCAAACCCGCCGCCCTCAAGCCCAAGAAAACGCTCCGCCAGCACCAGACCACCGCCCGCACCAAAGTCCTCCTTGGCTTCCAAGTGGCCGACCGTGGGAAGCTCATCATGGCTTGCGGCACTGGCAAGACCTTCACCAGCCTCAAGATTGCTGAGGAAATAGCCGGTCCCGGCAAACGCGTCCTCTTCCTCGTCCCCAGCCTCAACCTCCTTTCTCAAACCCTCACCGAATGGACCCAGGAGAGCGATACCCCGCTCCACAGCTTTGCCGTTTGCTCCGATGCCGAAGTCGGCAAGAAATCCTGCGGGGACCAAGTTTACGAAAAATGACTCTCTCCCTAGCAGATGATGTCATCGACTCTGCACAAAAAAAGTCCCGGAGGTGATGAATTTCCTTGTTCGATTTTACGCATGGCTTAATTATCCCGGCTTTCAGTCCTTCTTTTTATGTCCAACAGAGGTTTCAGTGCTGCCGAACTCGGAAAACTAGCCGCCCATGGTTCCCTCTACATTTCCAGAGAGGAACAGGTGGATGGAGTCCCATGGCTGTTGCCTTACGCTCATTACCTGCATCAGGCCTGGGAGGATCTTTCGCTGGCTGGAGTTCTCTGCGTGGATGGTCGGCCAACGGTGTATATTTGCGAGAGGAAGACCATTAGCCCAGCAGAGGCTCAGGTCCTTCAAAAATATACATGGAACCAGGGCGTAGTCCCTCTCCTCATCCTGCTCAGTGACGCAGCGGTGCAGGTGCACAGTGCGGTAAAACGCCCACTAGCACCAATCGCGACAACCGAGCTTATCCCTGAGGAACCACCGAGTTTTATCCAAGCGATAGAGATCTCGGCCATGGCGGTGCAAGGAGCCAGTCTCATTCGCTCCATCGAAACAGGCCAATACTTTCAGGATCACGCCGCTTTCTTCCCAGCATCGGAGACTGTGGATGCAAGCCTCGTTTCGAATCTTCTGCACACCGCCCGGAAGCTCAAGGCTGTCGAATGTCCAGGCTGGACGCAGGAGCAATCCCATTCTCTCTTGGGACGGATTTTGTTCGTCAAATTTCTTGAGGCTCGTGGTTTCATCAAGCCCCTCCATTTTCCAGATCAAAAAGGCAGCCTCGAGGCCATTCTTGCGACCAAGCCCTTAGACGAAGCCAAGCGTCTGCTCTATCGGGAATTTTTTGGTCGGATGAAGCAGGAGTTCAACGGAACGATGTTCGACGACCAGTTGAAACAGGAGGAAAGACTCATCCGGCGGGGCCATTTGGGCGTGGTGTCGCAGTTCCTGAGCGTTGCTGACATGGACTCGGGACAGCAGACATTCGGGTTTTGGATCTATGATTTCCGATGCATCCCGGTGGAGATCATCAGTTCCATCTACGAGGAATTCATGAAGGGCGAAGACCTTCAGAAAAAACGGAAAGATGGTGCAGTCTATACTCCACGTCATCTGACGGAGACTACCCTGCACATCGCCTTGGAAGGCCGGTATAATCAATGCGCTGCTTGGCGCGTGCTTGACCCCGCCTGTGGTTCTGGCATCTTTTTGGGGGCCATGTTTAATTTGCTGTCCACCCAATGGCTGCGCGAAAACCCCAATGCCCGCAAAGCGACCAAGGCCAAGGGCCTCCTCAATATTCTGCTCACTCAAATCCGCGGTGTGGATATCAACCCAGTCGCCTGCCGAATCGCTGCCTTCAGCCTCTACTTGGCACTGTTTGAGAAACTGCGCCCCATGGACCTTGATGAGTTCAAGGAAAAGGTGCGCCCAGACAAGTTCTTACCATCGTTGCTTTGGTATCCTTCATCTGAAGAGAATCCTGAGCAGCCAGTAATTTTTTGCGGAGACTTTTTGAACGATGCTCTGCCATTGGAAACGGACGTGGACTTGATCATCGGTAATCCACCTTGGACCGGGCGGGCTGAGACTCAAATAGCCCTGCACTTCACCCGCCGCACACCTCAATATTTGCGTTCGGGCGGCATGGGCTGTTTGCTACTGCCATCAACGATTCTTGTGAACAGCAATGGTGTCTTAGATAGTGGATTCTTCGGTTCTGTAAAGGTGGAGAAAATCGTCCAATTGGCGGATTTTCGGAAGGTGCTCTTTCACGCCACACACCCATGCTTTGTGCTTCGTTTTCTGAATGAGCAGCCCTCCTCTCAGGACGTGATTGCCTACGAGACACCAAAGCTAAACCGCTACGACCGCCGTCGGGGTGTGATCGTGGTGGAGCCTGATGATCAAAAATTGGTGCCCTTCCGGGCCATCATGCAGGCAGCCGCAGAGGGAGGTGTCCAAGCAATTTGGAGCAGGAAATTCTGGGGCAGTCCGCGCGATGAGGCGTTTCTACGGAGGTTGGATGCGTATTCCACTTTGGCAGAAGCCAAACAAACAATGAAATGGGGAGGGGGCGTTGGTTTTAAGCCTTGCTATCCTGATATCTCACGGGATCAGCCGAAATCACTCGCTCCTGATTGGTCACCTGAGGATCCCTTCATTGCAAATAACAACCATTTCCCCGAGCTTGTCGTCCATAAAGATTCCCTTTCAACTTTAGGGGTATGTCTTTCATCGTCGTTCGTTCGCAAACTAAATAAAGCCAAGGATGGTAGTGAGGTCTCAGAAAAAATCTATGCGGCTGCTGATGCAGTGCAGTATAAGCCTGCAAGCAGCGTCTTCAGGGGGCCTCTGATTGTGTTCAGCGAGGGCTTTACTAAATTTGCCTTCAGTCCCAAGCTAATTCGGTTCGAGCATTCCCTACGATCCCTAACCGGTAACTCGTCAGAGGATGCTGAACTTTTACGCTTCCTTACGGTTATCCTGAGCTCCCGTTTGATGGCGTATCACGCCTTTCATTGTGGATCTAGCAACGGCATCGGAAGAGAGAAGTTACATTTGAGTGAGACCATGGCTTTACCATTTCCTTTACCGCATGAGGACTTGGCAGTAGCCGATTCTGCTCTAATTGTCAAAAAGGCAGCGGAAATCATCCTGCGACTTGAACGAACAGGCTCGAACCTTGGTCCACAGGAACGAGCCTCTGCCGCAGCCTCAGCCCGTGCTGAACTCGAACCACTTGTGGAAGCGTATTATGGCGTTAGTGACACCGAAAAGCTCCTCATTGCCGACACTCTCGACAACTGGAAGCCAAGCATTCACAAAACCAACCTCGACGGCAAGATTCCCGCCCTAGCGTTTCCTGGGTTAGCCGACCGGAAGACCTACGCAGAGATCCTCTGCGGAGAGTTGGAGAAATTCTCCCAGAAAAAGGGCATCCGTATCAACGCAGAAGGCAAGGTCTCCGCCCCACTGAACCTTGTGCTCGTGACCGTCATTTTTGGAAATAAGAAGACAAACTATCAGGAGACGGAAGAGACGCAGAAATTCTGGGAAGCCCTCCAAGCGATGGACTCCGCAGCCACCCGTGAGAACGGCAATTTGCATTATTTACGCGGTTTCAGCTACTTCGAAAATGATCGCGTTCACATCCTGAAACCAGCCACACTACGGAATTGGAGCCGGACCGCCGCCCTGAACGATGCAGACGCCATCTACGAGCACCAAATCACGCATCGGGCATGAGATTCGCCACCAATAGCGGGCGGCTAGCCTCGGAATTCGATCCATTCAGCATGGATGTGCTTGCAGATATGATGCAGATTGTGATTTTCGCCTGGGGGAAAGTGAAGAGGTTTACTCCAGCGCAGATCATTAAAAAATGGAACGCCAAGGGAACGAAGGGCAATGATGTAGTTTGCCCGATGATGCCTCATGAGAATTGGATCACGGACCGCCTTTATGGCCAAATTTGGAACGATCCGCAATTTCACACTATTCCATTTGTTGTCGTTCCGCAGCTGCGCCTCATCGACATTGATGGAAATGAGCCTGGGCGAATAGATCTCTGGTTTCTCCACCGCCATTCTCAGCGCGACTATTTCTCTTTCGAGGCCAAGCGGCTCCATGTCACCTACCCAGGAGGCTCCACTAAAACTGAATATGCCACCTACACCAGCACCGCAGGAATGGGAGCCTATGTGCTTGGTCAATACTCCGCCGGAATCCCCGCTGCCGGGATGCTCAGCTATGTGATGGATGGCGATACAACAAAAGCTTGGGAAGGGTTGAACTCAGCCATCCAAGCCAGCGAGGAATCACTTCTCATGGCACCCCAAAGTGGCCTGTCCGCATCAAAGCTTAATTTACCGCTATCAGATTCAGATACTAAATCGCTTTTAGGCGAAACTATCCATAACCGCCCAGGCAGTGAACTGCGCCTGTTTCATTTGCTGCTTCCCTATCCAAACCCGAAGCCCAGTATGTCCCCGACGGAGAACTCTTCAGAGCCTAAATGAACTGCCGCGCCAGCTACACCCGACGCGACGGCATCAGCGATGCGGGATTAGCCCATTTCCAGAAAGCCTATCCGGCCAAAGGAGAAGGCAGCAGTATAACCAAAGAAGACCTCTTCTACTACATTTACGGCCTGCTGCATTCCCCGGACTACCGCACCCGGTATGCGGATAACCTCAGCAAGGAACTCCCCCGCATCCCCGCCGTCAAGACCTTCGCCCACTTCCGCGCCTACTCCCAAGCAGGCCGGGACCTGGCCCATTGGCACCTCAACTACGAGACCGTGGAGCCCTACGCCGGAATCGGTCTGGATTTAGGGAACAAAATCCACCAATCGACCGACTCGCTCGCCACCTTGTTGGATGAACACTTCCGCGTCACCAAAATGAAGTTCGGCAAGACCAAAGATGCCACCGGCAAAAGCATCAACGACAAAACCACCGTCATCTACAACGAACGCATCACCATCCGGGACATCCCCCTGGCCGCCTACGACTACATCGTCAACGGCAAGCCCGCCCTGGAATGGGTCATGGAACGCCAGTGCGTAAAAGACGATCCCGACAGCGGCATCACCAACGACGCCAACCTCTGGGCCACCGAAACCATGCGTGACGGCAAATACCCCCTGGACCTCTTCCTCCGCGTCATCACCGTCAGCCTTCAGACAATGAAAATCGTTGATGGGTTGCCGAAGCTGGATATTTGACTCATCCGGACATGGGTCCGCAATTCTACACCCCTGCCACATTCTTATCTAAAACCAATCCCATGAGTATGAGTTCCCCTGAAGAGCCTGAGCTAAGCGCTGGGGAATCTCCCGAGACGGAGCTGGACCACTATTTCCGCACGGTGCCGACCGCGGATGGCGAGGCACTGGAGGTGGGGTTGGTGCAATGGGATAGCCCGTATGAACCAAGGACGGAATGGCATCTGTTCCGCGCTTGGCAGGGCAGCCCGAGCCCGGAGCAATTAGAACAGGCGCGGGTGGATGCGATACCGAAGTATTTCCGCCTGTGCAAACGGTGTCGAACCCTCTGCAACAAAGGCCAAATGCACGACGCCGATACTTGTCATGGATGCGCGGAGCGCTATCTGGGAGTGGTGCATTGACCCCCATGAAAAATCTTCTTCACCCACTAAGCACCTATGACGCACAGAAGAAAGGCAGCCAAGTTTGCCACGGTATTAAAGCTAGTAGGGCGGGCACGACTGACACAGTTTCTACGCACGCTGCAAAGCGACCCGCATATCTTCGCCTGCCAGCTGATCAATCTGCATTTGAGGAAAGGAGAAAGTCTGGAAGAGATCTTTCGGCAGGTATCATCGGACTGGTTTCCATCTGGCTATTACCTATCGGCAGAGCAAGTAGCGGAGAATGATTTCCTCATTACCTTCGGCTACTGCGCGGGTGGTCTGGCTGGCGACGGCGGCCGGTGGAGAGTCAAGTTCGCGTCTGACGATTCCGTGGAGTATTGCACCAAGGAAAGCGAACACAACCACTGAGAAAAAATCGAGGCGAGCGCAACGGTTCCGGTATTCATTCACACGCATAGTTCCCAGTCCTGTAAGGACGATACACCAAAGCCCTGGGTGGAGCGCAGCGTAACCCAGGGGATGCCCCACCCACAAAGCAAAGCCCTGTATGGGCGAGACACAGCAACCCGCTCACATCACGCCTAGCCTCGATGCCTGCCCCTGCCCCACGTCCCTTTGTTTCGCCCTTACAGGGCTTTTGATTTTTTGGGGGACTGGAACCCAAGGCTGCGCTGCGCTGGCCTTGGGCTGTGATGTCCCGTCCTTACCGGACTGAGAGGCACGATGGATGGCGGAGAGGGACGATTTAAAGGCCGCACTCATCACTCGTAATCTTTCGAGGCGGTCATCTTCCAGAGCGAGTTGGCTGCGGGGTGCTACCGACTGAGAACAGTCGGCACACGTTCTTAGAAAGTGTCCCGGCTGTCCTCAGCCGGGAGCAATGGTTGAGTTCCACCTACATGGAACAAGCGCACGAGTCCCGCCTTTAGGTGCCTCTAGGCGGAGGAGTATGCTGGGTTCATGCTGCGAGCTTGGAGTGATGCTCCGGCAAAAGCCGGAACTCCAGCGGATGGGAGGACCCCTGGAACCAATTTTAGCGATTGTCTTGCTGCGACCGCAGGATATGTTCTCCGATA
>JANOAV010000150.1:0-89215 GCA_031411295.1 Verrucomicrobiales bacterium | reverse complement strand
TGCGGGGCTGTCCTCCAGCTTCATCAGGGCCTTCATCAGTGGCCGGAGTTCTCTCTGGACCACTTCCATGCGGGCGGTTAGTTCGGTTTCCATTGCTTCTCGCTCACTAGTATTCATTTTTTCCGTCTCAACCGTGACCTCAATGATCGGCAGCAATTTTCGGATGAAGGCACGGGCGAGTTCATCCACGTTGCCATGCGAAATAACGACTTCCTCTTCCAACTGCTTCACGGTCGCTTGCACTCTGGCTAGTCTCGTTTGAGCCGCTGTCTGGACTTGGCGGGCCGCAGCAATTCGCGCCTCCAAAGCTTCCCGCTCCGCGCTGGACGCCGAGTCACCCAAGTTGACCTGCGCCACGGACGTTGCCGAAGTTGCGGCTCCATGCCGTGATTGCAGGGAGGCAAGTTCCCCGCGCAGGGTCGAGTTTGCGTGGCTTTGCCAGGCAATGGGGATGCCTGCAAAGAGGATGATGCCTGCTGCAATTTTAACGGAGGTGTGTGCCATAAGCGTGGTTAGGGTGAGTGAAAATGATGTGGCTGCAGTTAGGGCTCCGGCCACCGCGAGAGAAGGTGTGCCCACTTGTAGTGCGGTGGCACCTGCTAGTAAAGCCGTGGCAGAACCTCCGAACCCACGTTTCCGAAGTTGCTCGCCAAGGCTCTTCAAGCCACGGGAGACTCGCTTCCTGGCCGCCGCTTCCGTGAGGCCTAACGCGGTTGCCATTTCCGCATAGCCGCAATCTTGCAGATGGTGCATGACGACTGCTTCCCGCTCATTGTCAGGCAGGGCCGCCAGCGCCTCCTCCAGCGTGGGCCAGAGGTCGCTCTGCGGCCGCGGCGGGTTTTCCAATGCCACCTGCTCATGCCTGCGTTGCCTGGCCCGCTCCCCACGCACTGCCCTCAGGGCCAGGTGACGCGCGGCATGGTGCAGCCAACCAACCAGACTCGTCCGCCCCGTGAGTAGCCAAGCCTTCCGTGCCAACGTGGCGAACACCTGCTGCGCTACATCCCGGGCCGCCTCCACATTGCCAGTAACCCGAACTGCAGTGCCGATGACGAGCCGCTCGTGCGTCCGCACCAGCGCTGTAAATGCACCTTCATCGCCCGCTTGCATGTAGCGGGAGAGGAGATCGGAATCGGTGGTTGGGCTGGTTTGCATCATGTATAGTATCCCCGCAGAGGTTGAATTTGTGACGAAGAAATTTGTTTCACTCCATTTTACCTTCCCAGTGCCGCAAAGAGCGTGTCCATCTCCTCCTGCACCCTATTAAGTCTTGGAGCAAGGCAGGGAAATCCAGACAATTTTTCAAGAATTGGGTAGTTCATCCGTGTCCCTCTGGCAACGCCGAAGTCCTCAACAAACTACCCCCTAAAACAATTTTTACAACGATGATACCGGATTCAATTTTGCACCGCAGCCAAAGACAGAGCAGCAAACAGAGTGCGTATGGAAGCAAGATCCCGTTCTTCAATGATCCAAGGCCACTGGCCATCTAACCCTAAACCAGCCCCAGAAATAAAATTGGCGAAATAAATTTCGATATTCAGTTTGACTACCTTCTCATGGAAGGGCGCTCCCCCTACAGTGCGGCATGCTATAAAATACCCACCATGCTGGTTCTCAAGAGATAACATGGCCAGTGGCTTGAAATCAGCATCCTTATCCTTGCGGCGGGAAATCTGCTCTGTGAGATTTGCCGAAAAAAACGAAAGAACGCCGAAAAAACTTTGTGATGGGTCAGGCTGAAGATTTTTTCGTCTTTTTCCGTTTTTTTTTGGCTGTCGGTTCAATGGGTTAAGAAAGTAGAGGCGGGCCCGTAAATTTCAAGTTCGGATGCCAGATTCCCGGTTTACTTTCCGCGCGGTCCCGGGATATTCCCCGCCCGCCGGCTGTCCCTGCGGTTCCATTTTCCCCCATTCTTTTTATGTCAGAAATTTCCAAAGCCTATCTCCCCGCCGATGTGGAAGCCAAGTGGTATGCCGCTTGGTTGGATGCCAAGTGCTTCCATGGCGACGAGCATTCGTCCAAGCCGAAGTATTCCATTGTGATTCCGCCGCCGAATGTGACGGGCATTCTGCACATCGGCCACGTGCTGAATAACACGATTCAAGACATTCTGGCCCGCCGCGCGCGCATGACGGGGCATGAAGTGATGTGGCTGCCGGGCACGGATCACGCGGGGATTGCCACGCAGAGCATCGTGGAGAAGAACCTTCGGAAATCTGGTGAGATCAAGCATCGGAACGATCTGGGACGCGAGAAGTTGGTGGCCAAGATTTGGGAGTGGAAGGAGGAGTATGGCGGCATCATTCTCAAGCAACTGCGCATGCTGGGATGTTCCTGCGACTGGGATCGGACGCGTTTCACGATGGATGAATCCTATACTCGGGCGGTGCAGCGGGTGTTTGTGGACCTCTATCAGAAGGGCCTGATTTATCGTGGGAAACGCATGGTGAACTGGTGTCCCAGCAGCCTCACTGCGCTCTCAGATGAGGAGGTGGAAATGCGGTCCCAAAGTGGGCTGATGTATTATTTCAAGGTGGAACTGGCAGAGGCCCCGGGCACCTTCCTCACTATCGCGACGACGCGTCCGGAGACGATCCCCGCAGATACGGCCGTGGCCGTGAATCCCAAGGATCCGCGCTACGCCCATTTGATCGGCAAGAAAGTGCTGCGGGCGCTGCCGCTGGAGCAACCGCGTGAGGAGCGCATGATCCCAATTATTGGCGATGATCATGTTGATTTCGAGTTCGGCACGGGCGTGTTGAAAGTGACGCCTGCGCATGACAAAGCAGACTTTGAGATCGGTCAGCGTCATGGCTTGCCCGTGATCGATGTGCTGACACCGGAAGGCAAAATGACGGCTGAGGCGGGGGTGGATCTGGTTGGCATCGAGCGATTCACGGCTCGGAAAAAGGCCGCAGAAATTCTCGAAGCGGCGGGCACGTTAGTGAAAACGGAGCCGCACCAAAACAACGTGGGCTACAGCGAGCGCGCGGGCGTGCCGATTGAGCCACGACTCAGTGAGCAGTGGTTCTTGAAATATCCCAGCGTGAAGAAAAGCCAGGCCGTGGTGGCGGATGGTAACATGAAGTTCTACCCGGACCGCTGGGCGAAAGTTTACGATCACTGGCTGGACGGAATTCAGGACTGGTGCATTTCCCGTCAGTTGTGGTGGGGGCATCGGATTCCAGTGTGGTATCATCGGACGACGGACGAAGTTTACTGCGGTATGGAGGCTCCGGCGGATGCGGAGGATTGGACCCAGGACCCTGACGTGCTGGACACGTGGTTCAGCTCCTGGCTGTGGCCGTTCGCCACGATGGGATGGACGGGAGACCACGCCAAGGATGCGCAGAACCCAACGCTGAAGGCGTTCTATCCTACGACGGATCTAGTAACCGGGCCGGACATCATCTTCTTCTGGGTGGCGCGGATGATTATGGCAGGCTACGAATGGATGGGGGAAATGCCGTTTAAAAACGTGTATTTCACCGGTATCATCCGCGATAAATTAGGCCGCAAGATGAGCAAAACGCTCGGTAATTCGCCCGATCCACTGGACCTGATGGCCACGTATGGGGCGGATGGGTTGCGCTTTGGCATTATGCGGATTGCGCCTACTGGCACCGACGTGAAATTTGACGAAAATCAGATCGAGGAAGGTCGAAATTTCGCTAATAAACTGTGGAATGCCTGTCGGTATCGGCAAATGCAGAATGAGGCAACATCCGTTGGTGTCCAGCCTTCAGGCGATGCCACCAGCACGGCTCTGGGTGATGCTGCGCCTAAAGGCGGGACACCAACTCATGTTGCAACGGATGTTCCTACCAGCATTTATGCCATCGATATCCTAGCCAAGCTGGATGCGATGCAGCAGGAGTTGGAAGCCGCGTATGCGAACTACGAGTTCAATACCACGGCTGCCTTGTTGTATGATTTCTTCTGGACGCATTATTGCAGCTTGTTCCTGGAAGCCATCAAGGGAGACACCTCGGCTGCCACACTGGGCGTGATGGACACGGTGTTGCGGCGTTTCCTGTTGCTGCTGCATCCGTTCATGCCGCATATCACCGAGGAACTCTGGCTGACGATGGGCTACGGCACGCCGGGCACGTTCCTCATGCAGACGCAAGTGCCCACGGAATCGGTGTTGGCCGGCCTTGCTCCTGAAATGGTGGCGGCGGCCAAAACCAAGGCCGGGGCGGTCTATGCTTCGGCGGCCCGGGCGCGGAATTTGAAGGCGGAACATCATTTGGGCACCAACAAGAGCGTGACCCTGGTGTTAAAGCCTGCTCCGGCCTGGGCCTCTGAGGAAGTCAACGTGCTGCGGTTGCTCATAGGCGCGGCGGAAATCAAGCTGGAGCCAGACTATGTTCCGCCCACCGGCACTCCCGCAGCGCTGACAGATGTGGGCGAAATTTACCTGCCCCTGGAAGGATTCATTGATGTGGAGGCCGAGCGCGCCCGCCTCACCAGAGAACGCACCAAGCTGGAAGAAGAAATCACCAAAGCGACCGCAAAACTGCAAAACCCAAGTTTTGTGGACAAGGCCCCGCCGGCCGTGGTGGCTGAGCATCAGCAGCGCATCGTGGACTTTGGGGCCAAAGTCATGCAGATTGGCGAACTACTGAAGAATCTGGAATCATCATAGTTAGGACATAGCATACGCTGGCTCAATGAAGCTGGTGTTAAACCAGCGAAGAATCTTTCAAGCGTGCATAAATAAAGCGTGACGACGTGGTAATTTGGAAATAGCGTTATACCTCCTCTTCTCTCACCCTATCCATGTCACCACTTGAACGAATTCCCGGCATCCACTCTGAGCTAGCATCGCTGTTCCATGAGGCGGGAGTCCGCGAAGTGTCTGACTTGGCCCATGCCGAGCCGAATATCTTGGCCAAGAATCTGGAGCTACTGGGGAAAAAGCGGGGCAGAATTTCGATCGTGCCGGGGATCATTGCCGTGAAATTATTCATTAGAGCGGCCCAAAAAGTGGCCGCAACCACGGTGGTGCCGATCGCGATACAGGATATTCCCGAGGCTGAAGTGGATACGAGCCACGACGATATTCCTGAAGCGGAAGTGGATACGAGCGATGACGACATTCCCGAAGCGATCATTGAGCCAGCCCGCGATGCGAAACCGGAGGGGCGGCCCGCTTCGAAAATCACGCCTCCGGGCCCTGCGCCCACGCCGCGTCAGATGCCGGACCCATTTTCGGGAGCGCCCACTGCCGCAGCCCAGAATGAATGGAAAGGGGTGGAATCCACTAGATTTCAGACGCTTGATGACTATGCGGAAGGTGGCCGGGGCATCGAACCACTCAAGCGCACTAGTTCATCGGTGGAAAATGGCCCCGCCAAACTTACCCAGACCAAGGGCCAAGCCCTGGCGCGCACCACCGTGCGCGGCGTGCTCTATCCCTGGCCGCTCAAAGCCATCCTCGGTGCTTTGCTAGCCATTGGCTGGCGGTTGGGATTGTTGGTGTCCTGCGTGGCTCTGCCCTATCTGTCGTATGTTCATGGGGACGCAGAAGTCCGGCCGATTGGAGAGACGATGATCTGGATTGGGGGATTGGCAGTGGTTGGCCTGCTGCATCTTTGGTTCATCAATCACGCCCGGTGCCGCGTCTGTAGTTGTCACCTGTTTTTCTCCAAGCGTTGTTTTAAGAATAGTCGGGCGCACCTGATTCCCGGCGTGGGCTATGTCACCAGCTTGGCGCTGCATTTGCTGCTTTTCCGGTGGTTCCGCTGCATGTATTGCGGCACCGCAATTCGGTTGTTTGCGGGCAAATCTCGCAGGGCTCCCGAGGCCGTCAGTGAAGAATCGGCTAGCGCCTAATCAGCTGAAATTTCGACTGGCATTGGCGTGGTCCAGCGCCACAATGGGAACATGTCTGAAATGCTTCTAGAGGTTCGTGATCTGGCGGTCGGCTTTACCACCGACGATGGTCTGCTGCGTGCAGTGGACGGAATTTCCTTTGCGGTGCCCAAAGGCAAGACGGTGGGCTTGGTGGGAGAATCGGGCTGTGGGAAATCGGTCACGGCGTTTTCCCTCACCCGCTTGCTGCCGCAGCCGAGCGGTCAGATTCTCGGCGGCAGCGTTTCCTTGCTGGGTCGCGAAATTTCCAGCATGCCGCTGGCGCAAATGTCGAAACTGCGGGGTCGGGAGATCAGCATGATTTTCCAGGAGCCAATGGCGGCCTTGAACCCAGTGCAAACGGTGGGTAAACAGCTCACAGAGATTTATGCGCTGCACAAAATCTGCTACGCCTCCGAAGCCACGAGACGTGCCATTGAGATGCTCAGCAAAGTCGGCATTCCCTCGCCCGAAATTCGGATGGGGGAACATCCGCACCAACTTTCCGGCGGCATGCGCCAGCGGGTTATGATCGCGATGGCGCTGGCACTGAAACCTTCCTTGCTAGTAGCGGACGAACCCACGACGGCGCTGGATGTAACCGTCCAGGCCCAGATCCTGGATTTAATGCGCGAGTTGCAGGCGGAGATGGGCATGGGAATTCTGCTCATCACGCATGATCTTGGTGTCATCGCAGAGATGTGTGACGAGGTGGTGGTGATGTATGCGGGCCGCATCGTGGAACGAGCCCCAGTGGGGGAATTGTTCGCCCAGCCACGGCATGCCTACACCAAGGGATTGCTGAGGTCCATTCCCCTGCTGGATGGCGTGCCGAAATCGAAACTGACGACCATCGAAGGTAGTGTGCCGCCCTTGCATGAGATGCCCACGGGGTGTCGTTTCTGCCTGCGCAATGGCGCGAAGTCGGATGATGCATCGGTGCGGGTGCGCCCGGCGTATCAGGAAATTTCACCACTTCATTGGGTTGAACTCTGCCCACGCTGCGCTTCGTAAACGTGGAATTTTTTGGGCAATGATGTTGCTGTTTTGAGGGCGTGCCATTACCGTGTGGGGCATGTCATTATTCACTATCACAGCCGAGTCACTGCCACCCTCCGAAGCCGAATTGCAAACCGCCGCCCGGACGTTGGTTGCGGCCCGCCAGTGGGGTTTTCAGAATGATGCGCAGGGCCGCCGACTGATCAACGCGTTACTACAAATGGCTCAACTGCGCCATCGGCAAGGCGATTCCGGGCGCACCCTATCCCTCATCCGGGAGGCGCGGGAACGTTTCTTTGAGTTGCAGGAACCAGCGCCCGATTTGGGTTGGAAGGTATGCTTGAGCGCGGGCCTGTTTCATCAGGCCCACGGCCGTGACGCCCAGGCCTTGGAAAATTTCCGACAAGCCTTGTCGCATGCCCCAAGTGGCCGGGTGGGTTTAGCTGAACTCAACGAGTGCCATCGCTCCTTGGCTGGGTGCTGTGAGCGATTGGGTGATCGCCTGCACGCGGCAGAATACGCGGGGATGGCGGCACCCGCTGCGGCCCGCCCCGGTCCGCAAACTTTCCTGCTGGCTGATGGCCGCGGAGAACAGAGTGAATGGCAGGTGACTTGCCACGAGCCTAGTGAAATGCTGCCCGCTTAGCCGCTGCCAGTTGGGAGGAGTTTGGTGAAATTGCGTGACTCCCGAATGATTCTCTGCACGTTGATTTCGTTATGAAACAAACGGTCCACATTATCGGCGGCGGCTTGGCTGGCTTGGCGCTGGCGCTGGGGCTGCGTCGGCAGGAAGTGCCCGTGGTGGTGCATGAGGCTGGAAGTTATCCGCGCCATCGGGTGTGCGGGGAATTCATTTTGGGAGTGACAGATGAGGACCTTGCGTTGCTGGGCATTGCGCCCGCGCTCGCAGATGCTGCACGGCACGATGTCTGCGCGTGGTTCGCGGGGAATGCCGCTGTGGCCAATCGGCAAATGCCGCTCGCGGCCCGGGCGATCTCCAGGTTCCGTCTTGATGATCGGTTGGCCACGATGGCGACTGAGGCGGGCGCGGAGCTTCGATGCGGGGAGCGGCTGGATTTACCCAAGGAGGCCGGTTGGGTGCTGGCTGCGGGCCGAGTGAAACAGGCGGACGGGAATTGGCTAGGCTTGAAGGCGCACTATCGCAACCTGCCGCTCACCGCAGGTTTGGAAATGCATCTGGGCCGCGGTGGTTATGTGGGGCTGACGGCGGTGGAGGACGGGCTCGTGAACGTTTGCGCGTTGCTGCCAAAAGCCACGGGAGGTGGCGGCAATAAATTGACGTTGCTGCCTCAACGCTTGCAGGACATTGGTCTCAGCGCCATTGCGGAGCGCTTGCTACGGGCCGAGGTGCAGCCGGAATCAATCACCGGGGTGTCTCATTTCACGTTAGGCTGGCAGCCGCTGGCGAATTCTGGCGAGTTCGTGCTGGGCGATAGTCAGGCAATGATCCCACCATTTACGGGAGCGGGCATGAGCATGGCGTTTGAAGCGGCGGCTCGATCCCTCCCCTCTCTGGTGGCTTGGGCCGAGGGCCGCATTGACTGGTCGGAGGCGACTGCGAGTGCCCAACGCGCCACCGCCAAAGCCTTTGGATCACGCATGAAATGGGCGCAACTCGTCCATCGCGCCCTGCTCTCGCCTGCCGGGCCGTTGCTGCTAAAGGCATCCGTGGGGTGGCGTTTGGCTCCGTTCGATTCCCTCGTGCGGGTCTTGCGCGGGGCCTAGATTTGCGTGTATGTCGGCAGGGTATGGATTTATTTCTCCCCGAAGATGATGCCGCCGAGCCTGCGGACCGCACGCGCCACGAGCCCGTGGTGCCGCTGGCTGCCCGGATGCGCCCGCGCACGCTGGAGGAATACGTGGGGCAGGAGCACATTCTGGGGCCGGGGAAATTATTGCGCCGGGCGATCGAGGCGGATCGTTTCTCCGCCGTCATCTTCTACGGCCCCCCCGGCGTGGGCAAGACGAGTCTGGCGCAGATCATTGCCCAGCGCACGCAGAGCCAGTTTGTAAATCTTAGCGGAGTGGAAAGCAACGTGGCGGACATCCGCAAAGCCGCCGAGGAAGCCGTCCAGCGCATGCGCCTGCGGGGACGATCCACCACGTTGTTCGTTGACGAAATTCATCGTTTCAACAAGGCACAGCAGGATGTGCTGCTGCCGTATTTGGAGCGCGGCACGGTGCGTTTCATCGGTGCCACCACCCACAACCCATTCTTCTATCTCAACAGCCCACTGGTCTCCCGGGCTCAAGTGTTCCAACTGGAACCACTGGGTGCAGCAGACCTCGCGAAGCTAATTCGGCTGACCTTGGCGGATGAGGAACGTGGACTGGGGGAATATCGGGTAAATATCGCGGAGGGAGCCATCGCGCACCTGGCCACCATTAGCGATGGCGATGCCCGCAAGTGCCTCGGCTCCCTGGAGTTGGGCGTGCTGACTTCTGAACCGGATGCCGACGGCATCATTCAATTCACCGAGGCCGTGGCGGCCGAGAGTATTCAGCAGAAAATCGTGGTCTATGATGGCGATGGCGACGCCCACTATGATACCATTTCCGCGTTCATTAAATCCATGCGCGGAAGTGATCCCGACGCCACGCTCTACTGGTTGGCGAAGATGCTCTATGCGGGAGAAGACATCCGATTCATCGCCCGCCGCATCGTGATCTGCGCCAGCGAGGACATTGGACTAGCGGATAGCAATGCGCTGCGCGTGGCCGTAGCCGCCCAGCAAGCTGCGGAATTCGTCGGCATGCCGGAGGCCCGTATTCCGCTGGCTCACGCGGCGGTATATTTGGCCACCGCCCCCAAGAGCAACAGCGCCTATGCCGGCATCGGAGCCGCGCTCAAGGACGTGCAGGAAGGTCGCACCCTGCCGGTGCCGAAACATCTGCGGGACGGCCACTACAAAGGCTCCGAGCAACTGGGAATCGGGAAGGGATATCTCTATGCTCACGATTTCGAGGACAACTTCGTGCCTCAGGCCTATCTACCGGAAGGTCGCACCTACTACACGCCGAGCAGCAACGGACAGGAAATCCGCATCAAAGAGCGCCTCGAATTCTGGAGGCAGAAATTTCAATCTGCCCAGAGTCGAACGTCCGAGGAGTAAGGCCATCCGAATGTGGATCAGGGAGGCGCAAGAGTGAATTTCACTAGAATTAGGTATTTCAGCAATCGTTGAAATACCATGTGAAGTCAAGAGCACCCCAAAGTTAGCCTCCGTTGACAACGGGAGTTGGCGGAAATAGTAAAAATCACGCAATCAAACTTTTGCGCAATAATTTTATTGCGCGATGGACTAATGGAAGCACCTGAGCTTTCCGCCTTGTGCGGCTCACAGGCAAAGCCATTGAGTCTTGGAACCGCACAGAGGACCACCTCCTGCCTCGGTTCGTCCACCCACAGGAGCGCCAAGTCCTGCCCCTCACAAATCCGGGCCGACTCTTGGGAAATATACGGAGCCAAGAGCACCCCGTAGTTAGTTAGTTAGCCTCCGTTACCGGAAGCTGGTGCAAATACTCTTTCAATTGCTACACCCCGTTCCGCACTTCGCGCGGCTGGTCGATCTGCTTCGCCTCAGCCACCAAAGTCCGCAGCCGATCCCTCGCACGTGCCTTCAGCATGAAATCCGCCCGCTGTCGAGAATCCGTTCGCCAAGGGACCCTCACTTTAAGCGAATCCAACTTCAAAAAGCAGCAACCGCTGAATCTGTCCACGAAGCAGGACTTGGAAGTTTTACTAGAACACACTATTTCAGCAATCGCTGAAACGCCTGATTTAAATCAAACTTATCGAGAGACTGATAGGTAGTTAGGCTTCACACCAGTGAATACGTCCCTTTTTCAGAAAAAAGTGACTCCTACAGCCGATCTTTCGCCAGACGGAGGGGTGAAGGGAAACGCTTCCGTCTCGATGTTCTGTGAATGTCCAAAACGGATCTTCGTCCGAGAGCAGATTCATGAAAAGCGTCTGTTTGCAGCCACAGGGGCAGATCATGGCGACATGCCAATGATTTCCATTCTGGCCAACGATGTAGCAAGTATGGTTATCCAATTTGGCGGGTAACTTCACCACATGACTGAACTTGATCAACCGGCCATGGCGAATCCGATCCCAGCAGCGATAAATGGTGCGACGTAGCCAGTTCATGAGGTAAAGCTCGGCAAGCCGAGGAAGGGTTGAGTGTCACCCAGGCCACATAGGGGAGAGAATAGAGGGCATGGTTCACCTTCTGCATCTGCATCAATCATCCCATGCCGGAAAGTAAGACACTGGGCGGCAAAGGCGTTGTTTGGCTTCGTGCGGAATGGGTGGAGCCTCGCCATTAACTCCATTACCCCTTGAGCCGCTAACGCCATATTGAGTGGAAGCACAGCAGGCCGCGTTTGATTCGCGCCACGGACGTATTTTTCCTCTAGGCGACGGGCAAATTCTGTTGGATCAGTTCTTCGCAAGCTTTCATCTTGGACTGCTAGCATGTTGTAAACACCACGACTCAGCAGGCTGGAGCCATCCGGTTGCAAATAATGAACTGAGCCGCAAACATCGGTTACACCGCCCTTGCCATCGGATTGGAGCCGGACGCCCAGATCAAAATACGGGATGTTGTATGCAGCGGCTAGGCGATTGAGGAAATGCCTTGCCTCCACGCTGTCGAGACATCCGAAGATCACATCGCACTCGGCCACTTCCAGAGCCGCTTGTTGGTTCATGATGGAGCTGGCTAAGGGCACGATCTCAGGTTGGAAGGCCGAATTCCCAAGGTAGTGAGCGAGAAATTCCACTTTCAATTTTCCTACATCATTCATAGTCGCTCCAGGGAGGCGATTGAGGTTCACGTCTTCAATCGTCTCTGGATCTACTAGAACCACACGTCCTGCACCTTGACCAACAAGCGCCTGCGCAGTTGGAAACCCCAAGCCTGAGCATCCAATAACAGCGAACGATAGGCCACCCAAACACTGAATCGTCCCTTCCCCAAACGCTTGGACGTTGCGTGTATTAGCGGGGTTTAGATGACGCTCATGGGATTCGCTGCCAAAAAATTTAAGTTCATCCCCAGCGACCGAAATCCTCTGGAAAGGGAAAGGTGTGTGGTCGAATAATCCACCGCTCAATGATCCGTCATCATGGAATCTCAGCCATCCCATTGCCGAAGGGTGTGACAGGATTTCTTTGGTGGAACAGATGAGCGTCTGGCCTGAGGGTTCAGCGACCACACTTTGAGCGGTCAAGATTGGTGCCCCAGGGCGATTCCGTTGCCCGCACAGCAAATGCACGGTGTTGTTCCCAGCAGAAAGCCCTTCTCGAATGCTGAGGTATTGTTTGCCTGTAAGGCGCAGTGAAGGTGTCATAAGATTCTTGTAAGTTCGTTTTCTAACCAAGCATCTACTTGGCCAAGGTGGGTTGCTAGGCAGTCGATGCTCGGACGCCATGGGTTTTGTGCTGTCCGATGGCGTGACCATCGTTGATAGGTCTGACCGTCAATCGGTTGTGCTGCTAGAGCGCTGATCCCGCGCCCATCCAGCCGAACAAGGTCGGGATAAAAATAGGCCATGTCGATCTGCACATCTGGATACAACGTCTCGATCCGTAGAGCGACTGTCACGACGGCTACATTGTAACCTGGAGGCGTTGGATAGTTATGAATCAAAACGTAACCGCCACCCTGCTGGGGACTGCCTATGGTTTCCCATGGCAGCCCCAGCGAGTCGAGATGGAGCACATCCTTTGGAGGTAGGAGAAACTCGCGTCTCATGGTTAGCCGTCAGTTTGGTCGCAGGGCAGGGTGAAGAAGCACTCCACGCCAGGCGCGGTGAAATCAACTTTCTGATCCGGAGCAATGGTGACTGCCTTGCCATCACTGAACTTTTGGCGCAGTTTCGTTTTGCCAGGATGGCAGGCTCCAGCTAGTTCCAAAAGCTGTTGGCCTGTCATGTAACTGACGGGGACAATGTGGTATTGATCATCGATTTTGATGCGGAACTTATGCAGGCACCGAGGCTTGCGCCCCTCGCGGGAGCAAATTTCAATGTCTTCAAATTCTTCGTGGTCTCCGATGTGTGGATCGTCTGGGTTTTTCTGGTCGGGTTTGTTCATAATATACTTCTATTTGTTGGTAACGGTGCTTATGGACATGGTTCTCCCGATGGCAGCACCTTAACTACCGGAAGAACGGTGAAAATCTGGAGATCCGGATGTGGATCAGGAGTCTGCGTATGCCAAAAGCGTCAGGGTTAGTCCGCCGTAACCTAGGGCGATAGACTCCTCGGAGAGCCGCTGCACTCTTGCCCAAGGAACCCAAGCTGAGGCGTCGATTTCGTTTTCAGAGATCTCCCCGATACCCGCCCGCAGAGCAGCAGAATTACTTGGAATTTGCGCGCCACGCTTCAAAAGAAATTTTGTATGCACAGCTTCATCGGAGGGCGATGCGTATAGGACTTTCTGTTCTCTCGACACGACAACAATACAGTTCTCCTCGGCATATTTAGAATATCTGATAGCCGCACTCTCACGGGAGGCTCTGCATTCTTCGGCAAGTCTTAGCAACTCCTTCAAAGTTAGGATTCCGTCTTTGCGCAAGCTCATTTTGTTCTTAAGAGTTCGTTCTGGAATAATCATCCCTGCGGAAAATGCGTCCGCCTGCATCTCCATTTGCTTGTCGCAGACAAAGCCAGTGCTGGAAGAGTGAGACTGTCCTGCCATGAGTCGCTCTCTATGGGATTCGATGTAAAAGTGTCCTAATTCGTGACCCACGGAAAACCTAACTCTAGGGTTATTTTCAGCATCAGGAAGATCGGGGTAATACAACAGAAATCGTTCTAAACTGGGGACAAATTCCAAGCGCCCACAAAAATCAGATCCTGATTTGGTAGGGCATAATTTGATGTTCTCGCGACGCGCAATTTCAAACACATCAATTGGCGTGCGCCGCATTTCCAATGCGTCCAGAATCTCGCTCGCATGCCGTTCTTCTGGGGTGATCATGGGGTCGTATCCTCCTTGTCAGATTTGAGTTCTTGAATCATTTCCTCCAATGCTTTTTTCCGCGCTTCATCAAGGCCTGTTTGGGTGGTATCGGAAAACGTGTCGTCCTCGTTTTTTCGATTCATAGCCACCAGTTGATCGTTCAGTGCTGCAGGTGATGGAGATGAGGGGCGCTTAAGTCCAAGAATCCCTTGGTTTATACGTTGTTGAATACGGACGAACATCGCTTCATCGTCAGGTAAATCGGGGGTTTGCTCGGCTTGGAAGATTGCCGTTTTGATTTCGTCTTCTGTAGGTGGCTCTACCGAAAATCCGGGACGCAGAGCAGCGGCAATTAGTGCATCAATAGCACGGTCTGTGAAAGGTTGGCTCATAGGGAAAAGTGGATTAGGTTTAGGAGATTGGAGGGAAGGAAATGGTGTGTCAGCGCCTATGGAGGGCGAGAATACCGGAGAATTTCGTGCGCACGGCTCTCCATGCGGATGTTGCTGCCAAGATGGTGTGCGGCTTGCCTGTAATATATTGCATGCCGTCCCGAATGTTTTCGGCGCTCAATCTTGAACGTGAATTACACAGCATGGCAACGGCTCTGGCCGCAGCCTCTTGCTGTGGAGGAAGCTCTGAGAGTGCTGCCCAGAAGGATTCCATAATTTCTGCCCTTGTTGAGATTTGTTGCCATTCCAAGACGGCGCCTTCCTCCCGAAGTATTGGCAACGTTTCGTTGATTACATATTCTTCGTAACTCGTTATTCGTAAATTCTCTGAGGTGCGTTTGCGATACAGGTCGAGCGCCCTGCGACTTACAATTTTATAAAGGAGAGCACTTACTGGAGGCCCGTCCAGTTCGAAGCCATGTTCTTCAACGGCTAATTTGTGAAGTTCGAGAAAAGCTTGGCTGATTACGTCCTCCTGATCGGCCGGGTTCTGCATTCCTAGTTTGGTTCTGAGATGTGCCCTCAAAGGCTTCCAATAGCGTTTCACAGCTGCTTCAAAAGCTGCTCCTCGTGAACCCCGGTCTGGTTCAGAAAGCAGGATAGAAATGTCGTCGTCATCCATGGTGGTTGTTCGTTTGGTAAGATTCATTCTCGAGATGTCCTTTTAGAGTATCTCGTATTTGCTCGCGGAATTCGACCGTCCAAGATCAGAAATCTGAAAAAAGATTCCAAAATCAGGAAGTTACCTTTTCTTGGCGTGCGAAAGATTTCCCAATTTACTAGTGATGCGCAGTTCCGCATGGGAGTCGTGGAAGTCTATCCAAGCGGCTTCCTGTTGAGGATCAATCATCGTTGCCACCAGCTGATTATCCCGAGGCAAAGTAATTCGCACGTCTTCCAAATTTTGTTGGGTAACATCCAACCAGTCACCAACGAGCTTTAGAAACGTCAGCGGTGGAACATGATCGACATGGCAAGAATGCGCGTCCAGGACGCAATCGAGAAAAGGGCACCGGACTTGGCCACGGGCGAAGGCGGAGGATCGGAAATTAAGCACAGAATTTTTTACCGCTTGGCGTAGAGCGGTCAAAGTATCTTTGCGCGGATTGGCTCGCTCCAAACACGTCGGAAATGAGAAATCTGAGTGGGTTCCGTCGATGCGATGAACCACGAAATGTCGGTTCCTCCTAAATTCAGTGTCCAGTTCCACTGTGAAGTATCGGATTCCCACACTGACCTTTTCTACAGCCTCTGGGTGAAGCTCCAGCAAGTCCGTTAGGAAGGAGGCGTGAGCAGCAGAGACGATTTCACTATCGCGATAGCTATCTCGAATTTCACGGATGAATTTGAGTGCATCCTTCTTCAATTTGAAATTCAGTGGACCGATGCTGATTGGTTTTGCCATAAATCATTCTTTTGACTCCCAAGAACCGCCAGCTTGCCAAGATTGGGGAAGGTCTCTCCTTTCGCTTCGGCTAGTGGTGGTGGCCACAGATAGCGGGCCGCATACTCTGTAACTTCGCCAGCGACGGCACTGGCACAAGCTATACAGAAGTTGCGCCAGATGCCTCTGTGAGTCCACAGGAATATTTTGAGATAGCGGAGTGTCTCTGCGCGGCAAAAGCCGCGCAGATGGAGTCAGCCAATCAAAGGATCTGCCCCTACCTCTGCTCCCGCAGAATCTGCGCCAGCACGTAGGGCAGGATGCCGCCGGCGCGGTAGTAGTCGATTTCGATGGGGGTGTCGATGCGGACGATGACGGGGATGTCAAATGAAGTTGGGGTGGTGCCGGCGGTGTGGACTCGGAGGGTGGCTTCGGACATGGGTTTCATGTCGTTGCTGATGCCCAGGAGGTCGAAGGTGGCGTCGGTTAGGCCTTTGACTTTTTCGTAGTCGTCTTTGTTCTTGAAGTTGCATGGGAGGACGCCCATGCCTACGAGGTTGCTGCGGTGGATGCGCTCGAAGCTCTTGGTGATGACGGCTTTGACGCCCAGGAGATTGGTGCCTTTGGCGGCCCAGTCGCGACTGCTGCCCATGCCGTAGTCTTCCGCGCCAATACAGATGAGCGGGGTGCCGGTGGCAGCGTATTTTTGGGCGGCATCGTAAATGGACATTTCTTCGCCATTGTAGAGCGTGTTTCCGCCTTCTTTGCCGCCCAGCATCAGGTTCTTGATGCGGACGTTGGCGAAGGTGCCGCGGGTCATCACGCGGTCGTTGCCCCGACGGCTGCCGAAGCTGTTGTAGTCGGCCACGGGCACGCCGTTTTCGCCCAGATATTTTCCGGCAGGGCCATCTTTCTTGATGTTGCCCGCGGGCGAAATGTGGTCGGTGGTGACGCTGTCGCCAAAGATGCCTAACGGACGTGCTCCCTTGATTTCCACGATGTCGCCCGGGGTCATGCTGAATTTATCGAAGAACGGTGGCTCTTGGATGTAGGTGGAATCCTTGTTCCAGTTGTAAACGTGGCCCACGCTGGCGGGGATCTCGTTCCACTTGGGGTTCTGCTCGGCAAAGCCGGTGTAGAGCTTCTGGAAGACCGCTGGTGACAAGGCGCTGGCCATGGCATCCTGCACTTCGTTCAAGGTGGGCCAGATATCGGCTAACATGACGGGCTGGCCGTCCGCGCTGGTGCCGAGAGGTTCGGTGGTGAGATCGATATCCACCGTGCCAGCCAGGGCGTAAGCCACGACGAGCGGTGGGGACATGAGGAAATTCGCCTTGATGCTTTGGTGCACGCGCGCTTCGAAATTCCGATTTCCTGACAGCACACTAGCCGCCACGATGTCCTCGGCCTTAACGACGTCTTCGATACCGGGATCCAGCGGTCCGCTGTTGCCGATACAGGTGGTGCATCCGTAGCCGACGGTCTGGAAGCCGAGTTTATCCAACTCCACCTGCAAATTTGTCTTATTCAAATAATCCGTCACCACGCGGGATCCTGGCCCCAGGCTGGTTTTGATGGATGGGTTCACTTTCAGGCCTTTGGCGTTGGCCTTTTGCGCCAGCAGGCCAGCGGCTAGCATGACGCTGGGATTGGAGGTATTGGTGCAACTGGTGATGGCCGCAATCAATACGCTACCGTGCGTGATCGTATCGGAAATGCCGCCTTTGCTGTCCACCTTCACGTCCCAGGCTGGGTAGCCGCCTTCGTTAGGCGCATCCACCACTTCGGCATCGGCTCCAGCGATGGATTCGAGGCCAGTTGGCTCCACGACTCCGTCAAAGGCGCCCGCACCTGCGAGCGGTTTTTTACCATAGCCATCCGGAGCGGTTTTGGTCAAAATTTCGTTCCACTTGGTCTTAAGCGCATCCACATCGATGCGGTCCTGCGGCCGCTTGGGACCGGCCACACCGGGTTTCACGGAACCTAGATCCAGCTCAACGACTTGGGTGAAATCGATGGCGTCTTTTTCCACCGGAATGCCCCACAAGCCCTGGGCCTTGTAGTAATTTTCCACTGTGCCACAGAGGGCTTCGGAACGACCCGTGCCACGCAGATAAGCAATGGTGTTTTCATCGATCCCGAAGAAGCCCATCGTGGCACCATATTCAGGAGCCATGTTCGCGATCGTAGCGCGGTCAGGGACACTCAGTGCGCGAGCACCGGGGCCGAAGAATTCCACAAATTTACCGACTACCTTGGTCTTGCGCAAAATCTCCGTGACCAGCAGCACCATGTCCGTGGCAGTAACGCCAGGCTTCAGATCGCCACTGAGATAAACGCCGACCACTTCAGGAACGAGGAACGTCACAGGCTGACCTAACATGCCTGCTTCCGCTTCAATTCCGCCCACGCCCCAACCCACGACGCCCAAGCCGTTGATCATGGTGGTGTGGCTGTCCGTTCCCACTAACGTGTCGGGATAGTAAACGCCGTCTTTCTCCAACACGCCCTTGGCCAAATATTCCAAGTTCACTTGGTGCACGATCCCGATGCCCGGGGGCACGACTTTGAAGGTATCGAACGCTTGTTCGCCCCACTTCAGAAATTCATAACGTTCGCGATTCCGATGGAATTCCAGATCCAAATTCCGCGCCAGAGAATCGCCCGTGCCCGCGAAATCCACCTGCACGCTGTGGTCCACCACGAGGTCCACGGGGACCAGCGGCTCGATCATTTTCGCGTCCTTGCCCAGGCGATCCACCGCCGAGCGCATGGCCGCCAAATCTACCAACAGCGGCACGCCCGTGAAGTCCTGAAGAACGATCCGAGCGACGACAAACGGAATTTCATACTCGCCCGGAGCCTTGGCATTCCAGTTGGCTAGGTTCTTCACGTCCTGCTCGGTCACTTTTTTGCCATCGCAATTCCGCACCAAGGATTCCAACACCAAACGAATGGAAATGGGCAACTTGGACAACTTGGGAGCGATTCCTTGCTCCGCCAGAGCAGGCAGGGAATAGTAAGTTCCAGAGGTGTTAGCGCCAGTGGTGAAGGTCTTGATCGTTTGTTTCACGGAATGTTCGGGGTGGGTGGATTTAAAGTTTGAACCAGCAGCCTAGAGGGAATTTCGAGGGCGGCAAGTTGGGAGTGGCGGGAAATTTCGGTGAAGAAAGCAGGTTGCGGGCCAACGGGTGGCTGCCAAGGTCTTTCAGGGAAGATAATGCACCGACTTGCCGCCACTGGGAGACATGGCGGCTACTTTAGGGCGGGGCCGGGCTCGACTTGGAAGCGCATGCGCTCACCGGTTAGGGGGTGGTTGAACGCTAATTTCCATGCGTGCAGGGCCATGGGCGGGGCGTCGAGGTCCAGCGTTTGCTGGTGGCCGGTTGCTCCGTTGGGGAGGTAGGTGCCATCACCGACGATGGGGAATCCTAGCAGCCAGAGATGGATGCGGATTTGGTTGGTGCGGCCGGTGATGGGTTTGCATTCCAGCAGGGCGGTGCCGTTGGTGGAGCGCTCCACGACGCGGAATTCGGTGCGGGCGGACTGGCCGTTTTCATCGGGGTTGCGCCGGCCGCATTCGTCTGGTTCATCGCTGATGGCGGCGGTAGAAATGAAGGCGTCATCTGGAGGGTGGCCGTGGACCCGGGCGAGGTAAATTTTCTCCACTTCGCCCCGCTGGAACTGCGGTTGCAGGAGGGAGGCCATTTGCCGGGTGCGGCCCAGCACGAGTAATCCGGTCGTGTTGGCATCCAGGCGATGCACCGGGCGCAACTTGCTGGGCCAGAACACTTTATCCAGCAGATACTGGAGCGTGTTGCGATTGAATCGCCCGCCGGGATGCATGGGAAGCGGGGCGGGTTTGCTGATGACCGCCAGGGCCTGGTCTTCGTAGAGGAATTCGACGTTCGGATTCACCGGAGGCTCCAGTAACTGCGGGATGAACTGCACGTAACGCTCCCCAGCACGAACAATCTGCGACGGCGGCACAATCTGATGCGCCTCATCCCGAATCTGCCCTGCGGCAAACAAGGCGTCCCATTTCTCTGCCGCATGATGGGGGAAGGCACCAGCCAGAAATTCCGCCAGCGTGAGTCCGTCGAATCGCGTGGTGACCGACATGGGGCGATAGTTATCATACGGGACGCTGCCGGGCAGGGGATCGCGGATTTCCAGCAACCGACGTCTCCGCAGCGCTAAATTCTCCGCGCGGATTTGGTCTGAATCCTTGAAACAGTGCGGGCATGATTTACCAACGACAAATTTGGGAGAGGCTTGATCTTCCGCGCTCACGGGGGCCTGACATTGGTAGCAGACCATGGTGTCGGATTCTTCGAGGTGCGGGTCCAGACCCACGCGTTGATCGAACACGAAGCACTCGCCATCATAATGTGCGCCTCCACACTCCTCGAAGTATTTCAGGATGCCGCCGTCCAACTGGTAGATGTGTTTGAAGCCCTCTCGCTCCATGAATGGCCCGGCCTTCTCGCAACGAATCCCGCCCGTGCAGAACATGACGATGGGTTGGTCCTTCATTTCTGCTGGCAACTTCCGCACGGCTTCGGGGAAGCTGCGGAAGTGATCGATGTGGGGGATTACCGCTCCGCGAAAGGTTCCCAACTCCACTTCGTAATCGTTCCGGGTGTCGAGCAGAGTAATGGGACGGCCTTCATCGAGCCATTGTTTCAGTTCCTGCGCCTTCAGTTTGGGGGAGGTGCGCAGGGATGGATTGATCCCCTCCACGCCGAAGGCGATGATCTCTTTCTTGATGCGGACCAGCATCCTGCGGAACGGTTGTTCCTCGCTGGGGCTGTATTTCGGCGCGAGATCCTCCAATCCGGGCCAACTGCGGAGTTCGGCCACCAGTTCATCCACTTTCTCCCGCGGTCCGGCCACGAAGAGATTGATGCCTTCCGTGCTCAGCAGGATGGTTCCTTTCAAATCCGCGTCCTTACAGCGCGCCATGAGTTCCTCCCGACGGGACTTCAGATTCGTGAGCGGGGTGAATTTATAGCAGGAAATATTGGTGATGGGGAGTTCGGCAGTGGCGGGCATACGGCAAGCAATTGAATCCCTCCTACTGAAGCCGAGAGGGCACTTCGTAAAGTTATAATTCCCGCATGTGTGTGGGGGCAGAGTTCAACTCCAACCTTGCAATATAGTCAGTTCATTGTAGCCTGAAGGCATGGCAAGCATCCTCGAACCACCTCGTGCAGCGCGTCGGAAACGTATCGTTCCGATGCGCCCGCCGACATTGGAGAACGGGGATCGACTGACGGTGGCAGAGTTTATGCGCCGCTATGAAGCCGCCCCTGGGGTGCGGAAAGCCCAACTCATCGAAGGATTCGTTCACCTGCCCTCACCCGTAAATGCCGCCTTTCACGCCGGACCAGATGGATTAATTCAGCTCTGGCTTGGGACCTACAGTCTAGACTACCCGGAATTAAAAGTTTACCCTAATGCCTCCCTGATTCTGGATGGAGATAACGCGGTGCAGCCGGATGCCATTCTGTGCCAGCCTAGCGCGGGTGGAAGCGTATGGCTGGATGACACAGGTTATCTGCACGGCGCGCCTGGTTTGGTCTGTGAGATTGCTTCTTCCAGCGCATCCATCGATCTGCATGCCAAGTTCCAAGCCTATCGACGTAATGGAGTGGCGGAGTATCTCGTGTGGTTAGTGCAAGAACAGCGCGTCCTTTGGTTTCTGCTGGTGGAGGGCGAATTTGTGGCGCAGAAGGAAACGGCGGGGATACTCTCCAGCAAAGTCTTCCCCGGCTTGATCCTCGACGTGAAGGCTCTGCTGAAACAGGACAAAGCCAAGGTCATCCAGGCACTGAAGCAGGGCAAAAAGCGTCGTTCCTAACGGGGCCGCAAAGCGTCTCAACGGGTGCACGAACGAGCCGCATCTGGCTCTTGTTCTTTGCTGGCAATGCGCTTAGGGAAACGATATGCCCCCACTTATCGCCATCACTATGGGAGATCCCGCCGGAGTCGGTCCGGAGCTTTGCCTGCGTTTGTTGAATCAAGTTCCCGCAGGTTGCGTGCCCCTTGTCTTTGGAGACGCAGGAATCCTGCGTCGAGTCTCAGAGGCGACCGGGATTCCATTTACAAGTCCTGTATTAAATTACGATGTTTGGATGGCGGAAGCGCCTGCACTGACAGAGCCCACAGTGCTCGACTGTGCGTGCGTCGATGCGGATGCCATCACACCAGGTCGCGTGGACGCGCGCTGCGGGGAGGCGGCCTTTCAATATGTGATTCGAGCCATTGCAGCTGGATTGGCTGGCAAAGTAGCCGCTGTTTCCACCGGCCCGCTGAATAAGGAGGCGCTGCACGCGGCAGGGCATCATTTCCCGGGGCACACGGAGATTTTCGCAGAGCGCATGCAGGCGGAACGATCCTGCATGATGCAGTATTCCGAGTTGATCACGTGCAGTTTCGTCACGGTTCATGTGGGCTATCATGAGGTCCCTGCACTGCTGAAACCAGAGCGCATCGTGGACGTCATCGAACTCACGGCACAAGCCCTCCGGCGGATTCGCGGACGGGAGCCGAAGTTGCTGGTGTGTGGGTTGAACCCTCATGCGGGCGAGCACGGATTATTTGGCGAACGCGAGGAGGAAAGATTTATCGAGCCCGCCATCGCCACGGCGCGAGCGTTGGGGTATGATCTCACTGGCCCCGTGCCGCCAGACACTGCTTTCACGCCCGCTGCGCGCAAACAATACGATGCGGTGATCTGCATGTATCATGATCAGGGGCACATCCCGGTGAAAATGATCGCCTTCGATTCGGCCGTTAATACCACCCTGGGTTTACCAGTAACTCGCACGAGCGTGGATCACGGCACGGCGTTCGATATCGCGTGGAAGGGCGAGGCGGATCCGGGGAGCTTGTTGGCGGCGGTGCGATTGGCGACCTTGCTGTCAGCCACTCCCTAGCCTGCGTGCGCCCAAGGTAATTCGGTGGGCCAGACGCCTTCGATTTCCAGCAACCGTTGTTTGATGGGTTCTCCGAAGGCAAAGCCAGTCAGACTGCCGTTTGCGCCAATCACCCGATGGCACGGAACGATGAGAGCAATGGGATTGGCCCCGTTGGCATTGCCCACGGCTCTGGCACCCGATTGGATGGTGGCAGCCACCTCGGCATAACTCCGAGTCTGGCCGAAGGGGATTTCCGCTAGCGCGGCCCAGACTTGCTTTTGGAAGGCCGTGCCGACGGGTGCGAGGGGTAATTCGAAGTGTTGGCGATGCCCTGCGAAATATTCCTCCACCTGCGTCCGCGCGGCTTGGGTGCGTGCGGCATCCTGTTCCCAGGCGTCAGCGCTGACCCGCGTTTGCAAGCGCTCCAGGTCGCCAAAAGCAGTGGCGAGGACGGCTCCGTCAGCATTTACCCCGAGGGAAAACGGTCCAGTCGGGGTCGCGAAAATTTGATAGTAGGCAGTCATGGTGGTGGATTCATGGGGTTTTGCGCAAAAGCGTAGGGAGCGACAATTTGGCCGTTGAGAAGATGTTTTTGGATGATCTCCTCCAGCACTTCCGGGGTGCAGGAATGATACCAAGTTCCCTCGGGATAGACCACTGCAATGGGGCCCCTGGTGCACACCCGCAGGCAGTTGGCTTTGGTGCGGTAAATGAGCTTTTCTGGTGCCGTTTTACCGAGTTCCTTGAGTCGTCGTTTGAGGTATTCCCAAGCCGCCAATCCAGCCTCAGAAGAACAACACAGCGGCTCACTCTGGTCCGCACAGAGGAAAATGTGGCGTTGGTGGTGGGCCAGTTGGAGATTGCTCGCGATGGTAGTGAGATCGGCCATGTAGATCACAGGAAACGCGGGAACGCGGGTTGGTCAATCGCAACCGATGGAGAACGGTCCTGGGGACTACGCGAAGGCGCCCCTACGTGAGATTTTGAAGAATTTATCATTAAAGTGCGAATATTTCATCTTGCCGCTCGTCAAAATTTCCGTTACGAAAAATTCTCCCAGCTTCTGGCCGGGAAGCGTCCCCATACAGTCTTTGTCCACTCCATCTCAAACTCGCGATCTTCGCACGTATCAGATCAGCAAAACGCTGGCCTTACGTGGTCCCAATCTTTGGTCCACTCTGACCCTCATCGAATGCTGGGTGGAAGTGTGGCCACGTCCCGACGTGCATCCGTTGTGGCGGGAAAATCTGCACACGTGGCTCCCGGACTTCGCCCCGCCATCCGGGGACGACCTCACGAAGCCTGCGCTGGCTTTCCTCTTGCAGCAATTGTGCCTGCATCTGCAGAACAGCACCGGCACCCATCTTGCCTTCGGCAGAGTCCTGCCGATTGATGGTGGAAATTTATACCGGATCATTTTCCAATATGACGAGGAAACGGTGGGGCGGGAAGCGCTCGCCTTGGCGGGAAAAATCCTGGAAGCAGCCCTGCGAGGAGAGACTTTTGATGTCGCGACGGCCTTGGAAGACCTGCGGGAATTGGCGGCCGATGTCAGCCTGGGGCCAAGCACCCGCGCCATGGTCAATGCCGCTCTGGCCGCAGGTATTCCGGTTAATCGACTCACCGAAGGCAGTCTGGTGCAGTTGGGATATGGCAGTCAGCAACGGAAAATCCTAGCCGCCGCCACCAGTTACACCAGCGCCATAGCCGAGGACATCGTGCAGGATAAAGACCTCACGCGACGGTTATTACAGGAAGTAGGACTGCCCGTGCCAGCAGGCCGACCCGTCTCCTCGCCCGAGGACGCGTGGGCCGCTGCGCAGGAAATCGGCCTGCCCGTGGTCGTCAAGCCACGCGATGGAAATCAAGGTCGGGGGGTGGCGGTAAATTTATTCACCCGGGAGCAGGTCATGGCCGCCTACGAGGCTGCCAAGGAGGAAAGTTCCTCAGTGATTACGGAGCAATTTGCCGAAGGTCAGGACTATCGTTTACTCGTGGTGGGCCGTCAGTTAGTAGCCGCCGCGCGACGTCTCCCTGCCAATGTCGTGGGCGACGGGATCCACACGATCACCCAACTCATTGCCATCGCCAATCAAGATCCCCGCCGTGCGAGCGACCATGCCGCCGCGCTGAGCAAGATTCGCATCGATCAAGTAGCGCTGGGCGTGCTGCATGAGCAGGAAGTAACCCCGGATTCCGTGCCCGCCAAGGAGCGGGTCATTTTCATTCGTCGCAACGCCAACCTCAGCACCGGCGGAACCGCCGTGGATGTCACCGACGAAGTGCATCCTTCCATTCGCGAAGCCATGATTGAGGCGGCCCAGACCGTGGGCTTGGATATTTGCGGGATTGATCTGGTGGCGCACGATGTCTCTCTACCGTTAGGCAAAGGCAACGGAGCCATCATCGAACTCAACGCCCGCCCCGGTTTGCGCATGCACTTGTTCCCCTCTGAAGGGAAACCCCGGCCGGTCGGAGAAGCCGTGATCGAGATGATGTTCCCCCCGGGCGATCAGGGTCGCATTCCGGTGGTAGCCGTAACTGGCGTGAATGGCAAAACCACCACGACCCGCTTTACGGCTCATTTGCTGGAGCAAGTCGGCCATCGGGTTGGATTCACCAGCACCGATGGCATTTTCGTAGGCCGTCGCAAGTTGGATGAAGGTGATTGCAGCGGACCCAAGAGCGCTCGTCTGGTGTTGTCGCATCCGTTAGTGGATGCAGCCGTGTTGGAAACGGCACGTGGCGGCATCCTGCGGGAAGGTCTGGCCTTTGACCGCTGTGATGTGGCGATCATTACGAACATTGGCGATGGCGATCACTTGGGACTGGGCGGCATTGATACCGTGGAGAAGTTGGCGGACGTGAAGTCCTGTTTGCTCAAGACGGTCAGTCCGGATGGTTGCGCCGTGCTCAATGCTTCCGATCCGTTGGTGGTCGCGATGGCCATGCCCGATCCCCGCCACACTATTTTCTTCGCCCTGGATGGCCAGAATCCCATTATTCAGCGGCATCGCGAAGCCGGTGGACGAGCCGTTTACACTCACGGAGGAAACATCATCCGCGCAGAAGGTGAGTGGGAAATGAATCTGATCCCGCTAACGGACGTTCCCTTGACCCACGGCGGGAAGGTCGGCTTCCAGGTGGAAAATACCCTGGCCGCAGTGGCGGCGGCTTGGGCGTTGGGCATCGCAGACGATCTGGTGCGGCAAGGTTGCCGGTCTTTCCAGCCTACGCTGGAGCAAAATGCCGGTCGCTTCAATACATTGGAACTGGGCGAGCTAACGGTTATTGTGGACTATGGTCACAACCCCTCCGCCTTGCGCAAATTGCTGGAGGCCGTGGAAAACTATCCGCAAACGCACCGGATTTCGGTTTACTCCGCTCCAGGGGATCGGCGGGATGAAGATATTCTGGAACAAGGCAAAATGCTCTCCCGGGCGTTCGACGAAGTCTGGCTCTACGAAGGTGACTATTGCCGCGGGCGGGAACCTGGCGAAATCATGGGCCTGCTCTCGCAAGGGTTGATCAATGCCCCGCGCGTCAAGCGGTTGGAGAAAATCACCGGCTCCCTGAAGGCCTTGGATCTGGCCTTGGCTGCGGCCCCTCCCGGCAGCTTGGTCGTGGTGCAGGCCGACACCGCGGACGAAACCGTCGCCCACCTGCAAAGCGTCTATGGCGCGGTGTGAAATTTCGTAGGGCGTCGGGGATCAGCACCAGCTGAAACGAAATTCACCAGCGATGAAAATTTCTCGAACCAAGCGCCTACTCCAGACATCCGTTTGTTGGAGCCTACTGTGGCAGAGCACTGTTGGTAAAGTGTGTCTTAAGACGGGTCCATCGGTCCTTTGTGGATTTTCTGGTAACGTTTGTGCGAAAAATCGGTAGATACCATTAAGCCCTGCACGCGGCCGCTGCCGCAGGAAGGGGAACACCTTTATCTTTACCTGTATTATGAAAGAACTCTGTCTTCGCGTCATTCGCTGGGCCCTCCGGCTCTATTACTACCGAGTGCAATTGGTCACAGCGGGTATTACCCTGGCTTTACCGGCACTAGTCTGCAATCAAAGCATTGGCGGAATGGTCCGCGGGGTCTTCGACATCGATACGGGCACCAGCTTATTCCTCACGGGACTGATGAGTATGCTCCTAATGTGGGGCATGCGATTGCCCGCAAGGTTAGTGAGGATCTACGGCCCTGAACGATTCGATTTCAAAGCCAAGGGGCTGGAATCCTCCAGTGGGCCTGGCGTTCCCAACTGGTTGCGGGATGCTGGCTGGTTTTTGATCAGCCTAGCCCCCATGATTGCGGTGTTAATTCAACGGGTGAGCGAAAGTGGTTGGACTGGTAGCGAGGGGATCTCAGGGCTCCGGACGGTGCTCTATTTGAGCCTGGGGATTGGCCTTGCCTTCATCCTATACATAGGCGCTGTCTGGATTGCTCGCTCAGTTGGCGGGGTGGAATCTACAGAGGTAATGGGCTCGGCTTTGCTTCGCAAACTAGAATCGTCTGCGGATGAGCAGCATTCCAAATACAGCCGAGCTAAAAGTGACTTGACCCACGCTTCGTTTATTGGCCAAATTGTGGGGATAATTTGGACCAGTTGCGGCACAGCGCTCCGTTGGTTGCCTGATTCTCTGCTGACTGGCATCACGAGGCCAATTCCGCACGCGACTTCAGAGCACGACACTCCGGACCATCTTCCACCGACTCGGCCTCCCATTGAATTGCTAGTAGGTCACTTCCTGCTGATGGCCTACACCTTGGCGGCAACACTGATTTTGCTGGGCATTGGTTTGATGTCGCCTTCGGAGGTAGCGCCCTTGGTCAGCCTGCTGGCCCTGCTGTTGGCGGCTTGCCTCGTGTGCAGTGGGATTGCCTTTTTCTTTGACCGCATTCCTGTGCCCGTCACGCTGCTACTGGCTATTTGGGTGTTCGGGGTTTCACTGTTCTGGCGGCAATCTCACGTCATCGAGCCGGTGGCCGCATCCAACAAAGTGCCGATTCCTGCCTCCGAGGTGCTCGGAGTGGATCCCAAGGATCCAGATGACGGTTTTCCCATCCTCATTGCAGCCGAAGGAGGAGGCATTCATGCAGGGCTCTGGGCCGCGCATGTGCTGGAGGAACTCATGAGTGATCCTGGTGAGAAAATGATGGACCATGAGAATAAGGAAATCGTTTGGGGCCACGAATTTTTGAAACGCGTGCGCTGTGTTAGTGGAGTTTCCGGCGGCAGTTATGGTCTTATGTATTTCGTAAACACCATGGCCCAGGGAAAACCCGACCTGCAGAGCCATGCCCTAACTCAAGCCAGTGGAGCGTCCAGTCTCGGAGCCGTCGTCCATGGATTGGTTTTTCATGATATTTTATCCGGCGTCATCCCCGTTTCCCAGGGGACGGACCGTGGCGTGTCGATGGAACAGGACTGGCTGCAGCATTCCCCGGGCTTGAAGGGCGTTCTCTTAAGCGATTGGATTGCAGGGGTGAAGACTAGGAAATGTCCGGCAGTCTTATTTAACGCGACCAGCGTGGAACGAGGCACTCCTCTCGTGTTCGGGAATACCTCTTTCGATCCTGCCGCAGGCGACGTGCAGGACTGGCTGTATGCGCCCCAGGGAGGGTATTCGATTCCAGTGGTCTCCGCAGCCCGTGCGAGTGCTTCCTTTCCTTTCGTGACGCCAGCGGCTAGGGTTCGCAATGAGGCCCGTGAGGAGCACGCGGTGGATGGCGGCTACTTCGACAACTATGGCATGGCGGTGCTCACCCGCTGGCTGCACGGAGCCTTGATCACGCTCAGGGCGCAATCTTTAGATCCAGTTCATCCGCCACCGTCAGGATTGCAGTGCCCCCAACAAGTGCTGGTCATTCAGATTCAAAGCGGAGCAGCACCGCGCCCCCAAAATATTTCCTGGGACGGCAACGATCAGGTCCGGGCTTCCCAAATACCCGCACCCTTGGCGGAAGGCATTATAACCGAATTAACCGCACCCTTACAGGCCTTAATGTCGGTCCGCACGACGGGCCAAAGACAGCACAATTCGGATGATTTTGAAATGTTGACCGATATTTGGTGGCCGAAGAATCGCCCCAACCAGCTGGGTGAACCAGGCAAGGTAAACATTGAAAATGCAGTCTTCGCTTTTCGTGGCAGTCCACCGCTTTCCTGGCACCTCACCGATTCGGAGAGAAATCAGGTTACTTCGGTGAAGATCAGCGAACGCCACCCGAGCAGTCTCGGTGTTGTCCGCCGATACCTGAAGCGAGCAGTGGAGAAATCGATCAAAGACAAGCAAGCGAGAGCTGCCGCTGCCGCCTCCGCGAAACCTTAGTGAAATTTAAGAATGGGCGGAAATCATGATGGTGGAGTCTGCCAAAATCCGCCATGGTTGACGCGTTGAATCCTGCGGATTTCCTTGCATAGATCGCAGAAAAGCGCTGAAGTGTTTACTCCTTCAACCTACTCCATCATGCGTTCATTTATCACTCTCTCCTGTAGTCTAGCCGCTGCCTCGACTCTGGTCGCTGGCCCTTCAGCCAATGGGAAAACGCCAGTTCCGCCCGTGGTCATTCCTTCCGACAAGTCTCCGTGGCAAATCGGTGGTGGTTGGCAATATCGGAGTCTGGGGGATTTTCGTTTCGAGACCCGCACCCGCAGTGCCGCCTTTGTTCTACCCACGCTACTGTCGGCTCAGGGGCGCAAATCTTATCGCAGCGGAGATGATCTTTCCGAAGCGGACCGGACATATGACGATGGCTACGTCTTCCAGGATATCGGCACCAGTGTCGATGGGCTTACGGCCTACTGGGGATACAACGAGAACAGCCAACTGGATCTGGGGACCAACCAGAATGAGGACAGCACCTTGACACTGCACGACAGCAGTCTTTCCAGCAGCTTCGGTTCCTTCCGTAATGGGCAGCCCACGACCACTTGGGACGCGGAGGCGGATGGCTGGGGGCCTTTCGTGCAGCTCAGTTATGTCCTGCCCTTGCGTGGTGCCTGGGCCGTGAAATTTGACGGGGTGTTCAGTTATCTGCCGTTCGAATCCAGTCGCTCCTTCAGCAATCTCAGCGCAGGGCAGAACTCGTCATTCCGCACTCAGTCGCGCATAGACAGCTTTGATATTGCGAGCAATGCCGACACCATTCCTTTGGGCGGTTACAGTGGCCAATATGACTCCGTCAGTCCGATCGTTTACAACGTTCCGATCAACCGCGTGAATGGTGGGGGGCGTGCGGGAGCTAGCTCCGTGGAGTTCTCGAACATCGGTAGAAGTTCGTTTGATTTGAAAAATTACACCCTCTCGCTGGGCAGCAACGTCACGTGGTCACGCGGTCCGGTTACCCTGGCCTTGGGTCTGGGGGCGGCTTTAAATATTGCTTCGTGGGATGCCAGCCAGAGCGAGATCGTATTCATCAGTCGGAATGGAGGGAGGAATCGGGTCCTGAAAAAATGGTCTGATCACTCCAGTGGAACGGATTTGCTCCCAGGTTTCTATTTGCAGAGCGGCCTGGAAGTGGCCTTGGGCCGCGGCTTCGCGCTGACCGCCTTCGGGCGCTATGACTGGGGACAAAACCTCACTGGCTCCGTCGGGCCTTCCTCCTTCAGTTTGGAAATGGACGGATGGACGGCGGGAGCGGGCCTAACCGTCCAGTTCTAACGTTACGGCAAACGCAGGATGCAATAGAAGCCGCGGCCTCCAGCCACGGGCACGAAGATCGTCTGCTGGCCAGCACCACATCATGGCGGATTTACACGCACCGGGAGCGGGGCTTTCGAAGCCCCGCACACAGGCAGGGGTATTGCTTAGCGTAGTTCGGCCAATTCGTCGTGTGATCGCGTGTTGACTCCGCGATTGCCGACTTGACGAGGCGGGTAATTTCATAAGGTTACATGCCGACTATGTCCGTCCGCCCTTCCACCGAAATTCCGCTGTTGCCAGTTGCGCGACTTACCTCACTGGACGCGTATCGCGGCTTTGTGATGTTATTGATGGGACTGGAATTGCTACACTTAGACGACGTGGCAAAAAATTTCCCACCGAGTAGCTGGTGGCAAGTGCTGGGCTTCCACTCGTGGCATGTGCCGTGGGTCGGTTGCTGCCTGTATGACCTCATTCATCCCTCGTTTGTTTTCATGGTGGGAGTGGCTCTGGCGTTCTCCATTTCCAGCCGCGTGGCCCGGGGTCAGAGCACTGGAAGACTGTGGCTGCATGCGCTGGCCCGCTCGGTTTTACTGATCCTGCTGGGCATTTTCGTGCGCAGCTTGGGGCGGGAGTCCACGAATTGGACCTTCGAAGATACGCTGACCCAGATGGGATTGGGCTACCCGTTTCTCTTTGCGCTCAGTTTCGCTAGTCAGCGGGTGCGCTGGGTTAGTGTCGGTCTGATTTTAGTGGGTTATTGGTGGTTCTTCGTGCAGCAACCCCTGCCCCCGGCAAATTTCGACGATGCGGCAGTAAACATTCCAGATGGCTGGTCGCATCACGCCCAGGGATTTTATGCCCACTGGAACTTAAATCGCAATGCCGCCTGGGCGTTCGATTCCTGGTTCCTCAATCTGTTTCCGCGTTCCCGACCCTGGGTGGGTTATACGGGCGGCTATAACACCCTCAATTTCATCCCCACGCTGGCAAATATGATTCTGGGATTGATCGCAGGAGCCTGGCTGAAACAAGCGAGCAGCCAGCCGCGCTCCACGTGGATCGTGGTTCGCTTACTCAAGTATGGAGTGGCGGGCATCGCGCTCGGTTGGGGCTTGCATGGGTTGGGAGTTTGTCCACTCATCAAGAAACTCTGGACGCCTTCCTGGGTGTTATTCAGCGCTGGCTGGAGTGGTGTCATGATGGCGGGATTCTATTATGTTATGGACGTAAAGTATTACCAGCGCTGGGCTTTCCCGCTCATCGTTATGGGCATGAATTCACTGGCCATGTATTTACTCTTCCACACCATCGATGAATTTCTGGAGGAAACCTTGGTGCAGCACTTTGGCCCCACACCGTTCCTCCTCCTGGGGCCGGAAATGCAGCCAGTGGTGCTGGGAAGTGTGGTCTTGCTGATGTTCTGGCTCATCCTGCTCTGGATGCACCGCAAGAAACTTTATTTGAAAGTCTAGCCCGCATTTCTCACCAGAATCGTCGCGAGGCGCAGAGATTGCTTGATTTACCAAGGCGCGCGCAGGATGCGACGCCGGGCTGTATGAGGACATACTGCCCAAGGAGCAAACCAGCGCAACGCCGGTAAATCAAGCAAGGTCAAGCCGCAGCAGATTCTGGTGAGAAATGCGGGCTAGCCGTGGGCATCCGCCTCCAATAAACTCTGCGCGGCCTCTCGTCCCATCGCCTCGCCTGCGGCAAAATTGGCCCGCCCGGAAGCCTCACTGATGAAGAGCAGCGGGCGTTTGGTGGGGGTGTTCCAGCGCCGAACCGTTTGATGATTCATTTTCGCCAACTCATGGCGCAGACGGAACAACTCTGCGCCAATGGCATCCAGACAGCGATGGAATCCCTGGCGAATTCCCATGCGTCCGGTCACGAGTCGATGACTGGGCATGCCAACGCTGTGAATCAAAATGGTCCTCACCTGCCCCTGCCCCAACCAATGACCAAACGGTCCATCGTTGGCAATGCCGCCATCCCAAAACAACTCCTCCCCCAGTCGCTGCTGTTGCACCATGGTCGGATAGGCGCAACTCGCCACGATCGTCTCCGCCAGCGGGCCGACCTGGCGAATCTCCGAGCGCCCGAGCGTGAGGTTGGTAACCGCCAGCGCCAACTGGGCCTGTGCGCAGTCTTCAATCCGCTTGTTACCGATGAACTCCCGCAATAACTCCACCGCCCGTTGCCCGGTGGAAAGCCCGGTAGCGGGGCGACCGAGTAACCGGAGAAACGGAATACTGATCATGTGTTTCGGCTCCAGGAAAGCATAGCGGAAGGCTTTACTGCAATAAAATTCCAATTGATCCTGCGGGCTGATACCAGCCGCTGTCAATCCGGCCACCATCCCACCGGAGGAGGCTCCGGCCAAGTGCTTGGGTGCCAATCCCTCTGCCTGCAACCCCGCCAGAAATCCAGCGTGCGTATAAAAACCAAGAAAGGATGAGCACAACGTAACCCCAATCCCGCTATCATGAGAATCTGCTGCCATCCATAGAGTATTCCCAATGGCAGCAAATAACTCAAACGGTATTTTTCTGCCTTCCCTCCTCATGCTTCGTTGTGGCCAGACTTCGCAGCACTTGGAGCAATAAACCGACGGTCCATGCCGCGATGAGCGGCACTGCAAACCGGCATAGCCGCATTCTGCTTAGACGAAGTCAAACGATTCGCTACTACGGCCTCTATTCCAACAAAACCCGCGGCCTCACCAAACCCACCGCAGCCATCATTCCCCCACCTGCACCCACCTCCCCAAATCTCGAATCAGAAAATTCAAATCTCAAATCCCAAGTCCACCCCGCCCCACCCAAAGCCACCGCCCGCGCCAAGCGCCCCTTGTGGCGGGACCTCATCCTCCGCGTCTGGGGCACCGACCCCCTCAAATGTCCCTGCTGCCAAGGCACCATGCGTCGCGCCGAAACCATCTCCCGCTCGGAGGAAATCAAATTTTTCCTCCGCCTCCTCGGCTTGTGGGTGGCCCTCATCAGCCTTCCCCCACCACCCGAGCCACCATTCTACATCGACACCTTCGGACCCATCCACCCACCCTGGCAAGCCATCCGAGGCTGGATTCCAGCCGACGAAGACGAAGCGCCATTTGCTGACACCCTCGAACTCTGGGATCAAAGCACCGACGAAACTACCGAACAAGCCTGGAAGGCTCCAGAAATTGATCTCGGAGACGACCGCACGCTCGTCCTAGAATCCGCTTAAGAGCAGGAAGTGGCCGAAGGAAAACCGCAAAATCCGCTACCAAGAAAAATCTTGGCAACGCGGAGCAGGAGAGCTATTCTCATTAGAATAGGAAAACCACCGTGAACCACCCCGTCCTCCCATGCAAAACACCATTATTGCCCCCACGAAGGACGGGCACACCTCTAACTCATCCCTTTCCCTTCATAATTCATCCTTCCCGCCCCCTCTCTCCCCCCAGCCCCCCACTCCCCGATTCCGAACCCCAATCCAACGCCCCCTGAAAAAGCAAATTCCTATCAGAGACAGGCTCTGGCGCAGGGCAGCAGCGATTCGCTTCCGCCCGCTGATTAGCTGGGCTGAGAACTTTTTTGGAGAAATTTTGGGATTTTTGTCATTTCTGCCGAGGAAAGGTTCTTCCCCATAGTGACGCCATCTCTTGTTCCCTGTCCGTGGAGGCACTAGCGCAATTTTAAACCATATCCATCCCTTGCAGCCTAGCTTATGAAACGCTTGAACCCTCTGAAATCCCGCTTTCGCGCCTTTGCGCAACTGATTCGGGCCATGGTGCCAATTTATCTGGCGGCTTGGTCGTTCGGGGAAGCCCCGCCGCCGGAGACTGGGTTTTCTTTCTTGCAGGAAGGAACCACCCACGCCGTGCGGTGGAACGCAGGCACGGGAGCATACGATCTGAAGTGGTCCACGGACCTAAAGTTCGAGGGGGCTGCGACCCTTCTGCCTAGCATGGCGGCGGATGGCTCCTGGCGGGCGGAGATCAATGCAGCAAAACAGCGCGGCTTCTTTTCCCTGCTTCCTGCCGGGGCTCCTGCGGTGCCGAAGGATGTGGCGCTGCTGATGGGGCGGACGGATTGGAGGCTGACGTGGACGCCTGCTGCAGAGGCGGGCGGGTATTTGATTATTATTCACGAAATGGGCTCGGGAGGGTCAGGACCGTTGTTGCCACTGGGGTCGGATCTGGTGCTGGATGTGGGCTGGGCGGCTTCAGCCGTGCTGCCGGAACTGACGAAAGGAGCCAAATATTCGATCACCCTGGTGGCCAAAAATGATGCGGGCCAAAGTGATGTCTCGGAGCCAGTGCAGGGCACGTATGGACCGGGTGGGCCCGTGTATGGCTACGCCGCTTATCAATACGTTTCTCCTGATGGACAGCCCCTCTACGTTAGAGCTGGTGGTGCGTTGGTGATCTTGAAACGAGTGGGTGCCCCGATTTCGGAAATTCCACTATTTATTGAGTGCGATGAATCAGGGGCCTTCAGGGCGCCGTTTGTGTCAGCGGACTCATACACCGTGGAAACGGTTACTCAGTTAGGGATACCCGGGCCGCCTGTGACGCTGCAGGTGGGCCAGGAGGGCGCAACCATCCAGCCGGTTTCCATTGCTACAGACCCTCACAGTATCTTCGGCCGCATTCGGTTTGCCGATGGCACCCGTGTTGGCATGGATGATCCGCTCTGGGGGATTTCTCATCGGGCTACGGTGCAAATTCTCAGGAAAGGCACAACTCTGATTAGCGAAGTGATGGCCGATGCCCAAGGCGGCTATGCGGCTCCTCCGCCGGAGTCTGGGGACTACCCTGTAACTATCAAGGTGAGTTACCAGAATCTGGAAACATCCCTAACCATCAACCCCTCAGAAGAAGAGCAAGGCAAGCCGCCGATCCGTGATCTCAAGTTCACCGACTCGCCTCCCCGCGCGACTCGTATTTCTGCGTGGCAAAATGGAAAAGAAGTGGAGCAAATCAAACCCGGTGTGCCGGTAGAGTTCCATGCGGAGGCGGACAATCCCAAGGGGCTGCCGCTGGACCATCGTTGGCACGTGGAATCGCTCGATGGAAAGGGCGACAAGCAGAAGAAGGAGTTTCCAGAGTTCTCCTTCCAGGCTGATTCGAAGGATCAGGACGTCACCATCCGGCTCAATTTATCCGACCTTGCGAGCACGAGTTTCACCACGTTCCGCACGTTCCGAATCTTCAGCCCACCGGCGGGGGCGGTGGGGGCCTATTCTGGAATGGTGGCGGCCTGGGATCCAGCTTCGCCAGATGCACTCTCCCCGCTCTCCGGGGCCACGATCACCTGCCGCCCGCCAGACGGCGTGCCTGTTTCGAGTTCCACCAATGCAAACGGCTACTTTGAATCCAATGTGCATCCGAGTTTCTACTCCTATGGCTATCCGGCCCCTCACTACGACTATCTGGTGCGGGTGGAAAAACCCGGCTACGTGCGATTCCTCTGGGCCTTCAACTCCAGCTTGCCCAATGAGCAGACCTTCCCACTCGTTCCTACTGTGACGAGCACACTGACTTACAATGGCAGCCCGACGACGGTAACTCATTCCAATGGAATGTCCGTAGGAATTATGGCTGGAGGCCTCCAGACGAGCGCAGGCTTGCCCTATACTGGACCGATCACAGTCTCCACTGCTACTTTCAATCCGTTGATCCGCCTGCCCTTGCCTCATGGCATGTTCATCAATTCCGGCCTCTACGCGAATCAATTGCTGGACCCCACCCACGCCGCCTGGGTGGACATCCGCACAGATGCGGGAGCCCCACTGATCCTAACAGGGGTAAATCTCGCATTTCCGACGGCAGCCATCTTGCCACTATCCAGGAACTATGACGCCTATTGGCAAAATGAGACCTCAGCGCTATTCGATCCCGCCGACACAGCCACTAGCACTGCCGGAAGCAGCGGCATCATTCTTCCCGTGACGAAGAGTGGCCTTTATTTCCTGGGTGAACACCGGGCCGCGGGAGAACTAAGTTTCGAAGCAGATCGCTCACTGAACTACCCGTTCGAAGTCATGGTAGGCAAGAGCACCTTTCCCATCACCATCAAGGGGCCAAGCGATACGAACTGGACATTTGGAACACTCTTTTTCCCCTTGGCGACACCGCTCGATCTGAGCGTGCTGGACCAACGGCAGGCACCAGGCCTGCTGCCCACAGACCTCTCCACCGCCACCACCTGGACGCCTCCATGGAAAAAACGCGTCGTCATCCAGCGGACGGTCACCGCCACGACGGATTCCCGCCTTCATCCAGTGCTGCTAAGCCTCAGCTCATCCATCCCCGGCCTGAAGCGGCCAGACGCCACGACGGTTACAGACCTTGAGGACGAAAACCATTTCCTGTCACGTAGTTCCAATCCTGCGGTGCTAGTGCCGGATCATTTTTCCACGGAAAGGCAACGGATTCTGCTATCGGAAAACCTCTCCTCCACTGACTATTACCAAACGATTCGAGCCCCACGGAACTTCACTGCGTGGAAAACGCTGAACGGCTTTCCAGCGGAGTTCGGAGCCCCACTACCGGGCGTTCCCGCTGAGGATTATGCCAATGCCCATTACTACAATCTAGCGGATCTCGGCTTCGCCAGAGCGCAAAGCATGAGAGTGCGGATGGCCGCAGATGGGCAGCCAGATGTCGCCTTTTATGTAACGAATTATGCTAACCTCGAAGACGCCCGCCGGGGTGTCAGCGCAGTTGCCACCGTGTGCATGGACTACTCTCTGCGGGCCGATCTCACGGGCGGACTGCATCGGCACACTCGGTTCTACGTTTATGCTGGCAACTTCGACCAGGAACTCGGGAGAGCAGCCGACCTCGACCGCGCTGGATTCAAAGCCGTCCCCGGGCTGTGCATTTCCTGCCATGGAGGATCACGCTACGAGCCAACGATCCCAGCATTCCACGGCACAACCGGCCCACCGGATTTTCTCCCCATTGACCGGCGTGCCATCCCTGGCAGCGGAGGCGATCTCGGTTCCCGCTTCCTACCTTTCGATCTGGAGTCCTACACGTTCCACCCCAAGTGGGGCGTGGAGAAAAATGAACTAGCCCGCATGAATGCCGGGGTGGTGAAAACGCAGACCACCAGCGACGGCCATCAGACGGACATCACGAAGCTCATCCTCGGTTGGTATGGTGGCGCCCCCAATGCTAGTCCGGAAAGTTTCGATGCCGCCTTCATCCCACCCAGTTGGTCCAAGCCCGGCCTCTACGGTGCTTTCAAGATCGGCTGCCGGGGCTGCCATATCTCGCGAGACGACGCCCCCGGCTTGCAGTTCAGCAACCAAGCGTCCTTCACTTCCTACGGCTTGCCGCTTTGCACTAGCTTGGAAATGCCGCACTCCCAGCGCACCTGGAGTTCCTTCTGGGGCACCAAAGCCGCCCGCTCACTGGGCGATCTCTCCACCCCGGATTTACCCGCCGCCCTCCACGATCACGAGGGCAGCCCCGGCGGTTGCCCAGCACTCAGCCGATGAGGCATTCCATAGCACCCGAAGCTTCGGATTAAAGCGGGCTCGATTCCCTGGGTCTCTCAAGGATGGGGCGCGGAAACCAACGTCGAATGCGATTTGACTTAAATGGAGGAAAAATCCATCGTGTCCCAATTGCAAGCCTATAAAGACTGCAAGTCTATAAAGACAGAGAAAATAAATCTTGCCCTTACTTCATAATTTCCCCGCCGCTCCCGCCGCTCCCGCCGCAGTTGGCACACCAAACGCAACTTCGAAGTCTTCAAAGCCACCGACTTCCTCGCCGCCGCCATCGAACACATTCCACCCAAAGGCCAGCAACGCCATGGGTCAGTGTTATCCAGTTGCTAGCACGGAATACTGTTCTTAGGAACATTTCTCATACCCGCCCCCCACCCCCGTCGCCCCCGCGCCTCACCCCTCTGGCAAATCATCCACCACACCTGGGACCAGTTCATTTCCTGCTACGAAAAGGACCACCGCCCCACCATGGGCCCCCTGTGCCCAGAGACCATCACCCACGTCCAAGACTACCTCCGTTGTGGCGACCTTGCCGCAGGCTTCACCCGCTACCACCCGCCTCCGACACGGGACCAGAGCGCCGACGAAGGCCCCGACCAAGCTTGGAAAGCCCCAGAAATTGACCTCGGAGACGGCCCCACTCTCGTCCTGGAATACACCGAGTAGGTAGGGTTCATCGAACAAATCCGCAGCCAAGAAAAGTCTTGGCAACGCGGAGCGGGAGAGCTATGTTTACTTATCTTAAAAATTCACCAGGAATCGGCACGTCATCCCATGCAGAGCGCCAAAATTGACAGACAGTCCCTCTCTCCTCGATTCCGCCCCCCCCAATCCAGCGCCCTCCCTGAAAATGCAAATTCCTATCAGACAGATGAATTACTTAGTAGGACAACGAGTTCGCAATTTCCTTGCGCGACGCATCCAGCTCTTCCAGCATCGGGCGCGAACAATTCGAGCAGATGCAGCAAAGAGGATGCTCTGTTGCCTGCTTCCGTTCCTCTCAGCCCTAATCGCTCCCTTCGCAAAAGCAACGCCGCCGACCATCGCTTATCCTCCCGTAGACCGCGCCGTAATACCAGACCAACCCGCAGTATTCAGCGTGATTGCTGAAGGAACGAGTCCGCTAGGCTATCAATGGAAAAAAGATGGAGTGCCGATCAAAGGCTCGACGAGTTACCAACTCTCCTTTTCTCATGCACAGCTATCCGATGTGGGCAGCTATACTGTGGTGGTCACAAATGCGGAAGGAAGCGCGACCAGCTCAAACGCAGCATTAAGCGTAATCTCACCCTCTGCTGGGGCGCTGGACTATTCATTCGCATGGGGGGGGGCCATCAGCAGTTGGGTTGATGCGGTTCTCGTGCAGCCTGACGGACGCATCTTGATCTGCGGAGCCTTTTGGAACGTAAGTGGTGCCATGCGTGGAGCAATTGCACGATTAAATCCAGATGGCACTAACGATTCCAGCTTTATGGATGGCCTTTCGGGATCAGGGGCGGAAATTTTGGCTATGGCGCTGCAAGAAAATGGGAAAATTGTCATCGTCGGTAATTTCAAATCTATCAATGGGCTGTCGCACAACTACGTGGCCCGGCTCAACGCCAATGGGTCTATTGACACCGCCTTTCAAAATGGGCTCCCCAGCACCGGTTATGCCCTTCGTTCTGTCGCGATACAAAGTAGCGGAAAGATCATTGTGGGAGGTGATGGTCCGAACCTTGCTCGGCTAAATGCCGATGGCACGAAGGATACCAGCTTTTTGATTGGTTCCGGTCCAAATCAAAACGTAACATCTGTTGTGACTCAAAGCGACGACAAGATTGTAATCGCTGGCACCTTTACTACTTTCAATGGCATCACAAGGCGTGGAATCGCGCGTCTAAACTCTGACGGTTCGCTCGACACTTCTTTTCAGAATGGCATGAGCGGCATTATTTCCCCAAGCGGATTTCCGGCACCGGTTTTGGCACAACAAAGCGATGGCAGAACTCTTGTCGGAGGATATTTCAACTTCGTCAATGGCGTTGCGCAGTCGAATATTGCACGCTTGAATTCTGACGGTTCACTCGATGCAAGTTTTCAAAGCGGAGTAACCGGGCGTTCTGACGGTTATTCGCCGCCTGTGAAGTCTTTTGTTCCTCTGGATGATGGCAAAATGATCATCGGTGGCGCGTTCACTTCAGTATTTGGTGTGAATCGTCCTGGGGTGGCCCGTCTGAATTCAGATGGCACATTGGACAACAGCTTTCTCAATTGGTCTTTCGGCGCCAATCTAAGAATCAACTCTACCGCCGTTCAATCCGATGGGAAAGTGCTCACAGGCGGCGGTTTCGTTAAAGCGTTCAACACGAGTATCAATTCGATCGCAAGATTGAATTCGGATGGCACCTTCGATCAAAGTTTTCAAAATGGGACGGTCGGCATCAATTCTTACGGTGGGACCGCTGGGCTTGTAGGCAGCATGAAAGAGCAAGCTGACGGTAGGATTCTTATCGCGGGAATCTCTTTTCAAACTATTCATGGTGTCACGCGCAACTCGTTTGCTCGATTGAATTCCAACGGTTCGTTGGACACAAGTTTTTTAAAGGGAATGTCGGGAGCCAGTGGCAACGTTTGGACCTTCGCGGAACAGCCAGACGGTCGAATCGTGATCGGCGGAGACTTTAACATGGTGAATGACGTTAGTCGAAATAAGATCGCACGGCTGAACACTGATGGATCACTCGATACTGGTTTCCTCAACGGTCTTGCTGGAGCGAACAGTCGCGTTGCTTCTGTAAAAGTGCAGAGCGACGGGAAACTTGTCATCGGCGGATTTTTTACCACATTCAACGGTGCGACTCGCACTGCTGTCGCTAGGTTGAATACTGACGGTTCTCTGGATGCCAATTTCAAGCCGAACCTCGTCGATTCAAGTGGAGCCATTGTTTGGTCGCTCGCAATACAAAGTGACGGTAAAGTGGTAATAGGCGGGCAATTCACTACGATAGACGGCATCGCGCGCAAAAACATTGCACGGCTCAATACGGACGGATCGCTTGATACTTCCTTCCTGAATGGCCTCTCGGGTGCTTCAAGTTGGATTCGGTCCCTAATTTTGCAAAACGACGGCAAGGTCGTTATCGGTGGCAATTTTGCGAATGTTAATTCCCAGCCCAGATCGGGTATTGCGCGACTCAATGATGATGGCAGTTTGGACACAAACTTTCAAAATGGTCTCAGTGGCGCAGACGCTCAGGTTCACTCTGTAGCGCTGCAAGCCGACGGCAAAGTGCTCATTGGGGGTGAATTTGATAAGGTTAATGGTGTGGCGCGAGGGCCTGTTGCCAGGCTGAATGCGAACGGTTCTCTCGACACTAGCTTTCAACAAGCGATGAACTTCCAATTTCTCGACGTCGATTGGGTAGAGACGGTTTCTGTCCAAAAAGATGGACATGTGCTGATCGGCGGCTCTATCAGCAAAGTTCATGAACTCCCTGTCGATGGATTTGCTCGTTTGTGGGGGGATGCGAATGTGCGCCCAATAATTAAAGGCCTGAGGCTGGACGGTGGCGGCTTCGCTTTGACATGGTATTCACTTTTGAATGTAAACTATAGACTGCAATACAAATCGGATCTGAACGACGCTACTTGGCTGAATGTTTTGGGAGATGTTTTGGGCACCGGCCGCGAGGTTATGAAAAATGATCCGACGGCAATTAATGCTCAACGGAGATTTTATCGCGTAATCGCACCTTAATCCGTTGAGATCATCACTACCACAATAGTGCATTGACAGAAAGACGGGGAGAATAAGTCTAGACTAACTAAACTCCTGGCCCCATACTCCCGCCATGTCCCAAGCACGTCTCACAGTCACCTCGGAACCCACGGTTTATCATGCAATTACGCGCACGAGCCGGGGGCAGTTTTTGTTTGGGAATCTGGAGAAGGATCGGATGCATTAACAAAAAGACAGAGATGTATTAACAAAAAGACAGAGAAAATAAATCTTGACTTCCTAGCCGCCATCGAACACATCCCACCCAAAAGCCAGCAACGCCATGCCGCGATGAGCGGCACTGCAAACCGGCATAGCCGCATTCTGCTTAGATGTCAGTCCATAAAGACAGAGAAAATAAAACTTGCTCGAACCCATCCATCCACCGTGGCGAGCTATCCGAGGTTGGATCCCCGCCGACGAAGACGAAGCGCCTCCCTCTGAAAACCTAGAACTCTGGGACCAAAGCGCCGACGCAAGCGCCGACCAAGCCTGGAAAGCTCCAGAAATCGACCTCGGAGACGGCCGCATCCTCGTCCTAGAATCCGCCTAAACGCTAGGAAGTGACCGAAGGAAAATCCTCAAAAATCCGCAGCCAAGAAAACCTTGGTAACGCGGAGCAGGAGAGCTATACTCACGACAATAAAAAATCCCCCATGAACCGCCCCGTCATCCCATGCAGAACATCATTATTGACCGCACGATGGCCGGGCACACCTCTGATTCATCCTTTTTCCTTCATCACACCTCCTTCCCACACCCCTCTCTCCCCCCAGCCCCCCTCACTCCCCGATTCCGATCCCCAATCCAACGCCCCCCTGAAAAAGTAAATTCCTATCAGAAAAACCAGACTTGCCAATCAAGGCACAAAGTCTCATTGATTGTCCGGGCTGACCCTATTCACACCATGAAAACCACGATCCTCTCCGCCCTCGCAGGCAGCGCCGCGCTAACGCTCACCACTCTCTCCGCCATGAGCAAAGACCCCGTCGTCACTACGTTCGGAAAACTAAAAGACGGTCGTGAGGCCAAGCTCATCACCCTGGAGAACGCCAGCGGCGCCAGTGTTCAGATCACCAATTACGGCGGCATCGTCGTCAGCTTCAACGTCCCGGACAAAGACGGCAAGATGGACAGCATCGTCCTCGGCAAGGAATCGCTGGCGGAATATGAGGCCGGGCATCCCTTCTTCGGCGCACTCACCGGGCGCTACGCCAACCGCATCGCCAAAGGAAAGTTCACCTTGGAGGGCAAGGAATACACCCTCGCCGTCAACAACGGCCCCAACAGCCTCCACGGGGGCAAGCAGGGCTTCGACAAGAAGCTGTGGGAGGAAGGGAACTACACCTTTCGGGACGGCGGTCAGGTCGTGGTCCTCACCTACACCAGTCCCGATGGTGAAGAAGGCTACCCCGGCACGCTCAAGTGCGAGGTGCGTTATTCCTTCGACGACAAGAACGAACTCCGCATCGACTACCGGGCCACCACCGACAAGACCACCGTCATCAACCTGACAAACCACAGCTACTTCAACCTCGCCGGCCACGGCAGCGGCACCATCCTCGATCACATCGCCCAGATCCACAGCACGCAATACACCGACACCGACGCCGACCTCATTCCCACGGGCGAAATCAAAGATGTGGCCGGCACTCCGCTCGATTTCCGCAAGCCCACCCGCATCGGCGACCGCATTGATCAGAAAGACTTCGCTCCGCTCAAATTTGGCGCCGGCTACGACCACAACTTCATCGTCGAAGGAAAGCCCGGCACCCTTCGCCCCGCCGCCAAAGTGACCGATCCGAAAACCGGGCGCACTCTCGAATGCCTCACCACCGAGCCCGCCGTCCAGATCTACACCGCCAATCACATGGACAAGCCCGAGAAAGGCCGCGACGGACGCACCTACAACTTCCGCGGCGCCTTCTGTCTGGAAACCCAGCACTATCCCGACAGCCCCAACCACCCGTCATTCCCCACCACGACGCTAAAGCCCGGCGAGACCTACCGCCACACCTGCGTCTATCGCGCCGGCGTCGTGAAGTAGCGCCCCTTCCCGCGGCAGGACATCCCTGCATTGACAAAAAGACAGGCATTGACAAAAGACAGAGAAAATAAATCTTGACTGGCTCCCGACCTTCTGCCCAACCCCACCCTGAAAAAGCAAATTCCTATCAGAAACATTTCACAAGCGTTGAGATCTAGAGGTCTGTTGCTCTCGTCCGCATCTGTGCTAGCCTCCGCCCACGATGGAACCCCCACGCCTTCAGCACACCAACCACATTTCCGATCTCCTCAGTGAACTGGGGGCCAAACTCAAGTCCCGCTCTCGTGCTGGACGCACGGATGCCAATCACATCATCGAGCGTTGTTTAGTCCCCTTTTTTAATGTCGTCTTCGATTGGAAACTTGAGTGGCTGGAACCTCAGGCGGCCAATTATCCAGCAGTGGATCTTGCAGACTTTGGGCGACGCCTGGCCATTCAAGTGACCAACCAAGACGACGGAGAAAAGATCAGCCACACCGCCGCCAAGGTTAGAGAACACGCCCTTTCTGGAAAGTTCGACCGCATCATTATTTTCTTCCTGCTCCCAGAAGCTCCCACCGTTCCCAAGAAATTCCGACCAGCTCCCAAGGACCCTCAGTTTGAGATCTGGGACATTCCCCGGCTGGTCACGCTGATCACAGATTTGGAGAACATCGACCTCCTTAAGCAGGCTGCTGACGTGCTGGAAAAAGAAATGGGCCAGCGGCTCTTGGATCAGCGTCTCCTCCACCAGCTCCCGCCCATCCCGGCCAACTTCACAGGCCGGGAGGAAGCCTTGGCTGTTTTAAATGATGCCGATCCTGCTTCTGGCACGGTGCTCACGGGCTTGCGGGGCATGGGGGGGATTGGGAAGACGGCTTTGGCTACGGTCTTGGCGCATCGGTGGATGCCACGTTTCCCGGATGCGCAGATTGTCCTAGCCGGGCAGGGCACGCAGCCTATGCCGCCCACGGCGGAGGACTTGCTGGCGCGGGTCATCAATACCTTTCACCCCGAGGCCAAGCTGCCGGAGGATCTGGACACCTTGCAGAAGATGTATCGGGACGTGTTGCATGGGAAGCAGGTCTTGATCCTCTTGGACAATGCGGCGGATGCGAAACAATGCGCCCCCTTGATCCCGCCGTCGGGCAGCGCGCTCATTGTCACCACGCGGGGAAATTTTATGTTGGGGGGCAAGGCACCGTTCCCTGTGGGGAAACTGCGCCCAGAGCAGGCCACGGAACTCTTGCGGAAACTCTACCCCGCCCTCACGGACGCGGATGCCGCAGAGCTAGTGAAGCTCTGCGCTGGGCTGCCGCTGGCCTTGCGTCTGGCCGGCAGCCATCTGGCGCTGGATGCCAGTGAACGCGGGGGCACCGCCAACGCAGCCGCCTATTTGAAGGACCTCCGCAGCGGTCGGCTGGCCACGCTGGATGCAGATGCGGATGACGCGGGGGAAATCACCATTTCCGAGACCCTGCGCCTCAGCGAAGACCAGCTCCCTGCTGCCGACCGCCAAGCCTGGCGGAACCTAGCCGTGTTCTCCGCCAGCTTCGAGGCCACCGCAGCGGCCGCCATTGCCGGAGCGGAGGAGAAACTGCTGATTACCTTCGTCCGCCGCAGCCTGCTGGAGCGGGATGGACCAGACCGCTATGCCCTCCATGATCTAGCCGCCGACTATGCCCGCGCAGCACCCGGCGGAAGCGCTCACCGCCCTGCATCTGGCCCATTCGCGGCATTTCATCCGGGTGGGTGAGGAAACGGACACCCTTTACAAGGCAGGCGATCCTGTCAGCGGCCTAGCTCTCTTCGACCGCGAGCGCCTCCAGATTGAGGCTGCTTTTGCCTATCTCCAAGCCGCAGTCGGGACACTCCTGTCCCGACCCAACGACGCCCCTCCCGCCGAGCGCGGCCAAGAGTGTCCCCACTCCACCCTCCTCATCGCCCTCGTGGATGCCATTGCCTACACCAGCAATCTCCGTTTCCACCCCCGGCAGAGCATTACTTGGCTTGAGGCCCAGCGCACCGCCGCCCAACTCACGGGAGACCGGGCCGCAGAAGGCAGAGCCTTGGGGAACCTCGGCAACGCCCATGCGGACTTGGGGGGCGTGCGGCAGGCCATCTCGTTTCATGAGCAGGCCCTCGTCATCTCTAGGGAGATCGGGGATCGGCGGGCGGAAGGCCTGGACTTGGGGAACCTCGGCAGCGCGCATGCGGACCTGGGGGACGCGCGGCAGGCCATCTCGTTTCATGAGCAGGCCCTCGTCATCTCTAGGGAGATCGGGGATCAACGGGGGGAAGGTCAAGCTTTGGGGAACCTCGGCAACGCCCATGGGGACTTGGGGGACGCGCGGCAGGCCATCTCGATACATGAGCTGGCGCTCGTTATATCGCGGGAGATCGGGGATCGGCGGGCGGAAGGTCAGGATTTGGGGAGCCTCGGCAACGCCCATGCGGATTTGGGGGACGCACGGCAGGCCATCTCGCTTTATGAGCAGAGCCTCGTTGTCATGCGGGAGATCGGGGATCGGCGTGGGGAAAGCAAGGCCTTGGGGAGCCTCGGCAACGCCCATGCGGCCTTAGGGGACGCGCGGCAGGCCATCTCATTTTATGAGCAGGCCCTCGTTGTCATGCGGGAAATCGGAGATCGGCGGGCAGAAGGCAGCATCTTGGGGAACCTCGGCAACGCCCATGCGGATTTGGGGGACGTGCGGCAGGCCATCTCGTTTTATGAGCAGCAGTTCGTGATCGCGCGGGAGATCGGGGATCAGCGGGGGGAAGGGAATGCTTGTTGGAACTCTGCGGTGCAGTTCTTGAAATTGGGGGAGCGGGCGGAGGCCCTCCGTCGGGCGGAGGCAGCCCTACAGATATTCGAAGCCATCGAAGACCCCAATGCCGCCATGGTCCGCGCTGCGCTGGCTGAGTGGCGGGAGGGGTGAGGGGAGGCCTTTCCATTCGTAAATCGTAATTCGTCAATCGTCACTCGTCATTCAGAGCAATCGCGCGCGCCCAGCGAGAAGAATTTACGAATAACGAATGACGATCTACGATTTACGAATCTAACAGAGTGGCCGGAGCGTCCTCGCTCCGTGGGCATGGAACTGGAGGCGAGGGCGCCTCCTCCACCGTTAGCAGTCGCCTACCGACGCAGCGCTAGGATCAGCTCGTTCATCTTATCCCGCAGGATAGTTAGGTCCACAGGCATCGCTGGGTCCAGGGTGGGCACGCTGTTGGTGTTATTACTGCTGCTGTTCAGCACGCCCTGCACGGAGTTATCCAGTTGCGCCTGGGTGACTTCTCCTGGATTGCCCTGCGGGATCTGGAACTGGAAATGCACGTTGATCCCATCGAAAAACACCTGCACGGCCGCCGCGTTTCCTGGCCCCAGGGTAGTGGTGCCGTCCACCACCGCTTGAGCGAAAGGCTGACCAGGGGTTCCCGGTGGCCCCTCCGGTCCAGTGGGGCCAGCGGGGATGCTTTGAATAAGATCGAACAATGCCACGAACTGACTGCGAATCTCAGAAGAGTCCAGCGGGGAGCCGGCGGCGGGGATGGTGGGGGTGAAGGGCATGGTTTTTTGGAGTTTTGGAGTTTGAACTAGCATGGCGATGATTTCATCGTATTCGGCATAAAGGGAGCGGGTGGTATCGGCTGGGAGGTATCCGCATTCGACCGCAAACTGGAGCCAAGTTTGCGTTTCGGCGGCTTCCCCTTCGGAATCGTTTAATTTACTGACAAAGGCGGCGGCATAGCGTCGTTTCCTCCAGCCTTCCGCCAGATTGGCAGCCACAGAGCGGGAAGATCGACGCACCTGATCCGTGAGCGAATAACGTTACTAGCCGCTGAATACAAGTCCTCAAGTCCTGTAAGGACGACACATCAAAGCCCTGGGTGAAGCGTAGCGTAACCCAGGGTTCCAGTTAGCTACAATCACCAGCCCTGTCAGGGCGAGACATTGGGACATGGCACGAGTCGAATGCCTCAAGACCGAGCGTGTTGGATGCGTGAGCCCGTGTCTCGCCCTGCTAGGGCTTTGTGTTCTTGGCGGAGCGACCCTGGGTTACGCTACGCTCCACCCAGGGCTGTGATGTCGCGTCCTTACAGGACTGAGAACCATCGAGGACTGCCATGATTTGCCGATTTTGCGGCCGGAATGCGTTAAACTCTCAAAATAACTCTCCTCAAATCACCCGAATCTGCGCAGGATCACTCCACGCGCCCATCACCCCCTTCAGCCCCACCGTGCGCACACGCACCCAGATGATACCTCCCGGCGGGCAGCCCGTAATCTCCGCCCGACCGCCTTGGTAGATGCCGCGCTGGGACCAGTCCGCCTCGTGGTTCGGGTCTCCGCTGTTGCACTGCAGCTCGTTCGTGCTGCCTTGCCGGTCTGGCTTATAGCGGGCAATGATGGTGCCGGACACATCGCCATGCTTCAGGCGCAGATCCGTGGGGGCAGCGGGCGGACCGGGGTTGGCGGTCCGGGCGGTATCGTAGAACGGGAAGCCGCTTTTATCCACGATCATGGCATCCCCCTTGGCCACGGTGTTCACGTAGTTGCCCATGGAGCCCAGAGTGCTCTCCAGAATGGTGCGGGCCTCATTGAAGGCCAGCACATCCGAGGTGGCCTTGCTGGCCCGGGCCACCAGCTTCTGGTCATAGGTGGTGATCTGGGTTAGGAAGGCTGCCATCGTGAGCGGGGGCGTGGCGAAGGTGGCGGCATTGTCGGTCATTTTCCCGTGAATGGCATGGGCTATGGGGCCGAGTTCCGCAGCAGTGTAGTCGCTGAAGTCGATAATGGCTTTGGTGGTATTCATGTGTTTGGGTTTGGTGGTGGCAACACTGTCCCAAGTAGCCCCGGAGTCCCATGTGAGGCCCGGCGTATCCCAAGTTAACGGTGTTGGCATGGTGATGGTGTGGGTAAAAGGTTGAGGGAATGAGCCACCCCCTGAAGCGGATGCGGCATTCCCTTGAGCGGATGCGGCATTCCCTTGAGCGGATGCGGCATTTCGTGAAGGAAATGCGGCGTTCCCTTGAGCGGATGCGGCATTTCGTGAAGGAAATGCGGCGTTTCCTTGAGGGGATGGCGCATTTCGTGGAGGAAATGCGGTGTTTCCTTGAGGGGATGCGGAATTTCGTGAAGGAAATCCGGCGTTTCCTTGAGCGGATGGAGACTTTCGTGGAGGAAATGTGGTGTTTCTTTGAGGGGATGCGGCATTTCGTGAAGGAAATGTGGCGTTTCCTTAAGGGGATGAGGAATTTCCCCAACGGAAAATCCCCGCCGCTGCAGCCTTTCCCCGTCCTGGCCCATCCGCGTGCCCGACCCCTGGGCAGAAACCAGAGAAGGTGTGAAGGATGGGAGCAGGGCGTTCATCGTAGGTGGAAACGGATTCTGGGGGAACCCTACCCCCGCATCCGTCCGTAGCGTTAGTCCGAAATATCGGACGCTCACGGAGCGGGGCTGGGGGGCGGAGTTCAAATCCGCTCCAATTCATTCCCTTGCCACCATTCCCTTGCCATTCCTGCACTGGTTGAGTTAATCCATGGCAAGGGAATGGCTAAGCCCAGGCACCACCCTGCGGGCGTTCTAACGGAGGCATAATGATGATAGCCACGATTGTTCCCGTGCTGCATTTTCAGTTTGGCTGCGTTTGAGAGGGAAAGCTCCATGGCCGAACCTAGCTGGTGGATCTCCCCACGAAACGATGGCTAGGTCCAGCATGTAGCTGTCGCCTCTGCGAGAAAGTCATAGCCGCGGAAGGGGACCGACGTTCAAAGCGAGCCGCCAGCCATGCTCGTTGGCTCCACTGCCTTGTTAGCCTCATTATCCTTGTTTATTCTGTCCTCTAGTATTAAGCACAGCCTTGAGGTATTCACGCAATCCGTTATCTAGTTTCGTCTTTCCGGCAATTGAGTTCTCGTAAAAGAGTGTTCGAAATGGAGAAACATCAAATGGAAGCTTAGTTCCCTTTTCGGCTATAAGAATAGTGGGCTTATTAATACCGTGCGCATAGCCCACTTCATAAAATACATTGGCATTCAGCGGAGTAATGTCGGCAATAACGAGCGAGGAAGAAAGTATGGCACGACTTATGTCAGCCACTATCAAACCTGGGCCTACGGATTCATCTATTCTCAATACGTCAACGCCAAGCTCTTCGCAAACCGACTTAATCACTTCCATGTAAACATCATTGTAGGGAGCACCAAACCGCATGACGACGAAAGCCTTCGGTTTCTGATTCTCAACCGAAAACTCTCTTACCGTAATGTCAGACTTTCCAATGAAGAACAAACCAACCTGACTCTGCGAAAACGGAGTTGGTAAATTGCATCTTACCACCTCAACTTCATCCACAAATAACGCTAAAATAGACCCATTCACCGAAACTGATACATCGTAATCTCGATTTACCTCAAGGGTATCACGCTGCCCTATGCCGACGATCTGTTCCCATTTTCCGTTCCGCCACTCGCGAACACCGAAAAGACTGTATCCATGGGCGGGGATTCCCACGTTTAGCGTATTCTGCGTAAGAGGATCATAGCGAATTACGATTTCTGCACAGGTGGCAGGCCCAGCTTCCTTAAATTTCACAATAAATCGTGCCTTGCCTCCTGTGAATGTTTCATTTGTTATATAAAGTCCCATGAGGATGCGCTCGCCCTCCGGATCTTCGGCCTTCTGGACGCCCCCCTTGAAAATTAGCTGACCTTTGCTGAGGACAGGAGGTGCTCCGTATATGGGTATCCAAGATTGCGGTGTCATTTGTATTGGTGTTTTTTTCTGGCCAACTACTTGATCACCGACAGAAGTGTCGATTTTTGCCGAGCTTCTTTATAGGCGACAGATTTGCCGGTTTTTGCGCAGGGTTGTGATTTCATAGCGGAATTTTGGCGGGATTTAGCCGCAAATGCGCGTGATAGTCAACGTTATTGTCGATTTGCCATCAGATGCGCGCGGATGCCCGCAGATGATGACAACGGGAAATGAAACTCCATTTGAGTGACAACTGAACTGGCTGAGGCTGCTCTGTGCCTTGATTCCCGTTTCCTGGCATCAGGTTCATTTCCTCAAGTCCTGCAAGGCTGACGTGGGGCTTAGGCATGAGGGGCGGATTTCTGGTCTAAGTCAGGCTTCGCACTTGCCAGGAAGGCTTTCAGCAGATCTGCCTCCTGTATCCCCAGCGCATAGGCGATGCGGGCCATGACATGCAACCCCGGACAACACTTCCCCGCCGCCACGCGGCTGAGCATGTCGCGCGAGACCCCACTGCGTTGCCAGAGCTTATACTGGCTGACGCCCGCGGCCCGACACAACTCCCGGAACTGCTCCGCCCACTGCGCGCATACCCGATCTGCAAACTCGCTGGCTAGGCGTCTGTCGTGCTGCGGAGACATGGGACATCATGCAGGTTGAAGTGGTTAGAGAGTCGGGTGAAATACCGTGATCCGGTGCGCGCAGTATGCCCAAAACGGTTATTCCTGGCAAGAAATATTTGGTGAGAGGAAAAAGGGCTGGCGGAAGGACAAAACAGTTGAGAAGTCGCATACGGACCTGTTGACAGCGTGTTTGGGGTGTCCCGCCCTTTCAGGGCTTTTGGTTCATTGTGACGAATACCCAGGGTTACGCTTCGCTGCACCCTTGGGCTTTGATGTGCCGTCCTTTCAGGACTGAGAATCCTGAAGCTTAACCTCTGGGAGCTTCAGTTAGACTGGGACGGCAGCATCAGTGCGTCCACGGATTACGTCGCCATCGTGGCCATGGTGGTGACGGGGATTCTGGCTTGGAAGGAATACCAGAAAGAAGGGCATTGAGCGGGGGCTTCCTTTTGCTCTCCGCAGTGCAGGCGGTTATGCGAGACGCTAAATCGGGATCGGGCCATTTAATCACGCAGGGCCAGCAACATCTGTGTGGTCAGACCAAGCAGCAGGATTCCGAACACGGCATTCAGCGGGCGCTCCAGGCGTTGATAGGCCGCCAGCAGCGGGGGCCGCTTGAGTAACCAAAGGAACAGGCTCCAGAATACGAGCGCCTGCCCGAGGATGATGCCGACGAGGAGCCACCGCCGTTGACTGGAAGCGTCGTCTCGCAAACCTGCAGTGAGAAAACTGGTCAGAAAAAGGAACGCTTTGACGTTGGTTAGATTTGTGACCAACCCCTGCATAAAGGCTGCGGTGGGGGTGATTTTGTGACCTTCCGATAAATCCTCCGCAGCCGGGCGGTGTCGCAGACTTAGCAGTAATTTACAGCCTAGCCAGCCCAAATAGATGGCCCCCAGCAGCAACAGCACTTTGAAAGTCCAGGGATTGGTGCGGAGCAGGACGCTCAATCCCAACGCACCGATCACACAATGCACGGCCAGGCCACAGACAATTCCCAGCACGGTCAGCAGTCCGGCTTTAAGCGGATGATTGACGGCGGCTTTGAGCAAAAGCAGCATGTCTGGACCGGGGGAAAATTGCGCGGCCAGCATGGTTAGACTGAATTGTAGAATAGGGTGCACGAGGTGATTTAAGCAGGATTCATGGGGTTGAAAACTGCCAATCGCTCCGCCCTCGAAAGTTCCCGCCCTTTCCCCACTGGCAGGTCGGCGGGTAGGGCCAGCCCACCGATGCTCTCGCGGTGGAGTTGCACCACGCGATTCTGCACCCGATGGAACATCCGCTTGATTTGATGATACCGTCCCTCATGCAGTGTTAGTCTGGCTTGGCGTGCCGAGAGGATTTCCAACCGCGCGGGCAGGGTGGTAATGTCCTCGGTGTGAAAATAAAATCCCGCGGCAAACGCTGCCACCGTATCCTCCGTAATCTCACGTTCGGTGGTGACGCGGTAAGTCTTGGCAACGTGCGTCTCCGCCATCGTAATGCGTTTGGACCACGTTCCGTCATTAGTTAGTAGAACCAAGCCCGAGGTGCTGCGATCCAGTCGGCCGGCCAAGTGCAAACACGCCCGGTCTGGATCAGCGATTAAACTAACCACCGTGGGATGCTCTGGATCCACGGTGGCGCTAACATGCCCGACAGGTTTGTGCACCATGAAATAAAGGGGCCGCTCGCCCTGCTGGATCACCGCTCCATTCAGGATAATGCGGTGGAAGCGTGTGACGGGGAAATTCAGATCCAGCACCGGTTGCCCGTCCACCAGGACGCGTCCCTGCCGCAGCAGTTCGGGTAGTCCCGCCCGCGAGATCGTGGCGCTGCGAAGCAGGAGGCGTTGGAGTTTTTGCATGGATCCGATTCTATGAGAACGACTTCCCCTCGTTCAAGAGATTTGCTGCGAGGCAAGGGGAATTTCAGGCGGTCCAATAATTTACCTGATTTTCAGAATTTCTCACAATCGCTCTTGCCCCAGTCGAAAAAATTTCCCAGACTACGGTTATGCCCCCCGAGGATGATCCCGAAAACCCCTACGAAGACGCGCCTTGGCGTGGCGTCACTGAAATGCTTGCCGAGCAAGGGTTCACGGCTGTGCCGTCCGCCCAGGTTAGCAAGTATGAACTCCGGGGCCGCTTGTGGGAGTTGATCTATGCGCTGGCAGGGAAACGCATTTTCTTTTTTCACACGGATCATCTGAGTGATCGAGAGTTTTACAATTGGCTGGAGCAAAATTGGCTTCCGGGCCAGGCGGCGGATCTCCCGCCAGCTTCCGAATGGAACTGCCACGTGGATGTTAGTGAGTCCGGCACCAGCAAGGCTACGGCGGAACGACTGGCCTTGCGTTATTATGCCGACGAGGACGCTCGCGCCACGTGGCAACAGGAACACCCTGGGCAAACCCTGCCACTGCACCAGGCGCTGCCATATCATCGCGACCAACACCTGCCACGACCGCACGCTCCGATCACCAAGTCTTGGCCATTGCCAGGGTTTGCCATGAGTATGGAGGAATTTGACACCGCAGCGGAATCCAGAGATGACGACACTATTTCCTTCCCCAGCGAGGAGAACGACGAGTTTGATGAGGAAGACGATCCGTTAGGGTTGGCGGCCGTGGATCGGGAAATCCACCGCGGCAGTCAGGTGCAGGACCTCGGCGGAGAATTCGAGGATACTTCCTCCAGCAGCAGTGAAACGTCGGATCCTTTCCCGGTCGAATTTTCTACGAATGAAGAGACCTTTCTCCGTCCCATCGATGTCCTGCGGCAACGTGGTTTCTCCCCGCTGCCGATGGCTGAACTGACGGAGGAGACAGTGGCCCCAGCGCTCTGGGAACTGTTGCATGAGTTGAATCGGATGAACTTTTACGTGGTCCATACGGATCACCTTAGCGACGAGGAATTATACCAGGAATTGACTCGATCGGTAATTTACCAAAAGGTCATTATTCCGGAACTGATGGAGACGGCCGCCTGTTACCACGATTGCCTGCACCAAGGGCCGGACGAAGCGCTGCTGCTCTGGTTGAAATACTACGCCTCGGCTGAGCAATGTCAGGACTGGGAAGCGGACAATCCCGGAGCCACGCTGCCTGCCACCACTCCCTTGCCCTACCATCGGGACTGGCATCTTCCCCAGTTGCCGGTGCGGCCGTGAGGTGAGACCCCGCTGGGGAGGCACTGGCAAAGACCACGCCCGCCCAGGACTAACTGCTAAGAGAATCGTTCAGCGTCTTCTGCAAGCTCTCCCAACTGTAAGGTTTGGGCAGAAAAGTAACGAAGCCCAGACGACGGTAAGCATCAGGGTCTTGATGATCCCCACTGGTGGCAATGACACGAATGTCTGCATCCATTTGCTGCATACGCTCGAAGGTTTGCATTCCAGAGTAAGCTCCGGCAAGATTCATATCCAGCAGCACGGTTTTGATGGGGCGGTCTTCCCGATGACGCGAACGCAGGATGTTCAGCGCTTCATCACCAGCGGCGGCCGATTCGACTTCCCAGCCGAGTTGTTTCGTAATATCGCTGGTGACCAAGCGGATGACATCGTCATCTTCGACGATGAGCAGTGAGGATGGCTCCGAAGTGATTTGCGGAGGAGCGATTTCCGCGGGGGGAGCCGCAGCGGCGGTTTCCTCCAGGGGGGCAAAGGGCACGGAAGGCGGATCCGACACGGCCTCCGGAATGACTGCGGCCGGCAGAAAGATATCGAATGCGGTGCCGACGTTCACTTTCGAGCTAACATACATGGCTCCGCCGTGTTCCTGCACAATTTGATAGCAAATCGGGAGCCCGCATCCGTTCCCATGCGGCTTGGTCGTGAAGCGTTGATGGAACAAATGCTGCATGTGTTCTGGTTGAATGCCGGGGCCGTAATCCCGCACGATGACGCGCACGTATGGTCCGGGAGCCAAGCGGGTGGTCTCCGTTGCTTCGGAGGCGGCAACCGTCACGTTCGTGGCTTTGATCAACAAGCGACCTTTTTGCTGCATGGCATCACACGCATTGCGAATGAGATTGAAGAAGACCCGCTCGATTTGCTCCGGGTCTGCTTGCACCGCGAGCAGATCGTCTGAAAAGCTCAACTGGCATTCCACCTGCTCTGCGACTGTGGCCAAGCGAAGCGTGCGGCTGAGCAGATCTTTCAGGCACGTGCGTTCCTTGATGGCTTCCCGGGGGCGGAAACATTCGAGGAAGTCCTTCGCCAAGCCAGCCGCCTTCTCTGCGCTGCGTTGGGCTAAAATGAGCTTCTCCAACAGGTCGCTGCCTGGAGGAGCCAACCGGGCGGCCACGCCCACTGGCATGAGGATGGCGGTCAGGGCGTTATTGAATTCATGCGCGACGCGACGCGAGGTTTCACGGATGTTAGAAACCTGGTCTGCCTGATACTCATCGGGCGCGGGAACGTTCTTTGGATCTGGATCAATGGACGGCAGGGACACCGAGATGGGCGGAGGTTCCGGGAGCACTCCGGGCGCTTCAGGTGACGAAGTGGTGGCCTCGAGCTGAAAGGTGGCCGTATAGTTCAGGACTGCTCCCGCTTGATCCCGGGCCGCGCTGATCGTCCACCGGGAGGGCATGGTGCTTCCGCTCACGAGCCGGAGGGGCAAACTTGTTTGCCAGCTTCCAGCCAAGGTTTCCGAGGTGAGGTGGCCAAGAAAGTCCGCCACTGCGCTTTGCTCCAAAAAACACCCCACATGGGCACCGATTAAACGCCCCACATCCCTGCTCAATAGCCGCAGCGCAGCTTCGTTGGCGTAAATTATCCTGGGTCCGGCATCAATCAATGGACCACTTTCCAATATGAGCACCGCATCTGCGACCTGATCCAGCGCGCGCCGCAAGTGCTGATTCACAGCTGCGATTCGTTCGAGTTGTTGGTTCATGGTTAGGGGAGTGGACACGTGAGCAGAGGCAGTAAGGAAAATTGCAATTAATTTTTCCGGATAATAAGGTATTCTTAAATAAGAGGCAACCAAAAAGGAGAATTTTTTAGCTGATTGTGTCAGAAATAAGAACCTTTCGGAAATTTCACCTCATTTGTCTAGCCAAAGTTTCGCAGAATTGATAAAGCGAGTCTTCGAGATAAACGTCGAAAGCCCGTTTGGGGATTGACGACAGTCTGAGAACGGAGCACAATCATGCAGCAAAAACACCCCATTCTCTCTTCCTGCATGTCCGAAAATTCACCCTTGATACCTCGCCCCGCTGAATGGGTCATTGCGGACTGTCCGGCCTGCGGCAAGACCATGAAGTTGCGTCGTGAATTGGTCGGGAAGCACGCGCTACTCTGCCCCTCGTGCCGTGCTCCCATCGCCATTGATTTCGCGACCCCGGAACCCGAGCCACCACCGCTAGCGGGTAAACTCAGGTCGGCCCCAGCACAATCGACACCGGAGCGTCCAGCGCGCTCCAGTCATCTGCCGGCCGCCCGCGAAACTCAATTTGCGCCCGCCCCCGGAAGTTTTGACGGCACGCCACGCCCGTTGTCTCAACCCCTGTCGGGTTCCTCGAACCTGCCACCAGTGCGCTCGGTGCTGCCCTTCCAGGAGATCAACGCTGCTGGTTCGAGTGAGAAACGGGTGCTACCGCCTGCGGAATCGAAGTTGCCCGACGAGTTCGTGGATAAGCTCAAGGTGATGGAGAGTGATCTGCCAGTCCGCCAAAAGAAACGCCGCCGCCGGGAGGCGGATGAAATTCGACTGACGGATTGGGATACCGCAGCGCTGAAAGAAGTTCCTGAGGCCGAAATCCGTGCTGATTTATGGGCCAGCCCAGGACCGGATTTGCTGCACCCGGAAACGATGGTGCCCAGACTGCTGCGCACGACCGCACAACCCGTTGAATTGAACGACCAGCCGGAAGGGGTTGAGCGCAAGCGAACCCGCAAAGGGAAGCGGAGGATTTTCCCCGGCCAGCTTTTATTGCGCCGCATCTCAGGCACCGGCCGATGGGGGTTGTTGGCCCTCATTTTGTTGATTGGGGGCGGTGCGGTGTGGTTTTTGATCCACACAGCTCCCGGCAAGGCCGTGGTCTCCGCCAGCGAGCCCAGCGCGGCTAAAATTGAAGCAGACACATCCTCCGATAAACTTGCCCAAATCTCCTACGACGAGGTCGATGGTTCCTATAAACTGGTCCGCCAGTTTCTCGCGGCGGACGGCTGGGAGGCAAAGTCAGCGTTCGTCAGGAGGCCCGAAAAAGTGAAGCCACTCATGAAGCAATGGTATGCCGTCCACCCGTCAGGGCCATTGAGTTCGGAGGAGCCGGAAAACTTTAAGAAAGCGCTGATTGGCAAGACTTACATGATTTTCCTGGCCCTGCGGATGGGACCAGAAAAAATCCTGCGTTATTTTACCGTGGAGCAAGTCCTTCCTGCCACCGCCAACGGAAGGTCTCGTTACCTGCTGGATTGGGAGACCTCCGTAGGGTATCAGCCCATGGAACTGCGCGACTACATGGTCAAGCAGCCCCTGGAACCATTGACGTTTCGGGTGCTGTGCAAACCAGAAGCTTATTATAACTATGGGTTCAGTGATCAGGACAAATGGATCAGCTATGAACTAACCTACCCCGGAGATCCTGATTTTATGATCCATGGTTATGTGAAAAAAGGCAGCACGGTGGCTGAAGAAATAAACCAACAACTCTTGCTTGAGGCCAATATCATGCTTCAACTGCGTTATCCAGAAAACCCCATTTCGCGGGAGCAGGTGCTCATCGATAAGATCGTGCATCGTTCGTGGTTTTATGATCGGGATGAGATTCATCCAGTGAAGCGCCCGGAGTCGAGCACTGCGAGTTCGTCCTCCCCTCCTTAAACCCTGCTTCAGCCAAGGGGATGCGGATGCCGCTCCCCTTGTCTCCCTCCCTCCCATGTCCGACCCTGACCCCCAGGAAAATAAGCTTAACTTAATCCCACGCGCCGCTTCTGCCGATCATTTCGAGCAGAATCCGCTTTCCACGGTCTATGAGCGCTTGGCGCAGCCTAACCTCTCGGCTCAAGAGTTGGATCGTATCCCTGAGCAGGAGCGCGTGCGTGAAGCCGTGCGCAGAGTCATCCAGGAAGGGATCCCCATCCACGAAGTCGCACGGGGGCTTCATCTTTCAGCGTCATCCATTCGCGCATGGAAATCCAAGTATTCCAGCTTTCTTCAGGATCAAGCCTTCGGGGAGAGCAACCCGGCGGCGGCCGCAGATGATGTGCTGATCTCGACGACGCAGCAGGAACGTTTTACCGACAACTGGGATCGATTACTCGAAACCACCCACGCCAGTAAATCAGACTTCAAACAGGATCCCCTCCTGGTGTTCTTGCAGACGAACTCCTGCACCAATTGGCTCTATGATGAGGATGGCAAGCTGGAGCGCTTCAGCCTGGCTGGGATTATGCTGATCTTCGTGGGCCTAGCCGCGGTCTTGATTTTCCTCACCACCGACAAGGGAGTGGTGGCCCCGACGCAGAATTACCGCGTGGGCGACAACCTGGTCTTCGAACCGGTCTTGCGCTATGACTTGGACATCGATCGGGCTGGCAAAATCATCCAGAAATTCCTCAAGGCCGACGGCTATGTGGAGAAGCTGCAGTATCTGCGTGAGCGGGAGGCCGTCACCCCCATTGTCCGCGAATTTTACCAAAGCCACAGTGACAAACCGATTCTAAATGCGGTGCAGAGCTTTGGCATGGTCGGCCATGGACTGGTGAGCATTGCCTTCGAGACCCCGGACTACCCAGGTGGCTTGTTCTTCAATCTCGTGCCAGCGGGAGACTCCTATAAGATTGACTGGTTCACCAGCACGCTCTACCAAACCGAGCACATCGAAAAGTTAGTCTCCTCCAAGTCCACTTCCCCAACCCTGCTGCACGTGCAGATCGAGCGCGATACCTACTATAACTTTGAATTCACGGCGGATAAATACGTTTGTTTCAAATTAAAATTTCCCGGCTTAGTCAGAGATCTCGTTGGCTACGCGCCAAAGGAGAGTGAGATCGCGACGGAGATGCTGCTGCTAACGGCCATGGAGCCTTCGCACGCGGCCATCATCGAGGTGCGCTATCCAGAAATTTCCCGTGATGTTCGGCAAGTCGAGGTCGTCAAATTTGTGAGTAAGGACTGGCTGCCTTTCTGAGCCTGCGCAGATGCGGGGCAACCAGGTAGGCGCCATTGATTGGCATCAACAGCTGTGGAGAGCGAGGTTACGAGACCCCGCCAAGCAGCATTGACGTGGCGTGGCGCTGGTCTCCGCCACAGTTCAGCTGGCCCCCGATCTTTCATGAAGAAGGGAACGTCTGGCGCTTTCATTCTCCGAATCTACACAAAAAAGCGAAATTCATCAAAGCGTCATTTCGCGGCTTGGTGTAACCTGCGAGAAGTATGATGCCCCGTTTTTTGATAGCCTTTTTACTCCTTAACTTTACTGCCGCCGCCGAAACCGTGCAGTTCTCGCGTGAGGTGCTGCCGATTCTTTCACTCAATTGCTATGCGTGCCATGGGCCGGATGAGCATGAACGGAAGGGGAATCTGCGTTTGGATCTGGAGGCGGAGGCCAAGCGGGAGCATGACGATGGTTTCCCTATTGTGCCGGGGCAACCTGACCAGAGCACGATCATTTCTCGATTGCTCAGCACCGATCCTGACGAGGTCATGCCGCCGCCCAAGGCGCACAAAACCGTGAAACCAGCGCAGGTGGAAACGTTGCGTCGTTGGATTTCGGAAGGCGCAAAGTGGGGCCGGCATTGGTCGTTCGAGCCAGTGGTGCGGCCGGAGACGGCTGCGGGAAGCAATGGGATTGATGTGTTGGTGCGCAAGGAATTGGCGACCAAAGGCCTGGAGCCCCGAAAGCCGGCATTGCCGCAGACGTTAGTGCGGCGGTTGTATTTGGATCTCATCGGCCTGCCGCCCACGCCGGAGCAGGCGGATGCCTTCTCTGCCGGAGCGTCGCCCGAGGCGTATGCGAAGCTGGTGGATGAGTTACTAGCCAAGCCGCAGTTTGGCGAGCACTGGGCGCGCATGTGGCTGGATCTCATGAGGTATGCCGACACGAAAGGTTATGAGAAGGACTTGGGCCGCACCATGTGGCCGTGGCGGGATTGGGTGGTGCAGGCGTTCAATCAGGATCTACCGCTGCCGCAATTTACGGAACAGCAGTTGGCGGGAGATTTGCTGGCGGATGCCACTGAGCAGCAGAAAATTGCCACGGCCTGTCATCGCAACACCATGAGCAATGACGAAGGTGGCACGGACGATGAAGAGTTCCGCCAAGTGGCGGTGAAGGATCGGGTGGATACCACGATGCAAGTCTGGATGGGGCTGACGATGGGCTGTGCCAAATGCCACACCCATAAATATGATCCCATTTCCCAGTCGGAATACTATCAATTGTTCGCCATCTTCAATCAGACGGAAGACGCGGATCGTGGGGATGATTCGCCCGTGATGGCCGTGGCGACGCAAAATGACGCTGCCCGCAAAGCGTTGGAAACCAAGCTGCAGGACGCCGAGGCGACGTTGGCTCCATTGGAGAAATCTTACGCCGCGCAAGTGACTGAGCAGGATAAACTGTGGATCACTCCCAAAGTGATCGCTGCGACAGCGGAAGCTGCCACGCTCACGGTGCAAGCGGATGGTTCCATCCTCGCGAGTGGCAAGAATCCGGAGCGGGAGGTTTACACGGTGAAACTCACGCTGCCTGCGGGCACTTGGCAGAAGCTTCGTTTGGAGGCCTTGCCGGAGAAAGGGAAAGTGGGACGCAATGCCGCTGATCCTAACTTTGTGATCTCTGAGTTGACTGTAAGTGGCGTGGGCTTCCAGGCCGCTAGCCGTGGAGCTTTAGAGGAGGCTAAGCGCTTGGGTGACAAGGGGCGTCCTCAGGCTGACGGGCTGGAAGCCCGTGCCACGTTGCAGCATCCGCAGGCGGATTATGCGCAAGGTGGCTGGCCGGTTACAGGGGCGATTGATGGCAAGCTGGAAACTGGTTGGGCTATCAGTCCGCGTTTCCATGACCGCCATGTGGCGACGTTTGATTTCGCAATGCCGCTGACAATTACCCAGCCGACAGAAATTAATGTCCAGCTCTCCCAACAATACGGTCAGCAACTGACGATGCAGCGCTTCCGCATTAGCATGACGAGCGAAGGTAAAGAACCAGCGACTGCACCAGAGTTGGTGCAAGCACGGGCGTCCGTAGCGTCCCTCAAGAAGGAGTTGAAGCAGTGGAACGACTCGCAACCAAAGTTGCCAGTGCTGCGTGAGTTAGGTGAAGGAAAGCAACGGGTGACCAAAATTCACAAGCGGGGAAATTTCCTGGACCAGGGAGACCCAGTGGTAGCGGCTGTGCCCGTAGCTTTCCATCCGCTGCCAGCGAGTGAGAAAGCGAATCGCCTGGGGCTGGCACATTGGTTGACGAGCAAGGAAAATCCGCTGACTCCGCGCGTCTGGGCGAACCGCATTTGGGCGCGATTGTGCGGGGTTGGGATTGTGGAAACGGAGGAAGACTTCGGGGCGTTAGGCCTGCCGCCTGCGAATCCCGCGTTGCTGGATTGGTTGGCGGCGGAGTATCGTGATGGGGGTTGGTCGACGAAACACTTGCTGCGCAGCATCGTGCTGAGCGAAACGTATCGGCAGGCGTCCGAATCAGATTCCACTTTAGCCAAGGCGGATCCGCGAAATTTCCTCCAGTCTCGCGGGGCGCGATTCCGGTTAGGCGCAGAAGCGATTCGCGATCAAGCGCTGGCGGTCTCCGGCCTTCTATCCTTGAAAATGACCGGCCCACCCGTGATGCCGCCGCAGCCAGCGGGCTTGTGGCGTTCAACCTACAATGGACTGAAGTGGGTGGATGCAGAAGGGGAGGATCGGTATCGACGGGGGCTCTACACTTATTTGAAACGCACTACGCCTTATCCCACCATGACCACGTTCGATGGTGGCAGTGGTGAAGTTTGTCAGATCCGCCGCATCCGCACGAACACACCACTGCAGGCGCTCGTGGTGTTGAATGATCCCGTTTATTTGGAGGCGGCAGCGGCTTTGGCGAAACGCATGATCGAGGCAGGTCCCGATGATCCCACGCGGGCGGCACGCGGATTGCGCCTGGCGTTGATTCGACGGCTGCACGAGCATGAAATCGATCCTCTGCTGAAACTTCAGCAGGATGCGCTAGCAAAGTTTACCGCAACCCCAGCGCAAGCCTCCGATCTCCTGAAAACCGTGCGCGGACAAACGCCGCAAGGTTGTTCGGAAGTATCGTTCGCAGCGTGGATCGTGACCGCCAATGCTATTCTTAACCTAGATGAATTCCTTTCCCGTAACTAAGCCATGAACGAGCTAAACGATCTTTTCCTAACCCGCGCGCGCCAGCAAACGCGGCGGCATTTCTTCAAATCCAGCGGCTTGGGCGTCGGCGCATTGGCGCTGCAATCCCTGCTGCAAGGGGAAAGCAAGGCGGTCGGTGCGGTGAATCCGTTGGCACCGAAGCCCACCATGATTCCGGCCAAGGCGAAGCGGGTGATTTACCTGCACATGGCGGGATCCCCCTCGCAGTTGGAGCTGTTTGAAAACAAGCCGGACCTCATGAAGCTGCACATGAAGGACGCTCCCGCTTCCTTTCTGGAAGGGAAGCGCTTCGCTTTCATCAAAGGCGTGCCGAAGATCCTAGCCGGACAGTTTTCATTCAAACAACATGGCCAGAGCGCTCAGTGGATCAGTGAACTGCTGCCAAATCTAAGCACGGTGGCCGATAAATTCAGCGTGCTGCGGACGGTGCACACGGATCAGTTCAATCATGCGCCGGCACAACTCTTCGTGCACACGGGCACGCCACGGTTGGGCAATCCGTCGCTTGGGTCCTGGGTGACTTATGGACTCGGGAGCATGAACGAAAACCTGCCGGGTTTCGTGGTCCTGCTCTCTGGTGGAAAGACGCCGGATGCGGGGAAATCGCTCTGGGGTTCGGGCTTTCTGCCCAGCGTTTATCAAGGCGTGCAGTGCCGCACCAAGGGTGATCCGGTGCTGTATCTGGGCGATCCAGCGGGGATGGATCGCAGCCTGCGTCGTCGGATGTTAGACACACTGGCGGAAATGAATCAGGCGGAACACGAACGCAGTGCAGATCCGGAGACAATCACGCGCATTGCGCAGTATGAACTGGCCTACCGGATGCAGATGTCGGTGCCGGAAGTGATGGATATTTCCAAGGAGCCACAACACGTGCTGGACCTCTACGGAGCCAAGCCAGGCTTTGTTTCCAAGTCCGAGTCCGCTGATGATCCACGCGCGCTCTACAAGGGCGATGACCCGACCTTTGCCAACAACTGCCTGCTGGCGCGACGTCTGTTAGAGAACGGGGTGCGTTTCGTGCAACTTTATGATTGGGGCTGGGATCACCACGGATCCTCGCCTGGGGAAAGCATTGATGAAACCTTGCCCATCAAATGTCAGCAAACGGACAAGGCCATCGCTGCACTGCTCACGGACTTGGAGCGCACGGGTTTGTTGAGCGAAACATTAATCGTCTGGGGCGGGGAATTCGGCCGCACGCCGATGATGCAGAACAATGTGAACACGGAGTTGAAGAAAGGCTTCATCGGACGCGATCACCATCCTCACGCATTCAGCATGTGGATGGCCGGCGGCGGTATCAAAGGCGGACTATCGTATGGCCAGACGGATGAGTTCGGTTATTATCCGGTGGATAAACCCGTCAGCATCCGCAGCCTGCAAGCCACGATTCAGCACGTGCTAGGGCTGGATCCATATCGCTTCAGTTTCCCATGGCAAGGCCTAGATAACCGACTCATCGGACCGACGGATGAGGGAAAGGTGCTTAGTGAGTTGGTGATCTGAATTTTGTTCCTCTTAGGTAGCAGTGGGATGATGGATGTATTCTGGCTACTTCTGCCGGCGATGGCTTCACATATGTGTTCAACGCGTTATGCACATCCGGCCAGCGCTTTTGCATCCATGGGTTTATCCCGGGAAATGGGTTCCCCTCATCGACGTGGAATTTGTCGTCAATGTCGCTCCTTGGATCTCCCCTCAAGCGGCTTGCAGCCGAGGCTGATCCGTTGAGGGTTTCGAATAGGGAACTTATGGCGCATTGACGACGATGCGAAAGAAGTTGGGGTGGGCGGACGAAGTTGGTGCTAGTGTCGAGGGGAAAGCGACCGCACAAGCCTCGATAGTTCCATCATCCGCTAGGATGGTCGGGGCGTTCTGGCTGGCTTGCCAGGTTGTAAGGTTTGCGCTGAATTGGACGGTGTAAATCAGTCCAGATTGTTTCCTTCGGCCAAAGAGCGCGCGAAATGGCAGCCCTTGCTCGGGGTCTGGCACCTGCACTGTAGGCGGTCCGTATTGGGTTATGATCCCGTTATTGATCGAGATGGTCCCGCCTGTGGCTCCCACCGCGGGTAGGCCAAAGGCAAAGCGCAATAGGTTTCCACCCGTCTCGGCGTTGGGATTGGTGGGCAGTCCATTTGCAAGCGCCCAAGTTTCAAACGGCGTCGACAGATTCAGCGTGAGGGTATTGGGGGTGATATCTAAGTTGGATCCCGGTTCCCCATCATCCTCCACTTGGAAATCAAAGCTCACGGAATTGGTGCCCACAGGTGGCCCCACGGGAGAATAGGCCAGAGTGTGTGCTGGAATTGTTTTACTGGTATAAAGTCTGCCTCCATTGGTCCCTCCCATGATCGTGTTGCCGTCCGAGGAAATACCTCCACTAACCCAGCTCTGAGAACCTACAGCGAATCGCCAAGTGCCCCCTTGGTTGTCGGAAATGCCGATCCTACCATTCAAGGGAAAGGCCACCAACCTATTGCCATCGGCCGAACATGCGAGGCATTTGATTCGAGATTGACTCCTCGGAACCCAGTTAATCCCGGCGTTGGTCGAAGTGTAAAATTCGTTGTAATCGCTCATCAACGCTAATTTTTGGCCGTCGGCAGAAGAGGTGATGGAGATCCAGGAAATGTTCTTAAGTGCCGAGATGGAGGGGGATCGAATCGTCCATGCAACACCCGAGTCCGAAGAAACATAAATCTGCCCGTTATATACCGCAGCGACCAATTGCGTGCCATCTGCAGAGGAGGCCACCGAGGACCAAGTTTGACTGGTCCCGCGCGCAGTCCAAGTGCCGCCGAAATTTGTAGAAGTGTAGATTTGGCTGTTGGTGCCTACGGCCACGAGTTTATCTCCATTGGTAGAGCATGCCAAGGCGGTCCACGATTTCACTGGCCCGCTCGCGGTCCAAGTGACTCCAGCATCGGTCGAGATGTAGATCCGACTGGAGTCCGCAGCGGCCAAGGTGGCACCATCTGAGGAGGAAGCGACTGCTTGCCAGTTTCGAATGCTTTCCCGCGCCGTCCAGCTCGCGCCGCCATCCACCGAGGTCAGCAGCCGACTATTCGCAGCCGCTGCTAAAATTTTCAAACCATCTGCAGATAGAGCAACCGCCTTCCACGTGCGGCTGCTTTCTCGCGGAGTCCATACCTCACCCAAAGCTCTGGGCAAAGCATAGTAACTGCCAATAGTCACTGGACTGCCATCAAGGGAAAGTGTCCCCGTTGCGGGCAACGTGGCGATGCGCACTCGGCTAAAATTATTGTTTACCAAATCGAGCGGATCCGTGAATCCGAAGTCGGCAGGGTGGAAGTTGTAGCCCTGGCCCAAATGCATGTAGAGCGTGGCATCGGTGCCATCAGGGGGATCGTCCACATTCGTGCTCACCAGCCTGACGAGCACGGACTCCTGCAATGGAGGCGAACCAGCATCGCTGGCGGTGATAATTACTGATATTGAACGTGCATCTGGCGGAGTGCCACTGAGCGTGCGTGTCGTCGGGTCAAAATTAAGCCAGGAAGGCAATCCAGAAGCGGAATAGCTGAGAACATCCCCGTCCGGATCGACGAAGGTTGTGGCAGGGATTTGATAAACATAAGGCGTGTGTTCGATCCCCTTTGGAGGAATGGGTTGTAAGGTAAGGATCGGGGCGTCGTTCACTGAATTGACATTCAGGACAAAGGTTTTCGGCGTCGGATCGATGTTGCTTCCCAGTCCATCGTCGATGACCTGAAAGGTGAAGCTGTCATAGGCTGTGCCGTAGGTGTTGGGGCCAGGGATGTAGATGAGGTTTGGTAGCGGAGCGTTGGCTACCCTGAGATAACCATCTGCTTGCACTGCGCAGAGAGTCGAGCCGTCCGCTGAAATTTTGATATGGTCCCATGCCCTATCGGCCTGATAGGTGGGCGTCCAAGTTTGCCCTGAATCCTGGGAGATGAAGACCTTGTTCCATCCAATGGCCGCAATTGTGCGGCCATCCGCCGAGACGGTTACATCATCGAACCTGACGCTGGCGTTCCTTTGAGTCCAGGACTCGCCAAAGTTAGTTGAGGTCCAAATGCTTCCGTCTCCCAAGGCGATGGCTACGAGAAAGGAGCCATCTGCGGAGGTCGCCACAGCGGACCATGTCAGCCCGATCCCGCGTCTGTTCCAGCTTAAGCCACCATCTGCCGAATGGCTCATCATATCCGCAAAAGAACTCGTGCAGAGCAGGCGCTGACCATCTGCGGAACAGACCATGTGCGCACAATCAGCTGGAGCTTCGGCTGAGGACCAAGACAATCCCGAATCAACCGAACGGTAGAAATACGGCGTTTTCCCCACAGTCGTCCCCATTAGCTTCGAACCATCCGCCGAAGATGCGAGGCTGCGGAATGACAAGTCACTACGACGAGGCACCCAGGTTAAACCGCCGTCAGTTGAGGTGAACAGTCCAGAGTAGTTTGTGGCTGCGAGCTTGGAAGCGTCGGCGGAGGCAACCATGGAAAAGGTATAGGGGGGAGCATTATAAAGCGGGGTCCACGTTGTTCCGAAATTATCAGAGGCGATGATGCGGGAGTCCGCCGTAGTTAGAATTTTGCTGCCGTCCGTGGAGAGGAACACGTCGCCCACGCTTGAGTGTGCAGCACTGTGGTCCCACGTTCCAGAGAAACTTGGTATCATCGAGACCACAGCGCCCGCGGAGACCGGGTGACCATCCATCCAAAGCGTTCCATTGATGGGCAGGGACGTGATCTTCAACCGGGTGAAACGGTTGGGCGGTGAATCCGCAGGGTCCGAAAAGCCAAAGTCCGAAGGGTCGATGCGGTAGGCCGTATCCTCATTCAGTGTGGCACTCCCGTCCGTGCCTGTCGGGGCAGTCGAGGGAATCATGATGTTGAAGAGTGTGCTCCCTGATCGCTGCGGAGTTCCATTGTCAGTAGCAGTGACCTTTACGGCCACTGGTCCTCCCATTTCTATAGTTGGAGTGCCGCTAAAGGTGCGCGTGCCAGGATGGAAGTTAAGCCAAGGAGGGAGCGGGCCTCCGTCGTGCAGGGAGGCAGTGTAGCTGAGGACCGTTCCTGCATCTGGATCCACCAGGGTATCCGCTGGAACTTGGTAAGAAAAGGGCGCACCCCGTGCGGCCACCTGATCCTGCATAAAATGAACGAGCGCGGGAGGATCATCGTCCACAGCCAGCACATTGATCGTCATGGTGTGGAGTCCGGGCTCCAGCCGGGATCCCCAATCCCCATCATCCTCTACCTGAAAGCAGAATTTTGCATAGGAGCTCCCGTTTGCATCCGGAGCGGGTGTATAGCGGAGAATAGGGACGGATGTCACCGAAGTGTTGATTGTGGCTGCGCCAGCCGCCACCAATCTTTCCCCGTCAAGTGAACAGGCAATATAGCTCCCGACGCCAGAAGATCGTTGGAACCAGCCATGGTCATCAACAGATGCGAGCATGCCCCACGAACTAGATAGGGCGAACTTTTTCCGACCATCAGCAGAGCACGCCAGCCTCAAATCCATTCTGCCCAGATCCGACTTCTCCCAAGTAAGACCCGCGTCGTGCGAAACGTATACATAGTTAGTGCTGGATGCCAGAATGACAGTCCCATCAGAAGAGGATGCGATTGATATCCAGGAATCAGTTGTCTCCCCAGGCACCCAAGTCTGCCCTCCATCGCTGGACAGATAGAGCGTGCCTGAATCAACCCCAGCTACGAGGCGCATCCCGTCTGCAGATGAGGTCACGGTCCGCCAGTTGCGTGCCGTTTCACGGGCTGTCCAAGTGCTCCCTGAATCAATCGATGTGTAAATCATGTCCGCGACGGCTACGAGCTTGGTGCCATCTGCAGAGGAAGCAATCGCCTGCCAATTGCGAGCCGTTGCACTTGGGGTCCAAGTCAAACCTGCATCTGCTGACAAATAAACCTGTCCCAAGTTGGAATCACCACCCACCACCGCAGCAACCTTCAGCCCATCCGCAGAGGAGGCGACGGCTTGCCAATTCCGGTTGGATTCATGGGCATTCCAAGACACGCCGGAATCTGCTGAAGTATAAATTTGCCCACCCCGGACCGTGGCGACTAATTTGGAACCATCCCCGGAGGAAGCCACCGCGTTCCAGTCTCGCGCAGAATCGCGGCGCGTCCAGACTCTGCCAGCCGCTGGGAAAACTTCTACAAAAGTTCCGTGAGTTACCGGCATAGGATCCACGAGCCCACCTCCCACCAATTTCCCAGCCGTTGGGGGGAATTCGATATAGACCCGAGTAAAGGCATTGGGCGGAGTATCCCCAGCGTCCGAAAACCCCCAGTCGCTAAGAGCGAAGGTGTAAGAGGAATCTTCATTGATGGTGACTACACGATCTGCACCCGTTGGAGTAATCGACGCCATCGTTCGTTGCTGCAGTAGGGCCAAGAGCATCGCCATTGTGCAAACAACCTTACTTCCAAAGACTCGATACTTTTTCCATTTAGACAATTCCATGAGGCAACAATATGCTATCACCACCGGATTCGGTCAATGTATAACTCTTAGACGGGGCCGACGGTCCTAGCGGTCCTAGCGGTCCTAATTTCATGCTCCGAATCGCGGGGGCGAGCAGTCCAGCGGACTGCTCCACATTCGGGATTGCTCAGAGTTGGCCGAAGTCTAGCACGATGCGGAAGCCTACGGTGGAGTCTCTCGCATCGGCTGGCAGGGAGGTCTCAGCATCGAGCTTTAGAGCGTCTTCGATTTTGGGGAAATCTCTGGCATCCAACTGGCAGGAGGCATCCCGCAGGACGGGCTTGTTGTCGGCACCAACGCACCACTCGCGCACGTTGCCACCCATGTCCCGATGCGGGCAGAGGTTGCGGAAGCGGCCAGCGGGGCTCGTGAACGGGAATTTCCGTTTGGCCGGAGCCGGGCCACCGGACGGCGTGATGGTTGGATAATTCCCCGCAGTGGCGAGCGGTGGCCAATCATTGCCCCACGGGTAGAGGGATTTTTTTTCGTCGGGTGATTCAGGGAGTAACCCGGTGGCTTGGCTCCATTCCTTGCTAGTGGGGAGCCGGAATCTGGCGGTCTTTGGGATCTGGTCTTTTTCGATCGCCTGCTTGGTCAGCCAATCACAAAATCGGGTAGCCTCCGCAAAGTTCACCCCAATGACTGGATCCACGACACTTTGTTCACCTGGCGGATTCGACCAGGAGAACGGCTGACTTTTCCATTCACCTGCCTCATTCCGGCAGGTCATACCCGGGGTGGCAGTAAATTTTGTCTCTTGTGCAAAGGTATCAAAATCGCCTTGGCGGGTTTCCCAATCACCAAACAAGATGGTGGTGCTGCCCTGGAGAGGGGAGAATCTCATCCCGAGATGATTCGTCCACGCCCGGTTCACCTGGGCCCGGTCTGTCTTGCTCAGGGATTTGTCGTAAGGCAACCCGATCCGATAATTGGTCAGAAAGATACTCTTGGTAACCAAGCCTTTTTGCAGAATCTCATTCCCTTCGGCACTCAGCATCCGCAGGCTCAGGCTACGGAGCGGTCTTAAGTCCTGAACCTGCGTATCGTCCAAATGGAGGACGTGCAGAGGCAGATTCGACAAGGGCTCCAGATCACTAACTGCGGTATTGCTGATATCCAAATGAGTGATCGGATGGCCCTTGAGGAAACCAAGGTCTTTTAGCTCAAGATTATTCGCAAGATCAACCTGTAGTTCCAATCCCCGCTCCCTGACCGCAAATTGCACCGGGGCACCACCGGGCAATTTCGCTTGGGAGAGAGCGGTCGTCAGGCTGGGGAGGCAGCTATCGTTGAGCAATCGGAACTCTGCCAACGTCTTGGGATTATCCGGCAGGAATGCCTGCGCCCGAGCTAATTCCGCCCGGGCCAGATCCTTCTGCCCACCTTCGCGATATCTCCTGGCTGCATTCAGCGCCTCGTGGTGGTTCTTGGTGCCTTCAGTGAGGAGACTCACCAGTCGCCCAACTCGCTCTAAGTCGGGGGAATCTGGCGGAAGTTCGCTGAGGAGCTGTGTGGTCTTGGCCAGCAGCACTTCCTCCTGCCCGAGTTGTATCGCGACCGGGCTCATTTCCTCCAGCTCCTCGGTCTTCTCTTTTGACCAATTCGCAGCGACCACCTTCTGCAGGAGCACACTAATCACCGCCATCGCCTCCTCCTTGCTCTCCTTAGACACCAGGCTTTTAAGTTGCGCTGTCGGGGAACCCGATTTGCCAGCGGCGGTTTCCGCCACAGGACTAGCATTCGCTTCCTCAGCGTTCGATTTGTAGAGCTTGTAAGCCATCGCCCCCACCCCGGCAATCAAAGCCAAGCCGGCCAAGACCAGATTGCGCTGGCGCTCCTTGCGGGCTTGTTGGACGCGTTGGGCCTCCGCGGGATCAGTGAGTGAGTAATGGGAGTTATCCACCCCTCCACCGATCAGGCAGAGATTGTTTGCGAAGATCTCCGCAGTGGCTTGTCGGGCATTGGGATCAGCCAGGGTGGCGGTAAAGACAACGTTGTCTGTAAAGGTGCCGACTTCCCGGTTACTGCTAGGCAGGACCACGTAGCCTCCCAGCGGAACCCCGGTGAGCAAATGATAGGCGATGGCACCCAGGGAGTAAATATCCGTGCGGGCAGAGACTGGAATCTCCGCTTCCGCTTTCAACTGCTCTGGGGCTACATAGGCGCGAAGCGCAGCGGGCCGACGCAGGCAAGCTTCATAGAACAGACGCTTCGTGGGATAGATCAGTGGCGTAACCCCCAGGCCGACAAGCCTGGCCTCGCCTTGCTCTCCGACAAGGATCCACGCCGGATTGAGATCCCAATGGGCAAAGCCTTGCAAATGAGCGGTATGCAATCCCAGCCCCACCGCAGCCAACAACTTAACTGAGACGGGTGCTTTCGGGCGCTTGGGGATCAGGTTCAAAAGGGGCGTTCCCGCAAAGTTATCATAACAAACACAGGCTGTGCCAGCACGAATCCCCACGCCCAGAATGTTTAACAACGCCGGAGCGCTTAGTTGCTGAATTGCCGCCATCCCGTGGGCGAACCTGTCTAAATCGGCCGGGGTGGGAAAGGTCTCGCTCCGTAATGGCAGCAGCAGACAGGGCTGGGCCTGCGGGCCAAAGGTGGCGCGATACAAGACTTCATCCCCCACTGCCGACACCACTTCCCCCCAGGTGAACTCCTGATAAATCTCCGCCCATTGCTTAGCATCCGGCAGTGCCTGTTGGTTACCTTCGTTAGGTGAAGAAAGTGGTCGGTCCATAATAATAAAATCAGCCGTCTCTACTCTTACAAAGTTGGTGAGCTTCTCAACCCGTTTTTTGAGGTTAAAGCGCTGTCAGGACAACCTTTCCAAATTCGGCCTGCCGCAGATGAAAGCCAAACGGTCTCCATCCGGAGTTCGACATTAAGACCACGACAAAATTAATCTTGCCCCTTGGCTCCCATTTTGTTACAACCGCTCTGGGCCTTGAGTAATACCCCATTGCTCTCGCCTCTTCCCGCGTTCGTCAATTCAGTCCCCTAGCATTCTCATGAAAATCATCCTTTCCTCAAAGGCGTTGATTTCGGCTGCCGTCATGGCATCCGCATTTCACGTGCTCGCGGCCCCCGTTACGGTGCCAAATTTCAGCTTTGAAACGCCGAACCTGGCGCTCAATGTGGCCGATAATGCTATCAGCAATTACAACTGGACCGGCGTGCTGGGAAATAATGGCCAGACGTTTATCGAAAATGTTTCCACCGTGACGGCGGCCAACACTCCGGGCGAGGGCAACAATCGGCAGTATCTGGGGATGAACCTGATGTATGATGTGTGGCAGGATCTGCCAACCACGTTTGCGGCGGGGAATACTTACACCCTGACGGTGGCGATTGGAAATCGCTCCACCTGGACGAACGCGAACAACCTTTCGGTCTATGGATTGGCGGATGCCACCACTGGGGATTACTTGGATTCCGCGGGAGTCAATGCCTCGACCATCACGGTGAATACCTTTGCCGACGGTCCCGCAGTCGTGGTGCATGTGCCCACGGGATCTGCTTTGGTGGGAAAAAATATCAGGGTGCTATTGAAGGCACGGGGACAGATTGGAGCTACGCTATTGGCAAACGCGCGCTCTCATTTCGATAACATTCGGCTGGATGCCTCCCCGATGAACGCGAATCTGCCCGGCGTTATTTCGACTGGTCCCACGCTGGAAACCGCCAGCACTGCCACTTTAAACGGCACCGTCACCCAAGTGGGTTCCAACGCCCCCACCGTGACCATTTACTACGGCCTGCAGGATGGCAATACCGACACGACCAAGTGGCTCAGTAATGTGGTGGTCGCAGGCACCCCAACCGGGGCCTTCTCCGCCAATGTCACGGGGTTGACAGCGGCTAGCTTCTATTATTATCGCATCAGGGCCACCAATACCACGGGCACGACGTGGTCTAACACCACTGGAAAATTTTCCACGGGAGGGAATTTGGAAATCCAGAATTTCAGTTTTGAAGATCCAGCCATGGGCACTACCGGCACCAGTTGGTCCAACAATCTGGGCGGCTCCTGGCTGGAGTCCGGGGGCTACGGGAATGGCAATGGAGCTTGTGAGTATTCCGCAGCCACGCTCTTCGCCACCACCCCGGGAGTGGGGAATAATCGCCAATACCTGATGACTCAAGTTCCGCCCTATGATGTCTGGCAAAACACCCCGCACACCTTCCAAGCGGGCAAGGGGTATCGCCTGCGGGTGGCGTTAGGGAACCGCACCGGGCAGACGAACGCGGCTAACAGTTCCCAGTATGCGATTCAAGATACGCTGGGAAATATTTACGATGTGAAATCCCAGAACGTCACTGTGGCTCCGGTGGTTACGGCCGGAACCTTTGCCGACGCAGTGAATCCGGCTATTGTCTATATCCCACCGGGTTCTCCTGCGGTGGGGAAAAATATCCGCGTCATGTTGCAATGCCGTGGCACGGGGCGGTCTCATTTCGACAATGTGCGTCTGGAGACCTTGGCTATGGATCCCAATCTGCCCGGCGTGATCACTCCTGCAGCCACCAACCTAGCTTCCACCACCGCTACCATCAACGGCCAGGTGACTCAAGTAGGCTCTGCTGCCCCCACCGTAACGTTCTTCTGGGGACCGACGGACGGTGGTTCCGACACGACAAAGTGGACGGGCACAGGCAGTGGTAACTTTACGGTAGCAGGCACGCAGACGGGCACATTTAGCAATAATATCACGGGACTGGTGGCCAACACGCCCTACTTCTATCGCGTTAGAGCGGTGAATGCCACGGGCACCACTTGGTCCGCGCCCGCACAGACATTTACCACGTTGGTGCTGCCGCCCACGATGGCAAATCTGACTCCCACACAAATCGGTGCTTCGTCAGCGAAGCTCGGCGGCAATGTGGTGTCCACGGGTGGGGTCACGCCAGTTACGAAAATTTATTATGGCGTCACTGACGGGGGCACCACGGTGGCCAACTGGGCTAACTCGATTGACTTCGGTCAGCAAACGGCTGCGTTCAGCCGCGTGGTGACGGGCTTGCTGGCAAACCAACTGTATTTTTTCCGCGCCAGCGGCACGGGTGTGGGCGGCACGGGTTGGGCTCCGGCTTCCGGGACCTTCACGACGGCGGCGGCTTCCTTGCCTGCCATTACCACGGCAGCAGCAACCAACGTGGATCTAACGTCCGTGACCTTAAATGGCAATGTCACTGCGACGGGCAACGACGCCCCGACCGTGAAATTTTACTATGGCACTACTGACGGACTCGGCGTGCCCGCCAACTGGACCAGCAATGTGAGCGTGGGCTTGCAGGCGGGGAAAACGTCGGTGGATCTGACGGGGCTAACTGCTGGCACGGTCTATTATTTCCGCGCAGCGGCCACCAATGGGGCTGGCACGGGTTGGGGTGCCACCCTGACCTTCACCACCGATGTCATCACGAAGCCAAAAGTCGCCACGAGAGATGCGACCAACGTCACCAGCACCATCGCGGATCTGCGGGGGGAAGTCACGAGCACAGGTGATGAGGCTCCCACTGTGAGATTCTATTGGGGAACCACGGATGGCGGCACGGTGGCTGCCAGTTGGACGAATGTCACCACGGTCGGCATTGACTCTGGAAATTTCGAACGCGTGCTGACAGGGCTCACCCCCAACACGACTTATTATTTCCGCGCCTTCGCGCAAAACAGCGCAGGCTCTGACTGGGCGGGCTCTACGCTCTCCTTCACTACACCAGCCACCGACGTGGCTTCCAATCTCATCATCAATGAAATTTTCTTCGATCCGATCAACGCCACTTACTGGACGGAATACGTGGAAATTTACAATCCTACTGCCAGCCCGATTAATCTGAGCGGATGGCGCATCGGCGGCACCCTGATTTACAACTTCGGCAGTGTCAGCATTGGCGCCGGAGATTATCTGGTGGTGGTCTTGAGCCCTGCGGCGTTTGATGCGGCTTACGGCACCATTTGCCCCGTCGGCAAACGGGTGGGACCGTGGGCGCGCAACGGAGTCGTTAGCACCAGTCCACCGGACCATAGCCTCAGCAATGGTTCCGGCACGATTACGTTGTATAATCCGGGCGGTCTCCTCGTGGACAGCGTGGACTACAAGGCGGGTTTCCCTTGGCCAACGGGATCCAAGGGGCAAACGTTTCCCACGACCGCGCAAACGCACCTCACCTCGCTCTCGACTTCGCTTCAGCATCCTAATTTGGATAACACTCTGGGGGCTTCGTGGCGCGCGGCCATCGTGACACCGGGTGCCGTTAACTTTGGGTATCCCATTTCCACCCCAAGCATCAACGCCACTCCACCAGCGTTGACCACGGCCTCAGCGGCTCCGCCCGCGATTCGGGACGTGCAGCATTTACCCAATGCACCGAAGGCCAATGATGCCGTGGTGATAACGGCTCGCGTGACCGATCCCGATGGTGTGGGTAGTGTCACGCTGCAATACCAGACGGTGGATCCGGGAAATTTCATCCGCAAGACGGACGCCGCTTATACCACGAGTTGGACGAACCTAATCATGAATGACACCGGCATCAATGGGGATGCCGTGGCGGGCGATTCGCTCTTTACCTGCACCGTGCCCCCTGCGGTGCAAACGCATCGTCGCCTCGTGCGCTATCGGATCGTGGTCACGGATGGTTTGAATAACAGTATCACCGTGCCTTATGCGGATGATGAGCAGTTAAACTTTGCCTATTTCGTCTATAATGGCATTCCGGCCTGGCAAGGCGCACTGCGGCCCACCGCCTTTGCTCTGAGCGGTTCCACCGCGTTCACTCCACCCATCACGCCGCTCCAGACGTATTCCTCCCAACTGCTGAGCACCTTGCCGCCCTGGCATTTGCTGGCGGTGGCGACGGATGTGAACAGTTGCCAATATGTTGCCGGCTCCAACGGAGTCCGCTTCAATGGCTGTCTCGTCTATGATGGCGTGGTCTATGATCACATCCTCTTCACGAACCGCGGCATTGGATCCACCTACAACACCGGGAAAAATAAATGGAATATTTTCTTCAATCGCGCGCGGAATTTGGAGATGCGGGATAACTGGGGGAAGAAGTTTGACCAGACTTGGAATAACATGTCACTGGATGCTAACGCCTCGCCATGGGCCACGGTGCATCGGGGAGCGGCTGGAGTGGAGGAAGCGGCATCGTATCGCGCGTTTGATCTGGCGGGGAATCCAGCGCTGCGGACAACGTATGTTCACTGGCGCGTGATCGATGGGGCCACGGAAGTGGGGGCACCGGGAACGAGTGTCACCGACGCATCCTTTGCGGCCGCTGGCGATGGTCAGTATGCGGGCGATTTCTGGGGCTTGTATTTATCCTTGGAGCCCATGGAGAATAATTTCATCAAAGAAAGAAACCTGCCGAGCGGCAATGTTTATTCCATTGAAGGCAGTGCCGGAGACAAGAAAAACCAAGGTCCCACCCAACCAGTGGACGCATCTGACTGGAATACCTTCCGGGACGGGGCGCAACTTGGCACCAGTGCGGTCACTGGCAATCCTGAGCAATGGTATCGGGATAATTTGGATCTGAACTCGCTCTACACGCTCATGGCCGTGGGGCGGTTGATCGGAAACATTGACGTGCGCCCAGGCGATAATTTCCGCTACTACCATCGTTCATCGGATAACCGCTGGGTCGCAATGCCGTATGATTTGGACATGATGTTCATCCCGGCGCACCACTGGGGCGGGGCCATGGATGGCATCACAGTCGCAGGCGCTCCCTTGACGGTGCGGGCCATGATGCGCTATCCAGCCATTGCTCTGGAGTATCGGAATCGGTGTCGGGAAGTATTGAGTCTGCTGGGGAGTGACGCCGACTCTAACGGCGGTCAGATCGGGCAGTTACTGGATGAATATTCCCAAATGGTGAACCCCGCGGGCCAACCCTTAACATGGGCGGATGCGGATGCGGCCATGTGGAATCTCCATCCCAAGACCACTGGTAGTGGAGCCAACACCGGGCAGAATAATCCCAAGGGCTTGTTCTATCGTTCGTTGTTCCTTGACGGAACCCGTGGCGGCTTGGGCGGCACCACCCAGACGGGCACTTGGGTTCGCAATCTCAATGATCCGGATGGCGATGGCTTCTCCGACCATGAAGGCATCGTGGAATATCTCACGAACTACGCCACCAGCACTTATCCCACCGCTGCTCCCGCGTGGCTGCGCAAAGCCACCACCGGCAGTGGCACCGGAGCGGACCCGGATATTTACCGCCAGAAGGGTTATGGTTACAAATACCTCGAATGGGAAGGCATCTATGGCGGCTACTTCAACGCAGTGACGAATCCCACCGCAGTCAATGCTGACCTGCTCTTTCCCAACAAGCCCACCCTCACTTACACCGGTTCTCCGGGCGCTCCAGCGAACAACCTCACCTTCACCAGCGGTGACTTCAGCACGCCATCCGGTGGCGCAGCCATTGCCGCCGTGCAATTCCGCCTGGCAGAAATCTCCGCTCCCGGCATTCCTGGTTATGACGCCACGCAGCCACGAGTTTACGAAATCGAACAAGTCTGGAATTCAGGAGACATCGCCACCAGCAGTCCCACCAGCATTGCCAGCGTGCGGGTGCCCGCCACCTATGCCCGCGTGGGCAGCACGTATCGCGTGCGGGTGCGCCACAAGGACACCACTGGCCGTTATTCCTATTGGTCGGAGCCCGCCCAGTTCATCGTGGCTCCGGCGGACATCAGCGTGCTGACCAACTCGTTAGTTATTTCCGAATACAACTACAAGCCATCCCCTGCCACGCTGGCGGAAACGACGGCGGGATATACCACGGACGATTTTGAGTTCATCGAAGTCAAGAACATCACCAACCTGACCGTCGATCTTACAGATGCGCGCTTCACCAAGGGCGTGGACTTCAATTTTCCTGCGAGCATGACGATTCCCGCCAACGGCTTCAAACTCGTGGTCCGCAATCAAGCCGCGTTCCTCAGCCGTTACCCGACCGTTTCCACTAGCATCATTGCCGGCGTTTACACGCCGGATAAACTGTCTGATAGTGGAGAGCAAATCAAACTCAGCTACGGAGCTGGTGCCGCCGTCAAAGACTGGACCTATGCCACCTCCGATCCGGGGCCCGCCGGAGCCAACGGCAATGGGCGCACCGTGGTGCTAGTTTCCCCGGCCACCAATCCGGATCATGCCATCCCCACCAACTGGCGCCCCAGCTACACCATTGGCGGCACTCCAGGCGCAGATGATCCCTACACTTACGCCATTTGGGCTGCTGCCACCGGAGCCACCACCAATGCCGATGCCGACGACGACAACGACGGCATCATCAACCGCTTGGAATATGCCTTCGGCGGAAATGCCAGCACCCCCAACGACAGCGGCACCCAACTGCCGATCGGCAGCTTCACAACCCTTACCACTCCGGTCGTCCCCACTGCCGGCACCTACCTCACCGCCACCTTCACCCGCCCCATAGTGCGTGATGATCTCACTTACACGCCCGAGTTCTCCACCGACCTAAGCGCCTGGACCGGCGGAGCCGTGTTAGTTAGTAGCACCAACAACAACGACGGCACGACCACCGAAATCTGGCGCAGCGCCACCACCGTGGACACTATGCAGCGCTGGTTCATCCATGTGAAGGTGACGCAAATGCAGTGAGGAAGCCTCAGCAGATCTACTCCGGCAGCTGTTCCATCCACGCTTCCAGACGATCCAAGTCAAAGCCGGTAGGCCTCTTGTCCAATAGCCACTGGACATCCGCCCGCGCTTCCTTGGTTTGTTGATTCTTGAATAACATGATCGCCCTGGTAAGGCGATCTTGGGCATCTCCAGGTTTGATCGCCAGCAGTAGATTCAGGTAAGGCAGGGCCAACTGAGGCTGGCTCATCCCCTGGCTGCCCAAGAGATTGCGCAAAATGCGGGCCAGAATTTCCCGTTTCGTCGCTGGCGCGATGTCCTCGGTGAGAGTCAATTTGCCAGCACCCGAACCAGCCAACGCCATCGCTTGCTCTCGATTCAATTCCTGACCGCGGTTGAACGCATCGAAATACGGACCGGAAGCGGGAGCTTCCAGCGGACGAAGCTGCACCACAAAATGCCCGGGCAACGGAATTCCAGCTACGGGCAGACCTGCCCGCCAGGCAATTTCCAAGAACAGCACCGAAAGCGAGATCGGCAAACCCTCGCGATCATCCATCACCTCATTTAAATAGCTGTTTGATTTACTCTCGTAGTCATCCTGACTTCCGTGGAACCCACGCTCCGCGAATAACCAAGTCACCAACCGCCGCGTGGCCAGCAAGGGCGAGGTTTGCTCCTCCGGGCTCAGCGAGGCTTTAAATTCTGCCCCCATCCGATCCAACTCCGCCAGATAGTCCTTTACTCCCAACTCCGGATTATCCAGCTTGGCAATTAGGAGCGTCGCTTCCGCCAAATTAATCGCGTCGTCCTTTTCAGGCGCGAGCACTTTCTTCAAGGCCGCCAGAATGGACTCCTCATGCACCCGGCTGGCCAGTCGTTGCAGATCCTCCATGCGCTTCGCCAAAGCCTGGGTTTCCTGCTCAATCAGCGCATGGGACAGCGCCACATCCTTGCTCAACAATTGAATCGAGCTGCTGGCCGGAGTCTCGCCCTTCGCGAGCGCCCCCAACACCTGATGCCATTCCGCGTGGGCCGCCTCATTCGGTGGCGCCACCAGATCTTTGCCGAATCGGAACTCTTTGAATTCAGGTTCGGTTTGGCGAAATTTACACAACCCCACTTTGCCCCCACGCAGGTAAGCATCGCGCACCTTGAACACCAATTGTCCATTGACGAAACAGTGAATCTCCTCGGCCTCCACGCGCACACTGAGCAGATTCCATTCTTTGGGCCGATACGCCTTACTCTCTGCATCCTGTAAAATCGACCATTGGGATAGCTCGGGCCCTTCGAACCGGGTCAACCTGAGCTGGCCATTGGTGGGATAGAACCCGTAGTGGGTGTCCTCCTCCTTCGCGCAGAAGATCAACCCGGCCGCGCCTCCCACGTCGTCAAACTTCACTTTTACCGCCACCTCGAAGGGAAGTTCCGGGACCTCGGCTTGAGACACACAATAGGTGCGACCGCCGAAACCCTCTCCGGATCCCTGCGCCAGGATATGGCCAGCCCGCTGCCGCCAAGCGCCGTCCATTGGCTTCCAGAGCTTGTCATTGAGCCGTCCAATCGTCAGCCAATGCTCTATTTTCACCGGACTCGGATGCGCCAGCATCGCCTGCAACGTGGCCACGGGAATGGCGTAGCCGAGATTATCCGTCACGGCGGATTTCATATTGATCACCCCCCGCAGCCTCCCCTCCAGATCCACCAAGGGACCACCCGAGTTCCCTTTCTCAATTGGCATGGCCAACTGAATCAACTCCTGACCCTCCACTTCACGAACCGCAGAGACGACCCCGCTCACGACACTGTAACGCAGGCCCAAGGGATTCCCCATCGCCACCACCGCAGCTCCCTGGGTTAAGGCCACTCCTGGACCCAGCCGTAACGGCGGCACATCCAGTGCATCAATGCGAAAGACAATCAGATCATCCTTCCGGGACCACCCCACCACTTCAGTCACCTTCGGCCGTCTCCCGTCCTGCAGTTCGACCTGAATCGGCCTTGCCTCCCCCACCACATGTAAATTTGTCACCACCAAGCCGTCTTTAGAAATGACGAAGCCGGTTCCCAGTCCCTGCGCCAGTCCCTCCCGGCCTGCGTTAATCACCGTCAACACCGAAGGACGCACTTGTTCGGCCAATTTATCCACTGCTGGCGACGCTTCCTCCGCGCCCATGCTGAGCGGCGCCAGTCCCATGCCTAGGATTGCTAATAGATTTATTCTCATGAGCCTTGACCGTAGCACCGATGAACGGGGATGTCCAACCCTCCGCCAACCCTCCACTGTAAAATTTTGCCCTCCCAAAAAATTTATTTGCCCGATCCACAAATTCCTTGTTGCCGAGCGCCTGATTACCGTTTTAATGAACTGTCCTTCGTTTTCGACTTTGGCCTGAGAAAGTTTTCTGCTTCAAAAACCTTTTTGAAACTTCGAGAATCAAATCTGCGTCAATTATTGAAAATTAAAGGGTCTTAGCAATCGGTTTCGGTCCGATTTTAGGTGTTCTTTGAAAAAATTTGGCCTTAGTTGTCAATAAAAGCAAAATTTCTCTTGCGTTTATTCTAGTTTTTATTAGAATAGGCTAGAGAAGTTACCATGCGGGCATAGCTTAGTGGTAAAGTTCCAGCCTTCCAAGCTGGCCATGCGGGTTCGATTCCCGCTGCCCGCTCTTTTATCCAAATTTATTCACCAACCAAAAAAAAGCTGAGTATGAAAAACCGAACCATGATTTGCACCCTTGTTGCGCTTGCCTGTGTTGGCCTCGTGCCCGCAGGAGCCGCAGAAAAATCCGCTAAAGTGAAATGCGACGAAGTAGTCGCCCACATGGAAGCTGAGATCGCCAAAGAGCCCTCCCGAGTGCTTCTGTCCTTGGAAGACGCGCTTAACGCCAACGACGCTTGTGCTTGTAGCATCATTAAAAGCGCGATTACTGCATCCCATGCTGACAGCAAATTGGTTGGCGAGATCGTCTCCACGGCCATCAATACCATTCCAACGTCCGCCTCCACCATTGGTGAATGCGCCCTGGCCGCCTCCCCTGAGTCAGCCAAAGAAATTAAGACCGCCATGCAAACCGTGCTTGGTCAAGGTGATGGCGTAGGTAAGGAGCCCATTTCTAAGGAAGCCTCTGGCAAAGAACCGATCGCCCAAGGCGGAGGCAAGGAGCCCATCACCATCGGTAAAGAGCCCATTTCTATCCCATCCGTGCGCTCCGATGACGACGTGGCGGTGCGTCCCGTGGACATCCAAGGAATTTACTTCGCAGTCCCCAGCTCCGGCGGTGGTTCAGTGACCAAAGTAATCTACAAGACCGTGGTCAAGATCGTCAAGAGCTGCCACTGCCCACCTTCCCACAACCCTGCCACCAGATCATAACTGCTGTAAATTCGACTTTTGAAACTTCGGCAGTCTGCTTTCGACTTCGAAAAATCAATGCAAAATTTGCTTGCCGGACCACTCTTAATTAACTAAATGTAGAAGAGGCGGGTAGAAAATTCTTCTAATCTCTGGTGAATTCTCAATCCCCTTCCCTTCCAATTTGGCCAATTTGCATTACAAATCGCTTCCAATGAACACCATCAAATCACTTATCACCATCACCACCCTTTCCATGGGCGCTTCCGCTTTTGGTCAGGGCCTCGTTAGCCTCCGACCTAATCGGGACGAATTCGAGCGCAAACTCCCATTCACCGTCACGGTGGATGTCGGTGCGGGTTACGATTCCAACACCAACCTGAGTCATGACGACGAGCACTCCAGCGGCTACATCCAAGCCGGTGTGGGTGCCGAAGTCCGCGGTGGTGATCGTCGCACCTCCTACGGTATTTCCGCCTCTTACGGCGGATTCTACTACTTAGACCCCGCACCGGGCACGGATGATTATCTGCAATCCGCCCGTCTCAGCTTCAATGCACGCCACAAATTCAGTGAGCGGACCACGCTGACTGACAGTGCTTACGTCGCCTACGAATTCGAGCCCAACTACGCCATCGGTTCCGGCACCACCCGTCGCAGCCAGGAGTATCTTTACTTCTACAACGACATCGCCATCAGCCACGCTTGGAGTCGCACCTTCTCCACCATCACGGGTTATACCTTCACCGGGATGGACTATCAGGAAGACTCCCTGGACGGGGAGAACTACATGACCCATGTGTTCCACCATGAGTTCCTCTACGCGCTCTCCAAACTGACCAGCGTGGCCGTTGACTATCGTTTTGCATTGGCTAACTATGACAATGGCTTTGGTGATTACAAATCTCACTACTATCTTGTAGGTCTCAATCACAACTTCGATCGTCGCACCTTCGGCACGTTCCGTGTCGGTGCGGAGACCCGGGAGCGCGACAACGGCGGCAGCGATACCAATCCTTACTTCGAAGGAAACCTCAGCTATCGTGCTGACAAGCACACCACCTTCAACGCTTACGTCCGCTACGGATTTGAAGATTCCTCCATTGGTAGCTTCCAGCGTCGCGAAAGCTGGCGCACTGGGGTCACCGCTACCCAAGGTCTGACCACCCGGTTGGATGCAACTGCCGGACTCCATTACATCCACGATACCTTTGGTGATTCTGCCGGGGAGGACAACGGATTTAACGAAGATGTCTTCTCCGTCAGCATTGGTCTAAACTACGCGCTCTACAAGAACATTTCCCTGACCTCCAGCTATGGTTACACCACCACCGCTTCAGGAAATACGTTCCGTGAGTATGACCGCCACAACGTCTCCCTCGGCCTCCGCGCCAGCTTCTAAAGCAAGTCCTGACAGCCTCCGGGACTGTCTCGAATGACAAAAAATTAAAGAAAGCCTCCGTGTTCCACCACGGAGGCTTTTTTGTGTCTTCGCCATGCGTCGGGGAAATGGAGCGGGGACGGGGGCGATATTTTCCCTTGCCTCATGATTAAGCGTTGAGTTACAAGAGAACGGGCAGCATGCTCCGCCTGGGTTTTACTCAGACAGACGTGCGGCCTGATACCAACCAAATCAGACTCAAAGCAACCAAACCAAATCAAATCAACTAGCAATTATGACAAAGCAACTAACAGTATTGACTGCGGTAGCCATCCTCTCCGCAGGATCCGCCTCCGCAGGCACCTCCATGGTCGGCGGCGGTAAAGGCAAGACCCCACCAGCGATGGCAACCGCTTCCGGCTGTAGCACAGAAATCTCCTATAGCAGCATCGAAGCTGACTGGAACCACACCTTCGTCAGCCAGAACGGTTTTGACGACGCCAATGGGATCGGAGTGAAATTGGAATACTCCCCCATCAACCAACTCTACTTCGTTGGCGAAGGCGACTGGAGCACCGGTTCCTTCGATGGTTCCGACATCGACGGATGGGGTGCCTTGGCCGGTGTGGGTGGCTATCTCCCCATCAACTCCAGCCTCCACTTTGCGACCGATATCGGTGGCATCTGGGAAGGCTCCAAGTTCCAAGGTGACAAAGTAAGCGACGGGGGCTGGTATGTCCGCCCGCATCTCCGCGCCAAGTTTGCTTGCGCTGAAATCCACGTCGGCGGCAAATTCGTTTGCCTCAACGACTTCGGCAATCGCTGGGAAATCTTCGGAGACGTCTATTATGAAGTGGCTCCCCACTTCGACCTCACCGTCGGTGCCGCCACCGTCCTCGAAGGTGATCGCGATTGGACCCTGAAGGCAGGTGCTCGCTATCGTTTCTAATTTCAGCCTGAGCTGAATCATCGCTGCCGCCCGGCGGAATCATCACTGATTCCGCCGGGCTTTTTTCTGGCACGCCCCCTCTCGTCCCACCCTGAGCACCACGTTGCCGCAGAAGCTGCGATCCAAGCCCCGCTGGATCCAGTTCCTGCGGTTTGGCTGTTCCCGATGGAAGGTTGATCGTCGGCGCGCTCAACGAAATCAGACATATTCGATCACCACGAGGAAACTTCTTGCTTTAAAAAGCTAAGCGCTTAACCGCCCCAGTCTAAGGGTGGCGAATGCATCCTTAGCTCCACCCTCCCCCAAAAAATGAAACTAATCCTCTCTAGCGCCCTCCTCCTAACGTTTTTCAGTCTAACTTCCACCGCCAAGACCCTCCAGTTTCCCAACAAGGGCGCAGCGATGTTCAGTATCACCATTCCGGACGATTGGGAGCCTGAGAAGGACGATGATGAAGTTGTCGAGGCCACGTCTCCTGACGAACACATTTACCTCTCCATTTGGGAACTTGAATCCAAGAAGGAAATTAAGACCTTGGGTAAAGACCTGGTTGAACTATTGAAGGATCACGCGAAGAAAATCAAACTTGAAGGCGAACCACAGGAAGCTCATCCTGGCGGCTTGGACGGGTTACTTTTCAAGGGCTCCGCGTTGGATAAAACAGATGACCATGCCATCGATTTCTTCGCACTCCTGATAAGCACTGATAAAAAAGTAGCCGTCCTCTTCATCGAAGCCGATGCAGACACTCCGAAGGAGGAAGCCGATAAGCTCCAAAAAATCCTCGCTTCCATCTCCCCACCGGGCGGCAAGAAATTACTGAAAGCGGCCATTGCCGTGGATCAGGATACCCCTCCAACCGATTCTTTCACTCCAGATGTGAAGCAACTCCAGGCATTCTATGTCGGCATCGCATTAAAGGCTGGTGACAAAATATCTGGCGTCTGGATCGCAGAGGACGTGGGGGACGCCGCCCCCAAGAACACCAAAATCGACGAGTCAGCCTCCGTCACCATCAAAGACCCGACCGAAGGAGGTGCCTTCTCCCTGAGTAAGCCCGACAACGGTTGGCCGATTGGCAAATACCGCTTCGAAATTTCAGTGAACGGGAAGTTGGCGCAAACTGTAAAATTCACGATTAAAGGATAGCCACCCACTTGGCACCTCAAACCGGCTTCAGAACGATCCGAAGCCGGTTCTGTTGGGATAAGAGTTATGAAGACACCAACCGAGGGCAGCAAAATAGCCCCCCCCAATCGGAGGAGTCAATTCGCTTTCCCCAACCTTATCGTGTTCGAAAGCATCAACGCCAAGGCCCCTCAGGTTAACACCTGAGAGGCTTGGGCAGGAGGGACTGGATCCCCCACTGAGGATAGCTTTAGACCAAGTAATCGATACGCAATCCTGTTCTGCAGCACCACACGTGCATTACGGAGTCCATCCGGTGGGGACTACGTAGTTAGGATTGCCTGTGGTGGACTTGTAGAAGCTGGCACGCGTGGCCTTGAAGACTTTGCTCAGATCCTGACTGTTCAGGGCGTTGTCTCCTTGCAGACTCCAGCGGCGGTAGGGATCGAATCCGGCATTTACCAACCAGTAGGTGGTGTAGTTTTCCGCATTGAGGGTGGTGTCACCTTTCCAGAAGAGCACGTTATCCGCACGGACAGGATCCAGCCCACCGACAAACCCATTGAAGTTAGTGCCAGTCCAAGTCATGGCGCGGTCCGCGTAACTTTGATCGATCGGGAAACCTGCACCAACCAGATTCTGACCTGCGTTCAGTGGGCAGGCCATGGCGTTCTGCCGCACGTGGCCGACTTGGGTCGTGCTGATGGCCGCAGCGCGATGGTGGATGAAGATCCCCTGGCAGGCATCCAGTGCCAACCCATCTTGGTTGGCAAGAGTGTTGTCACCTTGCTTCACCCAATGAATCCCCATATTACCGGCGGTCATATCGGCCAGGTAGTAAACACTCCATTTGGCAACGCTGTTGGCATCGTAGATTAGAACCTTGTCCGAGTTGTTCGGCGTGCTGCCAGCCTGGTAGAGCGCTGGTGGGAAGAGTCCACCAATGGTCTTAGCTTCCCGCACGATGACGCTGGCTCCGGCCAGCGCATTGGTTGTGAGGGCTTTGGTGCCACTGCCGATCTCGATGGTGGTGGCAGTGCTGCCGCCGATGACTTTCCAGCGATGACCTGCCAGCGACCCGCTGAGAACCTCAACGTAGTAGGTTTTACCGACCCCAAGCGCGTTGGCAAAATTACTGGTGCCGACGGCGGCGGTCACATCGACGGAACCAACAGTGTTGCTGTCCACGGTTCCGCTGAAGACTTCGCATTCCAGGAACGGATTGCCGTAGGTTTCACAAGTTCCAGTGATGGTCCGGTCCGTCCACCCGGCAGCATACGTCCGGCTGGTGATGGCGGGACTGGCAAGATCCACCTTCAAGCGGACGAAGCCTTTGCCGTTGGCCAGCGCCGGGATGCTTTCGAGATTGGCATAGGTCAATTTATCCGTGCCATCACCATTGCTTGTAACAGTGGGGGTAATGGTAGTCACGGGCGTCCAGCCACCGCCATTGGCGGAACTAAGCGCCAAGTCAGAGATGTATTCCAAGGTGACGGTGGTGCCGAACAATCCATGGACCGCGGTGACCACGGCATTGATCAAACCATTCGGGTCCACCGTAATTTCCAACGGGCACCGGGGCTTCACACCGCTGTTGGGAACGAGGCAGAACGCAAACTCTTGGAGGTTATCGTAGAGGTCCCCATCTGGATTTTGCGTCGGGCCATTTTGGCCACCAAGGGCGTATTTATACTGCCAGCCAGCCCAGTCCGTGGGCTTGGATTGCACCAGCGGGATGTTGTTGTTGATCACAAACGGATCCCCCGGGGCGAGCACGAAGGTGAAGTAGTAAGTGTTGGTGGCCGCGGTGTAGTCCAGGAGGTAGCCGGGGTTGGCGGGGTTTTCACCGGAGCCGATGGCGTAGGGATCGGGCGTGCGGCCGGTCGGATCAAACGATGGTCCGGCCACGGGACGCGTTGGATCAATGATGTAGCCCGCCGGTGGCGTGTAGCTGATGGTGTAGGTTCCAGGAGTGCCGTCGGTGAGGAAGCTGTATTGGCCGCTGTTGCCATTCATGAGGATATTCGCAGGGGCGGGGCCACTCACGGTGATCGTTCCACCGGGCACAATCTTGCCGGTGGCTGCGTTGTAGATGTAGCCCGTGGGATCCACGGCATCTAGGAAGTTGTTGCCTGTGCTGCTGGCTCCGCTGATGGTCACGGCAATGTGGTTGTCTGTGGGATCACCGACGATGTCCCCTGTGCTGGTAGCTCCCAGTGGATCAGTTTCGACGACGATGTAGTTGCCGTCCGCCAGGCCGCTGAAGAGATATTGTCCAGTGGCATTGGTAACGCTGGTCGCAACCAGTGGTTCCGTGGCATCCAGCTGCCCGTTGCCGTTCGTGTCCCAGTAAAGACGAATCGTCACCCCACCCACGGGATTATCATTATCCTCAAATTGGCCGTCGCTGTCATAGTCATCGCGCACCTGGCCGGAGATCACAAAGCTCCCAGCCACGAATGGCAGCTCGACGGCGGCAGGCGGAGAAGATTGGCCAGCGGCATCGATGGCGGCGTAAGTAAAGCTCACGGTGATGCTGCCGTCGTCCGGATCCACTGTGAGCAGGGCGGGATTGAAGCTGGTGATGGGAATGTTGGCCGCCACGGGCGTGCCGTTGTAGTAAAGGGTGCCATTGGTGGGCAACGTTTTGATCACGAAGGTGGCGGAGGTGGTATCCTCAGCATCAGTGCCGCTGAGGGCGGGCACGGAGTAGGTGACGGTGCCGCCGAGATTTGGACGCACGGCAGCGCTCAGCGGATCAGCGGTCGGCGGTTGTTCGATGCCGAAGTTGGCTTGCGTGATGGAGGTGGTGACCACCGCGACCGTTAGGATGCCATTGACTGTTCCGTCATTGCCAGCGACAATACCGAGGTTTTCCCCGGTGTTCACATAACCAGGAGGCAGGGAGGCGGAGGGCGGGGCATTGCCGAGACTGCCTTCGATGGTGCTGAGCACGACGGTGTAGGTCGTGTTGGCGCTCACGTTGGCGAAGCTGTAGCTGCCGTCCGCGGCGATGGGTGTCTTGGCGACGACGAGTCCGCCGCTGACGAGGTTGGCGTAGAGCGTGGCTCCGACGTTGGTTCCGGTGCCGTTGACGATGGAATCGGTCAGGCCGTTGGCGTCGTCGAGGGCATTCCCGGCGATGCTCAAGCCGGTGAAGGGCATTTCCACAGTAGCGGGAGAGGATTCGGCTCCGGCAGTGTCCACCACGCTGTAGGTGAAGGCGACGGTGATGCTGCCGTCATTGGGATCGATGGTGAGCAGTGATGGGTCGGTGATTTCCTGGTCGATGGTGGCGGGGGAGCCATCGTAATAAAGCGTGCCGTTGGTCGGAAGGGTTTTGATGACAAACGTGGTGATGCTTGGATCTTCAGGATCGCTGCCCGTGAGGGTCGGCACGGTGATCTGGGTGGTGCCGCCGGGATTGGCTTGTGAGGCTGCAGTGATGGCATCCGCGGTCGGCGGTTGCTCGATGCCGAAGTTGACTTGTGTGATGGAGGTGGTCGCTACGGCGACGGTGAGGGCGCCATTGACGACCCCGTCATTGCCAGCAGCGGTGCCGATGTTTTCCCCGGTGTTCACATAACCGCTGGGCAGGGTGGCGGAGGGCGGGGCGTTGCTAACGGTGCCTTCCGTGGTGCTCAGCACGACGGTGTAGGTCGTGCTGGCGCTCACGTTGGCGAAGCTGTAGCTGCCGTCCGCGGCGATGGGTGTCTTGGCGACGACGAGTCCGCCGCTGACGAGGTTGGCGTAGAGCGTGGCTCCGGCATTGGTGCCGGTGCCGTTGACGATGGAATCGGTCAGGCCGTTGGCGTCATTGAGGGCATTACCAGCGATGCTCAATGCCGCGAAGGGCATCTGGACCGTGGCGGCGGCGGAGACTTTTCCGGCGGCATCCACGGCACTGTAGGTGAAGCTCACGGTCAGGCTGCCGCTGTTGGGATCAATGGTCAGGAGCGCTGGATTGTAGGCGGTGATGGTCTGGCCGACGGTCACGGCGCTGCCGT
>JANOAV010000149.1:0-23989 GCA_031411295.1 Verrucomicrobiales bacterium | reverse complement strand
CCCGCTGCGGTATTCAGCAGCGCCTCGGAAACGCCTCCGGCAAATTTCAGCTGAGCTGCGAGCATTTTTTCCTGGGAGATCTGGGCGAACTGTTTGATGATCCCGAACACCGTGCCCAGTAGTCCAATCAGAGGAGCCACCTTGCCGATGTCCGCCATGTAGGTAATCCGTTGAACTAAGGCACTCGCTTGCCGCTGGCCCTCGGCCTCGGTTACCTCGCGCACTTCATCGAAGGTGGCGGTGGGATTTTTGGTGGCGAAATCCAAGGTTTTTTGGGTGATTTGAGCGATGCATTCACTACGGCGGTTGCACACCGCGAGCAGCCCCAAGTAGTCCTGCTTCCGAATCAGGGCGTCCGCGGTCTTCATGAAACTATCGCTCACCACGGATCCACGGCGGATCGTGAGAATGAAATAACCAATGAGGGCGAACATGATGATGCTGAGACCGACCAGGACGTAGAGCGTGGGACCGCCCTTCTCGAACATTTCACGGAACGCCAAGCCGCTCTGCTCAACCGCAGAAGTAGCTGGCACTACCGGAACCGGAGCCGGAGCAGGAACGGGGGCGGCTGGCGCATTTCCTTGAGCCAGAAGGCAAGGAGCCAGAAGGAGCGTGGACGTGATGGTCCCGAGGAGTTGTTTCATAGGTCGTGAGGTGCCCATCATAATCCGGCCCCGTCAGAGTGCAAGGCGCGGTATGGGTAAAGCAGTGAGATAAAAGCGATTACAACGGGACTGATTGCTTGATTCTTTCACGGAATCGCTGGAGTTCAGTAAATCCACACGATCTCGCCAGTTCGACTGCGGCAGGAAAAGCCCGCCCCACGTCCTGGGGCGCATGGGCGTCGCTGGAAATGACCAGTGGAACCTTGGCCTGCGCGGCCAATTCCAAAAATTCTCGGGCCGGATACATTTCCTTCACGTCCTTGTAGAGGCCTGCCGTGTTGATCTCAATCGTGACCCCAGCATCCACTACGGCCTGCACTGCCGGTTCATAGAAGCGCTTCAAATCTCCCTCCGGGCGATGACCGAACTTCTTGACCAGGTCTGGATGCGCCATGATGTCAAAGTGTTTGCTGCGAGCGGCCTGCGCGAACAATTGCCAATAACGGGTCCAGATGTCCTCCACGGGCCGCTCCCGAAAGCGGTGCACCAAACTGGGATCATCCACCGCCCAGTCACCCAGATAATGAACGCTGCCGATGAAGTAATCCCACCGGGTGCGGGAAGCCAGGGTTTCAATCCATTCCCGACCGCTCTCGAAATAATCCACCTCAAGCCCCAGGAGGATCGGAAGCTCTGGCACTGTAGTCCTAGCTTCTTCAATCCATTCTAAATAACGTGGCAACTCCTCATCCAGCATCCGCCAGTTATCGAAATATTGGGGCAGGGGACTGTGATCTGAAAAACCGATCTCAGGCAGCCCTAACGCCTTCGCCTGTTGCGCGTAAGCCACTGGGGCTCCTTCCGCGTGTCTGCATAACGGTGTGTGCATGTGGTAATCCGCCGGAAGTGCGATCATGAATTGTGGAAATACGGGTAATTTTAAATTTGCAACTAAGTGAGAGGTAGATATGACTCTCATCTCTGAGTATTCCAAGTGAATTATTGGCATCAAGGTTGCTTTAACTGTGAATCCGATAAAGAAATCGCAAAACCGAGAATCTAAATTGTAAAATTTATCAAAAATAAATTTGCAAATTACCAGAATTCCGGTAATCTCTACTCACTCAACCACATCAACCCGAAATGAAAGCAATTACCCTAAATCCCAGTGAAAGCGAGAGCCCTCGTTTAGAGCGCATCACTCTCGTTGCTGCTGGAATGACTGTAGTCACTGCAATTTACCTGTTGGTTACAAATTTGGTGTAAACAAGGAAGCTTACACCTATCGGGGAGTTCGCTCCCCAAAAACGCGAGGCTTGGGAGTTTCTTGGTCGGTTCTCCCAAGCCTCGTTCCTTTTTTCCGGGGATTTCTCTTTCCATTGGTGCCCAACCTGTGCTAAGTCCGCTCAGAAAATTACCTATGAAAGAATTCGCCTACATTCACGAGGAGGGCACCCTCCCGGAGCCACTCGACAAAATACCTTTTTTCGCAAATTTTGCGGACGGTCACCTTAACGACATCCTCTATTCCAGCTACTTTATCCAAGCCGATCCCGGGGACGCTATCATTAAGGAGGGACAAGAGGATGCTCGCATCTTCATCCTCCTGACCGGCAAGCTGGAAGTAGTCAAAGGGGGCGAACCCATTGCGACGATCGAGGCCTCAGGTGAAATCTTCGGGGAATTGGCGGTGGTGAGTGACGATAAGCGCTCTGCATCAGTCATCGCCAAGACCAGCACCCTCTGTCTGGTCATTGATCAAAAGTTTCTGAGTGAGATCAAGTCCGAAGAGGAGAATCCTGGTTACTACGCAGCCTTATATGGCTTCATTTCCCGGGTGTTAGCAGCCCGTCTGAAAACGGCCTCCGCAATCATTTCGAAGCTGGAAAAAGAGCTCGAGGATTTGAAGTCCTAAGTATGAAAATCTTGCTGGGAATCACTGGCTCCATCGCAGCTTATAAAGCAGCGGATTTGGCCAGTTTGTTGGTTAAGCGCGGAGCCATCGTGACTGCCGTGATGACGAAAGATGCCCAGGAGTTCATTACCCCGCTGACATTGCAAACCTTAACCCGACGTCCGGTTGTGACCGGATTGTATGATGAAAAGGAGAGTTGGCGGCCGGGTCATATTCAATTGGCGGACGAGGCGGATTTGGTGCTCATCGCTCCCGCTACTGCGAATTGTCTTGCCAAGCTGGCTCACGGAATGGCGGACGATGCCCTGACGGCCATTGCCTTGGCGACCAAGGCTAAATTTCTCCATGCTCCGGCCATGAATGGTAAAATGTGGCTGCATCCGGCAACCCAGCAGAACGTGGCGACTCTAAGATCGTGGGGGCATGACTTTATTGGCCCCGAGGAGGGAATGCTGGCCTGTGGATACGAGGGGATCGGTCGGCTTTGGCCGCTGGAAGGGATCGTGGAGCGGGCGATGGCTTTGCTGGACGATCCCCAAAGTGGTCCTCGCTCCGCGTGACGGCAGTCGTGGGCCGGCGTATGCGAGTTCGGAACACGCCAGACTAGCGCGGCCGGGCATGGGAACTTGCTGGGCCATTGGCTGTCAGTGGCGCGTGCGGTGGGTGATTCCAGGACGTTCTGGGGCGAGGGAAATCGCACCGGTCATCACGCGGAGCGATGATGACTACTTTATGGATAGTAGCCGTCATCGCTCCGCGTGACGGCAGTCGTGGATAGAGGTAACTTGCTTCCCAGACAAAAGCAAAAAACCTGTGCACCGGAGCGCACAGGGTTTTGTGAAAAGCTAACGTAAGCTGTTGAAAACCAATTACTAACTGATGGTATCCATACCTTTGTGGCCAAGCTGCTTCACCGTGCGGTTGAGCTGCTCCAGTTCGATTGGTTTCTTGATTACCGTCACTGGTCCCTTCTGGAGGATTTTGCTGAGGATTTCGCTGTCCGGGTAACCAGTGATGATCACGATCGGGAGATCTGGGTGCATATCCTTGATCCGAGCATAAACTTCGTCGCCCGGAACGTCCGGAAGTTGCAGGTCTAGGAAAACCATGTCAAAGCGTTGCTTCTCAGCGTGTTGGATCGCTTCAGCACCCGTGCCGACCACAATCCGTCCGAAGCCAGCCTTCTTCAGGAATTGCTTGAAGATGTTTTGCAACTGCAGGTCATCGTCCACTACGAGCACGGTTGGTTGACCTGCTTGGTCATTGCGGAGCACATCACGATCCAACAGGCTCCGCTTAATGCGCCAGCGTCCCCCAATCTGCACCGCAGGAAGTTGTCCGCGCTGCACCAGATAATAGACCGTAGGTAAGGGTATCCGCAGATATTCTGCGGTTTCCTTGACGGTCATTAATTCATGTAGGTCTTCAGCCATAAAGAGGAGGTGGGTTCGTTGGTATTGTAAGTTGGTTTGAGGTAGGCCGCGCGATTACTGCTTGGCGGTGTCGTGTGGCCTGTAATCCGGCCGAAATGATGCTAGAACAGAATTTCCATAATGATTTCGGTGAGAATACCAGCAATTATAGCAGCTCTGTCACATGATTGCAAGTTTTTTCATAATTTAGAATCATTTTCTTGAATTTGAGAGCTGTCACAGAGCAGGGTCTTCGCCAGAATCTCCCCGATTTAGCACAAAGCACCCGGAGAATTACTACCATCCACACCAGAAAGCGCTAAGACAGTCTGGACCGCAGCTTCCGAAACGAAACCACAAAAGCAGAATTTTCATGGCGTCAGCGATGGCCAAAAATCCGGCTCCCCACGCGGACCATGGTGGCCCCCTCTTCGATAGCGATCGGGAAATCATCACTCATCCCCATACTAAGACCAGGAAGGCTGCTCCCTGAGTTGCGTTCCAATTCATCCCGGAGTTTCCTCAAGGCAGCAAAATGGGGGCGTGCCGCCTCTGGATGCTCCACCGCAAAGGGAATCGTCATCAGGCCTACGATTTCCAGAGCTGGCAAGTTCAGCATTGATGGCAATTCAGCGGTGATCGCTTCCGGGCTGAACCCAAATTTCGCTGCGTCCCGGGCGACATTTACTTGTAAGTAGACCTGCGGTCGCAACTGCAATTCGAGGGCGATCCGGTTCAGATCCTGTGCGAGAGCAAGGGAATCGACGCTATGAACGGCAGTTAGATAGGGGAGGATTTTACGGATTTTGTTGGATTGCAGGTGACCGATGAAATGCCAGCGAAAGTCCCGGGGGAGTTGGGGGATTTTCTCCAGTGCCTCCTGCACGCGGCTTTCTCCGAAACTCGGTAGCGTGTGCTTGGCGGCCTCGGAAATTTCGGATGGCCCGAATGTCTTGGAAACGACGAGGAGTTGCACTTGTGCAGGATTTCGCTGCGCACGAATGCAGGCAGCGTTGATTTCGGCTTGGACTTCAGCAAGGTTGGTGGCGATCGACATAATTTTCTGGAACAAACACCGTGGCCGTAATCTCTGCACGAGGAAATTTGACCACCGTGGATCATCATGCCGAGTAAGTCTTCCCGGGGGAAAATACTTGCGCTTTGGGGAAACAATGTTACTTGGTCGGCCCGCAGAACTTTCCCCCGAGGGCTATTGCCGCCAATTTTGGTGGAATATACGGTGGCCTCATGCCGCCCCCCTGTCAGAAAGTCCTCACCCATTACTGATTTTATTCCATTTTCCCACCCCAAGGATTTTTATGAAAAGTGAACTGATTGAACGTGCCGCCAAAGTAATTCCCCATCCTCCGCAGTTGATCAATTTGGTCTCCCGCCGCGTGCGGCAGTTGAACCAAGGTCGCGCGCCATTGATTAATGTGGCCGCACATGGCAGCCGCTTGGGTCAGGGGGATGTGGCACTCCTCGAAATCATCGAAGGCAAAATCTCGGTCCAACTGGCCGACTAGTATTCACTTGGTGGCAGTCGTTTGCTGCCGCTCCCCAAAAGCGGACCCGGACTGGTTACAGTGACGGCTTATGTCCTCCCGCAGAGCAGGATCTAACTATGTCAGCGAAGCCCGTCCCCAATAAGGCCAAGGCCGGTGTGAAGCCGGTGGAGATCGCTACCAACAAGAAAGCGTTGGTGGAATATGAAATCGTGGAACGCCTCGAGGTCGGCGTGGTGTTGCGTGGCACCGAAGTGAAATCCATTCGCGATGGAAAAATCAACCTGCGCGATGCCTTTGCGCGGATCGAAAATGGCGAGTGCCTGCTCTACGGATGCGACATTCAGCCTTACGTCAAGGCTAGTTGGGAGCAGCATGATGCCAAACGCATTCGCAAGCTGCTCTTAAATAAGGGGGAAATCAACAAACTCTATGGTTCCTGCCAAATCAAAGGACAGACCCTGGTGGCCCTGAAAATGTATTGGAAAGGTGCCAAAGTGAAACTGGAACTCGGCGTGGGCCGAGGCAAGCATCAAGGTGACAAGCGCGAGGACTTGAAGAAAAAAGCGGACAATCGTGAAGTCGAACGGGAGATGGCGCGATATTCCAAGCGGGGTAAGGTTTAACCACTGCGGGCTAGGCTCAAGTGTGCGTCAGCGCGAACACTGCGAGCGCTACCAGTCCTGCCAGCAAGTCGCTCTTGCCGAAGCGATCCGTTCCGCCGGGGCTGCGGACATATTTCAGCAACGCCCCGGTCGGGCATCCATAGTGGCAGTAGGCCTGGGGCACAAATAGTGAGGCGATCAAGCCCAGCCCAGCAATGGCGATGGGAATCCAAGCAACCGCACGCCAGCCCCAAGCGTCGAATGGTTCCAGCAAGGATAAATCCAAACTCTTGCCCGCGCGGACCGCGATCACCAGCGTCAGCAGAGCCGAGACCAGCATTAGTCCCGGCAGCCATTGCAAGCCGCGATGCCAGCGTGGTGGCAGCGTCCATTTCCGACGGAGGACCAGCCCCAGCAGGCTCTGCGCAGCCCCGTGCGGACAGAGGTGGTGGCAGTATATTTGCCGCCGACTGGTCCAAGGAAACAAAATGGCCACCGCCACTAGCAGACACAACCCCGGGGCGGTGCGCCAGGGGAAGCCGTGCTGGGCCCACCCTGCCACGAGGGCCAGCGAGATCAGTTGGCCGGCCCAGAGGCCCAGCGCCAACACCAGCGCTACCTGCCACAGCAGTCGCACTTTGGCGTTCCCTCGGAGTCGCGAAAGCGAAAGCACCAAGGCTAGGGCTATCATCGTCAACAGCAGCCAGTCCACCCCTTGCCAGTGCCACCAAGCTTTAGTGGCGGGTTTCGTATTAATCACCGTGCCAGCCCGTTGCCGCAGCGATTCGGCTATGGCATAACTCGTTTTGGTGCTGCCACTGACTCCTTCAATGCCCTCTTTATCAAAATCCATGCCCGCCAGCGTTTGCAGGGTCCGACCGGCAAAAAGCTTGAGATAATGCGGATCCTCGGCCACGGTCGCCACATAGGATTCTGTGTCATAGGTCTTGCGCAGGGTGACGAGTTGCACGGTGATGCCATCCGCCGCCAGGGAAATCAGGCATTCCGTGGGGCCGGAGTATCCACTGACATTATCCGCCGTCGGGCTAGTCCGCAGCAAGTAGCCGAGCAACTGTCCGCGGTCGTCCTCCACGGTGAGTTTCGGATCGGTGCTCAGCACTGTCGCAGCCTGGGGGAAATGAAGTTTGGCTTCGGCCAGGGTCACTGGTTGAGGGAATCGGAGGGAAATATTGTTACCGCTGACGCGCAGGATAATACTCTCGGCAATCGCATTGCTCGTAAGGCTGGCCCCGCTGACCGCATCCACCTTGGGCGCAGCAGAGTTGGCCGGATTCCAGTCTTGCCATTGTTTCCAGAAGGAGGCCGATTGCTCCACCAGCGCCAGATGCTTCGGGGTGTCGCCACTGCTCAGAAGTCGCACCCCCATCAGGCTGCCGGTGGAATCGCGTCCGATGAGGATATTGCTGGGGCCCGAGTAGCCCACAATGTGGTCCGTCACCGGGGCGGAGGTAAGCACTTCCCCCAACTTGTTGCCAGATTTGTTCAGGACCACGCGCCACCCATGGGCCACGACAGGATCCTCCAATTTGGCTGCAGTTGGGAAAATGGCGTGCACCGCCTCCAGCGCGATTTCAGGGGCAGGCGTTTGGCGCAGGCGCGTCATCTGTTCGCGCAGCAGCCAGCCAATCACCAGCAGAATCCCCAGTCGATAGACCCGGACCGCCAAAATTCTCCCCATCAGTAACCTGCGCGACATGCCTAGTCCTCTGATGATTGATAGATCTGCCGCAGCATTTCCCGGGCCTTCTTGGAGGGCCTGAATTCTGGCGCGATGGGAGGGGAGAGTCGCAGCGATTCCCGCCGATCCCGGGCCTCCTGCAGGATTTCCACAGGAGTGAGATCGACCGTGTATTGCTCCACGAGTTTGCCTGCCACCCGCCGCTCCAGCAGGCCTTTGACCTGCACGGTGCGCGTTAACTCCTCCAGTTGCACTTCGTAAATGTCACCCATCCGCACCACGCGGGAGGCTTTTACTTCCTGACCGGCAAATTTCACTCGCTGTAAGCGGCAGGCATCCGCCGCTTGGCTGCGGGTCTTGAACAAACGCACCGCCCAGAGCCACTTATCCAAGCGAACTTCTGGGGTGGGGGAACTGGCATCGGGATTCATGGAGAAAAATCAGTAAATCAATAATTGACGGAATTGGATTGGCAACTTGGGACACGTTGAGTATGATCGGGCGTTGCTTGGATGAGGCTATCATAACAACGGGTTCCGTTGGTATGCAAGTTCTAGCACGCCCAAAGCAATAGACCTAAATCCCAAAACCCAATATAAGCTCATGAAAATGCGTCCACTCTCATTGGCCCTCCTTGCAGGGCTCGTTTTCCCGCTCTCGAGTTGTATCCAGGCGGACAACGATAACGTCCTAAACTCCGATGGCTCCGGAAAATTCACCATTAAAGCCACCGTCGATCTCGGTCCCATGGCGGGCATGCTGGGTGGCAAGGGCGGAGAAGGTGGTGCTGGTGGTGGTTTGGAAATGGGAGATCCCGGCAAGGACATGCTCCTCGGCATCCTCGGCAAAACCAAGGGCGTTGACGTCTGGAAGGAAGCAAAATCGGTGAAAGGCGCCGACGGCAAAATCAAAGTGTCCGCCGTCGGTTACTACAAAGACATCAACAAGTTTAAAGCCGCCAACCCCATGGACAGCATGGGCGGGACCATGGGTGGCGGAGCCAAGGCTAAATCATCCGGTCCTGAAATTGGCGATGTGAAATCCTACAAGGACGCTTCCGGCAAATGGATCGTGGAAGTGCCCCTCAGCAGCGACAAGGCAGAGGATGACAAGGCCCCGGCTCCCGCCCCGGAGAAGCTCTCCGATCAGGAATTGCAGGACAAAGTCACCGAGATGCGCACGCAATTCGGAGCCATGAAGCCCATGATGTCCGCCATGCTGGGCACCATGCGCATCACCCAGACCATCAAAGTCGGTGGTGAAATTCAAGACTATGGGATGATGACCAAAGTGGACGCCAACACGGCCAAGTTGGAAATTTCCTTCGCCAAAATCTTCGACGGCATGGAGAAACTCATGGCCGACGACAAAATCGCAGCCAAGATGGCAGCGGCTGGCGGTGCGCAAGCGGATCCCATGAAGCTCATGAAAGGCAGCGATCCAGAATCCAAAGCGCTGGCCGCCAAGGTCACCGAAGCCATCTTTGGTGGCAAAGGCGAGCCCAAGCTCGTCATCAAACCCGGTGCAGCTGGCTTTGACTACAAAGCCGAATCCGAGGCCGCCAAGGCTGGCCAAACCCCAGAGCTGAAGAAGCTCCTGGAAGAAGCGGCCAAGAAAGCCAGCGAATCCGACGACAAGGATGATGCCGCCGCGCCAACCCCGAAAAAGAAGGCCGCCTAGGTTGCCCCTTAAGTTGGCCCCTTAGGCTGACCACAATTCACATCACAGCAGCCACGAATCCCCGGATTCGTGGCTGTTTGTTTGTGCTGCATGAACCGGCTTGGACGTCCCTTCGCGAACGGGAAAGGGCGCGAGAGAAACAAAAAAAGAGGTGCCAGCGATGAGCGGGGATTGATGCGAACAGTTGATGATGCTGTTGCCCCTGCGGATCGCTGACACCCATTTAAAGAGCCTAAGCCGCAGGAGTCGCGGACCTATGGCTCGGCTCTTTGAGCACCAGATGAACAGGACGTCATTATGCGGAAAATTGTGAGCTGCGTAAATTAGGATTCGTCCGAAGTGTAGGTAGGGAAATTGCTTAGTCGGTGTCGTCGGCCCACAACGTGACTGCATGGGGCCCGTGGTGACCAAGCGCTCCCGCACTCACCGGATTCCACTTTGTTCATCTAACCAATCGATGGCCGAAAAAAACGGGAAAGGACGAAAAATGAATTCTCTGCGACACTCCCCAACCAATTCTTTTCGGCCTTTTTTTGTTTTTTTCGGCAAATATAAAATGTAACAAAGGAGAACTAAGGGCACGTCATTTCTCATTTGCCCTGTGCGGCAATGCTTCTACGTTGAGCGCATGGCTTCTGATTCCCCCTTGCTGTCTCCTGTTGTGCCGCTCCCGCCGCTTCCTCCCAAGAAGGAAGATACGGAGGCGGGCAATTACTTTGTGGCGAACTATCCGCCGTTCTCGTATTGGACCAAGGAGGCGATTGCCGATGTGCATCGGGTGCTGGATTCGCCTGCTCCGGTGGATAAGCCATTGGGACTGTATTTCCACATTCCGTTCTGTCGGAAACGGTGTCATTTCTGTTATTTCCGAGTCTATACCGACAAGAATGCGTCGGAAATTAAGAGCTACCTGGACTCGTCCGTAGCGGAGATGGAGATGCTAGCGGCCAAGCCGTATGTGCAGGGTCGGAAACCAAAGTTTGTTTACTTCGGCGGTGGCACCCCGAGCTATTTGAGCGTGCCGCAACTCACGGATCTAACGAATCGGATGAAGGATCTGTTTCCCTGGGACGAAGCTGAGGAAGTAGCCTTCGAGGCCGAACCCGGGACCCTAACGGAGAAGAAACTGGATGCCATTCGCGGGCTGGGAGTGACCCGATTGAGTCTGGGTGTGGAGAGTTTCGACGATCACATTTTGGAGATCAATGGTCGCGCGCACCGCAGTGGGGAGATCGATCGGGCGTATGCTCATGCGAGAAATATTGGTTTCCCGCAGATTAATATCGATCTCATTGCGGGCATGGTGGAAGAGACGGAGGAGAACTGGCAGCGCAGCGTGCAGCGGGCGCTGGAGCTTCAACCGGACTGTCTGACGATTTATCAAATGGAAGTGCCCTACAATACCGGCATTTATCAACAAATGAAGGCGGCAGGGGAGTTGGTAGCTCCGGTGGCGGATTGGGTTACGAAGCGACGCTGGGTGAAGGAAGCGTTCAGTGCGTTCGAGGCGGCGGGATACACCGTGTCCAGCACCAGCACGGTGGTCAAAGATGCCAAGACCACCAAATTCATCTATCGCGATGCCCTGTGGAGCGGGGCGGATTTGCTGCCGTTAGGCGTGGCCAGCTTTGGGCATCTGGGAGGCGTGCATTTACAGAATCACGCGGACATCGGGCCTTACCAGTTGTTGGTGAAGAATGGGCAATTGCCCATCTACCGGGCCTACCAGACAAATCATCAGGAACAGTTCATTCGCGAGTTCATCCTCACCCTGAAACTCGGCCAGGTGCAGGCGAGTTATTTCGTGAACAAATTCGGCCTGGATCCCCGGGTGGAGTTTGCCCTGCAACTGGCGCACATCCACGAGATCGGACTCGGCCATGTGGCCGGGGATGACATCTGCCTGAATCGGGATGGATTGCTGCAGGTGGATCGGTTGCTGCATGATTTCTTCCTGCCACAGCATCGAGGGACGCGATATACGTAGGAGTCGGAGCGGCGTGCTTCCAGCCGCCGTCACCATGCAACGGGGAATAGGAATGTGTTTGCTGAGACAGCTTGGCCATAGTGCGGCGGCTGGAAGCAACGCCGCTCCCAGTTGCTCACGCCTTGCAGCGTTTTCTCCTGACCCCCCACCAGCGTTCCCAGAGCCAGCAGGTCCCGCGTGCCGGATCCTGACAACGGGGTGAAGGTGCCGATTAGCACCAAGAGCGTGAAAAAATGGCAAGGGAATGAGGGCAAAGGAATAACACAGATCGGAAAACTTCATTCCCTTGCCCCCATTCCCTTGCCATCCTTAATGGTGGAGAAACCATGCCAGTAAAATTGATCACTGGCATGGGCTGAAATCTTCCCCCTCACACCCGCCCCATCTTCCGCCGCTCGCCATCCAGCTTGCCGCGCATATCCCGCACTACCTTTAGGATGGCCTCACGCACTGCCGTCCAGCCTTCTCCGTGGGGCTTGTGATGCAGCACCGGCTTGGCATTCCAGGTGGCGGTTTGGAAGGTGCTTAGGTCTTTTTCCAATGGGTGGGATTTATCCCAGTCCTTGGTATCCAGCGGCACTACGATCAGGCGTGTCCTGCCTTCTTTGGCTCTGCGCACGGCTTCTGGGGCCTCCGTCTCTTGGATAAACTTCGATGCTTGGCTGTTCTCGGAATACAGCAGAAGCACGGTGTCCGCCTTTGCCAATTCCTCTAGTATGCGCTCCATCCATTGCTCCCCTGCGATAAGTTGGGTGTCCTGCCAGGTTTGGATGTAGCCACGGCTGCCCAACACCGTCAGGTGTCTGGAGAGGGCGCGTATCTTCCGTTCGTCGGCGTGAGCGTAACTCACAAAGAGCCGCAGCGGAGCCGGGGAATCGCTGTTCGTGGAATCGCGTGACTCCTGGCTTTCCACTGGGTCCAGAGTAGCTTTCACGGGGACCGTGGTTAGGTCTCCCTCCTTGGTTTCCTCCTGCGTTTCAGCAATGTTCTTGGTCTCCAGTAACCGGAGCTTGGTCGCCTTCACCCACGTGTCCGGATGTTCTGGCAATTCCACTTCCTCTATAACCCGCACCTTCCCGTGCAGGATCGTTAAATGCGCCCTTATCAGATCGAAGAGGTTTTGCTGATCGTCACGCGGGCAATTGATTACGGCTATTTCCGTGCGACGTTCTGACCGATTCAGCCGCACCAGCGCCCGGCACGCTTCCCATTCCAAGACCACGCCCGAGCGCCAACGCCAGTTCGGGTGACCATCGCTCATTTCATGCGTTCGCACAATGAAGCGGGGCAGCAGACCAGGCGGCAGCGCATCTGGGTAGATGAACCTTAGCCGCTGCACTCCGTCCCCGGTAAATTCTGCGAATGCCTCCGGCTGCGTTTCCCTCAGCAGTTCGGGGATCAGCCAGCGCTCATCGCCATCCAAGGGGAACGCCACCTCGAATTTCGCCATCAGCTCCAGCACGAAATCATGCTTCTCCGCCGGATAATGCTCAGCGGGCAATGCGTCCGACATCCAATCCCGTTGGAAGACCCCATGGCAATCCTTTGCTTGGGTGTAGCGCAGCAGCCCGTAGATGCCATCCGTCACCCACTCTGGCTTCAGCACACTGGTATGCTTCAGCCGGGCATGGTCCCGGAAATTCAGCGCTATCCCCAGTTGATGCAGCGTGCTGGCCAGGCTGTCCTGCTCCTGCGCCTCCACCACCTCATGTCGGGCACATAGCGCCTGATAGGCCGGGTAGCCCAGATACCGATCCGGCATCTGCTCCAGCGCCTCCTTCACCCGATGCCAATTCCGCGGCACCGTTAGCCACACTTCCTTCATGCCATCCACCGTCTGCGTCAATAAATCGCACAGATTCTCCACACCCATCCGGGTCACGGCATCGGTATTCACGAAGCCCACGATCTGCGGACAGCGCTCCCGTAGGCGAAAGGTATCTACCGAGAAAGGATGTTCCGCGTATTTATTCAGCACCACAATCACCGGGCTGTTTCCACCGAAACTCTGGATGAACCGCAGCCAATAGTCCGTCTCCGCCTCCCAATTCCCCTCCCGCCCTTCCAACACCAGCACATAGACACAACGCTCACTGAGGAAGATCTGGTGTGTCCCATGGAGAAACTCCTGCCCTCCAAAGTCCCACATATGCGCCTTGGCCTCTCCCTGCGGGCAGGTCAGCGGGAGTTGGCTCACCGTGATCCCTGGGGTCTCTGGTTCCTTCGGATCTGGGTTTGTATTTTGCAGAGCCTTGATGAGCGATGTCTTCCCAACACGTCCCCGCCCTATCAGCAAGACCCGCACCTCCTGCATGGGGGCATCGCCTTGGGTAAGTCTGCTGAAATAAAACCGGAGGATGTCGTCGGGGAACATGTGAACCCATGTGGCCTCGGGGTCGTCCACGCCCACCATCTCCGTTGGGAGGCCAAGTAGTTCGTTGCCTCCAAGTTGTAAGTTAGTCAATTTTAGTTGCCTTAGTTCCTCGGGAAGCTCTTTGAGAGCGTTATGCCCTAGCAACAGAAATTTCAACTTCAGCAACTTTCCGATTTCCGGCGGGAGGGTGCTCAGTTGGTTGTTTTCGAGGGAAAGCACCGTCAGCGCGGTGAGTTGGCCGATTTCCGGTGAGAGGGTGCTGAGTCTGTTGTTGCTAAGGTAAAGCACCGTCACCTTCGTGAGTTGGCCGATTTCTGGCGGCAGGGCAGTAAGACCGAGGCCGACCAAATCTAGCACGGTGTCTCCCGAGGCCTTGCACTCGCTGATCATTTGCTGAGCTTTGGCGTAGGCTTCGCGAGCTTTCGGGGTCATGTGGGCGGTGGGATCAGTGGGCATGGAAGTAAATCTGGAAGGTGGGTAACAGTGATAAAGCTGGGTTGTGCTCGGTGTCACGGATTCTTACTTCATATGATAAACATCCTCCGCAGCATGTTTGGCGCATACCCAGAGATATTCTCCAGTGAGGTTGGAGCGTTTCTTAACCAGACCGTGCCAGGATTGGGTTTTGTCCACCTTATCCAGTAGTGCGCGGAACTCACGGAGGGCGGCTCCTGCGATGCGTTTTTCTTGGAGTTGGCCATCGCCCTGGTCTATCTCTGCCTTGAACAATTCGGGGGCTTCTCCTTTGTCTGATATTTTCTCGAAATCCTCCAGCATGGAGTTCATGGTCTCCTGGCAGTTACCCACTAATTCTCCCAGATCCTTGTCCCATTCCTTGACTATGGGCAGTCCCGTTAGTTTGGCATATTTCAGCACCGTCTTTACACTCTTGAGCAGGGGCGCGGCCTTCCGCACAAAGTCCTTGAGCGCGTCAATGTGGTAAGCCTTTTCCAGTTCACAGGCGATATGTTCTTCCCTTGGATGCTGACAACAGAGCGCCAGCCGCATCGGCACGTGGAATGGCTTTCCTTTGGCCTCTCTCCAGATGACGAACAGATTCGGGCAGTGCGTCTCTTCCCGACGTTGCAAATCGCTATACAGATAGCGGAAATTTTGTCGGATCGCATCAGCTATTTCTTCCAGTTTATCTCCCACTTCCTCGATCTTCGCGGCCAGTCGTTCCTCCATTTCCTCGACCCTCTGGATGGTTGCGTTAACCGGGGCGTCATAACCGAAGAGCAGTTCGGTGACAGACACCTCTTCCAGCGATACATCGCACTCGGCCTTTTCCTTTTTCTTGGCCAGTCGTTCAAGCAGTCGTTCATAGTTGAACGCATGCGTGCATGGCTGCGCCCCCGGTGTGCGGTCCTGGCAACAACACGGAATTGTCTGCTGCTTAATCAATTGGGGATACCGATCCCGGATGCTGGCTTCCAGCCCTTCCTTCATGACGGCAAAGAACGTCTGAGGGAACGGACCCCTCACTGTGAGCCGCACCACTGGTTCTTTCGGGTCCGTTGACGCTCGCACCAGAGCCACGTGTTTGGGATGCTCCCGATTGTCTGCAAAAAATACTCCATAGCGCCAGTGCTTGCGCATCGTGTAGTAATGCTTCCGCGCAATGAACCACGTGGGAATTCCCGCCTGCATACTGGCCAAGTGGAACGTCATTTCCATTTCATGATTCCCTAGGCCCGTTCCCGGCTTAAGCGCGTCCCATTCAGTTGGGGCCGACACTTCACTCTTAGGGAGTTGCTCCACCACCAGACTACGGTCGGAGGCATCCTCAGGAATTTTATATGTCAGATCATATTTCTCCATCAAGTCCAGTAATACCGGGTGCATCACCTCAGGATATCCGTGCCAGGCTTGCTTCATCTCTTCCTTAGTCAGCACTCCGGTGGAAGCTTGCACTCCGGCACTGTCGAGGATGCGAGCCGCCGCCCGCGTCACCCAGGATGGCTTGATTATGACCCAATCCTGCAACTCAGCGTCGGTCTCCTCGCTGTAGTAGAGGATTTCCCCTAAGTCCCGCAGCATGGTGGCCACTGTGTGCAGGGATGCGGTCGGCACTCCGGCCTTCTCCAACAGGTTACAGAATACCTCCTGTTTCAAATAATGATCATGCGGATGCTGTTCCACCGCCTTCATACCAGCCACCCAAGCCTTAGGGAGGGATTCTCCCATCAGAGGAAGCAAAGAACGGTCCGCTGCCACGTGTTGCAGACAAGCAAGTAGTTCCGCCATGCCATCCCCCGGCTGGTCCTTCCGCTCTGAGGTCCTCGTGGTGATGAGGAAACAACCGTCCCCGATTAGTTGCGAGTAGCGCTGCTTCAGGTCCGTCCACGGCAGTGCAGGGGCGGCTCGCTCATCTCCCTTCGTGGCTACGATGACTACTGGAGCCTCGGGAGCCACGGCGGAAATTTTATCCAGCCAGTAGTAGGGTCTCCCCGCCTCCCAGTCCTTCCCTGCCTCAAAGCAATAAACAAAAAGAGATCGACCTGTAAGGAAGAACTGATGCGTGGCATGATAGACCTCTTGGCCACCGAAGTCCCAGCAGTTCAGGCTCATAGTCACCTCCGGCAGCGTAGGGTGCGGTAGGGGAACGGTCTCTATCTCCAACACCTCGGTGGTCTTCGCCTGCCCGTGGGGTCTACCAAGTAGCCTATGCCTGAGTTCTGTCTTGCCCACCCGGCCTTCTCCTACCAGCATTAGCTTGCTGCGCCAAAGAGTTTCCTCCCCCGTGGTGGCTTTGTCTGCAAAATATTGGCGAACGGCATCGAGGCCTTGGTTGCAAATCGAATTTGGTGGGTCTTCCAGGGGGTTATTGAAGAGCTGAAGCTGGGTAAGGGGATTCAGTAGGCCGATTTCCGCGGGGATGCTGATGAGTTGGTTGTCATGCAGGGATAGCAGCCTCAGCGCAGATAATTGGCTAATTTCCTTTGGGATGCTGATCAATTTGTTGTCGAAGATGGTCAGCGCTGTCAGAGAGGATAGAAGTCCAATTTCCGAAGGGATTGTCTTCAGTTGATTGCTGTGGAGGAAGAGTTCCGTCAGCGCGGTGAGTTTTCCGATTTCCGACGGAAGTGTGGTCAATCGGTTACTGTGGAGTTGAAGTTGCTTTAGCGTAGTGAGTTTGCCGATTTCCGGCGGGAGGGTGCTCAATTGGTTGCTCTGGAGGTCAAGCTCCGTCAGGGCAGTGAGTTGGCCGATTTCTTGCGGGAGGATGCTCAGTTGGTTGTTGGAGAGGTTTAGCTGCGTCAGCGCAGTGAGTTGGCTGATTTCCGGTGGGAGGGTGCTCAGTTTGTTGTTGTAGAGGTATAGCTCCGTCAGTGCAGTGAGTTTGCCGATTTCCGGCGGGAGGGTGCTCAGTTGGTTGCTCTGGAGGTCAAGCTTCGTCAGGGTAGTGAGTTGGCCGATTTCCGGCGGGAAGGTGCTCAGTTGGTTGGTGTTGAGGAAAAGCCCCCTCAGCGTAGTGAGTTTGCTGATTTCCGGCGGGAGGGTGCTCAGTTGATTGTAGTAGACGTCAAGCCACGTCAGCGCAGTGAGTTGGCCGATTTCTGGCGGGAGGATGCTCAATTGGTTGTTGGAGAGGTTAAGCTCCGTCAGCGCATTTAGTTGGCCGATTTCCTGTGGAAGGGTGCTCAGTTCGTTGTTGTAGAGGTAAAGCTCCGTCAGAGTAGTGAGTTGGCCGATTTCCGGCGGGAGGGTGCTTAGTTGGTTGCGGTTGAGGTTAAGCACCGTCAGCGCAGTGAGTTGGCCGATTTCCGGCGGGAGAGTGCTCAGTTTGTTTTGGTCGAGATCAAGCTTCGTCAACTGCGAGAGTTGGCCGATTTCCGGCGGGAGGATGCTCAATTGGTTGTGGCTGAGATGTAGCACCCGAAGCGCGGCGAGGAGCCCAATTGCCGGTGGGAGGGTGGTTAGGCGGTTTTGGTTTAGGTTAAGCTCTGTCAGTGCACGGAGGTGGCCAATTTCGGGAGGGAGGGTGCTCAAGGGCATCAACGACAAATCCAACCCGGTCTTCCCCGATTTCCGGCACTCATCGATCTTTCGCAAGGCTTCGGCATAAGCGGCTGCTTCCTCTGGGGACATGTGTGCGGTGGGATCGGTGGGCATGGGTGGCGGAAAGTTTTCAGTTTTCAGATTTCAGTTTTCAGCAGGGCTACGATGGACGGAAACTGAAGAATGAAAACGGAAATCTCCCCATCGGAGGGGCTTTGAGAAAAGTAGTGATGGACTTTAGTCCGTCAGGGAGTGTGCTGAGTGGTTTGGGGCTTGGGGTGTTGGCTGCGGGTGGGTGCGGTCTCGTTTCCCATGGATCCTTGCCCGGACTCCAGCGGAGGTTCCAGCAGTTTCGTGGCCAAAACGCCGGGTAGGGCGGTGCCTCTGGCCCGCCGGGGTTTCGCGTCTCGCGGAACCCATGGGCCGTCCCGGCCCCAGGGAGCGTCCCGCTCCATATGCGGGCAGACTGGGAGTAGGAGCAAGATGCTCCAAGGGACCGGGACGGTCTGGGTGGTCGGCGGGACGCCAACCACGGCGGGCCGGAGGCACCGCCCTACCCGTCGCTTTGCGAACGCCATTGCCGGGTCGTTTCGTGGGGTAGGGATGGCTCTTCCCTTGGTAGGAGATGGCCGTTCCCTACTCGGGGACGGCCATTCCCATGGGAGGGGACGGGCTTCCCCTTCCTAGGGAGTGACCATTCCCTACCAAGGGGACGGGCGATCCCTGGGGAGGGAAGAGCCGATCCCTGCCTAGGGAAGACGCGTTCTCATGGTAGGGGACGGCCATCCCCTACCTAGGGAATGGGCATTCACTACCAAGGAGACGCCCGTCCCCTAGGGAGGGTTTTGCCATTCCCTACGGAGAGTTTTCCCGACTGCTACGGAGGAATGGGTCGGGTGCTGGCGGGGGATCGGTGGGCTGCCATCTGGGGATCATCAGTTTCCCTGCGGATGGTTGGGCATTTCCTGGAGTGCGTTAGAAGGTCTGGCGTAGTGGGAGTGCCCTCGCTCCCACTAGGTTTCGGGGACGCCCTCGTCCCCAGGAGTGCTGTTGCTGTGGATTGGGAGCGGGGGCGCTCCCTTTACAGTGCGGGGAGCGGGGGCGCTCCCCCTACAGTGCGGCCTGTTTTCAAACTCATCCCTGTGGGGAGAAGTGAAGCTTTCCGGTGGGGTGAGGGCGGATGCTTTGGTGAGTTTAATAAATTGCCTAGATTAACATACAGTTCCCATCGGCTAACTCTGGTATTCCCTGCGGAACAAATAATTTGCTACTTTATAAAATATTTTTTGACAAAGGAGGGGTTATGAAAGAGTATGGGCATACCGCAGGCTCATCGAAACCATCACTGCGGTGCGACCAATCAACTTGATGGTGCTACACAACCTGGCAGTTATCCATTTCCATTGTGGTATCCTATGGCCTTCTATGGTTCATCCGCCCGCTATGACTCGGGCGTTCGTTATGCCTCACATGACAGTGGAGCGCCGCCCATCCTATCCAAAAAAATGGCTAAAGTAAAGTTGGAACTCAAGGACAAGACCGATGTGGAAACTCGGGACATGGGATTGATGCACAAGACCTCCATGGCCACGACCGCTGGCCTGGCAAACTTCCCCATCGCAGGCCGCACCCCCACGGATGCGGCTTATGACACGGCGCTGGATAACTACACCGGGACGCTGACTCTGATAGAGCAAAAGGAGATAGAGCTGGCGCAACTGCGCGCCACCAAGGATGTGCATAAGGCCGCGCTGGAGGACGTGCTCACGGCCCGTGGCACCTACGTGGAGCTGGCTTCCGGCGGGGATGAGACGAAGATTCTCAGCTCTGGCTTTGCAGTGCAATCTCCCCGCACCGTAACTTCCAGTCTGCCGCCGCCGCAGAATGTGACCGCCACCATGGGGCCGAACCCCGGGGAGATCATTGTAAGCTGCAAGAGCCAGCCAAAGGTGAAGGTGTGGATCATCGAATGCCGTCTGCACTCTGACAATGCGGTGCCGGGCCCGTGGACCAGTGCCAAGACCAGCGGTCGCAGCACCACGACGCTCACCGGACTAACCTCCGGCCAGAAATACGCCTTCCGCCTCAAGGCCATGGGCCCCAATGATGTGGAAAGCCCGTTCAGTGATGAAGCGGTGTGTATGGCTCCGTAAAGTGCTATTTAGTCCACCTCTGCGCGATTTACTTTTTTGAACAGTAGGACACGGAGAAAACGAAGGCTTTAGCAATGGCAGGCTTTAATCGCTAAGCTTAGTTATCTTTGTTTCCTTCTGTGCAAATTCTGTGATCCACGTTTAACCCATCACTCAAGCACTATGCCCTTCGATCCCTCTCTCCCACTCGATAGTTCCCTGATAGATGCCGGGGAGCTGCGCAGTCAATTCACAGGTCTGGCGGACCAAATAGCCGCCATCCCCGCAGGCCCGCCCGGTCCACCCGGAGCAGCGGGTCCAGCGGGTCCAGCGGGCCCGGCCTTTGCCAATGTGACGGTGGATTCCGTCACGACGGTGAGTCCCACGACTCCAGCCAGCGCTTCCGTCTTCTTTGATGGATCGTTGGTTCACTTCAGCTTCAACATCCCCGTAGGCCAGGACGGACTCACCGGGCCGCAGGGCGATGTTTCCTTCATCCAACTCTCGGATGCCATCAACACCACGTCCGCCAGCAGTAATGGGGTGGCGTTGCTGCTTCCAGCTAACCCCAGCCCCACGGCCATGGATGTGGCTGCCAAACTGGATGAGCTGATTCAGGCGCTGCGGCGGTAGGGCAGGGGGCAGGGGGGAAGGGGGAAGGGGACAGAGGGCAGGGGACAGGGGACAGGGGACAGGACGGGGCCTTTGGGGTTCGTAAATCGCAGATCGTCAATCGTTGTTCGTCATTCAAGACGGTCGAGAGTGGTGGACGGGAAGGGTTGCTATTTTTGGGTTGGCATGGTGTGGGAATGTGCTATAAAGCGAGCCCATGAGCACACGCAAACGGCCCTCCAAACGAAGTGAACCTGCGCCCAAGGGAAATCCACCTTCCAGCAAGGAGGAGGATCTGAAGTGGCGGTCGATGTATCTGCGGTTGGTGGATTTCCAGCGGGAACGTGGGCACTGCGATGTCCCGCCTCATGCGCCTTTCTACCGCGGCCTGGCGAGTTGGCTGAACACGCAGCGGGAGCTTGCGGCCAAGGGGCTACTCTCGGCCGCCAAGGTGGCTGCGTTAACGGAGTTTGGAGTGGATCTCACGCCGGAAGAGGCTGCACCCTCCCATTCCGGTTCGGAGGACTATCGCGACTCATTATGGGAGCTGAAGTATGCCCAGTTGGTGGCATTTAAGGAGCTGCATGGCCACACCCGTGTGACCAAAAGTTACGACGCTTGCCCAGGGTTAGGCCATTGGCGGCATCACCAGCGGGTGATGTATCGGCAGGGGATGATGACGGATGAGCGGAAGGCTAAGCTGGATGAACTGGGGTTCGAATGGCTAGAGTCTGCCTATGACGGGCTCAACCGGGAGCACCATCTGGCGGAGCTGTGGGAGACGCGCTTCCGTGAGTTGGTGGAGTTTAAAGGACGCTTTGGCAATTGCCTGGTGGTGACCGGGTGGCGGGAGAATCCAGATCTGGCGAAGTGGGTGCTGCGGCAGCGCGGAGCGCACAAGAAAGGTGAGTTGCGCGCGGATCGGGCGCGTCGTCTGGAGGAATTGGGTTTCAGTTGGGAATCGGATTACGGGTATATTGAGAGGCAGTGGGAACGACGGTATGCGGAACTGACAGCATTTAAGGAGGCGTATGGACACTGTCGGGTCACTAAATCACACCAAGTGGAATGGCCGGGACTGTATGCCTGGAGGCACCATCAACGGGAGGTATTTCGGGCGGGCCAGCTCTCGGCCGCCCACAAGGAGCGCTTGGATAGCTTGGAGTTCGAGTGGGAGGAGGATTACGGCCTACCTCCGGGGCGGACCGTGGAACCAAGAGGGAGGAGCAGTGTAGGCAGGACGGATGTCCTGGCAGCGGTGTGGGAGCAACGTTATACGGAGTTGGAAGATTACCAGAAGCGCTTCGGGAATTGTGAGGTGGCTTCGAGCTGGAAAGAGAATCCTGCGCTGGCCAAATGGGTGGCGCATCAACGGACGGCTTACCGGGATGGGGAATTGCTCCCGGAGCGGCTGCGACGGCTGGAGGCGCTGGGATTTGCGTGGGAGTCCACGTTCATTTCGACCCATGAACGGTGGAATCGTCGCTATGCAGAGTTAGTGGAATTTCAGAAACAGCATGGTCACTGCCGTGTCAGCAAGACCAACGGGAAAGCATGGCCGGGGCTTTATTCGTGGCGGCACCATCAGCGGGAGTTAAACTCGGCTGGCGAACTGAATGGGGCGCGGCGGTCCCAGCTGGATGCGCTGGGGTTCGAATGGGAGGAACGTCCCTTCTTGGCTCGCACCCACGAACCGCAGTCCGAGGTGCCTTGGGAACTGCGTTTCAAGGCGCTGGTGGAATTCAAAGAGCGCTTCGGGCATTGCATGGTGAAGACGGGATGGCCGGAGAATCCGACCCTGGCCCGGTGGGTGATAAAGCAACGCATTGATCATACGGCCGGGCACCTGCGGCCGGACCGCAAAGAGCGCTTGGATGCCCTCGGTTTTGCCTGGTCGTCGGACTATGCGCATTTGGATGATGCTTGGGAGCTGCGCTTTGTGGAGCTGAAATCATTCTACGATAATTTCGGTCACTGCCGCGTGACTCGGTCATGGCGGGTGCATCCAGGGCTGGCCTCATGGCTGGATCACCAAAAGGAACGGTGGCGGACAGGCACGCTGGCCCCCGAACGGCTGGAACGACTCAATGCCCTGGGGTTCACGGAGGCGCAAGGTGCCCCCATCAGCCTGGCGCATTTACCCATGTGGGAGGATCTGTGGCAGCAACGCATCAAGGAATTAGGAGAGTTTAAATCTGAGTTCGGCCATACTTCGGTGCCAGCTTCCTATGATGGGAATCCACCCTTGGGAAGATGGGTAACATCCGTGCGCAAGAAATACCGGGTGGGCACGCTGCCCCCAGAGCGCACGGCGGAGTTGGAAGGACTCGGATTCGCGTGGAACCCTCTGGCAGGGAGATCCAATACCGAACCCCAGTGGGAAGCTAGATTTAAGTTATTACAGGAGTTCCATCGGGAGTTCGGTCATACGAGAGTTACCGAAGGCTGGGAGAAAGCCCCGGACTTGTGGAGGTTCCGCCACTATCAACGGCAGTTGAACCGGCAGGGCCAACTGCCAGCGGATCGCAAAGCCCAGCTGGACAGTCTAGGCTTCGACTGGGAGGATCCGACGGCGCTTAGCGCTCAGGACATAGCCCTCCAAGCCGCCTGGTTGGCTAATTACCAGAAGCTGATAAAATACTATAAGCGCAACGGGAATGCCCGCGTGCCCAAGGACTGGAAGGGGGATCCCGAGTTAGCACGGTGGCTCCAGCGGCAACGCCGGAGATTGAAGCATGGCACCATAGCTCCTGAACGAGCGGCGGCCTTGAAGATTCTGGGCGTGGAACGTGTCGGGGGGTGAGGTGGGAGAGGTTGGGTGCGCTCTTTCGTAGATTGTGCATCGTCACTCGTTATTCGTAAAGCAACCGCCGGACGGGTGCGGGCAGGGATGGATTTACGAGTAACGATTGACGAGCTACGATTGACGAATGGCGGAGGAGTGGGGTGGCTGCGGGGTGCAGGGCTGATGGGCGGGACGCCCATGCCACGGCTATGCCTGCCACGTCGCCAGTTTCGCGCGGACCTGCGGGGCGAACGGGTCTTCGATGGCCTCGTAAATTGCCAGGGCTGCCGTCGCCCGGGCGATGGCTTCCGGGAGGTTACCCAGGGCTTTATAGGCCAGGGCGGAATTCCACAGCGCGTTGCCTTCTCCGCGTCGGTCCCCGATCTCACGGGTGATGACCAACTGCTGGTCGTGATACTCGATGGCCTTGCGGGCGTCTCCCAAGTCAGCGTAGGCGAGGCCGAGGTTGCCCAGCGCGTTGCCTTCCCCGCGTCGGTCCCCAATCTCACGGGCGATGACCAAGCGCTGCTCGTGATACACGATGGCCTTGCGGGCGTCTCCCAAGTCAGCGTAGGCGTGGCCGCGGTTGCCCAGCGCGTTGCCTTCCCCGCGTCGGTCCCCGATCTCACGGGCGATGACCAACCGCTGCTCGTAATACTCGATGGCCTTGCGG
>JANOAV010000148.1:0-15349 GCA_031411295.1 Verrucomicrobiales bacterium | reverse complement strand
TGCGGGGCTGTCCTCCAGCTTCATCAGGGCCTTCATCAGTGGCCGGAGTTCTCTCTGGACCACTTCCATGCGGGCGGTTAGTTCGGTTTCCATTGCTTCTCGCTCACTAGTATTCATTTTTTCCGTCTCAACCGTGACCTCGAGGATCGGCAGCAATTTTCGGATGAAGGCACGGGCGAGTTCAGCCACGTTGCCATGCGAAATAACGACTTCCTCTTCCAACTGCTTCACGGTCGTTTGCACTCTGGCTAGTCTCGTTTGAGCCTCTGTCTGGACTTGGCGTGCCGTAGCGATTCGCGCCATCAACGCTTCCCGCTCCACGCTGCCAGGGGAAGAACTGCCATGAAAACCGGCAGCGATTCGCTCCTTCAAATTTTCCCGCTCCACGCTGGACACGGAGTCGCCCAGGTTGACCTGCCCAACGGACGTTGCCGAAGTTGCGGTCCCATGCAGTGTTTGCAGGGCAGCAAGTTCGCTGCGCAGGGTGGAGTTTGCGTGGCTTTGCCAGGCGATGGGGATGCCTGCAAAGAGGATGATGCCTGCTGCAATTTTAACGGAGGTGTGTGCCATAAGCGTGGTGAGGGTGAGTGAAAATGGTGTGGCGGCAGTTAGGGTTCCCGCTACAGCCAAGGGTGGCGTGCCCACTTGCAGTGCGGTTGCTCCTGCTAGCAGAGCCGTGGCCGAACCCCCGAATCCACGTTTCCGAAGTTGCTCGCCAAGGCTCTTCAATCCACGGGAGACACGCTTCCTGGCGGCCGCTTCCGTGAGGCCTAACGCGATTGCCACTTCCGCATAGGAGCAATCTTGCAGATGGTGCATGACGACGGCTTCCCGCTCCTTATCAGGCAGGGCCGCCAGCGCCTCCTCCAGCGTGGGCCAGATGTCGCTCTGCGGCACCGGCGCGCTTTCCAAGTCCACCTGCTCATGCCTGCGTTGCCTGGCCCGCTCCCCCCGCACTGCCCGCAGTGCAATGTGACGCGCGGCATGGTGCAGCCAACCCACCAGGCTCGTCCGCCCCGTGAGTAGCCAAGCCTTCCGTGCCAGCGTGGCAAAGACCTGCTGCGCCACGTCCCGAGCAGCCTCCACATTGCCAGTAACCCGAACTGCAGTGCCGATGACGAGCCGCTCGTGCGTCCGCACCAGCGCTGTAAATGCACCTTCATCGCCCGCTTGCATGTAGCGGGAGAGGAGGTCGGAATCGGTGGTTGGGCTGGTTTGCATCATGTATAGTATCCCAGCAGAGGTTGGATTTGTGACAGAGAAATTTAGTTGAATCCATTTCACCTTCCCAGTGCCGCAAAGAGCGTGTCCATCTCCTCCTGCACCGCAGCTGGATCTTCCAGCGTCCCAGCCACCTCGGCTTTGACACATTCACGCAGGCGTTTCTTCAATCGGCTTACCGCCATGCGGAAGGCATCGAAGCTCATGCCGCAAGTAGCTGCCAGCGCGGTCTGATCTCCATGGCTGGCATGTCCATGCAAAATGCCATTTGCCGCGTTGAAAAAATCACCACGTCCCTCGGTCACGCACTGCACACGCAACGCTTCCACGCTCCGCGTGATCACCGTCATAGCCCATTGCCGATCAAACTCCGCGTCTGGCGGAAGCTGTCGCACATCCGGGACTTCGGCAGCCTCATCCGCATCCAGCGATACCGCCTCCAAACCGCCGCCACGTTTTATTCGCCGGGCGGCCTCCTGGTGGTGGCCCACAAAATGCTTCACTGCGCCTAGCAAATAGGACCGGAACCGTCCCCGTTCCCGATCTGCCCGATGAATCGTGCCGCCGCCGAGCATTTCCGCAAAGAACGCATGGCTCATTTCCCGGGCCGCATCCGCATCGCGAAACACGCCTCGAAGGTAAGCGACGACAGGCTCATAGTAAGCCTCACAGAGTTCTCCCAACGCTCGTTGGCCCTCGTCAGAATTTGCCTTTGCCAAACAAACGCGAGTCCATCGTGTCGTGAGAAACGGAGCGGCGTGGAAATTGGGTGGCGGGTCGGTGATCATCGTCGTGGAATAGGCTACCACAGGTCTATGACGTATTGGCGAGGAAATGTAACACGAGCCTCAACCAATTTTTTTCTCGGAGCCGGGAGCCAGCGGACATGCTGCAATGGAATTTGGCCGTTGCTCTGGGCAGGAAAAGTCATAGAAAATTAACGCTTCGCTTCAATTCGCTGCAACACAGATTGGCGTAGCACGGGATCAGAGACGGTGGAAGCCCATGATTGGGCTGCTTCAGGATCGAGATCACGGATCAAGCCTGCGAAGTCCGCCACGGCGGTGTCCCGAGCAGGGCCGACGGGGAGCTGGCCCAGCCATGTGCCAGCGGCGTTGTAGTCGGCACTGGTCCACGCGGAAATGAATTGCCTCAAGGCTTCTGGGCGGCCTTCGTCGGTGGTTTGCGAGAGGAGCCAATCGCCTCGTTTTTCAGGTTCTTCGGCTAGATTTCTCGTGCTGATTTCCGTGGCAATTTGATCCTTGGCGCTGCCGGGGAGACTGATGCTGGAGAAAAGATCACGGGATTCGGCTAAGGTGCTGATTTTTCCGAAAACTGACCGGACGAGTTCCGTGCGGCGGGCAATGTCTGGTTCGGCAGCGGTGTGGGTGAGCAACTGAAGGCGTTCCGCATTGCTGCGCAGATGGGTGGCCACGGTGGGGATGCCTGCGAGGGCGGCCTGTGGGTCGAGGGCTGCGACTTCTTTCAACGCGGCAAGCCCTGCGCTGGCATCCCTGGAGGCGATGCCCCCTAGCCATACTCCCAGGAGATCGGGGTTGGTCATGCGTTGGGGATCGGCACGCATCCATGCGTCCGCACGAGTCAGGTTTGTTTCGACAACGCGGGCCAGTGCTGCGAGCACACCAAGGTCCGGTCGATCTGGGGTTTGCAGCTCAAGCAGGGCTTCGGGCTTGTTCCTAAGCAACCGGTGGCCGAGGACTTCTGCCTCCGTGCTGATTTCACCGCCCCCCTTTCTTCCACTCGGATGTGCGATCAGAAATGCATCTAGCATCAGCTTGGCCGCATCATCGGATTCAATTGTGGCATCCACCATCGCCACCAGTTCGCTTATGCGGAAGACGAGTGCCCCGGCACCAGATTCGTTCCCGTTTTCCCGCAGAGTTTCCAGTTTCAGTTTGAGTGCGGTCATCTCCGAAAATGCCGCAGCGCTTTTTTGCTGCCAGTTTTGGAGTAATTGCAGCCCGGTGTCTGCAGGGGGGCCGGATTCCGGCTTGGCACCATCGAATGAGACCTTGGCTGCTGGGCTGATGGCAGCGGAAGGCATGGAGTTTAGCTGATTGGAAAGCTCCTCTGCTCGTTGCGAGAGCCGACGGGTCGCCTGCCATTGCCATCTCCAGAGGGCGCATCCGGTGGCGATGATCGTGGCGGGCCAAAAGTAGCGGTATTTCATGGCGGAAATGAGCCGTCAGAAGTTATCGAGCAGGAGTGATGGTGGGTGCTTCATGGGATTAGTTAGGGGAAGGCGGGGTTGTGAATCTGAAACCAGTGGAACCAACATCCGTTTTCAATTCCTTGTTGATTTCGAGCAGGGTTTCGGACCGCAGATCGTCATTGCCTATCTGCCCGGCAAGCTCACGGGCCGTTGGTCCCAGGTTTTTCCTGGCCATTTGCACGGCATGTCCAGCGAGTGCGGAATCCCGCTCAGGAGCATCGGCGGGCATGGTCTCGATGAACGCTCCTGCGGCATCGGCATACTGCACCGACCACCACTCGAACCACGTTTTGACGTTATTGGCCCGATGGGCATCGTCGGACAACTCAAGCAGTCGGGTGAGATTGGTTTTCCATTCCGCTGGAGCTTGAGCGTCGAGCAGGCCGAGGACGACGCCGTTGCGGAGGTCGGAACTGATAGATGGATCGGTTAGCAGTTTCTCCGCCAACTGCGGGGTGCGGTTGGCCCTGACCTGCCCGGAGTAGGCCTTCATGGCCTTGGTGGCTGCGGATGGAGCCAGAGGCTCTACGAAGCGTAGAAATTCCTCTGGTGATTTGTGGGTGGCCAGAAAGCCGTCCACCATGGGATGGACGGTGTAAACTTGCGCTTCTGCAGGCAGACTGTGGACCATTTTTGCGGCCCGGGGCCAATCCTTTGCTGCCAATCCGCCAATGATGCCAGCACGCAGGGCGGCCTCCGTCCCACCAGCGAGGGTGGGGTCCGCAGAGAAGGCACCTGCGGCTTTCTGCTGATCCAACCAAGCCAGTGCGCCCTCTGGATCCTTCGCCCCCCACACGCTGCCTACCCTGGAAATCTGTGAAGGGTGGAACTGATGCTTCAGCACAAAACTGGCGGCAAACTCCGGATCCTGTTCGGTTAGTTTCGCCAGCAGGGCGTTCATCACCGAATATTTTGCTGTGGATTCAAGGTTTCTCAGCTCCAGCAGCAGAGTCGCTTTGTCGGCGAGCGGCAAATCTGAAAGTTTCCTGAGCAGGGCGTTCAGGTTCTCTTGGGAACTGATTCCCAAGGATTCAAATTTGGCCAACAACTCACGGGCATTTAACGACTGTGCTGCTTTGGACGAATTGCCAATGTCGGATCCAGCAGGCCTGGAAGGCGTGGACTTCGATCCGGGTTTTTGCAAATCTGGCACACCGGGCTGACCAAGTCCCGCCTTCTGCCACTCCAAGGAGCGCACCTCGGAAGCAACGCGCTGATGTTCTCTCCATTGGTAGGCGACGGGCACAGCGGCTAGCACGATGACCGCTGCGATGGTGATGAATTTGGCGTGGGACATGGTAAGCAGAGTGTTGGTTAGAATAGTCTTGGCAAAGAGGGCTTTGGCAGCCACTGGGGCGGTCTGGGCGACGGCAGCGGCCAGTCCGACTGGGGCTGCGTGTGAAAGCTGGGAGGTGAGGCCTGATGCCACGCAGGCCGCTGGCAAAGCCACGCCACGTCGGCCCAGCAGATGCCTGAGTTTTTCCAATGCACGATGAGCCTGGCGCTGCACGGCGGCCTCGGTCCGGCCCAGTCCCGCAGCGATGTCCCGCAGCCCTCGTCCTTCGTAAAAGCGAAGCAGCAGCAGCTCACGTTCCCCATGGCTCAGGTCGTTCATCGCATCATCCAGAAGAGGCAGAGCCTCGGCCCACGGGTTGCTACCTTCATCGGGGGGGGAGGAAACTGCTTCGGAAAGTTGCTTCATTTTTTCGAGACGTTTGAGTTCGCGCCGTGCCTCGCTCTTTGCTTCCAGCACCGCTGTCTGGTAGAGCCAGCCAGAGATGGACGGATCCGCCTTGAGGCTCCCTGCCTTGCGTGCGAGCAGGGCGAAGACGTTTTGCGTCACCTCCTCCGCCAACTCGCGACCACCCGCCACGCCACGCAGCGCGATGGAAAAGACAAGGTTGATATACTTGTCAGTCAACTGACGGAAGGCCGCATCGCTTCCGTCCACCGCCCAGGAACGCAGCAACGTTGCATCCCCCATCCCCGCAGGGGCGGGAAGGATTTGCGGAGCATCAGATTTGGAAGCAGAGGACATCATCTCACAAGAGTAACGCCCTGATTGGAAAATATCAGACAATAAATATTTCGGATACTTTCGGAAACAGATTATGGACCCGGCGGTAGCGGGCGATCCTATTAATGCTGCTCCTTCATCACCCATGCCTCTGCGACAGCGGCAAAGCGCTCCAGCATTCGGCAGTCGTCACAAGCACATTGCGCCGTAAGTCCATGACGTTTCGGAGGGGAAATGTGACAAAGAAAGTGCCGACACGGTAGAAATGCAGCCCGTGTTATTGCGCCGAGATTTTCAGCCGGTAGAACTTCTTCGCACCGCCACCGGGAATCGTGAATCGGATCGTCTCTGCGTCTCCGCTAGCGCCAAGGCTGGCACTTGTCCCAACGGCGGGGAGCCATGTCTGAAGGGCATCACTCTCCATCACGACGTAGTCTGCATCCGACGCGGAGACGCGACGAGTGTAGGTGAAGGTGTATCCTCCCGGGACCGCTGCGAGAACGGGAACTGCCGCCGCAGATGGGGTCAGCGGAGGGGAAACGAGCCAGTATTCGAGCAGATTCTCTAACCCGTCGTGATCGGGATCGGCGTTGTTTGCGGCGTTCCCTTCATTTACGGAAGTGCCAAAATTCGCGAGCCGCCACGCCTCAATGGCAGTGAGCGATTTCGCGATGACGATGGCGGTCATCGAGTAGCTCGGGAAGGAGCGAGTGAAGGTCGGTGCAGCGTCGGTAATCGTGGATGTGGTTAGGTCGGCATTCGCCAAATCGTTTGCTTTGCCGTAGCTCCACACGGATGCAGTGGCGGAGCTGGGGATGAACCCGTTGAGCGAAATTTGCGCGTTGAGAGCAGCTGCGGGATTCTTGTTCACCACGAGCAGCGAGAGCGAGCCATTCGCCAGCCGCGCGGCGTGGATGGCGAGATTGGAGTAACTGCTTGCCGTTGCCAGGACGGTATCGCCACCGCGGCCCCAGTGCGTTAGCAGCTTCAGCGCGTAGTAGCTGGGGAAGGGCGTATTTGCAGGCGTTCCGGATACGCTGCCGCTCGCAAAAATGCCGTAGTCTCCGTAGTTCCGCCAGCCGTAGAGGGACGCGCTGTTATTGTTGCCAGTCTCGGTGCTGTTGCGCAGAGCCCACCACTGGCAGGCTGTGATTTCGGTGCGGGCCATGCTTGGCAGTGCGTCGGCCAGGTAGAGTCCGTTGACCAGGCTCACCGTTTGTTTGCCGGGATTTCCGTAAACGGAGTTCATCTCAGTGACGGCTATCTCAACGCCAGCGCCCAGCGCTCCTCCTACGTAGTCATTGAGCTGCTGCCGCAAATTCACGCTGTCTGTAGCGAAGCTTCCCGTGCCTTGTAGCAGCTTGGCATCGCTTTCTGAGCCGGGTGCCTGAGCGTAGGCGTGGTGGACGATGAAATCTGGCGCTACACCGAGCGATTTCAGCGTAGCGAGGACTACGGGAGTCCAGCCACTGTGCAGCGTGCCACCCTGATTCGGATTCGGCACGGCGTGGGTGCCGTTGCCGTAGCTGTCCTGGCCAGTCACGACAGGGGCACCGATCTCAATCGTCGGGTCCGCGGCACGCATCGCATCCCGGAACTGCTTGAAATACTGCGCGTAGGTGTAGGGATCATACGCCACGCCAGTCAGCCCGCTGCCTGCCACCCCGTGTTTGTCGTTTTCCCAACTCCCGTAGCTTTCGTTCCCCACTTCCCAGAATCGAAACCCAAAGGGCGCTGGATGCGAGATGCGGAGAAAGTTGTAGCCGTCGTTCGAACCAAGCGGAGAAGCTCCACGCAGCCCGGCCCAGTAGCCTGCCGTCTTCCAGTCACGCCCTTTGGAGTCCACGCCGATCACCACGGTGCTTGTAGCCGAGGCGTTCGCATACGCGACCCATGCCGCGGCCTGCTCCGGTGTGCCTTCGCCATAGTTCACTGTCAGGTAAGGTTGTGCACCGAGCGACTCCGCCATGGCGGCAAATTTCGGGAACCCCGAAACCCAGTCAAAGGTGCCGCCGATATTGCGATTGCGGTGCCAGTCGTAATTGTTTGAAAGGCTGCCACCGGGAAAGCGCAGCGAGCGCAGGCCGGCTGCACTGAGCAGGTTGGCATTCGCGGCGGTGCCGAGATTTGCATCATAGACCGCCGTATTCGCACCGAAAATACGCGCATCGATCGTTCGGATCACAGTCCCGGCATCCACGCTGAGATGCACGGGATCGGGCAATCCGGCTGTCAGCGGGGTCGCGAAGTCGATGGCGCTCTGGAGTGCGGCAAGCCCCTCTGCAGTCAGGTTGGTGAAATCGTTGGCACCGTTTTCGCTGACGTTAGGCGCATTGTCCAGGTTGAAGAGGAGGCGTGCCGCCGGAAATGTCGCCACACCCGCACTAGCGGGACTGCCTGGAGCACTCCCTGCCGGCCAGTAGGCGGCTACCGTATTCGCTCCCTGAGTTGCCAGCACCTGGCCGCCGCCGAATCCTGTTGTGCCGACGGTGAGGCCATCGAAGGACGCCGCATCTGCGAACAAATCATGGTTTCCCGCAGCGATGCCCAGAATGCCCGCCCCAGCCGCAGTCACGGTCGTCTCCAGACCATTGCGGGTTCCGGTGGTTGCAGCGCTGCCGGTATGCCATCCCAGACGGTTACTGCTCGCGCGGGCAGTATAGGCGGTGAGGTTGACGAAAGGGATGCTCATGCCGTTGTAGCCAGCTGCGTTTCCAGACGAATAAGCCGAGCTAACAAGGGAACGACCGATGACAAAAACATCCGCCGCGCCCTTGCCTGCGAAGGCCCCGGTGCCAAGGAGTGCATCCTGGCTGGCCGGGGCAGAAAAACTCGAATAGTCCCCGTGGCGGATCTCGGTCACGTTGCTGAAATTGTCCCTGAAGAAATCCTCAATCGGGCTTCCCGCCGGACTTCGATCACAGATCACCACCACCAATGCCAAAGCGGGCGCAGCGCTCAAAGCCATAAAGGATAGGCCTGCAAACGTAGCGAGGCGTTTTCTGGTTTTCATTTCTTCGTATGACTGTTAGTTGTTTGCGCGGCATCCCGTGCATTGAACATCCGCATCCTTCATGAATCGTAAGCTATCCATCGCAGTAAATTTTTTTGATGTTCAGATCCTCGTCCAGCATGATCATAATATCAACCGTGCCGAGGAAACTTTCGTCCCTGCCCACGTCGATATTCTGGTGCAAATTTGACATGATGGTGATCGTGGTTCCGTCTGGGTGTCGATATCGAGGGTCTTCGTTGTGGTAATAGTTGATGCGCTCGATTGCAATACCCTCGACCAGAGTTTGGGCGTCAACCGGCATCTGCCTGCCAGCATAAACGTTAGTTGGCAGCCATTGAGCAATCGCGTCACGAATCGTTGGAAGAAGCTCCACAAGGCGAATGTGTTTGGGCTCCGCCCACTGAAGCAACTCCTCAGGAGTAAGCGTCCAACTGGATAAAACGCACTGGCAGGGTGCATTGGCCAGATGGGCAACGGCTTCATAGGCGGTCAGATCGTCTCGTAATGCCAGTTTCTTTATCTGCTGGAATGTATTGTTGTGGAGCATTGGAGTCACAGTTGGTATCTACCTATCCATGCGCGGCACGTTGTGCAGTTTTCTGAGCGGAAAACAAATGTCGGAATTGCGGGTCTCCTTCCACCGCTGCCCTGAGAATCTGCCCGGCAAGAGACCAGAGCTTTGTGCCCGATTCGCTTTCTTCGTTCAGCTTCCCGGGCTGCTTGGCCAGTCGGGCGAGCAGTTCCGGATCATAGTTGCCTTTGAAGAAACTCATCGGCGGAAGCTTGCTCCAGTCCACTTTCCGCCGAGGTGCGGCATCGCTGGTCTTCGGCTTCTCCATCGGTGCTGGCGCAGCATCCCTCGTGGGAACGACTTCTACCGATGCCTCGCCCGTCTTGGCCTCTACCTTAAAATGCACATGCACTTTCCCCGCGCCCGTCTCCACTCCGCAGATGGGATACTTCGGCATTTTCACCTTCTTCGTTTCCTCGTCATACTCCACGCCGAACTGCACCGGCGGCCCCTCGAATTCCACCTGCTCCCCTGGCGTCAGCGTCACTTTGTAGAGTGCGTATTCGCCCCTGAGTTGAGTCTTGTGAACCTGGAGCAGCTTTCCGTCCGGTGTCTGCGCGGAGGCGGTCAGGCGGTTCAAGGAAAGCGACAGTCCGAGTTCCCTCACGTCATTGGTGACATTGCGCAGCACCATCCGTGTCGGCAATTGTCCGCCCAGCGTGACGCGGGGCGCCATGAGCAATCCCGTGCGCAGCCCGTTCTCCTCCGCACCCCAGGCGATGAGGTCCTCGGGCTTCGCATCGGGCGTGCCGCGGGCTTCTGCGACGGCCTTGCTGTGCGCCAGGAATTCGTCGCTCCATTCCGTTTTCTGCCGCACCGGCGGCCACTTGGCTTTCACGGCTGGCGCTGCCGCCACGGTCGCGCCTTCGGGTGTGACCTTCAGTTTCACCTCCCAGGTCTCCAGCACGCCATGCCATTCCGGCGCGGCATCGATGATGTGCCGGGAGTCCGACCACTTGGCCTGCAGCGTCCAGTCACCCGGCGTCAGGGGAAGGCTGACGGTGCCGGCGGGAGCATCATTCGGAGCACTGCCGAGCCGGACCGCAAACTCCTTCAGCTTTACAGCCTGCCCGGCGGGAAGCACGAGGTAGTGCAGTTGGAAATCCTTCTTGTCACGCGTCACGGGCGCTTCGCGTGCGGGGTTGGTTCCGTCGCTCATCATGACGGCGAGACCGATGTCCGCGCGTTCAGTCCAGGAAAGCTTCACCACGTCAGTGCTGGCATTCCACACCCACAGCTCCGCCTTCGCCTGCCCGCCCGGGCGCATTTCACCGATGATCCGGAAGGCGCCTCTCAAGCCATCTTGAGGCACACCCCAGGACATTGGCGGTGCCGATCTCAGGGCGATTGGTTTTCCCGCCTCAAGCACGTCCGCCGAGCCGCGGGTCGCTCCCGTCACCAGCTTCCCCGTCCACGCGCCCGCCGGGGCCTTCCCGATGGTCATTTCCGCCGTGTAGCTGTATTGCCCCAGGGTGCTCACGACGTTTTCCTTCAGGACAGAAGACGTGCGACCGTCTTCAAATTTCTGCTCTGCATGGAACAGGCGGACAAACGCGGCCTCGCGCGGCAGCAGCAGGCAGTCCATTGAGATCGGCACGTCATCCGCGGTTCTCGACACGAGCGTTGCGTCGAAAAGGTTCAGCATGCGGGGATTTGGCGCGGCGTCATTCGCGGTGAGCTGCAGCGCCTTTTCCGACACATTCTGCACGACGATATAAAACTCCGGCGCATCGCCCATCCCCGGCTCACCAAGCACCGGCGGCCACGCCAGCGCCATCCGAAGTCCATTCACGGGTTCGCCCCATTTCAGTTTCTGCTCCGTGGCGGGCTGGAGCTTCGCGCCGGGTGTTGGATCGGTCGATCCTACAGGCGGCGTGGCGGCTGGAGTTTCCTCCGCGCCACCTGCAATGCTGGGATGCCAGCCGCGCAGTTGCTTGGCAGCCTGCTGCATCCTCTCCCAGTGCGACGGTGGACCGACGAGCGTGAACTGATGCGGTGGATTCGCATACTCCTTGCCCACTTCCTCGATGGATCCCCTGAGCCCTTCGAGATCGCATGGCTTGCCATTGGATACTTGGAATTTCCCGGCATCACGAGTGAAGACGAACAGAATTCCTGCTGTCTTGTCGACTTTAGCGGTTGGCTGGGCCCAACGGAGCGTGCGCGTGGTTTCAGTCCCTGTGCCCTCCCAGGTCATGCGTGCGCGCAATTTCTCCAGAACCGCCGACGATGGCCCGCCGGCCTCCGGGATCCCGCTGAACTCGTGGCTGACCAGGTTCTCAGGATCACTCAGGTCGATCCTCACCAATTGTTCCAGTGGCTGTGTCTTGCCCGCGGGTTCCCTGATCAGGCCAGAAGATTTCCCAGTGGCGAACCAGAGGGCACGTGCTCCGTTTTCCCAAAGCACTGCCCACGGCTGGCGGTTGCCCATTGTATCAGACGCGACTTGGAAAACCGCGTGCGCTGCCGCCCGCTTCTCTGTGGCAGCCCAATGAGCAACGACATCGGTGGAGGTGTCCGCGCCGTGGTAGAGTTCGCTTCGGACCACGATGCTCAAGCCTTCGGCGAGTGGATAGGAGTCCGTCTTGTAGGATGCCGAGGTCACGATGCACACCCCACCTGGCTCAGCGGAAACGATGTTGCCATTCGCGGGGAACGGAGTCTTCACGGTCGGCCCGACAGCGGCAGCCAGTGTGAACGCAAGCTCCTCATTCACGAGTTCGCCCGTCCATTCTCCCTCGTGCGCCACTTCGGGGCGGGCGTCGTTCCATTTGCACCGCAGCTTGTATTTACCGGTCGGGAGGTGCAATGCCGCGACGTGCGGCTCTGAGACGTCGCGCTTCTCTGCATCGAAGCGGAGGGTGAACTCCTTGATGGTGGCGACATGAGACACGGGCAGCAGCATTTGCTGGAAGGTGAGCCAGTTGTCGATTGGTGCGATGGTTGCGGCGTGTTCTTTGCCGGCTTCATCCACCGCCACCACGGACAGGCCATTGTCGAGCCGGCCTGTGTAGGAGAACTTCACGTCGTTGCCGGGGGGATTGCGCCCGATGCCGCCGGTGCAGTTGCGCACGATGAGGCCCACTTTGGCGGTGCCACCGATGCGCCATTGGGCATCGCTGGCCGTCCGGACACCGAGCACCAGCGGCTCCTTGGCGCGGTCTGCAGGCTTCGAAGGCTCCAGCGCGCCTCCCATCCGTTCGCCGCCGGGGCGCTTCGCGTCTTCCGCAGGGAACGACTGGCAATGCACGCCGGGTTTGGCATAGGCGTCGTCGGGGAGCTTCGGCAGCTTCGGGGTGGCTGCGGTTTTTGGTTCCTCTGCTCTTTCGGAAGAGACAAACTCCCTCAGCCGTTTTCCTTTTTCACCCAGAGCCTGGAGAACGGGTGCCTGGAACGGCAGCGGGAGCAGTTTCCCCCATGACCAGGTGCCACCATTTTCGCTCGTGGTGATGTGAATGAGTTTCACGCTGAAAGGATCGGTGAAATCAAATTCACGCAGCATGACTTTCTGCGGCCCAGGGCGAGTTTGATCCTTCCCGCCCAGATCCATCCAGATGATCTGCCTTTGGCCCTCGCTGATGTCCGTCACCCAGAGTTTCTTTGCTCCTGGCTCCCACGCGAAGGCGAAAATTTCTTCAAGGACGATTTCATAAGGCTTGCCGCTGCGTGCGGCCTCTGGCAGGGGACCAGGGAAAATGATGGTGCCCATAAAGGCGGCAGGGCCTCCTGCTTTTTTGTTGGTCTGATGCTCCTCGTCGGTCATCTTGCGGATTACCAGCCGCACGCCATGGCCAAGTTCATGGTGTCCCGGTGCGATGGCGGTGCGAGCGGCTTTGGGAACGATTGCCTCAGCCAGAGTAAACTCGTGCTCTCCGCTCACGAGTTCCCCCGCCCACTCGCCTTCATGAGCATCTGTAGGGATGGCATCGCTCCAAGTGCAGCGCAGCTTGTAATGGCCCGGTGGTAGGTGAAATGCGGCAAGCTGGCTATCGTAAACATCACGCTTGGCAGAATCGAAGAGAAGGGAGAATTCCCGGACAGTAGCGATATGCCCACCTGGGAGGAGCATTTGTTGACGCTTCACGAAGCCGAACGCGGTGCGTGCGACGTTGGCTTGGTATTCGTTGCCTGCGTCATCAATGACCACAATCTTGAGGCCACTGTCGAGTAGGTCCGAGTAGGAAAATTTAACATCGTGATCACTACGATTGCGCACGACCAGTCCGATTTTGGCAGTGCCGCCGATGTGCCATTGTGCATTGCTAGCCGTCCGCAATCCAAGGACCAGCGGCAGCTTTTCCGGCTCAAGTAACACTCTTGGTTCAACTGAATTTCCCATCAGTTCGCCGCCCGGACGCTTTGCGTCTTCCTCGCGGAAACTCTGACAATGCACGCCGGGCTTCGCGTAGGCGTTGTCGGGGAGCTTGGGCAGTTTTGGCGCGCCACCTTTCGGCTCGGGCTTCGGCACCGGCTGCCCGGATTCAGGCTCCGCCTGCTTCTTGAGCACGAGGCCCTTCACCGCCGGATACTCGGTCGCGCGGGGATTTGGATTCGGGACGATTTCCAGTCGCATCGTGCCGCCTTCGCCCAGCGTCAAACGTCCCAGCGTCGCCTCAAACTCGACGCCTTTCCGAAAGACAAATTTTGCGAGGCTGCCATCCGGCTCCAGCACGACAGACATCTGCGCCCCGATGCCTGCGCTCCGCGTCTGCACGCTCCACCGCACCTGCTGATGCTCTGAAAGCCACTGGAACTGCACCTCCACTTTCACGCCATCCTTCTCGCCCTCCCAAGTGCCTTCAAGCATGGCGCGTTCGAGCTTTGCGCCTGCATTCGACTGAGCGTCCGCGCCGTCATTTGGCTTCACCGGCAATTGCTTTAGCACTGGCGCACCGGGCACATCGAACGCCTTCTTCATCGCCTCGCGCAGATGCTCGGGGATGTTGGTGATGCCGCCTTCGGCAAAACGCGTTTCCTGCACTTTCCTAGGGTCGGTGAAGTCGTATTTGCGCGCCAAATCTTTCTGTAGGACCCACAGCGCGCCCGCGCCGCGCTCCCAGACGATGCCATAGGTGCCGCTACCGTTGGGCAGCGCAATCTCGTGGGGCTTGGGCCCGCGGGCAGCCTCCGGCTTTGGGTCAGGGAAAATGATGGTCGCTTTGTCCTGTAGGAACGGGACGAAATCCCCTCCTCGGAGAGGATTGACTGTCGTTTGGGTGATTTGCAGATGCACGCCGTCGCCAAGGACGTAGCGGCCCGGCCCGTTCGCGGTGCGCGGCGCTTTTGCGGCGTTCGGGTCGGCTGCGATGACGCGGAATTTCGTCTCGCCTGTTGGCAGCTTGCCTGTCCATGGCACGGCGGCGGGCGTCTCTTGCAGGCGCACGGTGAGCTTGGCCAGAGCGTCGGACGCGGCATCCGTGTTGAAGTTGGCGATTTCCTCCGACGTGGGCGCGACACCTGTGAGATCGAGTGTCACGCTACGGATGATCCGCTCGCGGTCGGCAGCGGCGGCTGGCATCGGCGCTTCGCGTGCGACGCGCTCTGCGATGTTTTGTTTCCGCAGTTTCGCCCCGTCTTTCGGGTTGTTTCCCTGCGCCGCGTCCACGGTGTGCGAAAGCGTGACCACGTCGCCTTCTTTCGCCCAAATGATCGTGCCGGCCTCGCCCGTGCTGAGTTCCCCTTGGCCGATGCCGATACTGTTACCGCCCACTTCACAGTATTCGCCCGGTGCGAGGCGGAACGTCGCCAACGGTATGAGGCCGGTATCCCCAGCGCTGCCTACGATGATCTCCGCGCCCTTCGCATCTCGCGCGGCGTGCCCGTCGGCCTGATGCCAGGTCTCCGTCCGGAATACGACCGGCACGTTGCCCGCGTTGTGGAAAAGCACGCGGGTCTTCAGCACCGTGCCGAGCCGGTAGTCATATTCTACGCGAGCCACCGAGCTTAAGGTCAACGCTCCTACCGATGGAGCTGGCTCCAGCAGCCACGCCGCACGCAGCCCGCTCTCAGCAGGCTTGCCCCACGCCGCCGCGCTTTCGAGCTCCTTCGGCAGCGGCTTGCCGGGACTGATTTTGCGCGATTCATGGAACTCAAAAGGCCGGTTCGCCAAGTGCACCGGCTCCGTGGTGATGGCCGCGAGTTCGTCCAGCATGGCCACTGCCTCTGCTGGCGTCCAGTCGTGGGAGCCGTCCATGCGCGACCGCACTGCCGTCAGTTTCGCCACATACGGCGCGGCCTGCGGCCCAGCCTTTTTAGCCCGCGTGTGTGTGAACCTCAGCGCTGCCAGTCTCG
>JANOAV010000147.1:0-9353 GCA_031411295.1 Verrucomicrobiales bacterium | reverse complement strand
GCGGATACGCCATAAGAGGGTGCCAGAGGCGGCGTGAGCGGGTGCCGGAGATGCCTGGTGCCGTTGGGGGGGGGGCGGAGGGTTGGCGCGCCGGCGGCGGGTGCGGGATGGGGAGGGGGCGGGTGCGGCACGCGGTTACGCCGGGTGCGCGCTGCGTTTACGGCGTATGCACCCTCCGGATACGCCGGGTGTGGCATGGGCCTACGGGCGGGGTGGCGCGGGCCTACGGCGGGTGCGGGAGGCGCACCCGCCGTAAGCGGCATGGGGATACGGCGGGTGCGGGCCTAGGTGGTGATGAGGTTGGTGTAGGTGAAGCTGCGGATGCTGCCGTTGATGTAGGCGGCTACGCGCACGTTCAGCGGGCCACTGAGGCTGGCGGGGACCAGAACGGTGAGGGCAGAGGGGTCCATGGTGCCGTAAATGGTGGCGCGCACTTCGGCGGCGGCTCCGGCTTTGAAGAAGACGCCCTGGAGCGGGTCGGTCTTGTTGAGCTTGAGGTTGTCTCCGCGGAGCTGGATGAGGTTGCCGGGGCTATATTTGTCCTCCGCGCTGTTGTCGAGGTTGAGGATGGTGTCGATGAGCGGGGTGACTTTGCCCACCTCGCCCTGGCTTTCGAGGGTGAGGGCGGCGCGCCAGGTGTCGATGCGGGCGGCACTGATGCTGAGGGAGACGTCGGCATTGATGTCCTCGGCGTTGTGGAAGTCCGTGGGCAGCGGGGCGCTACCGCCGCTGGTGGGGCGGAAGGACACGTAGCCGTAGAGTTCCGGGGACCAGGCGCAGCCTTCCGCACAGGAGAGGAGGGTGGCGAAGAAGCTCTGGATGACGGCTTCGACTTGGGGTCCAGTAACGCCAGTGGCGGCGGTGATGGCGTCGGTCACGATGGATTGCTCTACGGCGGGTCCGCGCACGGTGCGAGTGGTGAAGCCGCCGCCGCTGCGGGGCCCGATGGTGTATTTGAATGTGGACATGGTGTGGTTTGGGTTTGTTGTGGACGGGGGAGAGGGTGCGGTGGCCTTCCGGGTGCGGCGGAAGGGTTTCTGCTGGGACTTGTCCGGGGGGGACGTAGCCGGGGGTGCCGGGCTGGAGGTGGTGGAAGCCGGGGTCTCCTTCCACCAGGAGGTAGCAGATGTCGTTGATGAAGACGAGGTTGGGGTTATCCCAGACGACGCGGGGGTCGTTCATATCATAAGTGACGGGAATCATAAGGTGTGGTGGCGCGGGCTGGGGCCTAACGGTGCCTTACAGGGTGACAGTGCCGGGGGCCGGAGCTATGGCGCTAGAATACCATGGGATAGATTCCAGTCCATAGATATTTATCTGGTCTTGCCAAATGAAGGGGGGACACCTATGGTGGGGTTAATCACTCTTCCTGCTCCGGGGCTTCTGGCCCGCGTGGAGCGGAACGGGTGCCACCTGAACCATTTACGAAGACGATGAGCTTTTGGACGATCGGAGGATTAAACCAGTTGGCCCAGCAGGGGGATCTAGCCGGGGTGCAGGCGCTGGTGGCGCAGGGGGTGCCGGTGGATTTCGTAGAGAACGGGCGCTTCAATGATACGCCGCTGATGGTAGCCGCTAGGGAAGGGCACCTGAAGGTGATGGAATTCCTGTTAGATGCCGGGGCAAACGTGAACTATTGCGATAACGATCTATTTTCCCCGGTGACGGCGGCAGGGGGCGCGGGGCAGTGGTTGGCGCTGAAGTTGTTGGCGGAACGCGGGGGGGATTTTGCGCATGATGATGCCACGGGGCAGTGTGGTGCGGACTATCTGGCGCGGTGCCGCAATAAGCATATAAAGGCGGCGATTGAGGGGATTCTAGCACAACGGGGGTCGGTTCCGTGAACGGGGTGGGGGGGGAATGATGTCAGGGGATGGGTCCACGCGAAGCCGGAGCAAGTGTTGGCGTCCCGCTTTTAAGCGGAGGAAGGTGCGAGGCGTCTTGGCCCGGTCTCCGGTTCGGGTGGCTCCGCCGACAGGCGGAAGGTGCGGAAATCGAAGGTGCTCTGGGCTCGGAGCAGGCTGATGGGGAATCCCCACCCAAGTGGACCGCGCTTTGAGCGTGGTGCCCTATGATTACGAGGCCTTCAACTGGCATCCGATTCCCCCCTGCCTAAAATAAAGCCGCCCCGATCCCTCAGGGTGAAGGATCGGGGCGGGTGGGGGGTAGGTTGAAAGTTAAAACTTAGGCGGGTTTGGCAATTTCCTTTTGGTCGATGATGCGGAGGGGCACACGGACGAGGACTTTGCCGCCAAAACGGACGTCGAAGTGCAGGATGCCGGCTTTGGCGACGGTTCCTTGCAGTGGCGTGATCATGTTCTGCGTCGAGAAACCAGCGGTTCCTTCAGGCATATTCACGTCCATTTCCGACTCTTCCGGAGTATCCTTGGAGGGAGCCTCGGAATCATCCACCAGGAGGATCGAGAATTTATGCTTCCCGTGGTCTTTGGCCGTAAAGCAAAAACGCAACGCCAGTTGGCAGGCAAACTGGGCGGGAAAGCTCTGCGCGACGATCGCGTCAAAGGCTCCGATAACATTCAACTTGCCCTGGTTTTCCACGGCAGTATCACAAAGTGTAGCAACTAATAATTCCATAAGGCGGCCAGTTGTATCAACTTTTGTCCATGGCACAACCCAAAAACGTGTCTGGGGCAAGAAAATTGGGACTCGACCCAACTCCAACGCGGATTGACAGCCGTAGCCCCCGCCATGACCGAATTTGGGACTGCCCGCTGGGCTGCTCCAGAAAAAGACCAGCGGTCCAGCAGTCCAACAGGCAAAGCCAAATTTCCCCGGCCGAATATAAGCAGATTTGAACAGAAGTTAGGAAGGAGTGGAAGCAATACCCCAAGCATTGAAAAATGCCACCCAACCGCCAATCCGAATCTTCTGTCTTTCCTTCCCCTCTTCGGTCGGCATGGCGCTTTTCGGCTAGAGCTGGACACCAACGGATGATCCACCCTGGCCCTGTCAGCCCGCCGCTGGCTCCCGCCGCGTCCACCTGGCGGGGTCCACGCGATAGTAGAGCCGCAGTTGTTCATAGAGGTCGGGATGTTCGATCTGGAGGCGATGGCTGCGGGCGAAGAAGGCTTCGGTGGCTACGGCAAAGAATTCGGCGGGATCGTCTGCGCCATACTGGTCCAGCACCGTGCGTTTCCCCTTGGTGCTGGCGGATTGCAGCTTGCCAAACTCATCGGACAAGACCCGGGACCAGGTGCGGTGTTGATGGTGATCAATCACGGGGAATCCATCGGCGGCTCCGTTTTCCATGTCCAATTGATGGGCGAACTCATGCACAATGAGGTTTTTCCCCACGCGGAGATCCCGGGAGGATTTCTTCGCTTCATCCCAAGCCAGCACCACGGAACCCGTGGGCCAGGCCTCCCCGCTCAGGAACTCCTCCTCTTCTGCTTCCCCCGTGAAGAACGAGGACGGATAGATCAGCACGGAGTAAACGTTTTCATAGGGATAACGGAACTCGCGTTGGAGTCGCAGCAGCGCGGCATTGCCGGCAATCGTGACCTTCATTTCATCCGTGACCTCTTCAATCCCCCCGCACGGGACGAACTTCTTGTGCTCAATGAAGCGCATGGTCACCAATTGGAACATCTGCTGCAGGTCCACTGGCATATCCCGATAAATGGGAATGTTCTGATCCAGAATGGCGACCCACTCGTTGGGAAAGCAGAAGACTTGCGACTTCAGCGTGTGATGATCATGCCGCCAATGCTCCACGCCCCAGACGACGACGAGGGCGATCACGATCGGGATAAGATAACAAATATAGCCAGGCATGGGAAGGGAGCGTTGGAAGTTGGATGGGGTAAAAGAGGGTTCAGCCTAAGTAGCGTCAGCGATGAGGGGGCCATGTTCTGCCTTGGCCAGCCATTCTAGCACCGTGGGCACCAACTCGGCAACCTCCACGGTCACTTCTTCACGGCTGGTCATGTCCTTGAGTTTCACCTGGGGGAATTCCGCCCCCACCACCACTGCCAGCCGAGCTTGGCGAGCTTCTGCCGCTTGGAATTGGGCACCCACTTTGGCCTGCCCCAGCGGGCTATCAACGCGCACCCCATCGGCCCGCAGCGCTTGTTGCACGGCCAGCGCTTCGTTGCGCTTGGCAGCGTCCGCCACTACAATGTAGGCATCCAATCGATTCGCCCGGGACTGCCAAGCCATCAGCTGAGATTTGGCCCGCGGCCGGGAGTCGATGAAGGCTGCGATCACCATATCGCCCATGGCAAAGCCCACCGCCGGCATCTCCACCCCGCCGATGAGACTGCACAGATTGTCATAGCGCCCCCCGCCAGCCACGGCCCGGAATTTGCCCCGGGCATCGAAGATCTCAAAGACCACGCCAGTGTAATACGCCAGTCCGCGCACGATCCCGAGATCGATCTGCACGTGCTCTGCGAGCCCGCGGGCTTGGAGGTTCTCCAGTAACTCACCCAGCGCGCCTGCCTGGCCCACGGTGGTGTCGGCCATGAAGGCGCGCACCGCTTCCAGGCTCGTGCCCAGCGCCAGGAGCTTGGTTTCGGTAACCTCTGGTTTGTCCCGCTCCAGCTTGTCGATCACCTGGAGGAACTCTGGCAGTTGGTCGGCGGACATCCCCTGACGCTCTACAAATTGATTCCACACGCGACGATCACTCAGCCGCACCCGAAAGTCCCCCTGCTCGAAGCCGAAGTCCAGCATCAGATCAATCGCCATGGCCACCAATTCCGCATCGGCCCCGATGTTGGCCTCGCCCAGGATATCGCAGTTAAATTGATAAAACTCCCGCCCGCGTCCGAGTTGCGGGGTTTCATAACGGAAGCAGGGGCCGATCTGGAACCATTTGAGTGGCTTCTTATAGTCCCGCTGCCGGGCGGTGGCCATGCGTGCCAGCGTCGGGGTCACTTCTGGACGCAGCGCCACGGCCCGCTCACCTCCGTCGGTGAAATGGAACAATTGCTTCACGATCTCATCGCCACTCTTGCGGGTGAAGAGTTCGATGGGTTCCAGGATGGGGCCTTCATATTCGGAGAGACCATAGCGGAAGGCCACGTCCCGCCACGTTTGGAAGACATAATTGCGCACCGCGCATTGTTCGGGGTAGAAGTCGCGAAAGCCGGGGAGATTCTGAATTGCTGATGCCATGATAAAATAGTGTGGCCAGACCGTGCCCAGATTTTCGCCATTTCCAAAGTTAAATTTAAGAAATTAGCGAGCAGGCACCTCCTGCCACCAAGCCACCGTAGTCCAGGGCTTCAGCCCGTAAAACCTTCCCCATGAATCAGACCCCTGAATTCATCAGGGACATGCCTGCGGGCTAAAGCCGCACACTACATAAAGGCTCCGTCGCTATTTCGGGCCGAAGATATCGTGAATCTTCAGACGCACTTTTGCCACCCTGGCCATGAGACTGGTGCGCTCCGGTTCCAAGGTATCCAGGAAATGATCCCGCGCTTCGTCACAGAGTGTGCGAACGTGCAGCACCACTTGCGGATCGTTATAGTCCACTCCCTGCTCCATCATGGCTTGCAACTTCTTCATTGCGATGGAGCCATGCCAGAGACCTTGCTGGTGCTTCAGCGTTCGTAATGCCGCTCTGGCTTTCTCTTGCAACTCCGCCGTATCCTCATTTTCTGGCAGGGCCAGAGCCGCCTCATAATGTCCCCGCATCGTTTCCACGAAGGAAGGATCCTCTGTGAGTCGCTTGAGGAACTGCTCCTTCGTCATTGGAGGCACATCGTCTGGCAGAGGCTTGAAATTTTCTTTCATGATCGTGTCGTGAGGTTATTCCGTGATGGAGCGGACGTAGGCGGTCAGGTCCACATATTCCGCCATGAGCTGGGAACGTTGCGGCTCGCGCACATCCAGAAAATAGTCCCGTGCCTCGTCGCACAAGGCGCGGAGTTGACGGGCTACTGAGGGATCCCGGGTGTCGGGGGAATTCTTGATGAGTTCGTCCAGCCGCACCAGCGTTTGCTGCCCGGCACACAGACAGCGGTGGCCGTTGAAGGCGCGGAAGGCCGCCTCGGCTTGCTCGTGCATCTCGGCGGTGTCCTCGTTCAGGGGCAGCGCCAGTTGAGCCTCGTAGTGCGCCTGCATCTGCTGGGCGAATGCCGGGTCCTTCTCCACCCGTTCCAGGAAATCCTTAGTGTCGCGCACGGTTACGCCAGTGGGCAGCGGTTGAAATGCTAATTTCATGGGGGGCTTGTTTTGGGTCTGACCTACACTGATTTAAAACCCCAGTTAGCCGTCTGCCTGTGTCTTGTGTTAAACCATCTGCCGACAGCCTCCCGAGAACGATTATTTTTCTGACGCTGTGGAGGATTTCAGAAATGGTGAGGGCTGGCAAGATTTATTTTAGTGCTATCGTTGGGCCGTGTGGTGATTTTTAACCACAGAGAAACGGAGTTCGCTGCTTAATCCTTCAACGGAACCGCCTTCAACCGAAACTTATTCAACAGCCAATCCAAGACCACCTTTTGGTCATCAATGGTAGCCCGGCGCATTTGTGAAAGAAGGTGCACCTGATCCGGCTTTGGCGGAGAGGAATTCTGAAGCCCCTCGTTACAGTTGCTGCAAATGGCCCGCAGGTTTCCTGGCGTGTCCTCACCGCCTTTGGATTTGTCGATGATGTGTCCTAGCGTGAGACGCACGGTGCGGTTCGGTTTAAAAGGATCTTCATCACCTGCGGCCATGCCGCAGGTCTGACACGTGTGTCCGTTTCTTTCCAGAACGAAGGCCCGCGTTTCCTTGGAAATGCCGCGCTTGAAAGCTGGAACCCGCTTGAGGCTGGTGAGCAAATATTCTCCCGGCTTCAAATCAGAGCGATCATTGTGGGAGAGGATTTGGTAGCCTTGTTCGTCGCGCAATTCTCTGACACGACGCGCCCACTCGGACGCTCCGCCGGAGGCTTCTTGGAGTTGCTTGCTGTTGACGACGATCCCCACTTTTTCCAAAAGGAAATCGAGGATCAGAGCTTTGGAGCCTTTTTTCTTGGCCATTTGGTGACAGGTGGTTCTTCGAGTAAGCGCATTTGAGTTTCGACAAGCTCCGCTGCGCGTTCCGTTGGGCGTTGTCTCTTGAAAGCAGCGATGATGGATCGGCCCACGGCGCGGGCGACGGGAGGCGGCAGCGCATTGCCTATCTGGCGATAGGAAGCAGTCTTTTTTCCGCTGAATTGCCACTCATCGGGGAAGCCTTGGATGCGGGCGGTCATTCGGACCGTTAGCCTTGGCAGTTTGTCTTCATCGCAAGAGATGTCTGGTGCATCATCTGCGAGCCCCATGCCGTCCACGCCTAATTCCCGCCATTGCCGCTTGGCGCGAGTAGGGCCCAAGTCTGGTCCGCCGTGCTTTTTTGATCCGCCAACCAGCGTGGGTGCTATCTTGTTGGCCTTGTCCACCCAAGCCTCCGTGCCGGTCCATCCGTTGGCCCCCATTAGGTCCACCAATGCTTCCCCTACGGTTGGCGGAGGATTCCCACTGCGCGGCCAGTTGAAGTGCATCATGTCCGCTTCCCGCAGTGCCACCAAAATGAATCTTGGACGCAGCTGCGGAACTCCAAAATCTGCTGCTTGGAGCACGCGCCATTCTGGAATGTAACCCAACTTGGAAAGACGCTTCATTAAGTCTGACCTATACTCCTTGAACTTCTCCCCAGCCAAACCCTGCACGTTCTCCAGCATCACGGCACGCGGGCGGATCTTGGAAATGATATTGAGCGCTGTTGGGAACATATCCCGCTCGTCATCGCTGCCGAGTTGCTTGCCCGCGATGCTAAATGGCGGACAAGGCACGCCCCCGGCCAAGAGATCCACATCCCCAAAATCCTGCGGACGGAATGCTCGGATGTCCTGCTGCATCACGTTCCAGTGTGGACGATTCAGCCTTAGCGTGGTGCAGAACTGCGCCTCGTATTCCACCAAGCCAACGTGGTGGAAGCCAGCGCCCTCTAGGCCCAACGCTTGACCACCTCCACCAGCACACAATTCTAAGGAATAAAAACTCATGGGGCGGATGATGAATGGCCTTGGACGATCTGTCTAGGGCAAGTGCTGGATTCGGCGTTTATGATGCCGCCAGAAGTGGGCATGGGTCGATCTTTTGTAAGGCTTTGGTGTAAGCGTCTCCTTTCGCTGGGGACATGTGGGCGGTGGGATCTGGTATGGGGCGAGGAAGTTCAAGATTGAAAGTTCAAGGGAGGCAGCGGGGTCAGGATGGGGGGAAACCGGGGGATGAAAACTGAAATGTGTGAAATTTGTTTTCCGCGAGCGGATTTCAAGAATGTAGTGGCCGACTTTAGTCCGTCAGGCGTTGTGCGTGGTTCGCGGCTTAGGAGCCTTGCGGGCGCGTGCGGACTAAAGTCCGGGACTACTTTGAGAAAACAACAGGGCACAGACGAATCACCGTCTGTGCCCTGACTGCTATTCCGTCTTCCGTCCTCCGCCCTCCGTCCTCCGTCCTCCGCCCTCCGCCTACCCTCCAATCGTCACAGTAACCTCCGCGCTCCAGACGCCCACGCGGACGTCTCCGGCGTGGTAGATGGCGCGGTATTTCCATTTGGTGAGGGTGGCGGGGGCGGGGGTGTTGTCGGTGTAGTTCGGGGTGGTATCGAAGGCCAGGGGGCCCCAGCCGGTGCCGCGATCCACTTGGAGTTCGCACATGTCCAGCCAGGCTCCCCAGCCGTTCCAGCCCCAGGTGATTTTCACGCCGCTGGCGGTTACTTGGGCGCTGATGATGGGGGCGATGGTGTTGAGGTCTGGGCCGGTTTCCGCTGAGCCGATGATGCCCAGATCCGTGCCGTTGGTTTCTGTGAAGGCCGGGGCTTTTTTGATGACTTGCACCAGGGCGAAGATGCGGTCCAGCGCGCCTACTTTCACCGGGACCACGGCGGGATCCGGGGCCACGGCGGCGGGGAGTCCGGGCGGGACGAAGACGGGGAGGACCATGGTGCCGGGGCCGTCTGGGGATTGGGCTTCGGCGGCGGCATCCGTGCAGGAGAGTTGCCACTGGCGCACGGCGGGCAGCCAGGAGCCGATGACGTAGATGACCCATCGCGCATCTGCGATGGCGGCGGCACAGGCAGCCGGGGTGACGCCCAGACTGGCGGCGTGACCTGCGATTTTGTTGCGGAAGTTTTCCAGCCAGATGATCTGTTCTGCGGTGCTCGTGGGATAGTAGAGCTGACGTTTCATGGGTTTTGTTTTGGGTTTGGGTTTTGGTTGCGGGAGGGGCGGTTCCGGTGGCGTGTAACCGGGGTCGCCTGGCTCCAGAATGAAAGCGGGATCGGCCCAAAAAATGTTAGGGTCGTCCCACGTGTAGGGGGTTCCGGTGGCGGGGTTGATGGAGTCCCAGAAGAGC
>JANOAV010000146.1:0-3262 GCA_031411295.1 Verrucomicrobiales bacterium | reverse complement strand
GTGAACTAAATCCGAAACGATACGTGTGGAGGGCAAAGGGTGAGGAAATTTTAGCCAAGCTCCAGAGAGCCAGGGAGGCAGTGGGAAAAGTCAGCGGGCTTGAAAAATTCTGTTCAGCTACTTCTCAGGCAGCACACTAGCTGTGCTGATGGCCGCCGACGCGCCAGCACCAGCGACCAAGCCTAACATCCTCTGGATCCTCATGGATGACGTGGGCGCAGAGTTGCCGTGTTATGGTGAAAAGAAGATTCAGACCCCGAACATTGACCGTATGGTTCGCGAGGGAACTCGGTTTGACCGCGCTTTCCTCACGGCATCGGTCTGTTCACCGTCGCGCTCAGCCATGATCACTGGCATGTATCAGACTACCATCGGAGCGCATCATCATCGCAGTGGACGAGGCGACGCGAAAATCCATTTGCCGGCTGGTGTGGAACTGGTGCCTGCGCTGTTCCAACGCGCTGGCTATTACACCACCAATGGCGACTATCCGTTGAAGGGCAAGAAGCTGGGCAAGACCGACTACAACTTCGAATGGGATCCCAAAGTCTATGACGGCAACGATTGGGCGGGACGCAAGCCAGGCCAACCGTTCTTCGCGCAGATCCAACTGTGGGGAGGCAAGAATCGTAATGACAATGGTCGATGGCATCGGGAGGTGGCACTGAAGGCGCTGGGCTCGTTGACCAAACCCGAGGAGGTTTCCCTGCCGCCGTATTATCCGCGTGATTCGCTGTTGTTAGAGGCTTGGGCGCAGTATCTGAATTGCATTCGATTCAGCGACCAACAGGTTGGTGAGATCGTCAAACGTTTGGAAACCGAAGGCATCCTGGAGCAAACTATCATCATCCTGATGGGCGATAATGGCATCAGTCATGCGCGCGGAAAACAGTTTCTCTATGATGAAGGGATGCGGACGCCCTTCATCGTGCGTGGCCCGGGCATTGCGCGTGGCACCGTGCGCACTGACCTCATTGAACATATCGACATGGCGGCCACCTCCTTGGTTTGGGCGGGCTTGCCGGTGCCTGCGTGGATGCAGGGGCGCGATCTCTTTGCCAAAGATTATCCAAAGCGGGATGCGGTCTTTGCCGCGCGCGACCGCTGTGGCGAAACGGTGGATCGCATCCGCAGCGTGCGCACCGAACAGTTCAAATACATCCGCAATTTTCACCCACAGCGCCCCCTGCTCCAGCCCAATGAAGACAAGGACTCCAAGCCGATCCTAGCACGGCTGCGCGAACTCCATGCGCAAGGTAAATTGAACGCTCTCCAAGAGGAAATCTTGTTCTCGCCCACGCGACCTAAAGAGGAACTCTACGATGTGCAGGCGGACCCATTTCAAATCCACAACCTCGCAGGGGATCCGAAGTTTCAAACCGAACTGGAGACCTTGCGCAAGCGTTTGGATCGGTGGATCGTCGAGACCCACGACCTCGGCCCGGAATCCGACGAAGCCTACGATGCCAACCTGGACTACGAACTCAACACCACAGCCGACAAATCCCGCAAACAGTCCCTCCTCAAGAACAGCGCGTTGATGAAACAATGGGCCAGGGAAGGTAAAGAGCAGCCGCAAACAACTCCATTTCATCCCCACAAATTATCTGATCCATGAAACTCTCATTCGCACTTCTCACCACTCTGCTGCTCGTGCCACTCGCTGCGCTTCACGCAGCTGATGCGACAAAGCCACCGACCCGACCCAACATCATCTTCATCATTTCCGACGACCAGGGAGCTGGAGACTACAGTTTCATGCGGCATCCTCAACTGCAGACGCCGCACATCGACAAGCTCAAGGCTCAGAGTCTGGCATTCACACGCGGGTTTGTTCCCAGCAGCGTGTGTTGTCCGAGTCTGGCGAGCCTGATCACCGGGCTTTATCCGCACCAGCACAAGGTCACAGCTAACGATCCGCCCTTGCCGCAAGGCACCAAAGCAAAGGGTGGACGAGGCTCCACCGCTGAGTTGACAGCGCAATGGAACACCATGCTCGATCACGTGCCCACGCTGCCACGGTTGTTCGCGGGTGCGGGTTATCTCAGCTTCCAGACTGGCAAATGGTGGCAGGGTGATTTCTCGCACGGCGGATTCACCCAAGGCATGACGCAGGGCGACCGTCATGGCGATGCCGGGCTCACCATTGGTCGCGAGGGCTTGCAACCGATCTATGATTTCATGACCACCGCGCGCCAGCAGCAGAAGCCCTTCCTTGTCTGGTATGCGCCCATGATGCCGCATACCCCGCACACGCCGCCAGATCGGCTATTCAAAAAGTATGCGGCAAAGACGGAGTCCCCGCACATTGCTCGTTACTGGGCCATGTGCGAGTGGTTTGACGAAACCTGCGGGGAACTGCTGGCCCATCTCGAAAGCGAAAAATTGGCCGAGAACACCATCGTCATTTATCTGGCGGACAATGGATGGATCCAGTCGCCCTCGGCCGCGAAATTTGCCCCCAAGAACAAAACCACCCCTTTCGATGCCGGGCATCGCACGCCCATCCTGATCCGTTGGCCCGGACGAGTCACGCCTGCCGAGTCAGCCTCCCTGGCATCGTCGATCGACATTATGCCGACGTTGCTGGCAGCGCTCGAATTGCCGGTCCCGCAAGGCGTCACGGGCATCAACCTGCTCGACACCAAAACGGTCGCAGCGCGCCAATATGTGTTTGGCGAGGATTTCACGATCCGCTCACAGACGCTGGACGATCCGGCGGCCAACATTCTGTGGCGGTGGGTCACCGATGGGCGCTGGCGGCTCATTCTTCCCCGCACGTTTGCAGCGGAGGGCGCGTTGCAGACGATCCCAGCCGACAAGTATCAGGTGCCCGATTTGGAAGCCACGCTAAAGGCCGCGCAGCCGATGCTCTTTGACTTGCTAACCGATCCGGCGGAGGAAACAAACCTCGCCAGTATGCACCCGGAAATTGTGACCAAGCTCCGCACGAAGCTCGACGCTCATTGGACACCCAAGATCGCCACACCGTGAAAACAACCCTCGCACTTCTCTTCGCCCTGCTGCTCGCGCCGCTGGCCGCCGACGCACCTGCGCCTCGTCCGGCTGTATCGCCCAGCTGACAAATGTACTTGATTAACGCAGCTTGACAATCAGGCCAGGACCTGGCCTGGTGGTCGACGTGAGTGAATGCGAAGAGCGCGAGCGTGCGGAGCTGGAAAAGTTGAGCAAGGGCGAGTTGATCGACCTTGTCATCGACCTGCAGCGTGCTCTGCGCCAGACGCAGGCAGCCCTCCTCGAA
>JANOAV010000145.1:0-14193 GCA_031411295.1 Verrucomicrobiales bacterium | reverse complement strand
CGCCTCGTGCGCGACCACGAGCGCAAACCCAGTCACCACGAAGCCTTTGTCTATCTCGCCATGATCGGCTTCGCCGTCAGACGCCTCACTAAGTAATCCCATTATGGCTGTTAAGTTTATTTGCCGGACAGGTTCTTAGCGAAATAGGCCGTTCCATCGCCCTCGGCATGGATGAGTTCGTCGAGTTGCTCAATCTGGTCACTGAGCTTGATCGAAAGGGCATTGGGCTGGAGTTCGCAGGCGTCGCGGACGGTTTTCATCGTGGAGTGGATTCAGAAATGGCGGTTATCCGAGATGGAAGTCCATCCGATGAGACCATTTTAGGAATGTTGTAATGGTTTATCTCGCGATGGCAACGAACTTCTCATTTTGCGTCATATCAGGTTGCCATTCAGAAAATGACGAGAGCAAGGAGCAACGTGGATTCCCGCAATAGTGGCACCAAGGGCTAACGAGGTTTCCCATAAACCTGTCCTGCCTCCGCACTATTCCAGAGGAGTGCCAAACTCAACGTCTTGAATTTCCATCAAGATGAATTAATCTATCACCCATGGCTTACAACAAACGTTTCCTCAACAAATTCGCCAAAGGTGTCTCCAATGGACTCAGCGCTACCGAGGCTTACTTGCGATGCCGTCCGAACGTCAAACGCACCTCGGCAGCAACACAGGCATCGACGATCATGAGAACGCCCGGTTACTTGATGGCCAGAGCGCTGGTCGAGGGTGTTACTGAAGACAATATTCTCACCCGGGTCGAGATCAGGCGGTTACTCACGCTGGCAGTTCTAACCCCGAAAGACGCTGAATCGTTGGCACTCCCAGAAAATAGGTGGCTGATTACTGGGATCGCGCTGTCAGAGTCGGCAACGGGCAGCCGCCAGAGCATTAAAGCGGTTAATGCCGTGCAGGCCCTGATCGCATTGGCTAAGATGGACGGCTATCGGGAGGATGGTGAAGGAGATGGAGCACAGAATGAAGGTTTGGCTGCGCTGGAAAAGTCACCGCTTTACGGGGAATTGCTGGCACAAGAGGCTGCGGTGCAACTGGCTAAGCGAGTGAGGGAATCTTCAGCAACGGTCGGTCAGGTTTAACAAAACCGGGAGATTCTGGCGGTGCTTTTAATCGGGAAACCCTGAAGAATGGGCTGAATACCTCCGCCGGGACTAATGGACTGCATCGGAGCGCTTCGTAATGCCCCGTATTGAAACAAAAGACCGTTCTGAGACGAGCGATCTACTGGGCAGAGTAACCATACCGAGCAGGAGAAGGTCGTTTCTGGCGAGCGTGAAGGAACGTGAGTCCGAGGCCAAGGAAGGGCTCGCTTTACAGCCATCTCTCACGCGCCCGCGCGCGAGGGAATTTTTAAACGTTCACGAGGATGAACGAGGCCGGACGTGGACAAACAGTTTTGGAACTGTTGTCATCTGTGTTGTCACCTAGCGGATTTTTCCCGCGTAACTTGTTGATAATGAAGGAAGTGGAGGCGAGGGGAGTCGAACCCCTGTCCTAATGCCCTTTCGCTAGAGCTTCTACATGTTTAGCGGCTGTTTTAGTTTAAGAGTGAGAGCTTCCAGACGCAGAATTTCCCTCTCCGATCACTCTGTTTTTCTTATCCTCATCCCGAGTGCACGGAAGTCAGACCAGTCTGTAGTTGACAGTTTCTACGCACACAGACATCTGCGTTTAAACTGTCGCGGACTTAGGCCGCGAGCGCGAGCTCGGTATTGGAGTTTGCGGTTGTTTTTTTTGAGACGGTGATTAACGAGGCCAACGTTTCCTCCTCGACATGCTACCCCAGAGTCTGAACACCAGTCGAAACCAGTGCGCCCCCTTGTTGTAAGTAAATGGATTCTACGACGGTGCCTGGGGAATGCAATGGGTGTTTGTGAAATTTCATTCCACCGGCAAATCTCATTCCGGTCGCGTGATGGCTTGGAGTTGCATGATTGCTTGGCGGACTAACTTGGGGTCCATTTCGCGAACTTCCACGGCTTTGCCGATGCCGATCACGAGCGTAATGCAGAGGTCTCCGCCGAGGTGTTCGCGGAATTCTTCCAGGCCTTGGATGATGGCCAGGTGAGTCGGATTGTCCTCTGGAGTGCTCAGGAGTGCGTCATGCCACAGGTTGAAGCCGAGTTCGTCGATCAATTTCAGGATGCGCACGCAGACGTCTTCATCCAGCATTCCGGCCAGATTGGCGTAGATCAAATCCACCGCAATCCCAATCGCCACCGCCTCGCCATGGCTGACGGCAAACTGGGTAATCTGTTCCAATTTGTGGGCCACCCAATGCCCGAAGTCCAACGGGCGGGCACTGCCTAACTCAAACGGGTCTCCGCCGGTGGCGATGTGTTTGACGTGCAGTTCGGCACTGCGTTCGATGACTCGACGCAGCGTTTTGGGCTCGAAATTCCGCATCGCTTCCAGGTTGCGCTCCATTTCCTCGAAGAACGCTCCGTCGCGAATGAGGCTAACTTTAATGGCTTCGATGTAGCCGGCTCGCTTGTCGGTGGCTGGGAGTCCATCGAGGAACTTCACATCGTTGATAACAGCATACGGGACCGCAAAGGTGCCGACCCAGTTTTTTTTGCCGAAGAAGTTAATGCCGTTTTTCACGCCGACCCCGCCATCGCCCTGGCTCAGGGTGGTGGTGGGCAGGCGAATCAAGCGGATGCCACGGTGGGCAGTGGCGGCGGCCAGTCCCACGAGATCCAAGGTGGCCCCGCCGCCGATGACGACGACGTAGGAATGGCGATCCAGCGCGGCCGCGTTAATCTCTCCCCAGAGCATTTCTACCAAGGCCCAATCATTCTTGCAGGGTTCTCCGCCAGGGATCATGATAGGAGCTGAGCGGAGGTCCACGACCGCACTGCGGCGGGCGAACCAAGCGGCCACATGGCCCAGCAGGGCCGGGTCTCCTTGAATCAGGCCTTCATCAATAAACACCAGGGCACGCGGACGCTGCCGTCCGCAATTCTCGCCTGCGGTTAGGATCGCGGTTAGCGTCTCATTATCAGGACTGAAGACGCCTTCAGTGAAAATGACACGGTGGTTGTAGGTGAGTTGAATGGGAAACTCAATCATTGAGCAAGGATTAGGGGACGGGGGGAAACGGGAATGGGAGGAGGCTTAGGTGGCAGCAATACGACGCTGGAGCAAGAGGCAAAGTGGCAGCATCAGCGCCAACCACAAGCCAGACCATGACCAAGCGAGACACGCAAACACTGTATCGAGTAACGTGATTCCAGCCAGAGCCAGGCCGACGAAACGCCCGATGTTGGGGGGAGCGGTGCGCAATCCCATTTGAAGTGCGGTCTGATAAAAAAAGATGAAAGCGTAAAACGGAATACGGGTGGCAGGCCAGTGCTCCGGATTGTGACGAGTGCCCAAAATCAAAACTGCGATGAGCACGAACCAATGTGCCAAGGTAGTTTTTAAGGAAGGTTTTGCTCTCGTCGAATTTAGGCTTTCCATCCGGGCCACGACACTGATGAGAACAATATAGCCAAAAAGAAGAATCCCATAGGAAATGCTGCTTTGTCCCAGATGGGTGGCACCTGCCGCAATCCCAACCGTGACGACCCACTGCACGCGGCACCATGCCATCAAGAGCACGGCCCAAGGGGATTTTTTATGAAGCCAATCGTAGAGCAGAATGGCGAGGACGACCAACAGTCCCGAACCGAGCGCCAGAAAACCAAATTTCGCCAGCAGACCAAGGCCCAGCCCAAGTTCGAGCAATCCCACGAGCCAGACTTCCCGCGCGGAAAGTATCCCGCTGGGGATGGGTCGTTCCGGGCGACGTTCTGCGTCCCATTTGGCATCGAACGCGTCATTTAAGGTGCAACCGCCTGCATAGAGCAGACTCCCCGCCAGCGAGAGCCAGCGCAACGGCCCCCACTGGAAACTAGCCCCCACCAAGGCCCAAGCGGCCACGGCATTAGTCCACACCGTCGGTAAATTCGACGCGCGGGCTAAGGAAAGGTAGAGTGACAGGCGATGCAACATGAAGCGGGCATCATTGCTGGCTAGCGCGGGGATGCAAGACAATTGCTTGGAGTCGGGGCGTTGCAGCAGGGCGGATTTTTGCACGACGTAAGTTATTGATCCTCAACAGACCCTCCGGTGGTGACGCGCTGCGCCGCGTCACCAACCTTTCCCCCTACGGTAACGCGCAGCAGCGCATTACCACCTCCGTGCAAAAATCCGCCGTTGGCGTTGCAGTGCCCTCCTTAATCGCGATGGCAAAATAACCTTGTCAGTTTAGCCGGCCAGAGCTTAAAGAGAAGCCACCGACTCCTCTGCCCTCTTTCTTCAAAGCCTTCGCTCCTGCAACAAATCCCTCCAGTGAAATACCTCCCATCGCTCCCAACCCTCGCTGCGTTTATTATCGGCAGCGCGATTTCCTCGCGTGCGGCCGAACCCGTCATAGCCGGGCTTACCGCCAGCAAACTCGACGCTGTATTGAAAGGGCAAGTCCTGATTGAAGAACTCAACTGCGCGGCCTGTCACTCGGGGGAGGCTGCACTGAAAGCAAACTCCAAGCAAGCGCCAAGACTGGCTGAGCTAAGCTCGCGGGTGAATCCGGACTATCTGGAGAAATTCATCAGCAATCCTCACGGCACCAAACTCGGCACCACCATGCCTGATGTCATGGGGACAATTGCGGCGGCAGAAAAGCAGCAAGTCGCCACTTCCCTCACGCACCTTTTGTTGTCATTGCAGAAGCAGACTTTCGACCCGCAGGCTCCAGATGCCGTGGCGGCCGCTCAGGGGAAACTATTGTTCCATTCACGTGGCTGTGCCGCGTGCCATTCACCGCGCGATGAGAAAGGCACAGAATTGCCGGTCGCAAACTCCGTCCCGCTGGGCGCGCTCGACAAGAAATATAGTTTCAAGAGTCTGACAAACTTCCTCCAGCAACCGCATTTGAGTCGACCCTCCGGCCGGATGCCTGACATGAAACTGCAGGGCAAAGACATCGAGCGCATTGCCCATTTTTTACTGCAAGACACGAAGGTGCCAGGCTCCTTGGCCTACAAACTGTATCGCGGCCAGGTCTGGGAAGGGTTGGAGAGCGATAAAGTCACCGCGGAGCGATCGGGTCACGCGCCCGATTTCTCCCCGGAGAGTATTGGCAAGATCCAGCATCAAACGGCCATCGTTTATGAAGGCTGGCTGAATGTAACGCAGGCTGGTTCCTACAAATTCTTCCTAACCATGAATGGCGGATCGCTTTCCCTGGACGGTAAGGATGTGATTAAAGAGGAGCCCAGCAATCGACGTGGCCCCAAGCAACTCAATGGGACAATTGCATTGGCCGCTGGTTGGCGGCAGTTGAAGCTAACGTATTTCCAAACGGGTCGCGAGCCCAAGTTTTCCTGCGAAATGGAAGGTCCCGGCTTCAAGCGGCAGGCTATCCCTTCATCGATGCTCTCCATTTCCAACGAGCCCATCCCTGCGTTTCAACCGCTCCAAATCGTTCCAGAACTGGTCGCCCGGGGTCGGGAACATTTCGCGAAGCTCGGCTGCGCAAACTGTCATGACGACCTCGGCGTTCCCGCCAAACCCGCCATGGCATTTGCGAAGCTCAATGCTTCTCAGGGCTGTCTCAGCGCGACCCCAGGCGCATGGCCGAAATTTGATCTCAGCCCGGAGCAACGCGCCCAAATCACTCAGGCCTTGCCCAAAGCGGAAAAGCCGCAGCTCACCGACCAGCAACGCATCGACACCACGTTGGTGAAATTTAACTGCATTGCTTGTCACGAGCGCAGTGGACTGGGTGGAATTGCGCCAGAACGCAATCAACTCTTCACCACCACGCAGCCATCACTGGGCGATCAAGGTCGCCTGCCGCCGCCACTTTCCCATGTGGGCGCGAAACTGAAACCGGAATGGATCACGGAAGTTCTGCTGCATGGGAAACGCCAACGCGACTACCTCGATGCCTCTATGCCCCAGTTTGGCGAAGACAACGTGGGACATCTCGTGGAGTTGTTCGGGAAGGTGGACACCTTGGAAGCAGTGACCTTTCCCAAGATCACTAACCTGCAAGAATCCAAGGACGCAGGCTATCAACTCATTGGCATCAATGGACTGGGCTGCATCGCCTGCCATGAGTTTAACGGCCAGAAATCAGGCGAAATCAGCGCCTTGGACATTTCGCATGTCCCGGAGCGACTCAATAAAAATTGGTTCAATCTCTACATGCGCCAACCCTCGCGCTTCCATCCTACGGTCATCATGCCCAGCTACTGGCCGGATGGAAAGTCCGTGCGCCCCAGCATCCTCGGAGGCGATACCGCCCAGCAGATCGAAGCGCTATGGACCTATCTGGAAGACGGCCCGCGCGCGAAGAAACCCACCGGACTCTCTCGCCAATCCAATGAGCTTCGCGTTAGCGATGTGACCGAAATGTGCCGTGGTCAAAGCCCCGTGGGTTATCGCGGCATCGGCGTGGGTTATCCGGAACGCATCAACCTGGCCTTCGATTCCGGGGAAATGGCCCTGCGCCAACTTTGGAAGGGCGAGTTCGCTAACGTGGATCTCGGCCGATTCAATCCCCGCGGAACGGACAACATTTCCTTCCCTCCCGGCATTCCGTTTCACCGTCTGAAATCACTCGACGACGATTGGCCTTACAAGAGCAAGACCAATCAAGGTTTCCCGCAGGATCAAGGCTATCAATGGCGCGGCTACCACCTGGACGCCGCCCGCCGCCCAACGCTGCTCTATCACTATGGTGACATCGCAGTGACGGACTTTTTCGAAGATGTGCACGACAAAGACAACAAGCCCTACTTTAAACGCACCCTAACGTTCAATTCCCCCACCCCGCAGCAACCCTTCTATTTCCGAGCTGCCGCCGGCAAGAAAATCAGCCAGCAATCAGAACGAAATTTTACGATCGACAAACTCAATCTCCGCATCACCAGCGACCACAAAGGCATCCTTCGTGAGGGAGACCAAGCAGAACTGTTGATTCCCCTGACGCTGCCACAGGGCCGTTCCGGGGTGACTTTGGAGTATCAGTGGTGAGGGGTGGCTTTCTGAGAATTGGGCGCAGTCGGATTTTCCAACCTTCAAGGTGTAGATAAGCGTGATTTACCCAGATTACGGTGTGCGCAGTCGATAAAAATTACGAGGATTATTGGAGGGATCCGTGATATCCACGGTATGGTCACTCGGCTGTGCTACTACGGTGGAGAAAGTGGTCCAGGCACCGACGAGCGTGGCGCTTTTTTCGATAATATAACTGCGATTAGCTAACGCAGTGAAGCGAAGGTGCGCTCCTGGACTGACTTGAGGAATTGGCAGCAGACGCATCATGTTCTGAGCATCCTTCGGATCGGTGCCAAAGAGATATTCTTGGAGGTTTGACATCCCATCGCCATCGGCATCTGCGGCGGCGTCTGCGAACACAGTCGGCTGTAGATTGTAAGCCAACTCCCAAGCATCTGGGATGCCGTCCCCATCCGTATCGCCCAGGGCTCCATAGTTTTGCGTTAGAACTACATTGTCAATGTGGCCCCCTGAAGCGATGGCTTGGTGCGGCAGGCCTCTGAAAGAGATAGTTAAAGTTGGAGAAATTGGCACGAATGTAAACTCGAAGTGCTGCCAGCCCACAGCCGCAGTATAGGCCGGAGGATCGAAACTAATCGTCTGCGCGGGGCCGGCACCGGGTTGCAGGGTCACGGTGAAGTCATTGTTTGGGGTCCCAGCCACGATGCCGTTCCTGCCGGTATAGTCGAAACCAAAAGTCGTCAGCGCTTGGGTGCTCAGATTGGTGACCACTTGGGTGGTGGTTTGATCCACGCTGGAGGCGTTTAATTCCAACTGATTATTCCCGTCTGAAGCCCGCCAAGTTCCAGGGAGTAAATTACTCCAGATTTCATGCACGTTACCGCCGGAACCCACCGTGGTCCACCCGGTCAGATTCCCCGAGTTGACGAAGGTAAAGGTGTTGGCAGGTATGGCTGAACTGGCGAGTTCGAAGCTTGGGTTGATGATTTTATTCAGAAGCCCAAAGGAGCAATTAACTCCCATTTTTGCCACGAAGATATCCCGTGCTCCCACGGAAACAAGCAGTGGCTGGGGCGGAAAGTCCAATGATTGGGTGTGAAATCCTGTGAGATGCACGCTGCCAGCGCTGTCCACCGCCACGCCCAACCCGGTATCGTCCGGGACGTTGGAACCAGTCCCGTTGGCGTTTAAGGTCCACCGCAAGTCTCCGTTGGAAGCGTTGTGTGTGGCCACCAAAATCTTGTTCCCGCCACTGACAAACGGAGTTGTGGCGGCCAGACGAACGAAGCCGGTTATCACCGGATTCCCCGAAGGGTCCACGGCTATTCCTAACACTTCATCGTTGGCGGCAGGGTCCGCATACGTGAAGTTATCCGTTCCTTTTTTCGCCCAGATGAGCGCACCTGAGGGCGTCGCCAGCTTCAGGATGTAATAATCGTTGAACTGACCGATACAATCAGAAGAAACCGTGTTCCGAGGATTCACCATTGAGAAGCCCGATCCGAAATCAATGGTCCCCTGAAATGACCCTGCGACATAAACCGTGGAAGTGGCCTTATCCACTGCGATTCCGTTGCCGGAATGGTTGGCACACGCGCTGATATTGTTGTTTCCATGGCGCAGCCAGACCGCAGCTAAATTACTATGGTCAAATTTAGCCACAAAGGCCCGACCGAAACCTGATGTGAGGCCGAGCGCGGTTAAAGGGGCTCCTCCTGGGGCCAGGGTCAGGTCAGACCCGCTGTAAGTTCCCGTGACGTAGAGATCATTCGACGAGTCCACCGCAATGGCGGACCCAATGGCGGAATGGCCCGCGGCTCCTGAACTGAAGGCAGAGCCTAGCAGGGATCCATTGGAGGCATCAAATTGCAAGACACACACTTCCTGATTCCCTCCCTTTACCCAACCACCGGTTACGACGACTTTACCATCAGGTGCAATGGCGATTCCCTGCCCTAGATCCGCGCCTGATTCGCCTTGTTTTACCGCCCAGAGACAGGTCCCTGTCAGGCGGTCAAACTTTGCCACAAAAATATCGGAAGTCCCCAAGGGCGTGATATCTGGAACCCCGGCAAAACTGCTTTTGCTGCCGATGGAGCCAGTGACATAAGGGTCGCCCTGCGCATCCAAGGCCACGCCATACCCAACCTCAGCTCCATTTCCGCCTGCGGACTTGGCCCATACCAAGGTGCCATTGGGTAAATATTTCGCCACGAAGATCTGGGTTGCACCACCTGTTAGGGATACACCTGATGGTTGCAAAGTTGACGGCGGAAATTTTATGTTTTCCGTAAAAGACCCGGTCACATACACATTTCCCACGGCATCCACCGCTATGCTGCGACCAACATCAACAGACGCACCTCCCGCTCTCCGCGCCCAAGTCCACTGCCCCACTCCTTTGCCGACCACCGTGACGGTAAAGGTGCAAGTCGCAATATTATCGAAAGCATCCACGGCAGTGCAAGTCACCTGAGTCACCCCGATGGGGAATTGCCCGTCCGGCGGGGAACAACTGACTGATAGTGCCGCGTTGCTACACATGCTGGTGGCGGTGGGTTCAGCATAATTTATCAGCGCCCCGGCATCGTTCGTGCAGGGAAAAGTTTGATTCCCACAGCCCCAGAAGTTGATGCCGGAGGGAACCGTGACGGTATTGTGGCATTGCATGCTGTGGCCACATTCATCCGTGACGGTGTAAGTTACCGTATGAGTTCCAGCCTTTAGAATGGTGTTGGCAGGTGGAGCTTGCGTGATGCTGGCTACATAACAATCGTCATGCGCCAGCACTTCCGGAACCATGTTCGGCAGCACCCCCTTGCATTGGGCATTCAAAGGCAGCACTCGATCCAGGGGACACTGATCGATCACGGGGAAACTGACGGGAAATTCGGTCGGAAATTTTAGCGTTTGCACGAATAAAATCGAAGTGCCGCACACCAAAGCGGAATAGGTCCGAATAATACTACAGTGTGAGGGATCCGGCACATCAGTGTAGCTGATCACACTGGGATCAATGGCGTTTCCACAGTTATCCACGGCGGCGGGATACCCTCCCGTATGGGCTGGATCAATTTGTGTGGTCCCGTTCGGCAGGCAGGTCACATTGAATATCGAATTGGACGGGCCAGTGAACTTAGGTGTCACAGTTCCCAACGCGCCAGAGATCTGGATGCTGGGGGTCTGCCGGACGAAACTCTGGACCGGGTTCCCACAAAGGTCCAGGCCTTTGGCTTGGAATCGCAGGGCCACGGACTGGTTTGTTTGACAACTGCTGTTGAGTCTAAAGGTGAAACAAACGGAATCCATATACGGCATCCCTGCCCCATTGTAAGCTATGTTCCCCACATCGAAATCATACGTCGTGGCCCCCGTTTGGCTGTTGAGTGACGGCGTGATCCCAGAGCTGGTATTGTTGCTGGTATTGTAGAAATCGAGGCTTGTCGTGGTCGGATTGCCTTTGGTATAGCCGTTGTTATAGTACGTTTGCACCGCACTAACACTGGTGAAATTGATCCCCGCAGGCACCATGACACAGAAGTGCGGGTTCGTGACGCTGGCAGGCAGATTGCTCTGCACCAGCACTTGGTATTCCAACGTCTCGCAAGGACCATACGGAGCAGAGTTTGCTTTTACTGGCGGGAACTGCTTGATTTCCACGGCCAACCCAGACTCCTCGAACATCGCCAGGAAATCATAACATTGAACGGAGCAGCCAGTGGCTTGTGGTGTTGTCGGATACCCCACGCAGGAATACCCATACTCCACATGAACATCGAATGGCCGCCGGGTCTGACAATTTGCCAGTGTCAGATTTTCCAAGGAAATATAAGGAGCATTAGCCCACTTTGAATTGATGTCGTGAAGGCGGAAGTAGCCATTGGCGTCATGGCCTACGGTGTAGGTTGGGCCCACGGTATTACTATCATGGTCCACGGCAATCTGCCCCACATTCGTCAACACTGGCGAGTTGACCAGTAAATCGTCACCCACCGCTGCGGCGGTAGTGCGTGTGTTATCACAACCCGCAGCAATAATCCCGTCAAATATGCCGTCGCCCGCTGCCGGGACCGTCTGTAACACTCCGTCCACCCCGGGTAGGACCCCGGTGTGGTTGTGGAAAGAGTCCTCGGCAAACAAATCGTCTGATCCCACCGCCAGCACCGTCGTGGCTAAGGTCCCGCCATTTCTGGAAATGATTAGGCCCCCGATCACCACATCCGCTGCATTAGGCACCGTATCCAACCAGTGATCTTTCCCGGGCTCGATGGCTCCGCGAGACGATACCCGGATCCAAGGAAATTCCAGATGGCAATTGGCATCCCACCCATTGAGAGCGAAGGGAATATCCCCTAACTTGGCCGGACCAGAAGTGATGATCTGGGGCGGCGTTTGATGTGTCAGACCTATGGAAAATGTCGCTAAAGGATAAGGCATCGGGGCGATGTCTGTTCCGGTAGGATAGTGCAAGATATGACACGCCGCATCAGGCGCAAAGAACTGACTAATGTAGGGAAAATGGACCTTGGCATCGTTGATGGGAAAGGTTGCCGTGGCTGGGCAGGTATTGCGTAGCGTGCCACGGATCACCATGTCGGTGGAGAATCTATCCCGATCCAGCAGCACGCTGGACCACACGGAGTTCATATTCCCATTGAGCTGGAATGAGTTAAAGGTAACCACCTGTCCCAGCGTGGTGGAATTCACCTGGTTGTTAAACATTCCAATCTGTCCCGGGCGGTGCCTCACAAAAAACTGCGCGTCTCCAGTGAATGAGACGTTGGCGGGCAGCGTGAGTTGCAACTTCGAAGTTCCCGGAGCCCATTGAACCACCGGACGGATTTCCCCAAGGAATTCGTCCAGCCCCGGTTTTCCGCCCAAGACCCTGGTCTCCAGCACAAAGCGCCGCTCGCAGACTCCAGTGGCGTCGTTCCAGCCATTTTCGGGACTAGTCACGTTGGCTTCTAGAATATCGAAGTGCTCCGTGGTCTGCACATTGAGAATTTCCAGATTGGACATGTAGGGATCGCAACTCTCAAGCACCTGACCAGTGCCAGAGGCGCTAACAAACTGACCAATGATCGGGCTCAAAATGTAATTTCCCGGCACGGGCACATTTCCGGCCATGGGCCTGACCTGGAGGTGCATGTCCAACCTCAGGTCTCCCCCTGCGGTCATCAATTGGTTAAGGAAGGCCGTGTTCCCTGGGGGCACGGTGTTCGCGAAACGAATGTGCAACTGCTTGTTTGCGACTGCCGGGGTTAAATCCCAGCCCCCGGTGCCAAAAAATGCGGATCCCAAGTCATCCAGGGCTAGGGTGTAAGTCTGTGTGTTATTCAGAGTAACGGTGCCCTCAATAAACTCCAGAAACTGGAAAAAGTTGTTACCAGTAAGGGCTGGGGAAATATAATTCATCACAAAGCCTAAACGCTGGTTCGCTCCACCGTTTGGCAGGACGCTCCCCGTCGACTGCACATGGAGATGGTCACATGGGTATGCCACCCCGAGTTCAATACCGGCTGCGATTGCCTGAGCGTGTGACGTTATCGCTGCTCCCGTGGGATCCACCGTGCCATAAGTTTCCCGCTCCAGGGAGAAACTCCTTGTGCTTTGTCGTGGGCTCAGATTGGGTGGCACCGCAGCATTGTCGCAGGGAGAGTTACAATGATGGTCCAAGAACGTATCCAAGCAGGCGGTGGTGTAAGCGCAATCCACGCAGCCGTCACAGATCGCCTGCACCCTGAGGGAGAACTTATCCTGGCCGCCCAAATGCGGGGCCATGGCCTTCCCACACCCAGTCAACACCACGGGAGCTTCGATCTCCCCGTTAAAACCCATAAAGGCCCCAGTGAAGGTGTAAACATCATCATCCCCCACCCGCACCGCAGGTGGTAATAGCAGGAAGGGGTGAGATGGTGTGGAGGCATTCGTGCCAATGCCGGTCTTCGTGAAAGAGTAAAACTCGGTGTGATCATTGGGATTGGGAAAGTAACGCACTTCATCCAGAAACGTATAAAGGGAAAGTTTGCCGTAGCTCGGCATCGTGAGCACAGCCTGATACGTTAAAGTGGTGCAGTCGAAGAAAATGGGGACATTATTAGTCAACGGACCGCGGAAGAGAAACGGAGAGGGCGGAGGGGTAATATCCGGATGCGCTGAGGCATACCGGAAGTCCAAGGTGCCCACCTCGGCAGCAGGGTCGAGGCCAGGATCATACGGCATGATCGAAATTCCCAGCCGATTCTGGGCGCTTGCGACACTGGATACCGCCTGGGTGCTGACCTCCGCGTCATTATGCAAATTCGCATCTACCTGGTCTATGTGGGGGCACCCACACATGTCCGCATAGGATAGCACGATATTCTGGCCACCATCCCCAAAAAACAAACGCTCGGGACTCGGCTGCGGCCAGTCCCCAAATGCGAAACCAAGCGGACTGAGCGAAAACTGCGCATTCGGTGGAAATGGTCTGTAGTTTCCGTCGGCCTTGCATTGGAAGAGCACGTTCTCAAAGCAAATGGACACGGTGGCCCCCTCCCGCAGTTCGTTATAGATATCATTGGCCGGAATTGCTGTGTCTGGGGTTCCCTCGGCATGGAGCACCGTCCCGTCCGGCATGAAAGCGCTCGTCAGCGGGCCATTTGCGGTCAGCGGTAATTCCATTCCAGAAGTCTGTTGCTGCGCATCCGAAAGCACGTCGAAATTCAGGGTCACGGTATGTGTTGTGGCATTGTAATTGTAGAAACCATTGATTTGGCTCACAGGAACTTTCGGCACGGACCCACCGTGAATATCTGAGCCACACAGGAACACCTGCACCCCCGGTCCCAAGTCCTCCAGTCTGATCGGAAAGGTGATGGTATGCAGCGTCTTGACCGCTGATCCTTCTAGCTTGTCCTTCAGCACAGTGCTGGTCTTGGTCGTCTCGTGGGTTCCATTGGTGAATTCCACTGTAATCGTAGAAGGCGGGCCCGAGCACAGCTTGAGCGGTGGATCGATTTTCAATGACGGGGTAATGCCCACGTCACTAGTGCTTAGTTGCACAAGTTAACAATTGTATTTCTAAGCTGGGCGCCTTTGACCTCTCTCTTGCGCCACACAAATGGTCGCGGGTGATTATTGGTGGCTTGGATAAAGGCTTCGATGGCGTTTCGCAGATCCGTTTTTG
>JANOAV010000144.1:0-6903 GCA_031411295.1 Verrucomicrobiales bacterium | reverse complement strand
ATATGGACATCACCAAGTTCTTCGACAAAGTGAACCACGACATCCTGATGCATAAAATAGGCATCGTCGTGCGCGATAAGACCATGTTGAAAATCATCGGCAAATTTCTCCGGGCCGGAGTAATCCTGCCCGAAGGACTAGCCGTCAGTAGTGAAGAAGGCACGCCGCAAGGCGGCCCGCTCTCGCCCCTCCTAGCCAACATCTATTTGGATGCGCTAGACAAGGAACTGGAAAAGCGAGGCCTGCGCTTCGCCCGCTACGCCGACGATTGCAACATCTACGTCAAGAGTGCCGCCGCAGCGCAACGCGTGCTAGAGAGCCTTACCGGCTGGATCGCGCGCCACCTGCGGTTAGAAGTCAACGCCAGCAAGAGTGGGGTGGGGAGGTCCTGGGAACGCAAGTTCCTCGGCTTCATCATCACCGCGAGCCTATTGATTGGAATCGCCCCCGCGAGCCTCGCGAAGTTCAAAGACCAAGTGAGGGAAAAGTGGGACGCAAGACAATCGATGACCAGCCAAGCGAGGATAGAAACGTGGCGCAGCTGCGTGCAAGGCTGGTGGGGCTATTATCAGCATGTGGCAGACCGCCGACCCATCTTTCAAACCGAAGGCTGGATCAGACGGCATATGAGGAAATGGCATTGGCAGAAGTGGCACAAAAGCAAAGGCCGGGAAGCCGCGCTAAAGAAACTAGGAGCGAACGCGAAAGCCGCCGCCGTAGGGAGAAGCTCACGAGGCGCGTGGCGGATGGCCGCCAGCCCCGTGCTGCAAAGCGCACTGAGCAATCGCCATTTGAAGAAATGGGGATTTATCATGCCATCCGAGCTTGTGCGGTAAAGCGCACAGAGATCCAACCGCCGTGTGCGGATCCGCATGCACGGTGGTGTGGGAGCCCTGACGGGCGCAATCCCGTCAGGGCCACCCGATCAATGTGTTGTTATCAAACACACCCTGGGAATCACGGGAGTAAGTGTCTCCCTTGGTTTCTTCCTTGATGATCGGAAATCGCTGTCGAAATTCCTCAATGCTCAAGCGATGATCGCTTGAACTAAATTCCCATGCACGTCGGTCAGTCGGTAATCACGGCCTTGGTTGCGGACCGTGAGGCGGGTGTGGTCGAATCCTAGCAGGTGGAGAGCGGTGGCATTGAGGTCGTGGATATGGACCGGGTCCTTTACGAGATTGTAGGAAAAATCATCTGTCTCACCGATGAGGGTGCCGCGTTTCACCCCGCCACCAGTGAGCCAGAGCGAGAAACAACGTGGGTGATGATCCCGTCCGTAATTGGTCTCCGTGAGCTGGCCCTGCGAATAGACACTGCGTCCGAATTCGCCACCCCAAATCACGAGCGTATCCTCCAAGAGACCGCGTTCTTTCAATTCCTCCACCAGCGCTGCGCTGGGCTGGTCGGTGTCATAACACTGGGTGCGGATGTCCCGGGGCAGGTCGCCATGTTGATCCCAGCCACGGTGATAGAGTTGAATGAAGCGAACGCCGCGCTCGGCCAGTCGGCGTGCGAGCAGGCAGTTCGCGGCATAGGTGCCGGGTTTGCGCGATTCTGGTCCATAGCGTTCGAAGACGGAGGCGCGCTCTTTGGATAGATCGGCTAGCTCCGGGACGGATGATTGCATGCGGAAGGCCATTTCGTATTGGTCGATGCGCGCCTGAATTTCCGGATCCTGATAGTCATCCAGCTTGATCTTGTTCAGGCCCGCCAGGTCGTCGAGCATGGCGCGACGACGCTCCGGGTTGATGCCCGGCGGGTTCGTGAGAAACAGCACCGGATCCTTGCCGGAACTGAAGCGCACGCCCTGATAGCGTGGTGAAAGGAAGCCCGCGCTCCACATGCGTTCGTGCAGCGGTTGCTCGTTGCCTTTGCCGCTGGGCCGGGAAATCATGACGACAAATGCTGGCAAATCGGCGTTATCCGAACCGAGACCATAGGACAGCCATGAACCGAATGAAGGGCGCCCAGGCACCTGGCTGCCAGTTTGCAGCATGGTCATGGCCGGATCATGATTGATGGCCTCGGTATTCATCGAGCGGATGATACAGAGGTCATCGGCCAGACGCGCAGTGTGGGGCAGCAACTCACTCAACCAGTGGCCAGCCTGTCCATATTGCTTGAAGGTGAAAATGGATGGCGCAATGGGGAAGCGTGCCTGCCCCGAGGTCATCCCCGTGACGCGTTGGCCATTGCGGACCGAGTCAGGTAAATCTTTATTATACTGCGCGCGCAGCCCTGGTTTGTAATCAAAGAGATCGAGCTGTGAAGGAGCCCCGGCTTGGGTGAGCCAGATCACGCGTTTGGCTTTCGGTGCGAAATGGGGCACACCCGCAATGCCTTGCGCAACTGATAACTGCGGGTTCAGCAACGACGCCAGCGCAGCCGCGCCAATGCCATGGCTGGTGCGACCAAGAAACTGACGGCGGGTGATGTCTAGCAATGGATGCGGATTCATAACAGGCTATTCCTTGGTGACGGTTTCATCGAGGTTCAGCAGCGTGCTGGCGACCGCGGTGTAAGCGGCCAGTTCCGCGACATTCAACGCGGCATCGGTCGTGGCTTCTCCGACTTTCAATAAACTCGCAGCACCATTTGGGTCGGTCTGAAACTCACGCAGGCTGCGTTCCAAAGCCGCCTGCAGGATCGTCATTTCCGCAGGGCGCGGAAGGCGCGCGGTGATGAGACGGAAACCATGCGTGATCCGCGATTCCATCGTCGCTCCTCCTTCCAGCATCATGCGCTGCGCCAAAAATCGCGCGGCCTCGACATAGGTCGGGTCATTGAGCAAGTTGAGCGCTTGCAGTGGCGTATTCGTCCGGGGCCGTCGCAAGGTGCAGGTCTCGCGGAAAGGAGCATCGAAGAGCAGCATGGCGGGATTCGGCACCGAACGTTTCCAATAGGTGTAGAGGCTGCGGCGGTGGAGGGCTTCGCCCTTGTCCTGCGTGTAGGTAGCTTTGGGATTATCCTTCTGATTGACCACTTGTTCATACAGCCCCGGCGGGTGATACGGCTTCACTGAGGGGCCGCCAATTTTTGAAACTAACAGCCCACTGGCAGCGAGTGCCTGATCGCGCAGGAACTCACACGGCAAGCGCAGCCGCGGACCACGGGCCAGTAAACGGTTCTGCGGATCGCGCTCATACAGTCCAGGCGTGAGCTTCGAGCTTTGCCGATAGGTTTGACTCATGACTAACAAGCGCAGCATGGCCTTCATATCCCATCCGCTGGAAATAAACTCCGCCGCCAGCCAATCGATGAGTTCCGGATGACTCGGAGGCTCGCCTTGGGAACCGAAGTCCTCCGCTGTGCGCACCAGACCGGTGCCGAACAACAGTTGCCAAAAGCGATTGACCGTAACGCGAGCGGGCAACGGGTTTGCCGGATCGACCAGCCAACGCGCCAGTCCCAGGCGGTTGCGGGGGAGGTCCGCGTCCATCGGAGGCAAGGCCGCGGGTGTGGCCGCCGTGACCTTTTCCCCTAACTGGTCGAACACCCCGCGGAGGAGGATGAACGTGTCGCGGGGTTGATCATCGTTCATCACAAGCGTGACCGGCATGGCCGCCTGCATTTTCGTCAGGGATTTCGTGAGTTCAGTAACTAGCTTCTGCCCTGCAGGACTCTGATCCTGTTTCGCTACTTCAATCTCCGCCTTGGTCGCAGTAACCTTTGCCTCGAGATCCGGATTGGGCAGGGCGAGAAACGGTGGACTGCTCACGTTTGCTGGGCCCTGGTAATTTCCTACCCCATTTTCCGAAACGTTATGGAAAAATGCCTTCAGGCTGTAGAAGTCCCGCTGGGTGAAGGGATCGAACTTATGATCGTGGCAACGGGTGCAGTTGAAAGTCTGGCCCAGCCACACCGTTGCCGTCGTTTCCACGCGGTTCGCAGTATATTCAGCCAGGAATTCTTCTGGCGTAATGCCTCCCTCCTCGTTGGTCATATTATTCCGATTGAAACCAGTGGCGATCCGCTGCTCCACCGTGGCATTCGGCAGCAGATCGCCTGCGATTTGCTCAATCGTGAATTGATCAAAGCGTTGGTTTTCATTGAAGGCGCGGATCACCCAGTCACGCCAGGCATACAGCGTGCGATCCCGGTCCACTTGATACCCATTGGTGTCGGCATAGCGGGCCCCATCCAGCCAATCCACCGCCATCCGCTCTCCGTAATGCGGTGAGGCCAGCAGGCGATCCACCACGCGCTCATAAGCTCCGGGCGCGGCATCATTGACAAAGGCATCCACCTCCGCTGGCGTAGGCGGCAGGCCGATGAGGTCGAGCGTCACGCGGCGGATCAACGTGACCTTGTCGGCCTCTGGAGCCGCTGGGAGTTTTTCGGTGGCCAAGCGTTGGCGGATGAAGGCGTCCACCGGATGCGAAGCCAGCGTGGGAACCGGCGGTCGTTGGATCGGCAGATACGCCCAGTGCATTTGATACTCCGCACCTTGCGCGATCCACTTTCGTAAAGTTTCCTTCTGGGCAACGGTCAGCACCTTGTGCGCCTTGGCGGGCGGCATCTGATCATCCGGGTCATCCGTGAGGATTCGGCGGACGAGATCACTCTGCTCCGGTTGCTCAGGCACGATGGGAAATTTGCCTGATTTGGACTTCTTCAATGCCTCCTCGCGCAAATCAAGCCGCAGCCCGGATTCCCGCGTGTTCTTGTCCGGACCATGACAATGAAAACAAGCATCCGAAAGAATCGGACGGACGTCCCGATTGAACTCGACCTTTGCGGACTGTGGCGATTCGTCGGCCTGACTCTCAACCAACGTGACCGTTAGCAGAAGAGCAAGGGCTCCGAGTAGCGAAGAATTCATTCTGGAGGGTTGAGTGTCTGGATGGCGAGGAAAGTGACCGTTAACGTCAGAAGCGGGGGCTTCAATCGAAATGATCGCTCCGCGCTAGTCTAGCCAGTTCGACAGCTTCCCTGTCCACCACAGCTTCCCTTACCAACTGCTTGCGCCCGGCAAACAAGAGTTGACCCACCCGCCCGCTCCGCCATACTCCGCCCATGATTTCCGCTGACCTATTCCCAGACCTCTTCGATCCCTTCACCCGCAATGCGCACGCCTCCCGCCAAACCGCCCGCAAACTCCTAGACCGCGCCAAACGCGCCGTGGAGGCTGTGGCTCTGAAAACACTCCATCACGATGGCGGATAAAGAATACATTCTCTTCTGCGATGAGTCTGCGACCAAGGGTCGCTATTTTTCCAATTTCTATGGGGGATTACTCGTCGGGTCATCGCAGTATGACCGGATCACGCAAAGATTTGAAGCGTTGAAGGTGGCATTGAATTTGGGCGGAGAAGTGAAATGGTCGAAGGTTACGGATGGGTATCTTTCAAAATACCTGGCATTGATGGATGCCTTGTTTGAGGAACTGAGGGCGGGACATCTAAAAATCCGGATTATGTTTCGGCAGAACACGCATGTGGCTACCGGTCTGAGCGATGAACAGATCGACGGTGCCTACTTCCGACTTTACTACCAATTCATCAAACACGCCTTCGGCTTCCAATACCGTGCAGCTGAGGAAGGTAACGCTTCCCTGAGGCTCTACTTCGATGCTTTCCCCACCACGCGGGAATCCGTGCGTCAGTTCAAAGGCTACATTCATGCGCTGGGCGTCTCCCATGAGTTCACCAAGGCGGGAATTTTTCTAGAGGAACAAAACATCGCAGAAGTGCATTCCCACGATCATGTCCTGTTGCAGATGATGGACATCGTTCTGGGTTCCATGCACTTCCGGCTCAACAACTTGCACAAAGAAAAGCCGCCGGGGCAACGGCTCCGAGGAAAGCGCACGGTGGCCAAGGAGAAGCTCTACAAACGGATCCTGAAGGAAGTCCATACGCTCTATCCGCGCCTGAACATCGGCATCTCAACCGGCACGCCAGAAGGAATCCATCAACGCTGGACCCACGCTTATCGGCACTGGCAATTCATCCCCAAGGAGTTTCGGTTGGATCTGACCCAGACCAAAAAAAGTGGCCCCACCCAGCCTACATAAATTCCCAACGCGGGGCGTTAGGGTTCGGCTGGCGCAGGGCCATGAAGCAGAATGAAGTCCCAAATTGAAAAGTCAAGCTTTACCTACAGTTTTCGTTTTTGTTGCGGTGCAGTGAGACTGGGATTTCTGGAGCCACCAAGTGCTGAACTGGCGGTGCCGCGGGTGGCAGACCGCGTGCAGCAAGGCGGTCACCACATCCCAGAAGCGGTAATTCGGTGGCGGTTCGCCAGCGGGAAAACGAATTTCCATCACGTTTACAAACCACTGGCGGATGTCTGGCGGCACTACGAGAATGCTGGCCAAGCCCCGGTGCTTCGAGGCTGGGCTGGACTTCGGGATGCGCGGGCTTATGCTGGCGCGGTGCTACCGACTGAGGACAGTCGGCTCACGTTGAGGGTGTCCCTGCTGTCCTCAGCTGGGAGTGATGGCTGAGTTCCACCCGCATGGATCATCCGCTGGAGTGCCGGCTCAGCCGGAGCGCCGCGCCAATCTTGCAACAGGAGCACACTTTGGGAAAATTCTCGCATGTCTGGTCAGTCCCCCAGCGGTGGAACGTTACTTCTTCAGCACGTCCGCCATGGCCTGACCCAACAAGAGTCCGACCTCCATGTAAGTCTCCGCATTCCGGTTGTAGTGGAAACCTTGGTCTCTGGGGGAGACGGCCACCTCGCGCCAGAAATCACGGGAATCCACGCACTTCACGTTGCCCGCAAACTCTGGGTGTTTCTTGGCATCGTTCATGGCTAGTGCTTAGTTGCACAAGTTAACAATTGTATTTCTAAGCTGGGCGCCTTTGACCTCTCTCTTGCGCCACACAAATGGTCGCGGGTGATTATTGGTGGCTTGGATAAAGGCTTCGATGGCGTTTCGCAGATCCGTTTTTG
>JANOAV010000143.1:0-6978 GCA_031411295.1 Verrucomicrobiales bacterium | reverse complement strand
TGGCGGCGGCGCGGGTTGAGGCAGATTCCCCGGTCCCGTGACTTGGCACGGCGCGATAAAGCCCGAACTCCAACGGTCCTCCTCCCTTTTTGTTTCCATGATTCGCCACCTCTCTATCCTCACCTTGATTTCCTCCTGTGCCCTCGCGCAGGAAACCAAGCCCGCCGAACCCGCCGCGCCAGCCGCCGAGCACCACCATGATGCCGCAGGCACCGCCAGCGCTGGGCGTAAAATGGAACTGGTAGAAGGGCTCACGGAAGCCGACTTTTTGCGCTTAAGCGGCAAACCAAAAACCGTTGAACTCACCGTGGTGGCCGTCTGGAATGATGAGAACTATGGCATGAATTTTAATGGCTACGCCAAGGGCAAGGCGCTCTACACCATCCCCACGGGCTGGACGGTCGAGGTAACTTACATCAATCCCAGCCCGATCCCGCACAGTCTTATCGTCATCGGAAAGGACGCCATCAAGAAGATCCAAGTCGCTGAGCCGTATTTCAAAGGAGCCGCCGTAGAAAAGCATCTCATTGGCTCACCCTTCGCCAAGCAATCGTTCACCTTCACAGCCGACGAAGCGGGCGAATACGCCCTGGCTTGTGGATTCCCCGGTCACGCTGCGGGCGGCCACTGGATTGGATTGGACATCGACGACAAAGCCACCGCACCAACCTTAAAGCTGGGCGATGCTGCCGCCAAACCCGCCAGTCCCGCCAAAGCCAAACCTTAATTTCCTAAAATGAAATTTCTCGACCGCGCCAACACTGTTGCCCCACCCGGATTCAATCGTTGGCTGGTGCCACCTGCCGCCATTGCCGTGCACATGTGCATTGGGCAGGTGTATGGATTCAGCGTGTTCAAGAAGCCATTAGGCGCGATCGGCTGGAGCGAGGCAGATGTCGGAGTCGCCTACAGTATTGCTCTGGCCCTGCTGGGGCTTTCCGCCGCGGTGTTTGGAAAATGGGTCGAACGCAGCGGGCCGCGCAAGACGATGCTGGCTTCGCTGGTTTGCTTTTGCACCGGCCTGCTGATTTCCTCGCTGGCCATTCAACTGCATCAACTTTGGTTGCTCTACGTGGGCTATGGCTTGGTCGGCGGGATTGGTCTGGGATTGGGTTACATCGCGCCCGTTTCCACGCTGATGAAATGGTTTCCGGATCGACCCGGAATGGCCACGGGCATGGCGATCATGGGTTTCGGTGGCGGAGCGTTGATCGGTAGTCCGCTGGCGGAAGAACTGATGGGACATTTCAAGCCCACTAGTTCCTGTGCGGGTGCCGCCGAAGCCTTGCTGGTGATGGCGGGCCTCTATGCCATCTCCATGGCCCTCGGCGCTTTGTTGGTGCGGGTCCCGGCCGATGGTTGGAAGCCCGCAGGCTGGGAACCGCAAGCGCACGCCAGCAAACTCGTCACCACCGCCAACGTGGCCGTGGATACCGCGGGGAAGACGCCCCAATTCTGGATGCTGTGGGTCGTGCTTTGCATGAACGTGAGTGCCGGCATTGGCATCATCGGCCAGGCTTCCCCCATGATTCAAGATATGTTTAAAGTCACCCCAGCCATGGCCGCAGGCTATGTGGGACTGCTCTCGCTCTGCAATCTTGGCGGACGATTCCTCTGGTCTTCCGTTTCCGATCTCATCGGCCGTAAAGCCGTCTATGTCATCTATTTCGTCCTCGGAGCTGCCCTCTACGCCAGTGTGCCGTGGATTCAGGGCCAGGGAAATGTGACCTTATTCGTCATCACCACCGGCCTCATCCTAACTATGTATGGCGGGGGCTTCGCGACCATTCCGGCCTACCTGCGCGATCTCTTCGGCAGCTATCAAGTGGGCGCCATCCATGGACGCCTGATTACCGCTTGGAGCATGGCCGCTCTTATCGGGCCCATGTTGGTGGATCGTTTATCCAAGAGTCAGAAGGAAGCTGGCGTAGCCCCTGAACATGCCTACAACAATATTTTCTACCTCATGGTCGGCCTTCTGGCCATCGGCCTAATCGCCAACCTCCTCGTCCGTCAGGTCGATTCCAAGCACCATCTCAAAGCCTAACTGCTCCATGAAACTCATATTATCCTGGCTCTTCGTCATCTGCGCCCTCGGCTGGGGCGTTAAGAAATCGGTAGAAAAAGCCGCCCCGCTGTTTCAGGCTCAGAGCGCGGCAAAATAACCGACAGGGGAACCGCAGGTCTGATCACTTTACCAAGTTGCCAGTCCTTGGGAACCTGCTAAGTAGTATTCTGCCCGCGTTTCAACCGGGCCTCATTCCCCGTTTCCCATGAAAATTCTTGCCACTACCAATCCCGCCGATGCCTCCGAACTGGCCAAGCTCAACCGACGTTTCACACCTGCCGCTGGTGTGGAATCTGTCGTTGCCGGCGTCCTCACCGCCATCCGCACCCAAGGCGATGCCGCCCTCTTGGGCCTGGCCGAGAAATTCGACAGAATTATCCTAACACAGGAAACGCTGCGGGTCAGCCCAGAGGAATTTACCGCCGCCCGTGAAGCCGTCCTACCAGACGTCCTCGCTGCCCTCGAAGCTGCTCACGCCAATGTCCTCGCCTTCGCAAAACAAAGCTTACGCCAAAACTGGACCCGCACCAACGACCAGGGCGCCATTGTAGGCGAGATCTTCCAACCCTTCCGTCGCGTAGGTCTCTACGTGCCCGGCGGCACCGCCCCGCTCGTTTCCACCGTGCTCATGACCGCCACGCTGGCACAGGCTGCAGGTTGTGAGGAAATCGTCGTCTGCACACCCTGCGGCAAAGATGGCAAAGTCAACGCAGACATGCTAGTGGCCCTGCAACTCGCTGGCGTCACGGAAGTGTATCGCGTCGGCGGAGCCCAAGCCATCGGAGCCATGGCCTACGGCACAGACACGATCAAGGCCGTCGATAAAATTTACGGCCCCGGCAACAAATACGTCGTGGAAGCCAAACGCCAAGTCTTCGGCACCGTGGCCATTGATTCCCTGCCCGGCCCCAGCGAAATCATGGTGCTCTGCGATGACACCGCCCAAGCCGCCTTTGTTGCCGCCGACCTTCTGGCCCAGGCCGAACACGGCCACGATGGGGAAATCATTCTCGTCACCACCTCGCAACGCATCATCGACGACGTGCAGCAGGAAATTCAGCGCCAGCTTGCGGTCCTGCCGCGTGCCGAAATCATTCGCGACATCATCGAGCAAGGCGCTTGGTTAGTGCTCGCGAAAGATTTGGCCGAAGGCATCAGCCTCTGCAACGCCTACGCCCCCGAGCACTTGAGCCTCGTGGTCGCCAACGATGAATCCGTGATCCCACAGATCCGCACTTCAGGCGCCATCTTCCTCGGAGACTACGCCCCCGTAGCCGCAGGCGATTTCGTCGCTGGTCCCAGCCACACCCTACCAACCGGTGGTGCAGGGAAATCTTTCCCCGGCCTGACCGTAGATCAATTCCAACGCCGCACCAGCATCGTCCGCATCGATCGCGACGCCCTCGCCAAGACCGCCCCCATCGTCGCGAAATTCAGCGAAATGGAAGGTCTGCAAGCCCACGGTCGCTCCGCCACGATTCGTTTGGAGTAGCGTCTCTGCCAACGCAGCGCGTCACCATTCATTTCATGCCAATCAGCCACCCCACCTACCACTGGCTAGGCCGCGTTCCGTATGCAGAGGCTTTGGAAATCCAGGAAACCACCGTGCGAGCGCGTCAGGCACAAGAATGTGGCGATCAAGTTTTCCTGCTAGAGCACGACCCCGTTTACACCATCGGCCGCACGCGGGACACCTCCAGCCTGCGCGATGCAGCCGCGCTCCCCCACCCCGTTATCGAAATTGGACGAGGCGGCCAAGCCACTTATCATGGCCCCGGCCAACTTGTGGGCTACCCGATTTTAGATCTGAAAAATTACGTCATGGACCTCCATCGCTACCTGCGGGCATTGGAAGAAGCCATCATCACCTACGCCCAGTCATTGAAGATTCCCGCCCAGCGACGCGAAGGCCTAACCGGCGTGTGGGTCGAGGAAAGAAAACTCGCCAGCATTGGAGTTGGCGTGCGCCACTGGGTGACCATGCACGGCTTCGCGCTGAACGTTTGCGGCCCACTCACCGGCTACGACTCCATCACGCCCTGCGGCATCGCAGGCGTGTCCATGACCACCCTGGAAATGGAAGGAGCCACTGGCTTGACCGTCATGCAGTCCGCCCAAGACATTCAGCCACATCTCCAGGCTGCGCTCGCTGAGCTAGTATAGCTCCGTGGAGTTCGACGTGAGGAGACCAGCAACCCGAGTCACCCGTATCATTGTTCGCCACGTCTTGCCTCAGCGCACGCCCCCAGCAACTTATTTTGGATGGCTAGCATTGATCACCCATTGTTCCATCGCTCGCGTCAGTCCCACGTAAATCCGCCGCGTCGCGCCACTAGCATCCGACAGGCTAAACGCGAAGGTGGATTCTGAAAATTAGCATTTCCAAAAAGCATCATTGTCTGCACGTTCTTGAATCTCCAATTGCCTCACTCAATGAAATTCCTCCTCAGCATCCTGCTCGTCCTCACTTTGCAATGCCCTGGTCAGCCCGCCGCGGTGCACCCTATGGTCCCCCTGTTCCACAAGTGGGACTACGAGAAGTCCAAGGAACGCTTAGAGAAAGCAGCCGCCGCCGGGGCTTCGAGGGTAAATTTCACGGTGCTCCTGCTTAGCGAATTGGATGCGGATTTCAAAGTGCAAAACTTTGGAGCGGTCTGGCCACAGGCTGCACCTAACAACGAAAAGCCTCCGATCTTCCAATCGCTTCAGCCAGCCATGCAGGCTGAGATCAAGGCTTCCTTCGTTGCGGTGTTCAAACGCGCCCGGGAATTGCATCTGGGAATTTCCGTGCTGCCGCAGTTGGATGCGAGCGGCAAGATTTCGGAGTGGCGCAATTTCTTCGATCTGGATCCCACCGTAAAACTACAGGGTTACAGTTACGAGACCGCTCTGCTGCTCCCGCTACTCGAAGCCTTGGAAGAAACCCAAGCTGCCGATGCCCCGCTGGAAATATCGCTGGAAGGCGAAATGGGACGTTCGTTGTTCACCTATCCCAGCGCCTGGAAGCAAGTGCTGGAAAGGATTCGCGCTCGTGGAAAGCTCAAGAACCTACGTCTCGGCATCAGCGCGAACTACGAAGGGGTGGCGGGCAAAGTAGTGCCGACCGCAGAACAAGCGAAAGGTCTACAAGCCTTGGTGAAATCCGTTGATTTCATCGGCCTGTCTTGTTACGCCAAGGCCAGTCAGCCTCCGGTGGTGGCTGATTTCACGGCCTGCGTGCAGAAATTCTGCGATGAATTCAAAACGGCAGGCTGTGAGATTCCAAAAAGCAAACCACTGCGATTCTCCGAGTTAGGTCACGGCGGCGGCGGCTTCGATGCAGAGTGGAAACTTTCCGTGCCCGCTCCGGATCCCGCCCGCATGGGCAATGCCGCATTTTTTGGCACCAGTGAAGTGGCCAAGAATCCATGGAAACAGCCTGCACTCGTGGAATACCGCCGCGCTTACTATGCCGCCGCCCTGGATTTTCTCCGCACGCAACCCGCTCCCTGGCGCGTGGAAAATGCCTATCTCTGGTCATTCGGATCGTGGGATGTTCATGGAATCACCGGGGCCGATTTTGCGGATGAATCCATCGCTCAGAGTATCCGAAAACATAACGTAGAAACCGGGAAAACTAACGATGAATGAGTGGAGCCTGGAAACTCAAAATACAGGCCAGGAAAATTAAATAAAAAAAGATGCATTTTCTTTTTGACAATTGATTCAGGGTGTGGCAGAATAAGCCCATCTTCAAATAACTACTCCATGAACTCCTACTGGCAAATATCATCCTCCAACTCGTCTGTCGCGACCTCCGTCGCTCTGACGAACGGGATTTATTTGGGCTCGATGCCGGCACTCATGGAGGTAGTCCCCACTGAGTTTAGTCGGCCCGAGAGTAATCAAATCCCGGCCAATTTTACAGGGCTGGGTTGTTACATTCTCCAACTGCAAGCAGATAGCCTCTGCGGCACAGATTCAGAAGGAGCCAGAAATGGCGAAGGGCGCACCAACAGCAAGCGCAAACATTTACATCAGAGCAGGAAGGGCAGTCGCCCGTAGTTCCACCCGAAATACTCATTTTCGAAGAACCCTGCTCGCAGCCACCCAGCGAGCAGGGTTTTTGATTTTCAGGCATTTACGACACTTTTTAAATCAGAAGTTCACTCGACGAATAATCACCTCACGCACTGTTCGCCTCCCAGTTCCTATAAGCCCTATGCGACCTATAGGACCCAGAGGCCCTCAGAAACCACCAAAACCCATTCTCTCCATCAACCCCACCGATCCCCACCCCGCCTGAATCCCAGGCCGCCGGGCATCCCCCAGACTTTCCCAACCAAACAATTTTCCATCGGGCGACAAAAAAGCCCCGCCGTCAGCTGTAACTGACGACGGAGCGGGTCGATCACCGAGGCTAAACTAAGACACCCGCAAGGAGTCCATCCAGACCTGGCAACCAGACCGAAAGGTTGCCACAGAGTAACCCTCTGTCAACTTAAACCGCCTTTTTATTTATATAGAAAAGTGGCCATAGGAGAGTCTTGTCTCAGCCCCGGAAATCGATCTCTACAGAGCCGAGATTTCCGCATAGAAACTCAGCATACTGTCGCCCTGCCAAGGCCTTCCGGGAGGTGTGCCTGAAACACCGAAAAATCCGCTGTAAAATACCTGCGGGTGTGACGCTGAAAAGCGTGGCAATGGTGTTCGTTCATTTTCTCACAAAAATTAGTTCACGCCCCGGCGCACATCCGTGCGTCGGGGCCAAACCGTGGCACGGGCGTCCCGCCCAATACTGTTCACTTAGCACTTACGTATTAAATATTTGGCCCTATGAATCATCATGGCCAGATTTTCTAAAACACTTCCTCAAGGCAGGGATGCCACCCAGCATTTGAGCCTGGGGATCCTCGCACTTAATTTTCCAA
>JANOAV010000142.1:0-4275 GCA_031411295.1 Verrucomicrobiales bacterium | reverse complement strand
CCATTACAGTCGCCTCCCCACACGGGGGGGCGCGGATTGAAACTCCAAGTCCTAATTATGGCCCTCACACCATTACAGTCGCCTCCCCACACGGGGGGGCGCGGATTGAAACATCTCATCGCGAACCTCCCCCTGGAGCGATGCCGTCGCCTCCCCACACGGGGGGGCGCGGATTGAAACCTCCAAAACCATGCGGTTCCCGGCTACGTCCATGTCGCCTCCCCACACGGGGGGGCGCGGATTGAAACCAGACTCCTTTGTATTGCTTCAGCAGAAAGCAGAAGTCGCCTCCCCACACGGGGGGGCGCGGATTGAAACTCAGGGGGATTATGGGTGGCGGAATCAGGGGACAGGTCGCCTCCCCACACGGGGGGGCGCGGATTGAAACCACGACAGAGAAATTGCGATGGCGCGTTTCGAGACGTCGCCTCCCCACACGGGGGGGCGCGGATTGAAACTGTGCCTGTTAGCGTGGCGGGTGATGCTTTCCTGTCGCCTCCGCACAGGGGACCGTGCGGACCACCTGCTTCGGAGACCGGAGGCGGGGTCGGGTTTCGTTTTGAAATCCGTGATTGGCGATTGCTGATCTGCTTTCCAGCGGGATGATCCGCCCAGATGCCCAGCAACGCGTTACCACGTTCACTAGTCATTTTGCTTTAACCGCAGCGCTTTTCCATGATTCCATCTGCTGATTCCCCTCCGCCCAACCCAGACGATCTCTGGGAACTCCCCATCGTGGCAGATGCTAGTGGCTACGATCGATGGCAGGCGGAGAAGGCGGAGCAGGTGCGGGCTTTTGAGCAGCAGTGGGGAATCCCTTTGGGGAAGCAAGTGCGGGTGGAACTCAAGGGGAAGGAGGGGGATCTGGTGGGTGTGCTGAAGGCGGACTTCGCTCACCCGCCGCGGACGCGGGGCATCTACCTGCGGTTGGGAAAAATGGCGTTTCACTCCACGCAGATCGTGAGTGTGGTGAGTTTGGAATGAAAGGGCTGCGCAAGGAACCCAAAGATTAGTTCTACTTTGTTGATTCAACAAACCGACAGCCGAAAAAAGCGAAAAAAGACGAAAAAATCTTCATCCCTAACGATCACCCCCTTTCTTTTCGGCCTTCTTTTACTTTTTTTCGGCAAATCTAACAAAGCAGAATTAGCTGCCTCTTTTTGCGCACCTTGCGTTCCTTTGTGGCAAATGGCTCGGAAAAGAGATTTTCCAGGTGCTTCCTGCTTCAGCGTTGGGTTATTTCCTTTCCCTACGGTGGTGCCGTGTGGCAGTGGCAGCATAGCACCAAGGTGGGTTTCCTCGCGGCGGGCCGGACCTGGAGCACCAGAAGAATCCCCATCCCTTGCTTGACACCCCGGCAATTGACCGCAATTTGCCCGCCCTATGGAAAAAAAGAAAGTCCTCGTCGCAGATGCGATTTCTGATAAAGGAATCGAAGAATTGAAGGCCACACCCGAATTGGATGTGGTTGTCAAAATTGGTATTAGCCCAGAAGAACTGCTGGCGACCGCCTCTCAGTATCATGGCATCGTGGTGCGAAGTGAAACGAAGATCCGGGCAGACGTGATGGCTGCGGCCACGAATTTGAAGGTGATCGGCCGGGCCGGTGTGGGGGTGGACAACATTGATGTGCAGGCCGCCAACAAGCACGGGGTCATCGTGATGAATACCCCGGGCGGAAATACTATTTCCACCGCAGAACACACCTTTTCTCTGCTCTGCAGTCTGGCGCGCCAGATTCCCCAGGCCCATGCCAGCATCATTGCCGGGAAATGGGAGCGGAAGAAATTTCAAGGGACGGAACTCAATGGCAAGACGCTCGCGGTAATCGGCATGGGCCGGATCGGCAGTGAAGTGGCCAAGCGGGCGATGGCGTTCGGCATGAAGGTGGTGGCATACGATCCTTATCTGGCCCCGAATGGCGCTAACACCCTGCGGGTGGAACTGGCCACCACGGTGGACGATGCCGTGAAGAACGCGGACTTCATCACGGTGCACATGCCGATGACGAAAGAGACGAAATACATCATCAACAAAGAACGCATTGCCCTGTGCAAGAAGGGCGTGCGCATCATCAACTGCGCCCGGGGCGGGTTGGTGGAGGAAGCAGCCCTGCTGGAAGGCCTGCAGAGTGGTCAAGTGGGGGGCGCTGCGCTGGACGTCTTCGAAAGTGAGCCGCCGAGCGGTTCCATCGAAGGGAATCCCCTGCTGGCGTTGCCTAACGTGGTCTTCACGCCGCACTTGGGTGCTTCCACCAGCGAGGCTCAAGAAAACGTCGGTATCGAGATCGCCTTCCAAGTGCGTGATGCACTGGTCAATGGCATCGTGACGAATGCCGTGAACATGCCGAGCGTCGATAAAGCCACGTTGGACGCGATCGGTCCGTATTTGAAATTTGCCGAGAGCCTGGGGAAAATGGCCGCGCAGTTGGCCCCGAAACAACCCGAAGTGTTGCGCGTGAATTATCACGGCAAAATCGGGGACATGGACACCACGCTCATTTCCCGGGCAGTGCTCAAGGGCTATCTCTCGCATGCGCATGGCGATGGTTCCGTAAACTGGATCAACGCTCCCGGCATGGCCGAGCAACTGGGCCTGCGCCTGACGGAAGGTCGCCAAGCGGCCACGACGGAATTTGCCGATCTGATGGAAGTGACGGCTGGCAACGACAAGGAACGCGCCTCGGTAGCGGGAACCTTCTTTGGCAGCAGCCCGCGGATCGTCTGGATCAACGGACGTCGCACCGAAGCCTATCCTGAAGGGCACATGCTGCTGATCAAGAATAACGATTCTCCCGGCATCATTGGGATCATCGGAACGCTGTTAGGGAAACACAAGCTCAACATCGCCAACATGAGTCTGTCCCGTGATGCCGAGAACCACGTGGCCTACGCCGTGCTGAATCTTGATACCACCGCGGGAGCCGCAGCCATGGATGAATTGACGAAGACGCCAGGGATTCTGACGGTCCAGGAACTTCATGTGTAAATGACCCGCACCCTGCTCAAATCAAAGCTGCATCGCGCGGTCATTACCGAGGCAAATGTGGACTATGAAGGCAGCATTTCCATCCCGGAAGACTTGATGCTGGCGGCCGATCTCTGGGATGGCGAGAAAGTCCTCGTGGCTTCCATCACGACTGGAGCCCGCTTGGAGACGTATGTCATTCCCGGCCCGGCTGGCAGTGGGGAAATCGTGATTCGGGGCGGGGCGGCGCATTTGATTCAAAAGGGCCACCTCACCACGATCATGGCCTTCGCGCAGAGCGTGGAACCGATTCAGCCGAAGCGGTTGCTGCTGGATGCGCAGAATGGCATCGTGCGTCGCTCCTAGCACGAGTGTGGATCCGTCCGCTGGACTGATCTAAATTGAGCTGTCCAGCGGACTGCTCCACTTTCGCTCAACTTACCCCAGAGCGGCTAGCAGTTCCTGCATTTCCGCGTCGGCTTCTTGGGCGGAGTCAATCGTCGGCGTGATCTCAGCTTTCACATGTTGGCGGAAACGTTGCCGCAGGCGGCTCACCGTTTTCCTTAGCGTGGCGGGATTTTCCGAGCGCTGTTCTGCCAGCGCTGTCAGGTCGCCATGGGCGGACTCCCCGCCAATGAACGGTTGCAACTGCGTGAACTCCTGCGCCCGGCCTGCGGCCTGCCATTCTTGCTCCAGCGCAGTCATGGCCCGCTGTATAATATGCAGCGCCCATTGGCGATCGAACTCACGATCCGGCGGCAGCATTTGATCATCCACTGGATCTACTCCGGGTGAGGTGTCCGTTCCTGTCAGAAGACCACGCCTAACGAGTAAATATCCGCCCGGTGATCCACCTCAGAAGGTGTGTCCCGTTGCTCTGGGGCCATGTAGTTGGACAAAGCCGCTCCGCGGAACGCAAGCGTGATTCGTGGACTGGTTAGCATCTGGACGGTGCATTGGGTAGCCGAGCGTTGGGGCGTAATGGGAGCGTAATTCTGAGGGTGGGTATGGGGCCGCAGGCAGACGATCCTGCGGCCCTATGAAAAACATACCTGATTCATTGTCGTCATTCGTCCGTTTTATTCAACTCAAATCTGTCCGCTTGCGCACGCAGGACGAATATGTCCGCTGGGTGCATCGCATTGCGGTGCACACGGGGGTGGCTTGTGCTTCGTTGCTCACGCAGGAGGAGGTGCTTACTTTCCTGCATTGGTTGCAGCAGACCAAGAACTATGCTGGGAGCACGCTCAACCAAGCGGTGTGCGGCCTGCGGATGTTTTATCGCGATCATTTGGGCCGCGATTGGAC
>JANOAV010000141.1:0-5974 GCA_031411295.1 Verrucomicrobiales bacterium | reverse complement strand
TGCCGAATATTTCGCCTCCAAATGGTCCGCTCTGCTGCGCAACAAACGCGGAGCGCGCCCGGCTTATGGCACGCAGGCGTTCTACTCATGGCTGCGGGATGGCATCAATCGGAACCGGCCTTACAGCGAGCTGGCCAGTGGCTTGGTGACCGCCGCCGGCAGCGTCAGCACCGCTCCCGCCGTGGCGTGGTATAGCACGGTGCCCAAGCCGCAGGATGAAATGCAGGACATCGCGCAAGTCTTCTGCGGGCAGCGATTGCAGTGCGGGCAGTGCCATCATCATCCGTATGAAAAATGGAGCCAGCAGGACTACTTTGGTTTCGCTGCGTTCTTCTCCACCGTGGGTCGCAAGGCTTCGGACCAGCCTGCGGAGGAGGCTGTATTTCATCAGTGGAAAGAGGCCTCAGCGCAAAATCCTCGCACGGGCAAACCTGTGAAACCAACTCCGCTGGGCGGCAAAACTCTTGAGTTGGAACCGCAGGACGATCCCCGGACCGCGCTGGCCTCATGGCTCACGGCACCAGAGAATCCATTCTTCGCGCGGATGTTTGCGAATCGTTATTGGAAGCACTTCTTCGGTCGTGCGTTGGTGGAACCAGAGGATGATTTGCGGGTTACCAATCCGCCCGTGAACCCTGCGCTGATGGAGGCCCTGACGGCAAATTTCACCAAGAGCGGTTATGACATGAAGGCGTTCATTCGCACCATCTGCACCAGCACGACCTATCAACTCTCCAGCCTGCCCAATGAGCACAACGCCACCGACCGGCAGAATTTCAGCAGGTTCTATCCACGTCGATTGCAGGCTGAAGTTCTGCTGGATGCCATCGACAGCGTTACTGGACTGGCCTCACGTTTCCCGGGCCAGCCCGTCGAACGTCGGGCGGTGGCTCTGCCGGACGATAGCTTCAACAAGGGAAGTTATTTCCTAACCGTGTTCGGCCGCCCGGAAAATACCAGCGCCTGTGAATGTGAACGCACGCAGGACAGCAGTCTGGCGCAGAGTTTGCACCTGCTGAATTCCAAGGGCATTCAGGAAAAGCTCACCGCCGCCACCAGTCGGCCCGCTTTGTTAGCCAAAGACGCCGGTCCGGTGGAGGAACGCGTGCGCCAACTCTTCGTCATGGCCTACGGCCGGCCACCAGAGCCGGGCGAAGCCACCAAGGCCGTGGAATACATCACCCGCAAAAAGGGGGAGCCGGCGGCATGGGAAGACATGGTCTGGGCGCTGCTGAACACCAAGGAATTCCTCTTTAACCACTAAGATGGAAATCGTAAATTTAATGTCCCCGCTAGGGGACGCAGCCATTAGCCGGGGGTTGAGCGCAGCGATACCCCCGGACCAAGCCCCCGATGATTCGCATCCCGGCAGGGATGCAAGCATGGCAGGTGGCTTTGATGAGCTTGCCGGCTCAGCTTGTTGCCCTTCTGGCATCCCAGCCGGGATGCTATCCTTATCTTCACCATCCGGGGGTATCGCTGCGCTCAACCCCCGGCTAATGGCTGTGTCCCCTAACGGGGACAAGAACGGCTTATTTTCTGCTAGAAATCTTGGAGGCGCTTGCAATACCAGAGTGCCAAAACGCGGACCGCTTTATCGCCTTGGGTTGCTAGCTATTCTCCTCACTGCGCCTGTAGCTTCAAACGCCCAACTGCCCACCGCACGCTTGGATGCCGTCTTTCCCCCGGGCATGAAGGCTGGCACGGAGACGGAAATTTCCCTGACAGGCCAAAGCTTGGAGGGTGCGGATCGGTTGTTGTTCAGTGATCCGGGGCTCTCTGCCGTTCACGGAGAAGCCTTGAAATTCAAAGTGACCGCCAGCACTGGGATCGCTCCGGGCCTTTATGAAATGAGGGTTGGCGGGCGTTATGGGATTTCTGCCAGTCGCTTGTTTGCCGTTGGCAGCCTGCCGGAAGTGTCGGAGCCAGACACGAACTCCACACTGGAAAAGGCATTCGCAGTCACTCCGCCGGCCACGATAAACGGCACGGCCGGAGCAGATGCGGCGGACTTTTTCCGATTCACAGCCGCCGCCGGACAACGCTTCAGTCTTTCCTGCGCAGCCCAGCGGATTGACTCGCCACTGAACGCGGTGCTGACGATCTTGGATTCTGCCGGACGTGAACTTGCGTTCGCTCATCGGACGCAGGGAAATGATGCTGCGCTTGAGTTTACGGCCCCAGCGGCGGGCGACTTCTTCGTGAAGGTCCACGACATCGTCTGGCAGGCCGGGCCCGCCAATGTTTACAGACTGACCATCAATGCGACGGCCGATGCCGCATCCGCCGTGATCCCAACGGTCTCCAGTGCTGGTGCAGTCGCAGAAATCAAGCAGCCTGTGAAAAGTGAAACAATCACCAAGCCTGCGACCAGTGCGGCGGAGGCTCACAAAGTGAATTTAAATTCCATCCAGAGCTGCCCTGCTTCCAATCAGGATTGGGTTGAATTTACTGGGGAGAAGGATCGCAAGGTCGTGGTGGAAATCATGAGTCATCGCAATGGGGAACCGACCGACTGGATCATGCAAGTCACGAAAATCACCCGCACCCCGGATGGTCAGGAAAAGAGCGAACGGGTTGCGGAGTTTGACGACACGGCTGGTGCCCCGGGCGCAGAAGCGATGCAGCTGGGCAGTCGCGATCCCTCTGGCACCATCGCCTGCACAGACGGCAGCATTTACCGGCTGCGACTCACTGACCGGTTCAAGGCAAATCGTCCATGGCAGTTAGTGTTGCGGGACCCGCTGCCGAGGTTTTCGGTGGTTGCATTTTCCACCAGTCCGGCCACGGCCGCCGCTGCCGTGCATCGCTGGAGTCCCTTCCTGCGCAAGGGCGGCAGCGCCTTCGTGCAAGTGGCCGTGCTGCGTCAGGACGGATTCGATGGGCCGGTCACACTTCACGTGGAAGGCCTGCCCGAAGGCGTCACGACGACGGATGTCACGCTTCCTCCCAACATTTCCACTGCCGCACTCATTCTCCGCGCTGCCCCGGATGCCAAGCCATGGAGCGGTCGCATCAAACTAACGGGAACCTCGGGAGACAAGGTGGAATCAGCCACGGAGGCTGTTCCGCGTTGGACCACCGGCACCGGCGGAAATGATCGCGCTGACATTCGCATGAGCAAAGATGGTCTCGTGCTGGCCGTGACGGACGCGGAGGTTGCTCCACTATCCATCGAGCCTGCGGAACAGAAAGTTTATGAAACATCGCTCGCAGGCAGCATCGAAGTGCCCGTGAAATTTACCCGAGCCCCCACCAACAAGGGATTCAAGGGCGAGTGGCAATCCTCACTCATGGGGCTCCCCGGCTTGAAACAAGCCGCCATCGTCAAGCCCGCAGCGGATGCGGCAGAGGCCAAACTGGTGCTCGATTTAAAGCGCAAGGACGGCAACGCCTTCACACCGGGAACGTATGTTTTCCATGCCACCGCACGCGGAGTGGTCAAGTGGCAGCCAGAGGACAAGGCCCCCGTGCAGGAACTAACCGACGCTGTGTATTCCGCCCCCATCCAAATTAAAATCGCGGCCTCGCCCGTTTTGCTAACGGCACCCGCCTCCGTCACGCTGGCGCCCGGAGCCAAACTGGAACTGCCGCTGAAACTCGAACGACGCTACGGTTTTGCAGAAGCAGTGACGCTGGATTTCGCTGCACCCGCAGGCATCAAAGGCCTAACCGCTGCCAAACTCACGGTCCCCAAGGAAGCTGTCGAGGTTAAGTTAATCATCGAAGCCGCCGCCGACGCTCCCGCAGGCATCCACGCCTGCAAACTCAATGCCAACTGCACCTTCAATGGCGAAGCAATTCCATGGACCATCGAACTCAACGTGGAGGTGAAACCATGAAATTTTTATCCATCATCATTTGGTCCGCCATCATCGCCACAGCATCCGCCGCGGCTCCGCTAACCATTGCCGAAGTCAAGCGTGAGACACCGGTCGATTTCGCCAAGGACGTCTATCCGCTGCTCAAACGCAGTTGCCTCGCCTGTCATAACACGACCAAGGCCAAGGCTGGATTGAATTTGGAAGCTCCCACCAGCATTCTCAAGGGTGGCGAAACCGGCCCCGCTGCGGTTGCAGGCAAAGGCTTGGAAAGTCTGCTGGTGCGCAGTGCCGCCCATCTCGAAGAATCGGCCATGCCGCCTCCGGGTAACAAGGTTAATGCGGTGGATCTTACCCCAGATGAACTGGGCCTGCTCAAACTCTGGATCGACCAAGGACTGAAAGGCGGCCCTGTTTCCGACAACATCGCCGAATGGCGCGGCTATCCAGCGACAGGCGCACCCGTGAATGCCGCCGCATTGTCAGGTTCCGGGCGGATGGCGGCGGCGGCTCGGGGGAACCAGGTTCAGCTCACGGAAGTGGCCACTGGGGTTTCGCTGGGGCTATTGACGGATCCGGAACTGGCGAAACTCGATCTCTACAAAGACAAGGCACCAGCGGATCGCGATGCGGTCATGTCAGTGGCTTTCGGTGGTGATGATTTGGTGGCCACTGGCGGATTCCGCACCATTCGACTCTGGCGACGTGGTCCGCTCACCGAGCTGCGACCAGCCATGGAGCTTCCTTCCAGCGCCACGAGTTTCGCCACCTCGGCACGACATGCAGCAGCGGGAGATGAGGCGGGCATCATCCGGCTCTGGGAATCTGGCGCGGAGAAACCCGCTCCGCGCGAATGCAAAGAGCATACGACTCCCGTCAAAGCGCTGTGTTTCTCTCCAGATGGACTGTGGCTGGTCTCCGCCGCTGCGGATCGCACGTTCCGCATCTGGAGTGTGGCCGAGGCCAGCGTCGTTTATCGTGCCGAATCTCCGGCAGTAATCACTGGCCTAACGTTTCTGAAAAAGGGCACCGAATTGGCCGTCGCCTACGCCGATGGATTCCTGCGCGTTTATCCCTTTGCCAAAGAGGTTCCCGCCACTCCCCCCGCTCCATTGCGTGAATGGAAACTCAACGACCAAGCCATCACGGCTCTCGCAACGCCCGATCCTGCGGGCAGCCAGATCCTCTGGATAAATGCGGAGCCGGTTCTCCACCTAACCGAAACCGCCGACGGCAAACGTGTGGCTGACAAAGCGCTGGAGAACCCCGCGCAACAAGCCATCACCACCGCCGAACGACGTCAGCAGGGGGCTCAGCGCTCGCTCGATGCCCGCAAGGCCAGATTTGCCGCAGCCACCGAGGCGGTAAAAAAGGAAACCGAAAACCTCCGCGCCACGCATACGGCTCAGGAAAAAACACGCGCCGATTGGCAGCGCAAACTCACGGTGGCCCAAGCCGCAGCGGGAGCACTTCGCGCAGCGCCTGCTGATAAACCTCGTCAGGAAGCCGAAAAGAAGACCGCTACAGAATCCACCGCCGCTGAACGCGCCTTTACCGATGCCCGCACCAATGCGGAACTGGCCGTGCGACTCACAGGCCAAGCGATGCAAAATCAAGCCGCTGCCGACGGAGCCGCCACCGCCGCCGAATCGACCGTCGCTGAAGGCACCGCTACGTTGGAAGCCTTGAAAAAAGCGCTGCCGGCATTGCCCGCCCCGAAAGGTTTCACGTTGCTCGACAATGGCAAGGTAGCCCTCATCGCCATGGATGGCGGACGATTGCAATGGCACGCCACCAGCACCGGGGAGTTGCTGGATGCAGCGGAAGTTCCCGCCTTGGGAGCCGCGCCATCGTTCATTGCTGCAACAACCAACGGTTTGCTGGCGGCCCGCCCTGACAAGAAAATCCTAACCCTGCCAGCACGACGCACGTTCGCCATGGAGCGCCTCATCGGCCAGCCGGATGATGCCGCCACCCTCGCCAGCCGCATCACTGCGCTGAGTTTCTCCTCGGACATGCGGCTCCTCGCCAGCGGTGGCGGTGTGGCCCCCCGCGCGGGCGCGGGGTAGAAAGGGACCACGGGGGGTGGCAACCCCCCCCAAAAACACGCGGAACCCCCAAACCACCCCCACAACCCGCACGCCCGTTAAACC
>JANOAV010000140.1:0-129726 GCA_031411295.1 Verrucomicrobiales bacterium | reverse complement strand
AGCCCCCCACACAAGCCTTGTTATTGCCTTGCTTATTTTTTTGTCCTGTATTGTTGGTGGGGATTAAAAAGCCCCACTCCTTGTAAAACGGCCTGTGCAAGAATCCGCCCTGAGGTATTTCTTCCAAAACTTCCTATCTTCTGTTCAAATCGTCATTGGAACTTCAGGGTGTCAATAAGCTTGCCTTCGCTTCAGCCAGCCAATGGTTATCAGGTGTGGCGTAGGGACGGAAGGTTTCCAGGGTGCCTTCTTGCTCGTTGTAGTAGAGGGCCCGGTGCAGGCCTAACGTGCTGGCTTTTGGGGTATCGATGAGGCTGGCGGAATCGTTGGCGCTCATTTGGAAGACAACACGCATTTCGAACTCGCTCAGGGCTTTGCGATTCATGCTGCGGTTGACGTTGTTGAACGTGTCCACGGTCGTGATGATATGGATGCCCAAGCCGGAACCTTCCGTGATGATGCTGGAGAATTGCGCTCCGGTGCTCTCGCCCGCGTCGTCGCTCATGGAGAAACTGAAGTCATCTTCCTGACGGAGTTTCTTGAATTTGTGCAGTCCATGAATCAGCAGGAAGGTGGTGGGAGCAGCTTGGGCGGCGGCTTCGCTGGTGGTGCGTTCCTTCATATCTGCGGCCAGGGCGCTCATGGCTTCGCCAATATCCTGGCCCCGGGCCATTGTGACTGGGTGGGGAACTGAGCCGGCAATTTTCTCCAGATAAAGATCGTCCTCGGAGCCGGGAGCATTGTTCTGGAAGATCACGAACTGAACTTTCCCTGCTGGATACTGCGCTGCGAGCGCCAGTATGGAAACGCCGAGCAAATTGAGCGCCACTTCTTCGCGTTGACCGACGATGAGCAAATGGTTGCCGCTCTGGCGCTGGAAGCGGGCTTCGGTGGGGCCTTTGATGGAGTTTGGCGCCCCCAGCCAGGCTTTACCGACGATGGGTGATTGCGTCGGTTTGCCTGCCAGCACCGTGGCAAGGAGAGTGTTCTCGGTAATATCCGCCGGAGCGTTGCCTTCAAAGACGATGGGCATTTCCAGTGGTCGCTGATGCTGGATGGCGAGTTCGCGGATGTGTCGTAGTTTCGCATCCCGCTCCTCATCCGAGAGCCAGACGACTTGGAACGGACTGTTCCCTTCCAGGGCTCCAGCGGAATCGTTGTAGATGCCTTCACCCGGACGCGAGAGCAGACGCGGGGCGGAGTTATTTTCATCCATGATGAGGTAAGCATCGGCTTCGTTACACTGCAAGGCGACGCGGATGACCATTTGCCCCAGCGTGGCGCGTGCCAGTGAGTAGGCTCCACCCAGCGTTTGGGAGCCCAGCAGAACGTGGATCCCAAAGGCCCGGCCCTGACGCACAATGCGGTCGAACAGCAGACTGGCGCTCTGGGCAATGGCGTCGTCTTCCACGAAAAATTCTTGGAATTCGTCAATCAGCAGGAGCGAACGCGGCATCGGTTCGGTTCCCCCCATGCGCTTGTAGCCCGCCACATCCTGACAGCCTAGCTTGCGGAAGAGATCGCCCCGACGCTTCAATTCATGATCCACGCGTTGCAGCACGCTCAACGCAAATTCTCGATCTGATTCAATGGCCACCACCTTGGCGTGGGGGAGTTTCTGTGTGGCGTAGCACTTGAATTCCACGCCCTTCTTGAAGTCGATGAGGTAGAATTCCACCTGATCTGGCGAGCAGGCCAACGCCAGGTTAGTAATGATAACATGGAAGAGCGTGGATTTACCAGATCCCGTTTTACCAGCGAAGAGCGCATGTTGGCGCGTTCCCTTGCCGATGGCCAGGATTTGGAATTTGGTGGCACCCGTGCGGCCAATGGGGATGCGCAGTTCGTCGGTGGTCTCGCTCGTCCATTCCTCACTGGGGATGGGCGCGATCTGCTCAAATGGCACCTGCACGCGGTTGGCATCGATGCTGCTCTTGCCAATCTTATGCACCAAATCCAGCGCCAGTTCCGGGGCCGGTGGGGCATCGAATTCCAGCGGGGCCGCCGTGCCGCGCACGTCGTCCTGGAGGTAAAATTTACCGTCCTGGCGCAGCACCCGAATGCTGTTCTGACGGAGATCCGCCGCCGCAAAGCCATCAGGCGACTGGTGTCGTTGATCCCAATGAATGAGGGTGTAAACGCCGCAACGCGGACCACTAGTGGCGATGCTCATGAGGCGTCGGGTGGCGACTTCGCTGAAGCCGGAAGGGAAATCCGCCACGACGAGGAAATGATATTTCTCCGCCACGGAACCCGCCTTCTCATTGTATTCAGTGATGGTGGCATACTCGTTGCGGAGATACATTTGAATGACTTTCTCAATGTGCTCGCTGAGTTCTCCCAACCGATCCTCAATCTGATCCCGCTGGGTCCAGATGCGTCGGTTAATGAGGCTGTCCTCATAATCGGACAAATGCATCAACCCGGCAAAATTTTGCCCCAGGCCAACGGGATCAACGATGGTGAAACTCAGCTTGCCGGGCGGAGTAGTGGCCAGCAGTCGGAGGATAACGTTATTGAAGATGCTCCCCACGGTGCCATCGCCCGCCTCATTAGTCTCAAAGAGCAGCGAGCCCTGGTGAGGATACGTCAGGCAAAGCGGAATCTGCACGTCCGCAGAACCAGGCAGGGCCAATCGTGGGTCTTTGGGCGCAGTGTGCGGAGGTTGCGTGAGGTCCAAATGAAAGTGTCCGAACTTCGTTGCTGGCATGAACTCGGACACGGGCTGCCACTGTTGCACTAGCGCTCCTGACCATGCCGGGTAGCGTTCCGCGGTGGCCGCATTCATGGCCTCGATACCTTGATAGGTGGAGATCATGCGGCGTTTCCATTCATGTTCCAAGCTCTCCCATTCGCTGCTGTCCTCCGTCGTTACGCCGGAGAGATCCTTATTTTGAGCGGACTGCGTGCGATCAATCACGGCCTGAGCCTCCCGCTTCAACTGGGTGACAGTGGCTTGGTGCGATTGCTCCAAACGATGAATTTGTGCCAGCAAAAGGACGTCAGCCTTGGCGAGCGCTCGTGGCACTTGTTGGTCCAGCTTGCGCTTGGCGGTTTCCGCAAAGGTCTTTTCCACCTCATCGGTTTGATCCCATTTCGTCTGGATCTCCGCCATCCCACGGTCCAAGCGCTCCTGCAGCTCAGACCGTTTTTGCTCATGGGTGGCCATGGCACTGGCACAGTCCGCCTCATAGGTTTGCCGGGCATCGAGCAAGGCTTTGGCCAGAGCTTCGGCCGCCGGACGGCCTTGCTGGCCGCCTTTCTTGTAGAGCGTGATGGTGGCAATGATCAGCAGCAATCCCAATCCCCCACCGGCCACGAGGGCATTGGTATCGCCCAATTTGTCCCGTCCGAAAAAGGCCACGGCCGAGCCAATGGCCAAGCCGACGAGAAGCCAGCCGAAGAGTGGCAACATGCTGAAGGCTCCGGGAATGGAGAGTTGCTGGAACTCATTTAAACGTCCCTCCACCGCTGCCGAAAGTTCCGGGAGGGGCCCCATGGATTTGGGTTCACTGGCAGTGGCGGGCTTCAACAGATTGACGAATGACTCATACCCTTTGAGCGAGTGTCGGGCTTCTTTGGCCAACCCCACCAAATGCCCCTTCAATTCCTCGAGCGCCTGGCTGCGTTCGGTGAACTCTTGCTTGGCAACTTGCTTGGCGGCTCCGATTTCCTTTTCCAAGCGTAGTTTCTGCCGCTGTAGATTTCCCAACCATCCACCACGGGCCTGCTCGACACGCTTGGGCAGATTTCTGAGTCCGGCATTCAAGCCTTTCTGAATCCGTTGTTTGCGGTTGGCGAAGCGTTGCTTGAGTTGTTCCGCCTGTTCCATCGCGGCTTCTTCCAGTTTGCCGAGTCGCTCGTCCAGGCGTTCCTCAGTCTCCTGCAGGGTCAGGCTGTATTTGCGATTGGTTTTATATTGCCGGGTGCGTTGATCGGCGGTGAGTTGCTCTTCCTTGCGGGAAAATTCCGTCACACTTTTTTCCAAGCGGTCCAGTAACTCCAAACTCTTGCTAACACGTAAATCGGTTCCGTTGCTCACAGTGATGGGGCCTTTCTGAATCAAGCGATCAATTGTTTCCCTGGGCAACACGCGGCTTGCGGTCGGCGGAGTTTAGCAGAGGCGGTTAACCTCGGAAACAATAACGAAAGTGAATTCATGGTAGTGATGGGGTGGGAAAAGCAAGGCGGGCAATGCGGCCAATTCTGGCACGACACCGCATAATTGTAAAGCTGCCCGAGCATAACGGCAACGCTGCAATTGGGGGGATTTCCGTCACTCGCAATCATGCCGCACTTTGCGGATAATCGTGTCCAGTTCCTCCATGATGGGAGCGGCTTGGGCGATCATTTGGGGAATATTCTCCAAATACTTGGCCTCGAATTCCGCAGCTTTGATGTCCCGCCAGTGATTCTCGGCACGACTCCATTCCACGGCCAAGTCCTTGCCGGCGGCGGAGAGGTTGGCACTGCCGACACGTAAGCTCATGTGGTGGGGGATTCTGGGGTGGAGGACGGAAGGTCTGTGATGACTGGTGGCAGCACGGAGGTAGCCAGTCCACTGGCCAAGCCGGCATAGTCTGCCAGCGTTTTCTGCGCTTGGACCAGAAAAGCCACGCCCATGGGCATTTCGTGATCCAGATATTGGCGCAGCATTTCCAAGCGCTTCAAGAGGGGCTCGGTCTGGCGATCGAATTCCCGCAGCCAATATTTGATGGCTTTGAGTTTGCCCTCGGCCTCCGCCACCGCCGCCTTGGCCTTGCGCACGGCTGATTCCTCGGCCATGAGGCTGTCGCGAAATGAGGAAAAGCGCGCGGTGATGAGTTCCTGGGTGACACGGTCCAGCACTTTGTTCCGCCGCCGGAGTTGTCCCTCCCAATGCACCCGCTGTTCCACTTCAAGCCACTGCCGGGTGCAGCGGCTCTCCTCACCCGCTTGATCCAAGGCCCGACGCGCCTTGGTGAGAAATACGATCACTTGCGCCCGAAACGTTTCGAGCACATCCAGCGAGGTGATTTTTGCTTGTTCGGCCATGGGTTAACAGGACCTAACGTTGATCCAAATATTCTTCGATGCGCTGGGCTTTGCGGAGCAGGAACGGGGTGTGCTTCTCGCCCACTTCCACGAATTTCTTGAGCACCTTCATGGTGGCGATGAACTCTTCGGCAAATTTCTCGTGCTCCTGATCCTGCCAAGTTCCGCTCAGCGCAAGGAACCGGGCTTGCAGGGCAGCGGCTCGGGATTGCACGTCGTCATTAAAGCGCTTCAGCTCCTTGGCGAAGCGTCGCACCTCTTCGGGGTCCATGATGGCCTGGGACATGAGTAATGGGGGCTGAGTGGGTTAATAAATTTGAATTGAGTCCACGTTGGCAGAGTCTGGGGAATCTGTAAAGGATCTCGGGTGATTGGGAAATAGTAATTTCGCCCCCAACGCAGAAATGGCGATCCGGGGGGGATCGCCATTTTGGCTTGCGCAGCGAATCGCTGCAAAACATTCTGCGGCCTTACTTGGCGGGCGGCACGGTGGAGTCCCTGCTCACGGCTTCTTTGTCACCTTCGAGCTTGGCGGTTTCCACCCAGTTATTGCCATCGCGATGCGAATTATAGGCCACTTGACCGAGTTGGAACAACATCCGGGAGTCGCCTCCAACGTTTTCGATCACTTTGCCGAGCAACTTCTGGGCATCGGACCAGCGGTTCTGGGACATGTAGTAGTCCGCGATTTTCAGGGGCAGGCTCATCTCGTCGGGATAAGTTTTCATCCAAGTATCCATGGCCACGGCCCGGTCCTGCGGGGAGATGCGCTCGGCGGCATCAATGCGGAGCATGAGCACACTGCGTTCCTTTTGAATTTCTGGCGGGAGGCTTTGCCACAGACCCACGGCTTGGGCATACTTCCCATCGCGCAGGCAGCGATTGATGTTGGCAATGTCTTGCAAATGATCCACGTAGGTCTGCCCGATGGGGCTGTATTTCTTGGCATCCTCAGGCTTCGCGAAGCTGGCCAGGAGGTGGCTGTAGGTGCGGCGGAGGCCGGTGCTGGCGAATTCATTCAGCCCGAAGGTGTAAATGTCACGCACCCGGTATTCCCCGGCATTGGGCTCACCCAGAACGAAGAGGAAGTAGTTGATGTTGCCAGTATCATTTTCCGAACGGAACAGCAGACCATCCCGACCTTGGAAACTGCGGACGCGCAGGAAACGGAACAGGGTGCCAGCGTAGTCGTTGGCAGGATTGTTATTCACCCAGGCTTGCTTCGTGCCGTCACTGAAAATTTTCCGCACCGTGGCCACATCCGGGCCTCCCAAGTCCGCCGTGGCGGTGGCGAGCACAGCATCCGTATCGATCAGGGAAGCGAGCAATTTAGGGTTACCCGCCGTCACGCTGGTCTCGATGGCCTTGACCGTCAGCGAGAGCGCGCTGTCTGCGTGGGTCAGCCGCTCGTTGAGTTGCGCTGCGCTCAAATCCCCTGCGGCCCATCCAGCCGAAGCCGTCAAACCCAAGGCTGTGATGACTCCGAGTGTCAGACGACCCAGGCTCATGCTGGAGCGCGAGGTAATCCCCTTGGAGTTGGAAGCTGTTCCGCTGGTTTGAAGTTGCATGAGTCAGTTTTGTTGGAGGTGAGTTGAGGTTACGTATTAATACTGAGAATTTTTGCAGATGCAAGAACTATTTGCAATGAAATAGATAATTCTGATAAAATTTACTACTTTTTCTTACATTTGATATTTACCATGATGAAATCACCACAATTTTGACGGTTTCTGTTGTTTTGGAGGACGCTTTGACGCGTCCCTTGATCAGTCACCACGCATCCCGCAATCAAGCTTCCATCAAACTCGACAAACCAACCGATATCAGTCATGATTCAGGAATATGAAAACCCTTGGCCATCGGCAGTGCGCCCAGCCCTAACCCGGTTGGTCAGCAGGGGTTACCCCTGCAGTAATTGGGAGGCTGGAATCAGGAAATCGAATGCGTCTGGCTCCTGCACGGCCGGAGCCAACTCCCCGGCATAGATCAATCCAGTGCGGATGGACGTGCCCCGAGGCACCGCGAGTCGATGCACCTTTTCCTGCACCTCCGTAACCACACTAGCCTCAATTCGTTGGCGGAATTTCATTTCAAACAAATACAAGGAGCGACGCGTGCGGATGAGCAGATCCACCTGACACCCCTCCCTTCGCAGCGTCTTGGAACGGTCTAGAGGAATAGCAGGAGGCGAATTTCGAAATTCCCAGAAACTTTGGCGGCAGATTGTTTCATTTACAAACCACCCCAATGATGGCCGCAAAAGAACGCATGGAACGCAAAGGGCTTGGCCATTTGGGTCGAGGTGCCTACACAGCCAGGTGGCAGGCGCACTCCCGCCGTCGCGACGTTGGAATGTCGCGCTACGTAGCTTGGCATTCCAATGCCTAGACGAACGCGTCCGACCAAGTTTATAACTTCAATTTTGCGTTCCTTGCGTTCTTTTGCGGCAAGCTGTTTGAACAAACCGTTTCCGTCCCGCGCATTTGCCAGTAACCGCTCACCCGTTGGTGATGGCGGCGGGACGCACGCCACTCCCAGTATAGAGCATCCCAGTATAGAGCATCTGGAAAGTTGACATCGCTGCAGGGCTGGCATACTTGGCGCTCTCACACCCTGCTGCTTTCGGCTGATCCCCACCCATTCTGGAGATTGAAGAAAAATTTGATTAAATTTATAGTCAACACACCTAAAACAACCTATACTCCCCACCATATTATGTCAGAACTCAGTATTTCTAAAGTTATCGGCCGCCAGGTGATCGATTCTCGTGGTAATCCCACCGTGGAAGTGGACGTCATTTTAGCCGGTGGAGCACTGGGTCGGGCCGCGGTGCCAAGTGGCGCCAGCACGGGCGAACACGAAGCTTGGGAACTGCGCGATGGCGATAAATCCAAGTATCTGGGCAAAGGCGTCCTCAAAGCCGTGCAAGCGGTAAACGCTGTCATCGCTCCTGCGCTGAATGGCATGTGCGCCACGAATCAAACGGGCGTGGACGCTGTGATGCTGGCCCTGGACGGCACGCCGAACAAAGCCAAGCTGGGTGCCAACGCCATTCTGGGCGTGTCCATGGCTGTGGCCAAAGCCGCCGCCGCGCAATTGCGTCGCCCGCTGTATCAATACCTCGGCGGCACCAACGCCAAGGTGCTCCCCGTGCCCATGATGAACATCATCAACGGTGGCGCCCACTCGGATGCTCCGATCGATTTCCAAGAATTCATGGTCATGCCCAAGGGCGCGCCTAGTTTCTCCGAAGCGATTCGTTATGGCGCGGAAATTTTCCATTCCCTGAAGAAAGTGCTCCATGACCGTGGTCTGAGCACCGCCGTGGGTGACGAAGGCGGTTTCGCCCCCACCCTGAAGAGCGCGGACGATGCCTTGGCCGTCATCGCTGAAGCGGTGGACAAGGCCGGTTACAAGCTCGGTCATGATATCTTCATCGCGCTGGATGCGGCTTCCAGCGAATTCTACGACAAGGAGAAAGGCGCTTATGTCTTCAAAAAATCCGACGGTTCCGTGAAGACCGCTTCTGAACTCGTCGATTACTACGCAGACTTGCAAAAGCGCTACCCGATCATTTCCATCGAAGACGGCTGTGCCGAAAACGATTGGGCGGGCTGGAAGTTGCTGACCGACAAACTCGGCAAGACCACCCAAATCGTGGGCGACGACCTTTTCGTAACCAATGTGAAGTTCCTCCAAAAGGGCATCGATACGCAGACCGCCAACTCCATCCTCGTGAAGGTGAACCAAATTGGCAGCCTGACCGAAACCCTGGATGCCGTGGAACTGGCCCAACACCACGCTTACACCGCCGTCATTTCCCACCGCTCTGGCGAAACGGAAGACAGCACCATTGCGGACATCGCAGTGGCCACCAACGCTGGTCAAATCAAGACTGGTTCCATGAGCCGCTCCGATCGGATTGCCAAATACAATCAACTGCTCCGCATCGAACAAGAACTCGGAGATGCCGCCGTTTATGGTGGCAAAATGAAACACTAACCTGCTGATTGATGATCGAGGATTGATGCCTCCAACCGCATCAACTCCTCGGTCATCAGTCGGTCTTCTCACCTCGTAACCCCGACTAACTCATAAACCCTCAATCTCCAGAACCCAGCACCGGCTGGGCGTTGATCAGCCGACTCGCCTTCGTGGGTTGCCTGTTACTGTTGTTTGGCGGTTTGGCGATTCGACTCTTGCCCGAGTTCAAGAAACTCCGGGAGACAGACGACAAAATCGCCAGCATGAAGCAGCAAGCTGAGGAAATGGCGCTGAAAAAAGAGCGATTGGAGAACGAAAGTGTCCTGCTGGACGCCGACCCAAATTTTATCGAAATCAAAGCCCGCGATTTACTCGATTTGCACAAACCAGGTGAATCAATCTTCCGCTTCAGCAAGTAGGGTAGGCGTCGGATGGTCGGTGCCTGCTGGGCTATTACCTAAAACGCTCTTGGTGGTTCTGCTTTTCTTGTTGGAGCGCCTAAAGGCTGAACACCAACTCGGGTGGACTCCGAGCGTGGGGGGCAAGGGCACTCCCATTTCACAAGAATTTGCGTTTCACGTTGCGAACTTATTGGCACCGTTTTAGGACTCGCGGACCAGCATGGGGCGACCATCCCCTGCGGGTGCCTTTTCAACCCCTGAAACGTTCCTTTTTCCTCGCTCTCCACCCTCATGAATATCGATTATCTGACCCGTATTGCCACCGAACTGAAGATCAAAGTGACCCAGGTGGGCGCGACTGCTGAATTGCTGGCTGAAGGGGGCACAGTGCCATTTATCGCGCGGTATCGGAAGGAAGCCACAGGGATGCTGGATGAAGTGCAAATCACGACCGTGCGGGATCGATTGCTGCAGTTTGCGGAAGTGGATTCGCGGCGGGAGGCGATTATTAAATCGCTGGATGAACGCAAGTTGATGACGGATGCGCTGAAGGCCACGATTGCGGCGGCCACGACGCTGACGCAGTTGGAAGACGCCTTCGCGCCGTTCCGTCCGAAACGTCGGACTCGGGCGACGATTGCGGTGGAAAAGGGGCTCACGCCGCTGGCGGATTGGATTGTGGAAAATGTGCCAGTGCCAACCGCAGATCCCAAGGCGGAAGGCGAGAAATATGTCACTGCGGGCAAGGACGGCGTGACCGAGGAAACGCTGGTGAAATCCGCCGAAGATGCACTGGCTGGTGCGCGCGATATATTGGCCGAACGCGCCAGTGACACGGCAAATATTCGGACTGCCCTGCGGCAAGTTTATGAAAATGAAGCGACCATTTCTTCCAAAGTCCTGATGGGCAAGGAAGAGGACACGGAGGCGGCCAAGTTCCGCGATTACTTCGAATGGTCCGAGCCTTTCAAGGCGATTCCCAGCCACCGCTTGCTGGCGATTCGGCGGGGCGAGAAGGAAGGTTTCCTGATGATGCGCGTTAGCATTCCGGAAGAGCGTGGCGTGGACACGGTGAAACGTTTGTTTGTGACTGGTCACGGCCCCTGCGCGGATCAAATGACGCTGGCAGCAGCGGATAGTTGCAAGCGATTGCTCTTCCCCAGCATGGAAACGGAAATGCGCCTGAACTCCAAGAAGAAGGCGGATGTGGAAGCGGTGCGCGTGTTCTCTGATAACATGAAGGATCTGATGATGGCTCCTGCGTTAGGCGAGAAGCGCGTGCTGGCGATCGATCCTGGTTTCCGCACAGGATGTAAGGTGGTGGTGCTCACGGCTCAAGGCGGCCTGGTGCACAATGATGTCATTTACCCCACCACTGGCCAGACTCAAATGGTGGAAGCTGCGCGCACGCTGATGGGACTCGTGGCGCAGCATAAGATTGAGGCGATCGCGATTGGCAATGGCACGGCAGGTCGGGAAACAGAGTCGTTTGTTAGAAAAATTTGTCCGAACATCACCACCATCATGGTCAATGAGTCGGGCGCGTCCATTTACTCAGCCTCTGAGGCCGCCCGGGAGGAATTCCCCACGCAGGATCTCACGGTGCGGGGAGCGGTGTCCATTGGGCGACGTTTGATGGATCCGCTGGCGGAATTGGTGAAGATTGATCCGAAGTCGATTGGCGTGGGTCAGTATCAGCATGACGTGGATCAGACCCTGCTCAAGAACACGCTGGATGACGCGGTTATTTCCTGCGTCAACAATGTGGGCGTGGAAGTGAATACGGCTAGTAAGCAACTGCTGAGCTACGTTTCCGGACTGAACAAAACGATCGCGGAGAACATCGTGGCGCATCGGGCTACCAATGGTCCCTTCAAGAACCGCAAGGAACTGCAAAGCGTGCCACGTCTGGGCGACAAGGCCTTTGAACAAGCCGCCGGCTTCCTGCGCATCCGGGGAGGCGAGCATCCGCTGGACTCCAGCGCAGTGCACCCGGAGCGTTATGCGCTGGTGGAAAAGATGGCGCAGGACTTGGGTTGCAGCGTGAAGGATCTGATGACCGATGAGAAACGTCGGCAGGCGATTGATCTGCGGAAATACATCAGCGACAGCGTGGGCTTGCCGACGCTGCAGGACATTCTTTCCGAATTAGCCAAGCCAGGGCGCGATCCACGGAAGAAGTTCGAAACCTTTGCGTTCTTGGAAGGCGTGGACAAGCCGAGCCAACTCACGGTCGGCATGAAGTTGCCGGGCATCGTGACGAACGTGGCTGCGTTTGGGGCGTTTGTGGATATCGGTGTTCACCAAGACGGATTGGTCCACATCAGCCAGATGTCGGATACATTCGTGAAGAATCCGGCGGAAGTGCTGAAAGTGCAGCAGCAAGTCATGGCCACAGTGATCGGGCTGGACCTGGCGAGAAATCGCATCAGTCTCAGCCTGAAGACGAATCCTGATTTCGAAGGCGCAGGAAATAAATCCAGCGGCGGCCCGGGCGAGCGCAAGACCAGTCCCGGCGGCGGTGGTGGGCAGAAGAGCTTCGGTGGCAACCGGCCAGCACAGCCAGCCGCAGGCGGCGGGTTTGGCGGCGGTTGGTTCGACCAAGCAGTTACCAAAGGGAAAAAGTAGTGATGTTTGCGGGCTGACCCAGTCTCACGACGCGATGCCATCCTAACGTCGGCCGGCATGCTGCAGATGCAGGAGCAGAACGCGCTTCATTTCTTGAATCGCTAACGGGTTATCGTAAGCGCCATGGTTGTCTGGCACGATGAGTTCGGACGCGGCTCCCTCCAGATGGGAACTCCAGTATTCGACGGCTCCATCGGAGCTGTGGGGACTATCATGTTTCCCCCGATCCCCAATAATGGAATGGTAGGGCACAGGAATCGGCACCCGGTCCGTGGCGGCATAGGTGGGGTTCGAAGGGGAGAGACGATTGACCCCGTTGATGTTGCCGCCTTTGGCCATTGTATTGCTGAGGTCGGTGGCAATTGCGATAAGATTTGCTGGCAGCTTGATAAGGTCCGCCAGATAGCGCACCAGCGCCCAATCCGCTATTTTACTGCCCCGATGCGGCACGCAGACGAAGATAAGCCGACCCACGTCTGGGTTCTTGGAAAAGAGCGACATTTGCTTGCTAATGGAATCGGCGGGGACGGTGCGCAGTTTCTCTGCGGCCGCAGGACCGAGATTGGCGTCCCAAATGGCGCGGCCGGGAGAAATGGCCTGCAAGCGGGACACGAGCCCACCCATGCTGTGGCCGATCAGCACGACCCCCGGCGGCACGCCAACAGTTTTGTCGAAAGCCGCCATTTCCTGCCGAAGTCGCAAGGCGGAATAAAGGATCGGCCAGCCAGTGGGATAGCGATAGGTCAAGAATTGAAATTTCCCGCGCAACGCAGGATCGGCCCGGAGTTCATTGTAAACGTCCCGCCACATGCGAGGATGGGAATTCAAGCCGTGAACCAACAGCACGGGGATGCGTTGGGGATCATAGGGCTCCAGGAGGTTGAGTTCTGCATCCTGAGATTGCGGCACGAACATGCCCAGCAGGCTGAGGGAGAACTCCTTCACATCACGTGAGACTTGTTCGATGGGAGCTGTGAAATCAGCTGCCAGCGGGAACTGCCGTCGATTGGCCTCCGCCGTGGAGATGGCGGTGGGGTCCACGAAACGCAGCGACACCTGACGGGCTCCGGCAGCGGTGCGATCATATCCGATCACTGAGGTAATGGGGTGCAAGTATCCGCGAGCGGAAACGAAGCGGTCCATCCCCCCAGTCCTCGGCTGCTTCCACTTGGCCGCCAGGGGCTGGCCTAGCCCTGCTTCCACAAGCCGCTTCTGGCAAAGCTTGAAATCCACGCAAGTGCAACTCTCCACTTTAGAAAATTCATTCACCGCATGCAACCCGCGCAGCTTGGTCGGCGGAGCACTAACAGAGTAGGTGAAACCCGCATAACTGTAAGTCTGGGTCCGCCCGTCCTGATCGACCAACGTTTCCGCCAGGCCTTCCTGGGCTTGATTGAGGATCTTGAGCACGGCACCATCCGGGTTGGAACTGGTTTCCGAGTTCACCACCGCCCACGCCAACTCCCCGGCCCGCAGTCGATACACGGTGGCCACCTCGGCAAATTTATGCAGCCGCTTGGCTTCCAAGAGCAATCGCTGGGCAGCTGACAACCCAGTGGCATTCAGGCTGGCCGCAGCCTGATCCATGGCCTTGGGGGAATACGGCTGCACCGTGCCACAGCTCACCAGGAGCGGGAGGATAGTTGAACCTAGCAGAAAACATAAATAACGAAGAGGGGGCATGGAAAAACTTCTTCCCATGCCGCTGAACCGGAAAAAAATCAAGCCTCCAGACGCTTCGTGGCCGGAGGACGATCATTGGCGGCCACGGTGCGTTCCGCTTCAGTGGTTGGTTTGCGCAGGACCAGCAGATCTGTCAGCCGTTGCTTGAACAAATGCGGCGTGAGCGCCTGCTCCAGTTCTCCGGCCCGGGCGATGGAGATTTGCCCGGTCTCCTCGGAAACGACAATCGCAATGGCGTCCGTTTGCTCGGTAATTCCCATGGCCGCCCGGTGCCGCAGCCCGATGCTGCGGTCCAGCAATTCCCGCTGACTCACTGGGAAGACGCAGCCAGCGCCCTCCACACGACCTTCCTTCAGGATCATCCCGCCATCATGCAGGATGGTTTTCGGGTGAAACAACGTCATGATCAGCGCGGGGCTAAATTTCCCGTCGATCTCCACGCCTGTTTCCAGGAATTGCTTCAAATCCATGCCACGTTCAATTGCAAACAAGGCCCCATAGCGCTTGGCAGAAAGCTGCACCACGGCCTCCTCCAACTGCTCGATCAACTCTCCGTAGTTCTGCGCGGGAGTAAACAAGCGATGCCCGATGATGGACACGAACCCGTGTCGTAGCTCCGGTTGGAACAGCACCACCAGACCGATGACGACGAAACCGAGAAACGTTCTAATGAGCGCAAAATCAAAGGCATAGGCAAAAAGGAACCCTGCCAGGAGCCAGACAATCAACTCAATCAACCTCCGCGCCCCGCTCACCGGACGCAATTTCTGGTAAGCATAAAACAACCCTCCAGAAATGAGAACCATTTCCAGAATCGCTTTGCCATGGTCGGCAATCCATTGAAAAAATAGGGTCATCAGCGTTTCAGTGTGGGGAATCTATCACGACTTACGCCGCTGGGCTAATAAGAATTTCAATGAGAGCGAATAATTTAGCTGCTTCTGTCTAATAATCGGCCTCTGCTGGGTTAGCACGGCGGATTTGGTGCCCGCTGGCTGGGTGTTAATTCAGCATCACAGTTGAGAGGCCAATACTAGCCCCACAGCTTAACCAACCGTTCCTGCTCCAGCACTCCCAACGGAAATTTCTTGCTCAGGGGATGATCGCTGATGCCTGCGAATTCCCGCAGGGCTTGATGGAGGTGCTCTGGACGGACGCGGATGCCAGCATCCTTGGCTTTCTCGATGGCTAAAGTTTGCGGATTCAAGGGCACGTGGAATTGCTTTTCATCGGTGGCCCCCAGGACGCGATTTCCTTTGATGCCTTGACCCAGAAACAGGATCGAGCCAATGGACCAATGATCCTTCCCCTGGCCCTGGTTGTAAGTGGGGGTGCGACCCATTTCACTTTGGACAATCACGACCAAATGCTCCCGGATCTTCAACTCCTCTGCGCGTCGCATCAGATAGGCGATGCCGGCCAGCATTTCTGGAATGAGCTTCATCTGATCTTTGTCGTTGTTGGCGTGACTGTCGAATTGACCAATGGAAAGATTCGCTGAAACACAGACGCCGGCTTTGAACGAGGCGAGGGCGATTTCCACCTGCTGCGACAGGCGTTCTTTTGGCTGCTCCTTTGGAATGAATGGGGTGATGCGTTCGAGCGCTTTGGAGTTCACCTGCGCCCCGTAGAGCATGTTTTCCGAACGCTCCTGCCGCGGCAGTCGGGTGGCCTCGCGTTGCGCATTTTGCGCGGCCAGGGCCTGTTCGATGCGGGTTAGCGCAAATTCCTCGTGATAGGGTGAACGCACGTTTCCTTCGATGGCATCGGCATTCGCCACCCGTTGCAAGGATGGCAGGTAAGGAACGCGGGACATGGCGACGATGTTGCCAGTATTGGAATAATTTCCGAACGTCAGAAAAGACAACGGACACTGCGGACCCTGGCAAGCCGCCACCAAGGCGGAAAAGGTGGGATACGCCAAGCTGTCCAACTTCCCCGTCGCCATGTAGCGCGCGCCGGGAGCGTGGTTATTGACCGAGTAATCCATCCCGTTCAAGGTCAGTAATTCCGAGCCGAATTCGCGATAGAATTCCTCATTGCTCAGGCCGCCTTCCTTGTGCTTGTCGGTCGGGGCAAAATGATGCGCCCCCTGCGTTAGGATGTCGCCAGCCTGATACAGTCGGTTGATCTCACCAATGCCCTTGGGATCCATCAGATAGGTGGTATCCCAGCCACCGGAAGCATTGAAAACGACGTAATACGGCCCGGGATAAGGCTCGGCGGATTTCGCCTCCGCCCCCAAGAGGGCTGGCAGGCCGCCAGGACAGGTGAAACCAAGTCCAGTTAGGCCGCAGAGTTTTAGGAAATCGCGTCTCATGATTATTCGTAGAGGAATTCGTGTTGTCGGAGCAGGTAAGTCAGCACAGCCCGCCAAGCTCGCACGGTGTATTTCGGGTCCGGCACCTCTGCCAGAAGCCCTTGGCGACAGGTCCAAGTCTCGGCGGAATCAACCTTGCGCGTGGCCGCTTCGTTGACGATCCCGGCAAAAAGTTCATAGGTCCGTGTCACTTCAGGCGTGTCAGGACCATCTTGGCGGCCGAGCACGAGTTCATGTAGATGAACGATGGTTTGGCGAATCCTGGCTTCGGACTCAGGCGAGTCTGGCAACACGTCAGGTTCGATGTGGGGAAATAAATGTCGGTCAGCGGCGGGCCGACTGAAATCCAATGCGGTTTCGCGACACGCCACATCGTTGGCCAGAATGCGTTGCAGCGCCCCCATGGCACCACTGGGATCGGTGGCGCGCTCAGTGACTTCCTTGGAATCGATCCCGCCATAGAGCAATTCCATTTGCTCCTTGAGTTTCCCCCAAGGCTTGCCAAAGACCGCTGCCACCTTGCGTTCCACTTGTTCCGGAGCCAGCAGGCGACACAGTCCCACGTCTTCCAACTCCATCCGCCGAGCAGGATCTGCGGTGGCAGTGGCTTGCCCATCCGCCCGATAACAGGCGGAGAGCACCCAATCTTTGATGACCGTCTTGAAGTTAAATTTCTCCGCCGCAAAGTGTCGGGCCATGGATTCCACCTGCTGCTGCTGCGCCAGATAAGCCCTGCGTTTAGACTGGTAGAAAGGATCCGAGAGATCCTTGGGTGGCAGCATTGGTTTTCGTCCCGTTAGCAAATAGTGAGCATGCCCCACCATGGCGATGGCGAAGCGTGGATCTTTTGCCGTTAGGGATCCCAACCATTGGAGCGATCTCCAGCGTTCCGACTCAGGCATATCCGTGCCTTCGAAGCCCGCTTGAAACATATCCTTAAACCAGCCTTCCTTCCGCTTCCCATACACCGCCTCGAAGCGCCAGAAGTCTTGAAACAGGCTCGCTACCGGATCCAGCGTCTTGTGACACACGACACATTCGCTGGCCTGCATCGTGGGGATCTCATACTTGGCTGAGACCGCTGCGGCATCGGAAACCCGGGCCGCCAGTTCCAACACATCGATGCCCAGAAAATGCTGATAAAACATCCGCGCCCGCAGCCGATTGCGATTCGTTTCCGTAGTGGGATAACGCCGGAGATATTGAAACGTGCTCAGGATGCCAGCATGAGGATAGAAGCCCGTGGCCGATTCCTGATCCTCCGGACGATTCCGCCCCACCAACGCTTTCAGTTTAACCGGTTGGTATTCGTAGGGATCCTCGGGATTGGTGAACTTGTCCTTCATTTCCTCAAACACACCGTAGCCGCGCGAGGAAAAAGGCGAGACCATGATGTAGTCGGCAGTAATGATCTCCGTGAACGGATGGTCCTCCTTCACAATGTATTCGATCAGCCGCATCGGCTCATCCTCAATGGCTTTGCGATATTCCCGCGCCAGCTTGTAGCCCGCCTGCGTGCGTTCTTTTTCATCTTTGATCCCGGAGAAATCATGCTTCTGATACCACAGGCGGGTCTTCTCAAAGTGTTCGTAGGACAGCACCGTCTCAGGATTGTCGTCCAAGCCTACCGTTAGGAAAATATCGTTGAATGCCTCCCGCAGTCGTTCATAGAATGCCGGTTCCTGCATGAGGTGATCCAACAGCGCAGGCATGGCTGCCAGCCCGTTGGTATTGATTTTCTCCAACTCCTCTGCTTTCGGCAAACGTGCCGCCAGTGACAGCGTCACCCGTCGCAGCAGCCTACGATCGCTTATCATCGTGATACCTTCGTAGAACGATGGACCGCCGGGTGGTTCCGCTGCTGGAGCGGCTGACGGGGCATTGATCCGCCGCACGAACTCCTGCAGTAAATGATACGCTGGCGAATCAGGTCGCAACACCTCCTCTCCTTCATGCTTCAATTTCCCGATGGCTTTCAAGAGCAGGACGGATTCGTCATGCTCCAGAGTCCGCGCCATGGCCGCAAACTGCTCACGGTTATACCGCATGGCCGCTGGCGCATCTTCGGCCCGCGTTGGATCACGCAGGACAAATTTACTTTCCTCCGCGTCACCACCGTCCTTGTGACACTTCAAGCAATCATGGGCCCCAATGCCACCCCAAATTTTATCGGTGAAGAAATCATCCGCTGGAGCCTGACACACGCCAGCGTAGGAATTCGATGTCTCCGCACGCCCAGCTTTCACCCAGAGCAGGAGTAGCCCCAGGCTCAGCACGGGAAGCAGCAGCAAACGTTTCAACATGCTGTCATCATGGAGGCAACCACCGGTCAGTTCATCTCATTTCGGCTCCAAACCGCGATTGAGGGGGGCGGCGGTATGATGCGGAGCTACAGAGCGATTCTCTCGACGACTACCCCATTGATGGGCACCCAGATTCAGCCACGGGAAGCCCCTTCCGGAGTTGAACAGAAGTTAGGAAGATTTGGAAGCAATGCCGCAAAACCTCCGTTCTGAGCCTTCTGCCTTTCCTTCCCATCTTCTGTTCCAAAATCCCTCACGCCGCCGCACAGCCAACGCGATCCATCGAACAATTGAACAGAAGTTAGGAAGGTTTGGAAGAAATGCCTCAAAACCTCCATTCCAAGTCTTCTGCCTTTCCTTCCCATCTTCTGTTCCAAAATCCCTCACGTCGCCACACAGCCAATTCGATCCATCGAACAATTGAACAGAAGTTAGGAAGGTTTGGAAGAAATGCCTCAATGCCTTCATTCCAAGCCTTCTGCCTTTCCTTCCCACCTTCTGTTCCAAACTCCCTCACGCCGCCGCACAGCCAACGCGATCCATCGAACAATTGAACAGAAGTTTAGGAAGGTTTGGGAGAAATACCTCAATGCCTTCATTCCAAGTCTTCTGCCTTTCCTTCCCATCTTCTGTTCCAAAAACCCTCCCGCCGCCGCACAGCCAATTCGATCCATGGAAAATTGACAGAAGTCAGGAAGGTTTGGAAGAAATACCTCAATGCCTTCATTCCAAGTCTTCTGCCTTTCCTTCCCATCTTCTGTTCCAAAATCTCATGTCCTCCCCGCGTAAGCAGCACACTGGGCTTAGCACTGGCCCAAGGCTTGAAGGGTTTCGAGGATTTCGGAAATTTGTTCGGTGCGCTTGGGGGACTTTTTGCCGAAACGGGCGGAGAGGGCTTCGGGGTCGGGGCCGTGGGTGGGGAGGAGTTTTTGCAGGGCGCTGACTTGGGCGGCCAGGCTTTCCGGCCAGGGGAGTTTGGGGGCGGCTTCTGGGACGGACGGGACTAAAGGGACGGAAAGGTCTGAAAGGACTTTAGTGGCTTTGGCTGAGGCGGTGGTCCTGCCTTTGGGTTTCTTTGGTTCAGCGGTCCCTTCTGTCCCTTGAGTCGCTTTGGTCCCTTCCGTCCCTTCAGCAGTTCGCTCAGAGGACGCCCCTGCCACGGCTTGGTATTCTGGCCGCAGCCAGCGGATATGGCCTTGTTTTTCTTCGGCGGCTCGGGTGTGGTTCAGGGCTACGAGGCGGGTTAGGAGTTCCTGCTCCAGGGCTTCGGCGGCGGGGCCGGGGGTGGCCAGTCGGTCGGCTAGGGAAAGGTTTTGTGCGGGACTCATGAGGTCCGTCCAGCCGTAGGCTTCCAGCACGGCGGTGTCCAGGTCATCGTGGATCTGCTTCAGGATGGAGACCAGACCGTGGTCGTGGATCACTTTCTCTTTGGCGGTCAGCGGCGTGCCGAGTCGCACGGCTTCCAGGACGTTGTAGAGTCCGGTGAGGGTTAGGTCCGGGTGCTGCGCCTGTTGTTTCTTCCGGTGGCTGTCCAATCGCTCTCCCAAGTCCCGGATGCGTTGTTTCAACGGACCTTCGGGGAGGTCGGGAAATGGGAATTTGTTAAATGACGAGCCGACGACGTAGGTAGGATCGTTTCCGACGCCAAGATGACTTCCGATGCGGAGCGTCCAGATTGAGTGAATCAAAGACGAAAGGACCGCCAAATCTTCAGGCGCTTCCGATGCCACTACTATCAGCTTACTATCTGGAATGCAGGATGAATCCAAAAATGTGAACGCTCGATGCTTCGCAGTCTTAACAGTTACGATGAATCTGTGCAGACCTTTTAGCGACGGCCGATTATTCTTTCTGGCTTCACCAAAAAACCACCAATTTTTGCGATAGGTTTCACGATTGTTCATGTCTCGCTCTGGCTTCACCTCCACCAACAGATGGTTGATTAGGGAGGGAAAGCGCTGCGCAGCTTCAGCTTCAGTAAAACCAAAGAGATCAATGGCTAGGAGCTTACGCGGCACATCCACCACATCTCTCCCATTGATGTAAGTTCCAAGTGGGAAAACAGGGGCATTATCCTTCCAATAGCCAAGCGCATCTGCCTCCTCTGGGGTGACCAAAAAACCCTTTCCATGAGGTTTCATGCCTTCCCAACAAATGCTGAGATTTGAAGCCAACTCACTGGCAGAAGTCAAATCCGCCCCGACCTGCAAATTCGCAGCCACGACACCATTTCGTTCTGACAGCTCAACTTCATTTTCCCCGTCCTCGCGCGCGATTTCGTTTTCCACATGAGCCAGGGTTCCTTCTCCTTTGCCGGGCTCGGCTACGGTCATAGAAATGCGCACGGCGGCTCCATCCGCAGAATCCACCCAGGGATGATCCGGGATGGCATACGAGAGGTGAAGTGGCTGTTTTTCTTCAGCCAGGAAGGGCTCGATGACGCGTCGGTTGAAGGTCTGATGAATGGAGTTGGTGGTGATGAAGCCGAAGCGTTTGGTGCGGCCATCCCGCACGAGTTCGGCGGCTTTCTGCCACCAGAACATCACAAAATCGGCGGACTCGGGGACGCGTCCTTTCCATGCTTGGCGCAGCGTTTCCACATAGCCATCGCCCAAGGCATCTCTCATGCGGGAGGCACCAATGAACGGTGGATTCCCCACGATGATGTCCGCCTCCGGCCAGTCGGCGCGGCGGGGATTCGTGTAATCATAGACAAGGCGACGCGCGGTCTCGTCGGGGACTTCTTTTCCGGTGATGGGATGAAGTTTCGTGGTCTGTCCGTCCCAGATGGTGATGGGGTTCCCGGTGGCGGCATCGAGGCGCGGGATGGCTTTGTCATAGGCCAGGACGGCGTCTTGCTGGAGGATGGATGGGTCCTTGGGCAGGAGCGGTCGCTCGTTCGTGTCCGCCTTGCCAGTGGTCTTGCGTTGCCACTGGAAGAAGCCGATCCAGAGGACGAGTTGGGCGATGGCGACGGCGCGTCGGTTCAGCTCCAGGCCGAGGAATTGACGGGGGCCGATCTTGAAGGATGCCATTTCCATGCGGAGGTCTCCGCCGAGGGCTTCGAAGAGTTCGAGGACTTCGGCTTCGAGTCGCTTCATGAGTTCCAAGCAGACGTAGAGGAAATTTCCCGAGCCGCACGCAGGATCCAGGACGCGGAGGGTGCAGAGTTTCCGATGGAATTCGCTAACGGTGGCCATGGCGTCCGCCCGGTGCGCGGTGGCTTGCTTCACGGCATCCAGGCGGCGTTTGTTGAGCGCATCCGCCTGAGCTTTGGTGAGGGTGTGAAGTTTCTGCTGGGCTTCATTTTCGATGCTGGTGGCGGTGGCATCGGCCTTGGTGGCTTTCTCCATGGAAAGCGCAGCGGCGGCCTTCACAGCCTCCCACTCCGCCCGCAGCGGGTCCATGAGCGTGGGCCGCACGAGCCGCTCCACATAGGAACGCGGCGTGTAATGTGCGCCCAGCTTATGCCGCTCGCGCGCGTCCAGGGCGCGCTCCACTAACGTGCCGAAGATGGCGGGCTCCACGGCGGACCAGTCAGATTTCGCAGCATGAATGAGCAGGGCGATCTGGTCCTGCCGCAACGGAAAGGCGGTGCAGTCTTCAAACAGACCACCATTGAAATGCGGGATGGCGCTGAGGAGCACAGTGGAGAAGTCCGTGCCTTTGGCCATGTCTTTCCAGAGCGTCTGCAACATGATGGGAAAGCCGGCGGGGCTGTCTTTCACTTTTTCCAAGAGCTGGACGAAGGATTTCTCCGGGAGCAGGCCCACGTCTTCGGCAAACATGGTGAAGAGGCAGCGCTGGAGGAAGCCTGCGGTGAGCTGCGGGTCCTGGCCATCGCTTTCGAGGGACTTCGCCAACTCCGCCAGGGCCTTGGCCACTTCCCGCGTGACGGCGGCGGCGTGTTTCGCAGGGTCCAAGGCATGCGGCTCCGTCCAGACTTGGCGCAGGCGTTGGCGAATCTCCGGACGGTGAAGATCGGATAGGAAAATGCGGTGGGAATTGGGATCGGGGAATCGCTCGTAATGCCCACCGGTGCCGGTGAATTCCGCATAGAGGTCGATGGTATGCCCGACATCGCACACGATGAGGAAGGGAGGCCGGCCTTCGGCTGGCGGAACGGCAGTGATGTATTTGCGGGCTTGGTTGTAAGCGCGCTGGAGGATTTTATCGAATGCCAGGGTGCCGCGTTTCCCATGGCCTGATTTGAGGTTGGTCTGGGTGGGCAGGAAATCCAGCAGGGTGCCGCCGGAGGTGGCTTTCAGGAAGGTGCCCTGTTTGGTTTCCAGCAGGAAGCAGCCCGCTTTGTAGAGATCGATAAACCCAGTGGCGGTGGTGCCGTCCTCTGCCTTGTGAGTGACGACGCGCTCGAAGCTATAAAGGTTCTTCTCATTATCCGGCCCGGCAGGCTCGGGATGCGGCACCAGGAGGATTTCATCACAAAGTTCCGTGAAGAACAACGCATAGTTTGCCTTCTCCGATCCGCCGGATTTCTCCCAGCGGGCAATGAATTGGGTGATGGTATCGGCAGTAGGTTCAGGCATGGAGTTCAGGGTGCCGGAGGGTGGGTGTTTGTCAACTGTGGTGGGGGCGGTGGGGCGGCCACTGCTGTCCCAAAGTTGCCGCCTTTTGCCTAGACAATTGGACCAGCTGAGATTAAAGATTTGATCAGGGTCTGCTGTATTTACAACCGCCAATGAAAATAGGTGCAAGCCTGTCCCGCCTGGTTCGTTGCCTTCACTATGTCCGAGAGTTCACAGTCACGCCGCGTGGGAAAATACCGGGTTCTTAAGGAACTGGGGCGGGGTTCCTTTGGCATCACGAGTCTTGCAGAGCATGTTGGTCTGGGGACGCGGGTGGTTTTGAAGGAAATGATTGCCAGTGAGGCGGAGGACCGAACGGTGCGGGATCGCTTCATCCTGGAAGCCCGGACCCAAGCCAAGCTCGGCGCACAACATCAAGGCATCGCGCAGGTCACGGAACTGGAGGAAGACAGCACCCCGTCCTACTACATCGTCGAGCATTGTGACCTGGGGGACTTGGCCACCCTGGTGGAACAAATGGGACCCTTCACGGTGGGGCATGTGGTCTGGGTGATTCGTCAGGTGGCGGATGCGTTGACCTGCGTGCATCAGGAGGTCTGGCATCGGGATATCAAGCCGCATAACTTGGTGCTGGCGAACTCTTTCCGCGCCAGCGGGGAGCCAGTGCTGAAGATTATTGATTTCGGTTCGGCTCGGTTGCGAGGAGTGCAGGGTGCAGACAACCCCAGGATGACCAAGGCTGGGCAGATGTTGGGCACGGTATTGTTTAGTGCTCCCGAACAGTTGCGTAACGATGACACGATTGATGGGCGCTGCGATTTATTTTCGTTGGGGATGACGGCGTGGTTTCTGTTGGAAGGTCGCTCACCCCTGCGGGGGAATTCTGGTCAAATCTTAATTGAACGGCTGAGTTCTGACAGTTATGCCGATGCCCTGCCGTCCACGCTGCCACCCTCGGTGCGGCGTTTGCTCGAACGGCTTTTGGAGAAAAACCCTGACCAACGTCCGGGCACGGCCAAGGAGGTGGTGCTGGAGGCGGACCGCTGCCTGAGCGATTTGTCATCTTGCGGATTGCGCCCTCCCTCCCAAGTAGACCTGCGGCCTGGCTCCGGCGTGGTTGTTCCAGAACCTCTCCCACCGCGCCCTCCGATAGCGTTTAAGGTTGTCCCACACGTGCCACCTCCATGTGCTTTGCCTGCGCCAAAGATTGGCTTTTTTGCCCGAGTGTTGGAAGCCTTAACTAGAAAGCGAGGAAATAACCCAGCAGAATCTATTTCGCCTATACCGCCCACGATCAGGTCAAAAATGGAATCAACAGCCTTTGGTTTAGGAACGGAAACCGAAACGAAAAGTGGTTGGGACCAGGCTGACTCCATGCCACCAAGTCTGAGGGAAGGAAGCACCTCTGCTGGAATAAACCCCATTGATGCAGCTGAGCCACCGATAGATCCGCCACAGGATACTCGCACGCGGCTTATTCAGCGAGCAGATCTTCCGTGGGCGGAGGGCAGCGGTTTAACTAGCGACGATGACCGCACGCTGTTTATGGGAAGACCAAATCGTGACCTCGGGATTGGGTCCGTAGCCTCCGAAGAAGTATTCGAGGACGGTGTGCCTCCGCCCGCAAAGCGTCATCAGGCCGCAACGCTTGATGCAATCAAAGGAGTTGCCGGCAAGGTGCTGAGCTTCTGTATGACCCCACTTGGAGGTATTGCGCTTGGTAGTTTGGCTGCGAGACTGATCAAGGAGAGTAGCGTGTATTTCTCAGTGACGTCAGCCGTGCAGATCAGGCCCGGGGAAACGCAGGAAATCCTAGTGTGGGCGCATCGGCTGGATCAATTGCCAGAGGTGAAGGAGCAATCTCGTGAATTCCACGGAACGGATGATCTCTCCCTTAAAACAAAAGGAGCCACGCTAATCGCCCATGGGAGTCTGCTGCAAGTGGAGTTGAAGGTCTTGGGCGCGCGAGTTGCTCCGCGTGAAGATTCTTTGCAATGGATGGGCGTTGTCGCCAACGCATCTTTCAGGGTCTCTGTGCCCAAGGGAGTGACTGACAAAGAGTTACCAGCGCAAGTGTTGGTGAGGTTTGCTGGCTTTGTCATCGCACAAATTTCCTTCGTGCTCCATGTGGTGCCCAATCCAAACAAGTCAACGGATGTGCTGGGATCCGTTGCCCCCATTCGCACGGCGTTCGCATCATACGCCAACGATGATCGCGATGAGGTCTTGGGACGGATTCAGGGGATGCAGAAGATGGTGCGAGAATTGGATATCTTTGTGGATGTTGCAGGGCTACGCTCAGGCGATGATTGGCAGGCGCGGTTGCGTCACGAAATCTTAAACCGGGACGTGCTCTATTTGTTCTGGTCTCAAGCCGCAGCTGATTCCAAATGGGTGGACTGGGAATGGCGCTGCGCCCTGACCGAGAAAGGGCGCCAAGCAATTGATCCAGTCCCCCTAGTCTCCCCGATTAAAGTAAGTCCGCCGCGCGAACTTTCCGCACTCCATTTCAATGACTGGGTGTTGGCCTACCGCCGCAGCCAACCAGAACCTTAGTTCCCGCTCGTGCAACTTTGGACCGAGATTCCGCACTTGCGCCCGGATGGTTAGTGCATAGGTGGACTCATGAATAAGCGCGCCTCCCGCTCCAAACCCGTTTTCCTGGACCCCACCATCGATTGGGCGTTCAAGCGTATCTTTGGCTCGCTGGAGAGTCACGATATTCTGGTGGGGTTCCTGAACGATCTGCTCTACGCAGGCAAGCCGGTGATCCAAAGATTAACCATCAAAGATCCTTATCTCCCGGCACGCCTCAAAGATCTGAAGGAAACGGCAGTGGACGTTAGGGCGGTATTGGACAATGGCACCGAGAAGCTGATTGAAATGCAACTGTTCCCGACCAGTGGATTCACTCAGCGACTGAACTACAATGCCTCCAAAGTGATGGCGGGCCAACTGAAACGTGGGGGAAACTATCTCAACGTGCGCCCGGTCACGGTCATCGCGATTACGAATTTCGTGATCCTACCGCATCGGCAGGAGTGGTTCAGCCATTTTAGCCAAATGGAACGGACTTCTGGCGAGCATTACCCTAACGGCGGCATCGACATCATTTTCGTAGAATTGCCAAAAGCCACCGAAGAGCACTTGCCGCTGAGCCACCCAATGCGCGAATGGCTAAGTTTCTTGATTTCGTCAAAAAATTGGCGTAGCGTCCCGAAGGGAATGAGGAATCCACACGTCCGTCAGGCTTTGGCCATGGCGCGCTTGGACAATCTCTCCCACAAAGAATCTGAACTTATGAGCCGCCGTCAACTTTACCAATGGGACCAAATCAACATGCGCACTTATGCGCTGGAGGAAGGTCGTGCCGAGGGTGAGGTGCGGGGTAAGGCCGATCTGATTCTTCGACTCTTAACCAAGCGTCTGGGTGAGTTGCCAAAAACCATTCATTCGCAAGTGGGACACTTGGATTACCTACAACTGGAGAAACTGGGGGACGAGGTGCTGGATTTCCCGACGATTAAAAGCGTCCGGGAGCGTTTGAAAGCCCTCACAGCGAAGGCATGATTGGCAGCAGGTGGCCGCACCGAAAGGCCTTTGCCGACGTCTGAGTCAATTCGTTGAAAAGCAGACGGAAATGTCCAATACCCCTCCGTTGCAATTTGCCGGGGCGTGACTATGTCATGAAACCTCCTCATGACCCCTACTGAAAAAAACCTGCGCCACCAAGTCGGCAATCTGATTCCGCTGAAATATCTCGGCGGATTGGGTTTTGGGCGGCAGGACTTGGAGGCGGCTCAGATGTTCATTCATGCGCGGTTGGTGTATGGGCTTAAGTTAGAGTCGGCAGGAAATGTCATCAAGATCAGCGGGAAGATTGCCACGCGGAGCATGGCGGCTCTGGAAGCGAAGGCTACACTGCTCCCGTATGGGAAAACCTGCGAGCTGCAGACGAGTTGCAGTTGCATCGAAGGCAGCCTCTGCAAGCACGTGGCGGGCTTGTTGCAGGCGGCGGGAAATCCTTGGTATGAGCCTCGGGAGGATTTGGAGGAACCTGCGGAATCAGCTCCAGTGGCTGCTGCCGAGCCTGCGCCAGAACCTGAGGTGAAAATTTCCCCGGTGCTGCAATCGTGGCTGGATAAGATTCCCGCGCTGGATGAGACCAGCGATGACGATGAGGACGACGAGGAATCGAATTTCTTCCCCGCGGCGGATACGCAGTTCCGACTGCTCTATGTGCTCAACCGCGTCAGCCCGCAATCCCAGTTAGTGCAGATTACCCTAACTACGGCCAAACTCAACGCGGATGGCGACTACGTGTTCCATGCGCCTTTCAATAGCGATTTCAAGCAACCTCCGGAATTTCTCAGCCCCGGGGACCTTGCGTTGGTGGATCTCATGAAACGATTCCGCACGGAAGTAGGATTTCTACCGCAGGGGAAATGGTGGGCGAACCTGCTGCCACGCCTTTGGCAATCCGGCCGAGCGCTGTGGGAGAAACTGGAGCATCCGGCCCTGCAATTCGATGAAGAGAAAATCTCCGTAAACCCCGGCTGGCAGAGCTTGGAGAACGGTCGGCAGCGCCCCACCCTAACCAGCGCGGGGCGAAATTTAGCCGTGTTGCCGACGACGCCCTTGCATGTAATCGATCTTAGTAGCCACACCGTTCACCCGGTGCGCTCCACCCAATCGCAGCGATTCCTGCTAGGTTGGCTGCAAATGGAAGACCTCTCGCCAGGGGACGCGGATCATTTGGCGCGCTTCCTGGAAAAGCCCGCAGCGTCTGCTCCCAAGCTTCCGGCTCCAGCCAAGCTCCGCGTCGTGCAGGCCGCAGATCAAACGCCACAGCCGATTTTGCGGCTCTTTGGCGAGAAAGTGTTCTCCAGCTACTACGCCGGAGCCGCTGCATTTACCTATGATCAAATTGTGCGCCTAGCCGATGTGGAATTCACTTACGAAGCCGCCCCAGAGAAACGTTTTCCGTTTGGTCGGGGCGCGGAGAAGGCCTCCGTGCTGCATAACGAGCAGTTAATCGAATTGCAACGCAACCTCCCCGCCGAGCGCGATCTGGCGGATACGCTGAGTGGACGCGGCCTGCGGCGGATCAATGACGTGCTGACATTTGGTCTCAAGCCATCATTGAAGAACGCTTACTGCCACGCGCCCGATGCCCCCACGCGTTGGTTTCAGTTTCTCCAAACCGAACTGCCAAAACTCAAAGAACGTGGCTGGTTGGTGGAGACGGATCGCACGTTCGATCTGGAATTACTAACACCGGATGCGTGGTATGAGGAAATCAAGGAAGGCGAGCGCCCGGATTGGTTCACGGTCGATTGCGGCTTCGAAATCAATGGCGAACGCATTCCGTTGCTGCCGGCCATCATTGCGTTCCTGCGCTCTGAAGGAAGCTTTGCCGTGCTGGGGGATCTTGCCAAAATGGGGACGACTCCGATCATGCTACCAGTGGGGAAAAAGTATCTGCCTTATCCAGCGGATCGTTTCCACCGACTGCTCAGCGCCCTCACGGAGTTATACAGCCGCAGCCCCGGTCTGCTGAAAGATGGCAAGCTGGAAGTGCATCGACTGCGTGCCGCACAGTTGGCCGCGTTGGCAACGAAGCGAGAGGAGGAAATGTTCGCGCAGACGTCGGATGCCTTGCAGCAGCTTGGTTCCAAGCTGTCGTCAGCTCAAGTCTGGGAGGATGCGCCCAAACCTGTTGGGCTGAAGGCGGACCTGCGACCATATCAATTGGAAGGGTATCGTTGGCTGCGTTTCCTCGCCACCGCGCGCCTCGGCGGCGTGTTAGCCGATGACATGGGCCTTGGGAAAACGCTGCAAACATTGGCCCATTTGCTGGCGGAAAAAGAAGCGGGCGCGATGGATTTGCCGAGCCTCATCGTGGCTCCCAAGAGCGTAGTCTTCAACTGGGCGGAGGAAGCGATGAAGTTCACGCCAAAGCTTCGTTGCATGATTTACACCGGGCAGGATCGGGCGAAGCATGTGGAAAATTTCCGCAAGCACGACCTCGTCCTCACGAGCTACCCCATCCTGGCGCGCGATGAAGATATTCTGGCGCGCCAACCGTTTCACATGGTGATTCTGGATGAGGCACAAAACATCAAGAATAATACCACCCGCACCGCGCAAGCCGCCTACCGACTTGATTCCCGGCTGCGATTGGCCCTTAGCGGCACGCCGATGGAGAACCACTTGGGCGAACTCTGGAGCATCTTCAACTTCCTGATGCCAGGCTTTCTCGGCACCAAGGAAGGGTTCAACACCGGCTTCCGGGAACCGATTGAAGAACAAGGTGATAACGAAATCCGCCAGCGTCTCAGCCAACGCATCGCGCCCGTGCTTTTACGTCGCACGAAGCAAGCGGTGTTGCATGATCTGCCGGATAAAATTGAGACGATTCATCGCGTGGAACTCAGCGCGCAGCAGAAGGATCTCTATGAAGCCGTGCGCGTAGCCATGGATAAACGCGTGCAGGAAGAGATCAGCGTGAAGGGCGCGGAGCGTTCCCAGATCATGATTCTGGATGCCTTGTTGAAACTACGCCAAGTCTGCTGCGATCCACGTTTACTGAAACTGGATGCCGCAAAGAACGTGACGGAATCCGCCAAGCTGGATGCACTGATGGAAGTGCTCGTGCCCTTGATTGAAGACGGTCGGCGGGTGTTGTTGTTCAGTCAATTCACCCAAATGCTGGCGCTGATCCAGGACCGCCTCAACGAAGAAAAGATCGGCCATTTGCTACTCACAGGTCAGACCGAAGATCGTCAGACGTTGGTGCACGAATTCCAAAAGGGCAACACCCCAGTGTTTCTCATCAGCCTGAAAGCCGGTGGCGTGGGCTTGAACCTAACTGCAGCCGATACGGTGATTCACTATGACCCGTGGTGGAATCCTGCGGCGGAAAATCAAGCGACGGATCGGGCACATCGTTTTGGGCAGAAGAACACCGTCTTCGTTTACAAATTCATTTGTCAGGACACCATCGAGGAGAAGATCCTCCTGCTGCAACGCAAGAAAGCGGAACTGGTGCAAGGTCTGCTGGAAGGCAAGGGTGAGAAACTCAAGCTCACCAGCGAGGACTTGGCGTATTTGCTGCAACCAGTGAAGTGAGTGAGCGTGGGAGCAGGCTGCGGGACTGGTTCGGTAAGGTGGGGATGAAGCAGTCCAGCGGACTGCTGCCACTCTCGGTTTCCACAAGGAAGCGGCGTTTCCCCGTTCGGAGAAACGCCGCTGAGCTTTGATTTTTTAGCAGTCCAGCGGACTGCTCACACTATGCTTTGGCCTTCAGGTCGTTATACATGGCGAAGGCTTGGTCTGGGTTCAGACCATTGTGGACCAGCGCTTGCACGGCTTGGACCATGGCTACGGGGTTGTCCGCTTGGAAGATGTTGCGGCCCATATCCACACCGGAGGCACCTTGCTCCAGGGCGTTGTAGGACATCTTCAGCGCGTCCAGTTCAGGCAGTTTCTTGCCGCCAGCGATGACGATCGGCACCGGACAGCAACTGGTCACGGTTTCGAATTCGGTATCGGTATAATAGCACTTCACCATATGGCAGCCCAGTTCCGCCATGATGCGGGTAGCCAGACGGAAATATTGTGGCGTGCGAGCCATGGCGCGACCCACCGCAGTGACGCCCATGACGGCAATGCCGTAGCGGCTGGCCTGGTCGATGAGGTCGGTCAGGTTCTTGAGGGTCTGGCGCTCGTGCTCACCACCGATGAACACTTGCACCGCCAGAACGGAAGCGTTCAGGCGGATGGCTTCTTCGATGCTGCAGGCCAGGCTTTCGTTGGAGAGTGGTTCATAACCGGGGCGGCCCAGTTTGATGGTGGTATCGCCAGCGGTGCCTTCCCATTCGTCCATGCGGCTCACCATGCTGGTGCCACCGGAGGCGCGCAGGGCGATGGCCTTTTGGGTGCTGGCGGGGACCACGGAGCGTTGGATCCCACGGGTCAGCATGAGACAGTCAACGTAGGGTTCCAGCGGGAGAATCGTTTGATCCACGCGCTCCAAACCGGTCGTGGGACCTTGGAAATAACCGTGGTCGAAGGCCAGCATCAGGGTGCGGCCATCTTTGGGATTGAAGATGCGGCTGAGGCGATTTTTCAGTCCCCAGTCGTATTGGTGCGAGCCTTTCAGGAAAAATCCTGGAGTTTGTTGGGGAACGTGGGTGAAGAATTCCTTGGTCTTCTCTTGTTTGATGCCGTCTAAGTCAGCCATGATGTTTGATATGGTTTGGGGTTAAAAATGAAACGAAAAGTCGGGCTCAACCCGTAGGATTGTTTGCCCGGCGTGCAAATAGAAATCTGCGGTTCTCAGCGTCAAATATCGCCTGCCATGGCCAAATCGTCAGAATCTGACGGTCTGAGAAGCAGAACGCCGCCCGCGAGTAACTCGGGGCGGCGTTCGGTGAACTTCGGTTGGAGGCCGGGAGCGGTTTAGCTGCCCGGGACGACGACTTGGTCTCCCGCCAGCAATTCCGGGTTGTTATCGTTGCCAATTTTGCGCAAGTCATAGACCTTCTCGGACTTGCCGCGCAGCAGTTTAACCCGCTTCATATCCCCATACTCGGTGGGGCCACCACATTTAGTGATAGCCGAGTAGAGGTTAATCCCGGGTCGGAAAGGCACGTCCCCGGGCTGGCGAACTTCGCCACCCACGGTGACCAACATTTCTGTGGTCATCGCATTGTTGGTGATAATGTTGATAGTGGGGTGGGTGTAGATTTCCCCCGATTTATAAGCGGCCTCGATTTTACGTTGCAACTCGGTGGGGGTGAGTCCATTGGCCGCAATTTCACCGTTGAGGTAGGGCAACCGAATCGTGCCACCACTGGAAATGGTATAACTGCCGCTGACTTGCTGCAAATCGACCCCAGGAACACCTGAGATGCGGAGCATGAAGGTTTGTCCGGCGGCAAACCGGGGTTCTTGAGCTTGCGCGGTGGTCGTGCCGAAACCAACGAGAGCGAGCAGACACAACAACAGAAGTTGGATTGTTTTCATAATGCTGATGGATTAAGGATGGTTAGATGTAGGGGGAGAGAACTTTAGTATTGCTCATCGTCTGCACCATTGGTATCCACGGTCTTACTGGGGGCGGCGGAAGCGGAAGCGCTGGCCTTCTCACGGGAAGGACGGGACTTGGGCTTGCCTTCTCCAGAGGTAGGCGAGTAGTAGGTGTAGTAACTGGTGTAGTATTGGTATTGGCTGTCGCTGCGGACATCCACATTGTTCAACACCACTCCGAGCACGTTGCCGCCGACGTTTTCCACCGCTTGTTTGACGCGGAGGAGCATGTTGCGGGGCAGTTTGCGATGTTGGATCACGATAATGGTCAAATCCACTTCAGACGCCAGCACGGAGGCATCGGACACCCCCAGAATTGGTGGGGAATCGATCAACACAAGGTCAAAGCGATTCTTCAAATCCTGGATGAGTTCGGACATCCGGCGGGAATTCAGAATCCCGGCGGCATCGGCTGGCAGAATCCCGGAAGGCATGAAGTAGAGGTTATCAATCGGGGTTTGCAGGATCACATCTTCCAACATCAACGCGGTGGTGAGGTAGTTGGTTAGACCCACAGAGTTATTGATATCGAAGAACGTGTGCAGTTTCGGACGGCGCAAGTCACCGTCGATCATCAGGGTGTTGTAGCCACCTTGAGCACAAATGTAGGCCAAATTCACCAAGGTGGTGGATTTCCCTTCACCCGCACCACCGGAAACGATGGTGATGGCATTGGCGTCCGCGCTCTTACGATTGAACTCGATGTTGGTGCGCAGAATCCGGTAGGCTTCCGCATCTGGGGAGAGACCGCTCTGCTTATGCAAGATGCCCACATCCTTCGGAATCACTGCCAGCACGGGCACGCCCAGATAACGCTCCACGTCGTCGAGGGTTTTAACACTGGTATCCAAGTATTCCAGGAAGAAGGCGAGCACCAAACCAAGCACCAATCCAATGACCCCGCCAATCGCGAGGAGGAGTTGCATGTTGGGCCGGGCGACGTCGGCACTCGGATAGGCATTTTCATGCCGTTGCACTGGCATCATGGGCATTTCCAAATCCACTCTCTGCTTGAGGATGTGCTCGTTCATCTCATTCAGCAGGGCAAATTGTTGCTCGTATTCGCGCTTGGCCATCATATATTCGGACTGGCGGGCTTTCTCGCCCACGAGGTCCGTCTGGGACTCGCTGTTGCGCTCTTGCATGCTCTTCAAGCCGGCTTCCGCGATTTGCACTTTGGTATCCAGGGACTTCTTCAAGCCTTCCACCGCGTTGGTTAAATCAACCTTGAGATTCTGCACCTGACCCCGGGCAGCCACCACACTGGGGTGCTTGTTGCCGAGTCCACCGTCCGTCAACTGCGCCAGCTCGATTTTAGCAGCGTGAAACTTGGGGAGGGATTCTTTGAGCGTGGGGCCGTCCAAGCCCATGCTGGCCGCGATTTCGATCAATTGGTCTTGATCAGCAACTTCACCCAACGCTTTGAGCTGAGCCTTTAATTTGCCGACTTCGTTTTCGTATTGCGCCATGGTGGCCTGTTGGCCGATGTAGGTTGTCTCCATGCCATTACGCACCCCTCCAGTCAGGGCGTGGAAGGCGCCACTGGCATCGTTGAAGTCAATAATGCCATACTTCTTCATGATGGTGAGCATTGCCACGCGCTTCTCTTCCACCTTCTTATCCTGATTATCGAGTTCGCTTTGGAGCATGTTGACCGCGCCTTCACTTTTACTTTTCTCGTATTCTTTGCGGCGCTCTTCGTAGGCGTCGGAGACGGCGTTGGCCAACTCAGCAGCTTCATCCATCTTGGGGCTGTAAACCTCGATGGTGATGAGATCGGTGCCGCGCTCTTCGTTGGTTTCCACCATCCGGGAGAGGCGATCGACCGCAGCGTTGTCGTCGTTGCCAAGGTTCCAGCGTTTAGCCAGCGCCTTGCCACGCACGACGTGAAGCAGCGTTTCCCGTGAAGTGATGATTTTGAATTCGGTCTCCAACCAGGTGGCACTGGTGCCGCCGAAGTCTTTGTTGAAGACGCCATCCATGGACTTGGTGTGGACCTGCAACTTCACCCGTCCCACATGTTTCTTTTCGAGCAGATTCACAATGATCAGCGCGGCCAAACAAACGAGGAGGAAGGTCAACAGGATGGTGCCCCAGCGATTACGGATCACTTGCCAGTAATCAAGGGCGTGCATTTTAACTTCAGCGATAGGTTCTCTCATGGCAGCAAGGGGGAGTTAGGACGTTAAGGGAGTGGGAGGGAGTGGGAGGGAGTTTAGGACGATTGAGCGGTAAATTCTGACGGTTCGCTTCGGCAATATTCCAAAATGAAGGCAAGCGCAAGCCCAAGCATGAGGGCAATACTACTGCCGATGGCGAGGAGTTTCTCGCCTTCGGGGCGAACAATTTTGGGGGAGGGATAGGCGCTTTCGTGGCGGCGGGCGGCCAGCATGGGCATTTCGAGGTCCACTTTCTGCTTGAGAATGTGCTCCCGCATTTCGTTGAGCAGGGCAAATTGTTGTTCATACTCCCGCTTGACCATGAGATATTCGGACTGGCGCGCTTTGCCCCCGACCGCCTCCATTTCCTCTTCCTGGACCGCCTGGGTGACGTGTTCCATCCCAGCGCGGGCGATTTCTATTTTGGCGGCCATGACTTGTTTTGCCGCGTCCACCTCCAGCGCCAAATCTTTGCTGACGGCTTCCAGTTGCGTGGCCATCTCCGCAGTGGCAGGTGCCGCCTTTAATTGCCGATACTTTGTTAACAACTGCTTGAGGGCATCCGCCTCCTGATTCAAGCCGATCACGACCGTGGCAAATTGCACCGGATCCTTGATTTCACCGAGCACCTTGGACATGGCCCCCAATTTGGTTACCTCTTGATCGTATGCTGCCAGCAGTGCCTTGTTGGTGCGCAAGCCCTCTTCCGCTCCGTTCTGAATTCCGGTGCTGCCATCCTCAAACCTTCCTTTCGTCGCAGCAAAGTCGATGATCCCATACTTCTTCATGATCGTGAGCATGGCGACCCGTTTCTCCTCGACCTTCTTCTCCTGATTATCCAATTCAGCCTGAAGCATGTTCACGGCTGCCTCGGCCCGGCCTTTCTCGAATTCTTTGGCACGCTCCTCATAGGCATCCGCCACTGCATTGGCCAGTTCGGCGGCCACATCCATTAATCCCGTGTAAACCTCAATGGTGACCAAATCGGTATTCGGCTCGCGACTAACTTCGACCATCTTGGCCAGTTTGTCAGCGGCAGCATTGTCATCATTTCCCAGATCCCATCGCTTGGCCAGCGCTTTCTCCCTCACGACGTGAAGCAGGGTTTCTCTGGAGGTAATGATGTGGCACTCGGTGTCCACCCAGTTGGCATTTTTTTGCGCCAATCCTTTGGCAAAAACAGCGGCCCCTCCAAGCGGGAGCAATTGGAGCTGAACCCGGGCAACGTGGATTTTCTCCTGCGTGCTGATATAGAACATCGTGCCGATGACGCCTAGCAGGAACACCATCAGGATAACCCCCCAGCGTTTTCCCAGCACAGCTCCCAAACCACGTGTCCCACGGGCACACGCCGCAGGCCCGGCGGAGGCCGCCGTGGCTTCCGCTGGTTCAGGGGTATCATAGTCTGGGGTGTCCATGGAGGGAGTTTTTGAAAAAGTTAGCAGAGATCAAATTTGGAGAAACGGAACCGTAGCGGAGAAGTTTCCGGGCGGCTGGTGCGGCGTAATTCGGGCACTGTTTAATCAGACCGAGGGAATAAAGATGTGTTCAATGAGATTAGCAAAATTAAGCAACAAATAGCGAGACGGAATAAGGAGAATACGATTAAAGCGGAATTAAGCTAATAATTTCCTGACCGTTTTTAGCAGGGTGAAATAAAGCCGATTATTGCAGCCACGGCGGAGGCGCTCGACGATCAACTCTGCTGGGGTGTTGATCGTGGCCGGTTGCAATTGCTGGGTCTGGTGGGTGCCACTGGCGATAACGCTGCGAATGAAGGGACTGCTCTGTTCCCGCTGGACTTCGCAGCTTACATTCGGACCGCAGAGGCGAATGCAGGAGACTGGAAAATCCGTGACCACCGGATGGAAGCGCAAGCTGATGGCCACTCCTTCCTTGGAGAGTAATTGATAGGCGTCGCCATCGCCTGGGAGTTGCCACTCCCAGCCCGCTTGATGAGCCATCCAAGCCGCCAGCATACGGGCATCCAGAGAGTGAGCGGGATGGTGACAAATGGTGACATCATTCACTCTGGGCAACTCCGCCAAAGCCAGGGGATCATCGTAGCAGGAAGCAATGGCCAATCGCATCTGGAGCACGCGGGTCCACGCCAAGTCCATGACATTGAAGTGAGTGGTGCCCTCCGCATAGGCTTCTTCGAGGCGGGTGATTTGCGTTAGCGGGTCAGCCCAGGAACCACTGTCAAAGATCAACCGATCAATCCGCGAGTAGAGGGTGGGCTCGAAATTGGCTGAGAAATCCCCCTGCCACCAAAACACCAGCGGGAGATCCGAATCCAAACGCGCCAGCAGGGTATTGGCCACCAAGTAATCATTACACCCTTCAATGAGGAACGTCACCTGCTCGGAGCAAACGGACTTCCCTCCCCCAGACCCCACGTTGCAGTGGGCCGTGACCCAGGCTCTCACTTTCAAGGCCTCGGCCCCGGGATTAACCGCAATCAGAATGGCCCGGCAGGCATGCTCGCGAGTGACTTGTCGAATCAGGTCCGTGTTCTCGTCCAACGAGTCTGGATGCTCACTATAAATTGCGAAATTCATCAGTGAAGCACGCGTCACGGCCTCGTCACTGGCAAAAAGCGCGCTGAGCGCCTTTTCCACTTGGGATAAGGGCACTTCGGTCCCGAGTTCTGGGGTAGGCTCAATGGCGGTGGTCATAAGTCAAGAATCCTAACAAACAATTCGTTAAGCGACGTTAAGTATCGCATCAGTTTGCCACATAATCCAAGAGAAATCGACCGGGAACAAACGAATTTCCTGCGTCTTCGCGATTTCGGTTTCTGCAAACTCCCTAAAAACCAATTTTTGCTCAGAAATTCTGGTAATTTCATAGAGCCAGCTAAAATTACTCGTGCATCCACGAAAATTCTCGCAGAATAATCACCCCTATGGATCGCCTACGCTGCGGAGTTATCGTCACCACGGAGTTCACCACCTTCCTGAAGGAATGGTGGAGTCAGGATGCTGCCCAGCAAAAAGAGCGAGTGCCGAGTCTGGACTTTGTGCATTGCAAAGAAGGTCCGCGGGCTGGTGAGAGTTGGGTTACCCTGACCTGGATTCCGGCCAAGAAACTTCCCGAGCATGAATGCTTTGAAGTCGGTGGGGTGCCGCTGCACTTACCGAAGCAATCGCAACGGGGACTGAAGTGGCGCTGCTTGGATGCGCGGGAGGGGAAACTGGTTGTGATCGGGGGAGAGTGACGCACATTAGGGTTGACCATGAAGCCCGCCAGTTCCGCATCACCTCAGCCACCGTCGCCCGCACGCCGACCTCGTCGCTGGCTGCGCGTCCTTGGATGGATCGGTCTCACCGTGCTGATTCTGGGAGCAGTGGCCTGGCAAATGCGGCTCACCCTGCTGCGGCAGGGACTGGCGCGGGCGTTGCCGGAATTCCCCGCCCAAGTCCACGGTCTGGAATGGACGCGCGGAGGCTTGGAAATCAAGGGTCTCAAACTCACGGACGGCACTGCGCAGAAACCGTGGCTCGAACTGCGCAGCGCTCACCTCACCGTGAATCCACTGAAGCTGGCGACCGGGGAACTGGGGGAGATCACCCTGGATCAACTCCGAGCCCACCTGACGCCGGAAATTCTCCAGCGCCTGCAACGCCCCCAAGTAGCGGAGGACACGTCGGCAACCTCCTTCCACCTGTCTGCCCTCCATATCTCCGATGCCGCACTGGATGTGGCCCTGCCCTCCGGAGAGACCGCCGCGTTAGTGCTAAACTGGGAGGGCGGTGCCGCCAGCCTCGGTGCCGCCGGATTGCAGGCGGAGCGGCAGACGATCTCCCTCCGGCAAGTCAATCTGCAACCGGATGCCACCACCCCCGGAGCCCATGCGGCGGAAATCGCCCTAACTTGTTCCGCCGACGCCACCACCCGGCAAATTACCGTGCATCACCTCCGCACCAGCGGTCTGAGTGCCCAAGCGGGCGCAGCCCTCTGGAAGGTCCTGGCCATCGGCAAACCTGGTCCCACCGTGGCCGCCACCGCTGGACCGTTGGTCGCGCAGACGCTGAAGCTGGAGGACGTGATCGTGGGGCCCATGGCGGTGAAATTCGCCAGCCTGCCGTGGCTGCCAAAGCTTCCTCCCGGGCAGGGTCAAGTTTCCGTCCAAGCCCATGATCTCGTGACCTCGTTCACCACCGGCCCCCTCTCTGGGCAGGCGGATTTTTCCCTGCGCAATTTCCGCCTCGGGGAAGCAGGGGCACCCGCGTTGCTTACCCTTCCGGAAATGTCAGCCTCCGCCGAGGCCCTCCCGCAGGGAGGTTGGCGCATCGCCAACTTTGCCCTGCAACCGACCGAGATTAAGATCACCTCCACCCAACTCACCGCCTGCGGCCTCGAAGGGTGGCTGCCACCGTTGGAAGTAACCGGCACCCTGAGCGCCCAAGCCCAGGATTTGCGGATCGAGGCGGGACGCCTAACTTCCAATGCGCCGCAGGAAATCACCCTGGCGGCAGTCAGCGTGACCCGGGCAGGCTCCTCGCAACCCTGGTTGCGCTGGGACGCGCTTACCGCCGCCGGGCAATGGGACGAAATCTCCTCCAGCAAACGTTTCCGTCGCCTGGCGTGGACGAGGCCGCAGATCACCCTAACAGGCAGTGATTTGGCCGCCCTCCAGTCACCAGAGCCCGCCACCGTTGCCGCAGACAACGCAGCACTGCCCGCCTGGCACGGCTGGCGGTGCGATGATCTCACAATTTCCGATGGTCGCCTCGAAGTCCGGGACTTGGGCGACAAGGCGCCGAATTTCACGACGGACATCTCGGCGGAGACGATCCTGGGCAACTGGGTCGTCAACTTGGATGAGATCACCATTAGCACCCCCGGCAGCCCCCGGGCTCCCGCCCTTTATCGGGCTCAGCAAGTGCAGGTAGAAATTGATCCGCGCCAACTCTGGCAGCAACGTCGCATCGAACGCGTCACAGCCCGTGGCTCCCGTTTGCAGGTGGGCGTGAACGATTCCGACAGCCAGATTTCCGAGGCAGAATCGGAGTCGTCCCAGGCCCCGCAAACCCTGGCCCGGCCTGTGGAATTAGATTTGGGACCACAACCGCTCGATTGGCACATTGGGAATTTGGAATTGGCGAACACGAAAATTTACATTCACCATCTGGTCCCGGATGCCCCGGAAATTCTCCTTCCGCTGGCCCACAAGACGCTGCGCAATCTTCCGCTCACCGCGCAAGGCCTGCGGCAAAGCGATACCCCTGAACGCATCGAGCTGCCCTTCGTCTATGTGCCCGGCACCCGCGTTGGCACTTCCGTAGCGGACTTTGATACCAATTTCATCCACTTCAGCCTGGCCGGACTGATGAACCGGGAAATCGAACTGATCGAACTGGTGAATCCGAAAATTTATGTGGGAGACAGCCTCTTCCATTACGTGGATAAACTCCGCGCCCAGTCCCCCACCCCGGCCCAACCTGCCGTTGCCGAAATGCGCTCGCTCTTGGGATCGCTCATCAGCTTGGTCGGGGACACTCCGGCCTCCCCTTCCCCGATTCCGCTAGCCCCCAGCGGTGCCAACTGGAAGGTCAATCGCCTGCGCGCGCTCTCCGGCCAGCTCATCACCACCGTGAAAGACTCCCCCATGTTGCGCGTGCCGCCGTTGCCGTTCGGGGCGGACTCCAGCCTCAAGGAAGGGCGCATCAATGCCGAATTAGCGGTGCCCCCCGGATTGTATAAACCGATGTTGGGAACTGAGTTAGTGGTGGCCATCAGTCAGGGAGCCATCGTCTTCAATCTGCCCATGAAGCTGAAGGATAACAACTTGGTGCAGGTCTTCAAAGCCGATTGGCTGCGCTACAAACAGTTCCGCATGGCCGATGTCACCCTGCAGGTGACCTATGACAAAAACGGCGTTTACGCCCGTTTCTGGGCCAAGGCTTACCAGGGCGATTTGGAGGGTGCCTTCAATCTCTACCTGGATGATAATTTGTCCTGGGACATGTGGCTGGCAGGAACCAATCTGGAAACGAAGGAAATCACCCAGACCCTCACTCCGGCCTATTTTAGCATGACTGGCCCCCTCAGCGGAAAAATCATTGCCCAAGGGGACAAGACCTCATTGTATCAGGCCACCGGTGAATTCTCCAATCGCACCACTGGACGCATCAAAATCCTGGCCCTGGAAGATGCCATCAAGGCCATCCCGGCGGATTGGAGTGAGGTCGAACGCAAGGCCGTCACCAAACTCCTCGAAACGTTGCGCGATTTTGCCTACGACAAGTGCACCGGCACCCTGCGTTTCTACGGCTTGGAAGGGGAAATCCGCCTCCGCCTCAACGGTCCCGACGGGGAGCGCAACTTCGACATCTTTTCGCATGACCGGCGGCTCAGCGATAAATAACGCGCATGCCTCACGATTGTTTGTTACCATTTCCTGCATCTCCAGCGATATTTCTCGGATCTCCAAGGCCACTCCACGCATAGCCGTTGCTACCCATCGGATCTCCATTGATCTCCCTCAAATATCCGTTGCTACCCGTCGAATCTCCTCTGCTACCCGCCGAATCTCCTTGGATATTCCTCGAATCTCCATTGCTATCCGTCGAATCTCCACTGCTACCCGTCGAATCTCCTTGGATATTCCTCGAATCTCCATTGCTATCCCCCGAAAAGTTACAGATATTCCCCGAATAGACATGGATATTCCCCGAATAGACATGGATATTCGTTAAATATCCTTAATTACCCCTTTAAAATCCATAATTTCTCGGGAGGAATTATAATTTCCATCCAGTTTCCCCAGAAAATAGAGCGGCGGATTTTTTGCACGGGGCTTTGAACCGGGAAATCCCAAAAATGAAGAATTTGCATAACTCGCTGATATTTAGAAATTAAAGGCGGTCCATAGATCCGCCGTGGTTTGTTACCTAAAAAGCACTTTTAACATTTACTCTGCACGCCGATTGCTTTAGAACAGGGTCCTAGCCAATGAAATCCGCCCTCTTCCTCCCCTTGCTCCTCACCGCTCTCTCGTTAGCCTTGCCAGTTCATGCTGAATTGCTCTACGAGGAATCCTTCCCCGCCGTCCGCTTCCCGGTCAATGAAGATGGATTGAAGAATTATGGGGGATTCGGCCCGAACGAGACCTCGCCTTCCGGAACCGCAACCGCCCAGGCCATCGCCTCCTCCCAAGCCAACCTGGTGCCCGGCGGTCTAACTTACGTGGATAGTGCTGGTCATGCCTTGGCCGCCAGCGGCAAGCACGCTTGGGTGGACTCCGCGGAGGAATCCGCCACCATTTCCCATGCCCATACGCTGGCCACGAGGTGGACCGCCCCGAAGGTAGGGGACACGATTTGGCTCTCCTTCATTGGTCGCCAAACGGCTGGAACCACCGCGCGCTTTTTTAATCTAGCCCTGCGGATTAACCCGCCACCTTCGGGCACCACTCCGTTCGAAGCCGTCGTTTTCGGCATGCCAACCGTAACGCCCCCCGATCCAGGGAAACAGTTCTGGCGCATCTGGGATCGCAGCAGCTCCGATCCTTCCTCTAGTTTCGCGATGTCCGAGGTCCCCGCCCAAACCCAAGTGTTCCTGCTGGCGCGCTTGGAAAGCAACGTCAATGCCAGCGTGCTGGAACGCTACGCCATGTGGCTGAATCCCCGGCTGGATCAGGCACCGGATGAAAGTGCCGCCAAAGGATTCACCTCGACAGTCTCCGATGTTACGGCGTGGTCAGACATCAGTGAAATTCGACTGGGCGCAGGTTACACCACCACTAATGGCCCCGCGTCATCTTTCGTCATCGACGAAATTCGGGTCGGCACCTCCTGGCGGGACGTCACCCCCTATCTGGCGCTGAACGCCACCAGCGTGCAATTAAACGCGAATGGCGCTACCACCATTTCGTGGGCCGCCGCCCCGGGAGCGGAAGATACTGTGCAGTGGAGCACCAACCTCATTGACTGGGAACCCTACCCCGCCAGCACCCGCGTCAATCCCACGGGATCCGAAATCGCCACCTGGACCACGCCTCCCTCGACTCAGACGAGGTTATATTTAAGAGTCTCACGCACGGCTCCGCCCCTGCCCTAAGCAAATACCTCAGACGACATCCGTCGCCCCCCGACCCCATGTCCGACTCGCACCCGCCCCCAACTCCTTTGCCTGCGGCAACGTTGAATTTAGGCTCCGCGAAACGACTGTTCGAAGACGTGCTGGCGGCACCTACTCCAACCCATCCAGCCACGCGATGGCAGGCCCCAGCCATCGAGGATCTGACACCGTTGTTTCCCCAATATCAAATCAGACGTATGCTCGGGCGCGGCGGCATGGGGGCGGTCTATGCGGGCTATGACCCCCGGCTCAAACGGAACATCGCCATCAAAATCCTCCCACCGGAATTAGCCGAACAGCCAGGATTCCAGGAACGTTTCGAGCGTGAGGCCCAATCCTTGGCCAAGCTCGACCACCCGAACATTGTGCCGGTCTTTGATTTCGGGACCACCGCGGGACACCACTACTTCGTGATGGATTATGTGATCGGGAGAAATTTGGCAGAACTGGTCAAGGATCATCAGCTCTCCAAGGCCCGGGGTGGAGACGACCTCCTCAGCTTCATGGACATGGTGAGCATCGCCCGACAAGTCTCAGAAGCCCTGCAAGCCGCCCACGAACAGGATATTCTGCATCGTGACATCAAGCCAGCCAACATTCTCGTTACCCCCAGAGGCCGCGTCAAAGTGGTGGACTTTGGACTCGCTCGCAGCATCACTCCAGAAGCCCCCGGATCCGGTATCACGAGGCCCAATGAAGTCATGGGCACGGCCGATTATATGGCCCCTGAGTTGCTGCACGGCGGCTCCTTGGACGAGCGCTCTGATGTTTACTCCATGGGGATTATCTTGTATGAAATGCTAGTGGGGAAGCTGCCCAAAGGGGCCTTTGCTCCACCCTCTAAATGCACCCAAGTCCACCGCAAAGTGGATCGCCTTGTCCTCAAGGCGATGCATGCCGAACCAGCCAGGCGCTACCAGAATGCCGCCAGCCTGGCGGCAGATCTGCGTCGCCTCCGCCCCCGACACGGACACTGGCAGCGTTGGCGCATGCCCGCCATCCTCACCACCCTGCTGGTCGCCACCGGCACCACCACCGCTCTGGTCTTGCGCCCCCAACCCGCCCCCACGCCCCCCGCCGAAGTGGCTCCCGCCGTCAGCCGACCACTGCCTCCCCACCTCTATTATCAGGAATCCTTCGACTATCCCATCGGCAAGGACGCGCTCCCGGGACACGGTGGCTATGACAGAAAAAATCCCTCCCAAACTGCCGCGTCGGATATCCAAAGTGGCAGCTTGGAATACACCGACAGCGCAGGCAATCATTTACTCACTGCGGGAAATGCCGCCCAGGTCGATGGCATCGGACACAAACAGCAAATCGACGACATTTGCCCCCTGACCATTCCCGCCGACGCCCCCGCCACACTCTGGCTCTCCCTGCTTGCAAAACAAACTGCCGGCACCACCGATAATTTCTTCAACCTCTGCCTGCGGGCGCGGGATAACACCATCATCCCCCCTGACGACAACACCTCAGACGATGAGATCCTAGCCGTCGGCATGCCGTCAGGGGCTGCGACCCAGACCTGGCATATCTGGGACCGCTCCACCCTGAATAAAGATAGTAAACGGGCCTTCGTTGACCTGCCGACCACCCAGCTAACCTTCCTCCTCGTAAAAATGGAGCTGAACATCAACAAGTCAGGTCAGGAGCGCTTTACCCTTTGGGCGAATCCACGGCTCGATGTCCCTCCGCCAGAGGCCGAGGGGAAATCATTTACCAGCTTCCAGTCCAACGTGGAAAAATGGAGTCAACTTATCAAAGTGCGTTTGGGAGCCGGGACGGACACTGCCAAAGGCCCTACCACCAGCTTCATGATCGACGAAGTCCGCCTCGGCACGTCCCCATCCGCCGTCATGCCCTGGCGCAAGTAAATGTCTGATAGGAATCACCATTATTTTCATTTGTCATTTACGCCCCGGTGCGATTGATTAACCGACCGTGAAGGCCCCACCTACTGCTGTCCCTCCCCCCGATCCCCCACCCGACAAACTCACTGCTGCCACCAAATGGAGCCTGGTGTGGCGGGCTGGCCATGCCACGACTCGCAGCATGCGCACCGCCTTGGAGGAAATCTGCCAAACTTACTGGACCCCAGTTTACACCTACATCCGTCACCATGGCAACGCCCCCCTGGACGCCGAAGATCTAACCCAGGGTTTCTTTTGCCACTTGCTCCAGAAAAAATGGTTCGCCAAGGCCGATCCCTCCCTCGGGAAACTCCGCTCCTTCCTCTTCGCTTCCTTGGGCAATTTCCTCGTCAGTGACCAATTGCGAAAATCTGCTAGAAAACGCGGCCAATCGTTCGTCCACATCGAATTCACCACCGCCGAAGAAGCCTACCAGACGGTCATGGCGGACAATCTCAGCCCGGATCTCATCTTCCAACGCCGCTGGGCCTTGGATGCCTTGGAAAAAGCGTTGGCAGCCACCCGGAAACATTATTTGGATGCCGGCCCGAACCCCTTGTTCGAAGCCCTCTACCCCCGCCTGCGTGATCCGGGCGATGACGATGCCACCTCGGAGGAAATCGGGGCCCGCCTTGGCACCAGCCCATCCAACGTCCGCACCACCCTCCACCGGATGCGCCAATCCTTCCGCCAGGAATTGTTCCAGGAAGTGGGCCAGACCATCGCTTCCATGGACCCGGAAGAGATCCGGGCAGAGATGCGCAGCCTCATCGGATATCTGTAACCGAAATGCGGCCGCAGTCCGCTGGACAGCGCAAAAGTTCGCAGTGCCAGTTGTCGAGTCCTCCAGTCTGTTCTACGCTCAGCTAACTCAGCTTTCAAACTTCATGCATTTAACGGTTCTCGGCAGCGGCAGCGGTGGCAACAGCGCGCTCATTACTTGTGGCCCCACCTCAGTCCTGGTGGACGCAGGCTTGAGCGCAGGTCAGTTGCTGAGCCGTCTCGAGGCTGTCTCCAGCCATCCCAGCCAACTCACCGCCATTTTACTAACTCATGAACATGGCGATCACGTCCGCGGTTTGGATGTGCTCACGAAAAAATTCCCCGTTCCCATCTACTGCAACGCGCTGACCCGACAGGTCGTCCGGGAGACGTTCAAATCCGACCTCGAGCGCACTTGGAAAATCATCCAGCACGGAGCCAAATTTCACATCGGAGAAATCGAAATTGAATGCTTCAATGTCCCGCACGATGCCGTGGACCCCATGGGCTTCGTCTTCCGATCCGCCGGACAATCCCTCGGCCTGCTCAGCGATCTGGGTCATATCCCACGCAACCTCGCCCAGCGCCTCCAAGGCCTTCACACCCTCTTCGTCGAAGCCAACTACGACGGCACCCTGCTCCAGGATGACACCAAGCGCCCCTTCTCCACCAAGCAACGCATCAGCTCCCACCACGGTCACCTCTCCAATCATCAGACCGCCGAATTCCTCACCCAAATCGCCCACGTGGAATTGGAACGCGTCGTGCTAGGCCACCTCAGCTCCGATTGCAACAAACCAGACCTGGCCATCAAGATGATGCGCCAAGCCTTGGAGAAACAAGGCTTCCCGCAAACCTCCGTCCACTGCGCCACGCAAGCAGAACCCACCGAACGCTTCCCCGTTAGGAACAATCCTCCGCTGACACCACTCACAGAAACGGCCGAAAAGACCAAGCCAACCCACCTCCCTGCTGGCCCGTTAGTCCAAGCGGAACTGTTCTAGTTGTTGAAACAAGTCCCCTTGAACTCTTGCTAATTCCCGCAACGTCACCAAATATTGCCCCATCAAGCCACATTCCCAGCACACCTGTTTCCTCGCCACGCGCCATGATCCACCGATTTTACGTTCACAACTACCGAAGTCTAGAAAACTTTGAATTGCCTATCAGCGGCCTTTCCTCGACCTTGCTTATTGGTAAGAACGGGGCAGGCAAATCGACCGTTGGTTTTGCCTTGGAGATTCTGCAGAAAATTGGGCGAGGGATTAACAGAGTGGGCGAACTTTTATTACCTCGTGACATCAGCCATGGAAAGTTGGATGCTCCAGTCCGTATCGAGCTGGAGGTAGATCTGGAAGGGGTCCGCTATGAATACAAACTCGCCATGGACCTGCCCGCTGGGTTTAGAGAACTGCGGGTAGCTGAAGAGTCGCTGGTTGTTGGCGGGGAAAGCAAATTTGATCGAAGAGTAGCGGACGTCACTCTCCCACCTCTTGGTGGTGCCCCGGCGGCTAGAATCGGTTTGGATTGGCATTTGATTTGGCTACCGATCATGCAGGCGACTTCAGATTCTGATCCGGTGCACGTCTTCACACAGTGGCTTGCGCGAATGATCATTCTACGTCCGTATCCGCTCCGGATTAAAGGAGACTCAACGGAGGAGACTTTGCATCCCAATACCGAGGTCACTAATCTGGGCGACTGGTGGAGTGGTCTGATCGCGCACGCTCCCGCCGCATATTCTCGTATCGATGCCAGTTTAAAGCTGCTCATGCCTGACCTAAAAGACATCAAAAATCCTGTGATCGCTCGAGACTCACGCAGCCTCATTGTGCAGTTTGCAGGACAAAAAGCGGTTCCGTCGTTGCCGTTTGAGCTTCTTTCAGATGGAGAGAAGTGCATGGTGATCTGGGCCCTAACCATGGCGGCCAATGATGCCTATGGTCCAGTGCTTTGTTTTTGGGATGAGCCTGACAATTTTCTCGCCATCTCCGAAGTAGCCGACTTCGCGACTGACCTCCGGCGTGCTTTCCAAGCAGGGGGGCAGTTCATAGCTACGTCCCACAACCCCGAAGCCATCCGACAGTTTTCGGATGACAACACCTTTGTGCTCTATCGGCGTAATCACCTAGAGCCGTCCCAGATCAGATCCCTGGCCAGCCTGAATTATTCCGGAGATTTAATAGGGGCTTTAACACGTGGAGAACTCGAACCATGAGTGCCAACAATTACCGCCCCCACCTTTTGGTGTTACCAGAAGATGATGCCAATCGCCAGATGTTGGTGGGTTTCAGAAATTACCGGGCGGTGAACTCAAGACAAATGCCGATCCAAAATGTCGCCAAAGGATGGCGCAAGGCCCTGACTGCAGTCCTCGAAGATCATGTCAGAATGATGCGCACCTACCCGAACCGGCATGTCTTGTTGGTGATCGATTTTGATAATCAGGTAGCCAGACGTGAGGATATTCTCAGTCAAATGCCGGCAGACCTGCGGGATCGCTTCGGCTGCTCAGATGAGCCGGAGCGCCTTTTCGCTGCTTTAGGCACCAGACCTGAATCGATTGGCGAGATGCTGGCCACGGACTGTAACCAAGACACGAGCTTCACTTGGGGGCACGAAATGTTGACTCACAACGCCTCAGAGTTAGAGCGATTGAGAGTCAACGTGAAGCCTTTCTTGTTCCACCAACAGGGCTGAATCTTGATAGATAGATAATACTAACCCCGCCCCCCTCCAGGCGGCGTTCTTCCCTCACCGAAATACTTCTCACTGCGATACCGCAACCACACCCGTAGCACCTGGGGCACCTTTTCTTTCTCGGTGTCAGTCAGTGTTTCATAGAGGGTCATCGCCCGCTCCCGTTCCCGCCGACAAGCGGCATTGTGATGCGCATCCCAATGGCCTCGCGCCAGGCGAATCAGGCGATTCACCTCCTTGATCAGCGCGGTGCCGGTAAGCGGTTTAGCGCTCATGGATGCGGAACCATTCGATGCGGCTGAACCCGACTGGTCCGGCATCGCCATGGTCTTTGGCTTCCGCCGAGTTCGGCATCTTCCCTAGTCTCACCAGGCTGGGGACTCCGGGAAACTGCGCGCGCGGGAAGGTCGCAATTTCTTCTGCGAGATCGCCCATGGCCGGCCCGCCAGCTTGGACGCTGATCGTTTTCTCGTTCCAACTAATCGTCAATTCCAGCGGAGCGCGCGTCGTGATATTGGCAGGCATTTGTTCATTGCCATTGGCGGCCACGGTAATCCGATCATCCTTCCGCAGGCTTAGTTTCAGCGTTTTGCCATTCGGCCAAATGAGCGCCATCCCCGGGCCCCATTGTTGCGCTTCATCCTTGCCATCTTGATAGAGTCGCACCGCCACCGCTCCGGCCTTCTCATCCAAGGATCGCTCCAAATAAGCATGCACATTGGCGGGCACTTGCAGCACCCAACCGGCATCGTTGTGCACTCCCGCGGTGGCTTTGGGCGAGGCAACCATCTTCCACGCGGCCTGAGGCGCTGGGGTGAAGGTTTCCTCCAGCAATAGTTTGCCCAAAGCATTGACTGCGGGTGCCGCGGAAAGCTCCCGCGGTGTTTCATCAATGATCAGCGCCAGGCCTTTGTGGGCTTTGACCGAAAGTGTTTGGTCCAGCGTGAAAATCGCCTCGCGCTGGCTCAAATCAGTGATCGCAGGCGCATAAAATTTCACCTTCGCTGGATCCAGTCCCAGTTGCTTCCAATTGATCTGCAACTTGGTGCCCACGAGTTTGTCGGAGAAATTCCCCAGTGCCACTAACGTGCGACCTGACTGCTTCCAAATGGTGGCTTTAACGTTGTCATTGTCCGTCTGCACCGGGCATTCGTCCTTCGCCCACCAGCCAATGAATTCGCTGCCTTTGACATCAAAGTCATCCCACAGTTTCCACACGGGTCGTGGATTTCCGCCCCAGCCCAAGCGCCCGGTGCAGCCATTCACCAAGCCCAGCCACGGATTGCCGCCGCCCTCCAACATTTCCCCCATCAGGCCAAAGGGCACCCCACTGATCTCTACCAGGAAGTGATCCGCCGGCGGCCCGGTGTAATGATGCCCTTCACCAAACCACAGGCGATCTACGAATGGCATCGAGTCCATAAAGATGTTCGCACACTGCGCCCACGCCCCGCCGCCGTGGAACTCATTCCATGAATGCAGGTCAATGCGACCGCCGCGTGGATTGTAGCGATCCAATACTTTGCGACAGCGCTCCATCGTTTCCCGATCATAGGAAATATCATCCAGATACAAGCCATCGCATCCCGTTTGTTCCACCAGCCACCTCAAGCCCTCCACATAGTAGTTGAGCCATTTGCCAGTAGGCTTCGTCAGCAAACTAACATCCTGAACCCCCGGCTCATACCAGGCGCCCCAGTAGTTGCCTCCCAGATGTTCCTCAAGCCACGGATGCCCACCGCCCTTGCCATGCGGCAGGATGGAATCGCCCATGCTGCGGATGGCAAAGAGTTCTGGAGCCCAGTTGGAAAGCTCCCGCACGGTGTAGTAATATTTCACCCGCATGTCCCGCTGATGCGCTTGGTCCGTGAAGGCTTTGAGCCGGTCTGCCGTGAGAAATGGATAATTGATATAAGGGTTCAGCGAATTCCCCTGGTGGATATTGATCAAGCTTGCCCCGGCCGCTTTCGCGCTATCCAAATATTTCGCAGTGTCCGATCCGACATGACTAGTGTGGTAATAGCGCTCAGACCATTGTTCCTCGGTGCGCAGCTGATGGAATGGGGTGATCAATAAGTTAAAGGAGCAGACAAGGGAATCGCCCGGTTCCTGTTTGCTCTGTTTCAGCGCCCCCAATTTTCGCTCTCCCAAAACGACGGTCAGCGTGTTGTTCGCAAACGTCACTTTCCCTTTCCCGTCATTGCCCCAGGACGGCAAGACTAACGGATTCCTCGGGTAGTGAATATTGACCGGCGGCCGATGATAATTGTCATCGAACAACTGAATCCGCAGTCCGCCATTCACGGCTCCCAGCCACACGCTATCCTGATGCTTATGCAGCACATCCCAGGACCAATCCCAAGTGGGTTTGCCAAAGCCTGCTTCCTGCCCCATGCCGATGACATATTCGCAACTCTCCGCGGTCCGTGGAATTGTTAGTTTCACCTCAGGCAAGACCACTGTTGCCTCAGATGTTAGCTCCAGCCGACATCTCAAATTTCCATCCGCCGAAAGGGAGCCGTTCAGTCGCGTCGTCACCTTCCCCTCCCGGCTGGTGGCCCGCCATTCCACGATGCCGGGCGATTTCGTTGGAAATTCCAGTTTCTCAGGACTGGCCCCAGTCGCAGTCAATCCAGTGGTAAATGCAAACGGTCCCGTTAGTAAATTTAGATTATTCTCACCTGTCACCTTCGTGACCGCCTTGTTGAAATGACTCGTAATCTGCGCAGGCAACCCATTCGGTGCTAACACCAGCGTGCGACCCAAGATGTTCAACTCCCGCTTGGCTTCATCCAACTTGATAGGCTCGTAGCCTTTCACTGGTTCATGATCCACCGCTTCCTGCGAATCCAGCCACTGGAGCCGATTCAGCTTCTTGGCATCAACGTCGAGGGATTCTTTCCATAGTTCGCCTGCAACAACGATCGTGATCGGCAGTTCCCTACTGACCGCAGCGCCACCCATCGTTTTGAGCGTGACCTTGCCGACGTAAGTTCCCGGTTTCGCAGTCGCTGGCACCGTGATCCCAGCCCACAACGGCTGCACGGTGCCGGGGCTGATCAGCTGACTCCGCAAGATTTGTTCGGTAGGATCGGCATTTAGCCCGCGTGGCTCAAAAGTGATATCTCGGGTCGGCACCTTGATGATATTTCCTTCCGCTGATTTAAGCTCGGACATCATTACGGACTCGACGTCCACTTCTGCGAATGTTTTAGGGACCCACACGACTGCTTGAAAGGCTACATACTCTCCCGGTTGAGCCTGCAACAATGGCTGCGCGGCCTCCCGCATCCAGCGCTCCGGCAGTCGATCAAACATCCGCACCGGATGCTCGCGTGTTTCGATCCTGCTGTAAAACGATTGCGCCCCAACTGTGTTCGCCAGCCCAGCTTCCTCCTCCGCCGTCGCAATCACCTCCATTTCATTCCATCCATCATAAGCCGAAATCGCCTCCCACCTCACTGGCTCGGCCTTCACAGTCGTGGCCAAAGCCTTCGCCTTCCAGCCAGCCTCAGTCTTGTCTTCAGGCGCCTGATATTTCCCCACTGGAAACGCTCCACCACCGATTTTCACTAGCAGGAAATTGATCGCATATTCGCCTGCGCCCTGGGTTGGCTGGAAGTAAACGTCACCCGCCTCGTTGGTGATATTTTGCGCGATGACATTGGCGATCGGCTGATTCGATTTTAAATCATAGACCCACACCGCTTTGGCCGCCGGATTCACATCCCGCCGCCGCCAGGGTAAATGCACGTGCACCACCTCTGCCGCGTCAGAGACTTTCACGATCACCCGATGGCTCCCCCAATCGCGATTCCATGGCTTATCAACCGGCTTCCAAGTAATCGACTGCGCCAGCGTCGGCCCGACCCCGAGGAGGAGGAGGCAGATCAGGAGTGCCCTCATGCTCACTTTTCCTTCGGAGTTGGCGTTAGGGTCTTCAATTGAGCCGTGAGCACTTCGGCGCAAGGTTTCTCCGAGCCATCCTTATAACGCAGCACATACGGTTTGCCTGTCGTGGAAGATCCCGTGGCCAGTTTGGCAATGAAATCGGTGGCCGTCTTGGCGTCATCGGAATGCGCCTTCACCTTGGCCCGGAGAAATTTAGCGGCCGATTTGGCGTCATAATCACTGCCATTTCGAATGAAGGTCACGTCTTGCAGATTTTCCACATAGGAAATCAGCGCTTCAATTTTGACCGGTTCGGTCATCTCTGCGTCCTTCGCCACGAGGACGGAAGCAGCAACAAACGAGCACAACGCCAAGACGCAGGCGGTAATGAATTTACGATTAGTCATGGCTAAACCTAGGCAGTTAATTTGCCCACGTCCAGCATTTCGTCGTCGGTCAATGCGGGATGTTGCGGCAGTATGGGGCGTTGCTGAATCGAGGAAGAGGCCCTGTTCCAGTGGTAGTGTCTTTTTGAATTTTCGGATTGCCAAAACTGCTATTTACCGGAAAGATGTTGGTATGAACTCCCAGTCCCGCATCACCTCTTCCGCTCTCCCTGTTTTTTTCGCTGTTTCTGTTGGAACGGTGTTCGGTGTTCCTACGCAGACGAACGTGACGCAGAGCAACGCACCCTACACCATTTCCAGCAGTGATTTCCTCCAGACCGCTGGAGCCACCATCGGCGGCACGGGCACTTTTAATCAAGAGGGCATCCAAGGGTTGGGGGCCGTGATTGATGGGATCTACGGACCTCAGGGTGGGGCGAACGCGAATCCAGGGTTGGGTGCCTTCAGTGCGGGGAGCGGAGAGGTGCTGACAATTTCTTTCCCACAGGCGTCTGGCGTTACTTTGAACACCGTGGTCTCGACTGCCGCGTGGGATGGCGCGCGGGCCAGTCAGGCATTTCAATTTGAATACCAATCGATCCTCGCTCCTGGGGTCTGGCAGCGAGTGGCCACGGTGAATCATGATCCAGGTCAGTTGCCCGGGAACACCAATACGCAAGTGACACTGACGGATAGCACGGGAACGCTGGCCACAAATGTGACCCAGGTGCGCTTCAACTATGGCAACACCAACTTCTGGGGCTGGAATGGCTATCGGGAAATCGACGCCACTGGCGCAGCCTCGGCGGCTCCCGTGGGCGTGAAGGTGCTCAGCTCCATTCAACTCGGTCAGACGTTTACCCCTTCCAGTTCGGACTTATTGCAGACGGGCGGCATCGTCACGACCTCTTCCGGTAATTTCAACGACGAAACGGCAGTTGGCCTGTCCGCGCTAACTAACGGCTCCTTCGGGCCCGGCGGTGGTGGTGCCAACGGGATCAGCTCATCCGCCATGGGAAATGCTGGTGAATCCGTCACCTACGCGCTTGACCTAACCGCCAGTCCTGGTGGCTACAGTCTTTCCGGTATTGATGTGTATGCCGGCTGGGACGGGTTCCGTGGTGGCCAGAAATACACTGCCTCCTACTCGCTGGTCAGTGATCCCAACACGTTCATCACCCTGTCCTTGGTGGACTTGGATGCCAACGCCAATAATGCTCCCGGAGGCGATATCAGCACCCGCAGCATGCTGCGTGATGCGGATGGCGAACTCGCCACCGGAGTGGCTGCAGTGCGATTTGATTTTGGCGACGTGACCTTTGGATATGCTGGTTATCGCGAAATCGACGTCTTCGGCACGGCGGTGCCAGAACCTGCTAGTGCAGGTCTGGCCTTGGCTGGATTAGGCTTGTTTCTGCGTCGGCGGAAACACTAGGAACATGAGTTGGTGTCCCGCTTTTAAGCGGCTAAAGCCGGGACGCCAGCGGATGCGGGGTGCACGGGCTGAGCGGCCACCGTGCCCGGCGTCCTGCCAGGAGATGTCATCGTGAAACTGGCTGGTTACAAGCGCCCGCCACATTTCCCGCACGATCCTGATTGGTAAAAGATGAAGCCCATCCCAACCCAATCTTTCACCAAAAATCTTTTACCAAACTCCAACTAGCCTGAGATGCCGCATACTGGGCTAGTGCGGCGGCGGGCTTACTGTGCATGACCATTCCAGATCTCGCGTTCGTGTGATACGCCAAACTTGCGTGATGCCTCCCGCTTCGCTACTGAGTTGCCACTAATACATCTTCACCACTATCTTCTCCCATGAAATCATCCTGCTGCTTCCTCCTCTGCCTAACTATAGGCAGTATCGTTTCCCCTGCCATCTCAGCGGAGTGGCCGGAATGGAGGGGAAAGGGTGGCCTGGGCATCGTGCTGGAAACGGGTTTAGTCTCGGAGTGGAATGAGACCAAGAATGTGGCCTGGAAAGCGGCAATCCCCGGCAAGGGCTGGTCGTCGCCTGTGATTGAAGGAAATTTGATTTGGATGACGACGGCCATCGAAACCGCTGCCAGCAAGGAAGTGGAAGCGGAACGTTTAAAAACGAACACCAGTGATCAGAAGCTCACCATCTTGGAAAAGGTGGAATTGCGCGCAGTGGCGGTGGATCGCCAATCGGGTCAAGTGAAACACAATGTGCTGCTCCTCTCGCTCAAGCAACCGCAATGGGTTCACGCGCTCAACAGCTATGCCTCACCTTCTCCGGTGGTGCAGGACGGGCGGCTGTATTGCCATTTCGGAGCGTTAGGCACGGCCTGCGTGGACACCGCCACTGGCAAAATTTTATGGACGAATACCGAGTTGGTGGTGATGCATGAAAATGGTCCGGGCAGCTCTCCAGTGCTGTGGCAGGGCCGCCTGATTTTCCACATGGATGGCAGCGATCAACAATTCGTGGCCGCCCTGGAGGCCAAGACTGGCAAGGTGCTCTGGAAGACGCCTCGCTCGGGGAAAATGCATGACAACCCGCAGTTCAAGAAATCCTACGGCACCCCCATCGTGGTCTCCGTGAATGGTCAGGAACAACTGCTCTCGCCCGGCAGCGACTGGCTCTACAGCTACGATGCCGACGGCAAGGAACTCTGGAAGCTGGAATATGGCGATCTCGGCTTCTCCCTTACCCCGCGTCCCGTGATTGGGAACGGAATGATTTATCTGAGCACAGGATTCATGAAGGCTCAGTTGCTGGCCATTCGCTATGAAGGGCTGAAGCAACCCGAGGTCGTCTGGCGCTGCACCCGCGGCGTGCCCACGATGCCGTCTCCGTTGCTGGCGGGAAATGAAATTTACTTCGTGAGTGACGGCGGCATCCTAACTTGCCTGGATGCCGTCACGGGCGAGGAACATTATCGGGAACGCCTGGGAGCGGAATGCAGTTCTTCCCCCACCGTGGCGGATGGGCACATTTTTGTGTCCTTGCGGGATGGAACTACCGTGGTGGTCAAAGCCGGTAAAACCTTTACCATCGTGTCGCGCAACGCCCTGCCAGGAAGAATTTTCGCCTCGCTGGCGGCTGCCGAGGGAGCATGGTTCCTCCGGACGGATTCGGCGCTCTACAAACTAGCCGGAACCAAGTAATGCACGCGCAAGGAGTGGGGCTTTGAGTGCCCCACACTGGGGCCAGATCTCCACTCGACCGAGTGTGGAGCAGTCCGCTGGGCTGCTCAAATTAAGCCCACCAGCCCACTTCCATCCAGCGTTCCGGCCTGATCTTCATCCCGATTTTGAACAGAAGAAAAGGAAGGAACCGAAGGAGATCAGACCAATCTGAATAAATCCATGCCATTCGGGCTTGGGGTTTGGCTATAGGCTGACGGCAGTTGGCTTAGCCTACTCCCTTTTGCAAATCTCGCAAGACCCGCAGCTCCCCGGCTTCAAGTCCTTTGAGTTTCCTGGCCCCGCTTTTCGGATTTTTGCCAAATCGTTCCCGCACTGATGCAAAGACTCCATTCACAAAGCCTGCGCCGCCAAAGATTCCGCCTCGCATTAGGTAGTTCACTCAGGTCGATGTAGGCCGCCATGGTGGCCAGTGCTTCTCCGGCCCCTTCCACCAGCACACTGCGGAATCGCTCCTCCCACACGGTCTCCCGACGTCCCACGCGTTTGTCTTCCGTTGACGCCCGGTAAATCAAGTCTTCCGTGCATCCCACCACAAACGCGCCTGTCATTGCCCGTGGGTAACTCGACGGGCCGAGCTAGGAGCCGCCATGCAAAAGGATGAAAGGATGAATCCTCAAGGTTGCAGGAAACCTGACTCTGGTGCATACTGCCGCATGTCCGCCGCGCGCCAACTACGTTTCATCACCGTCGAAGACTACCTCACTGGGGAACCTCTCAGCGAGGTGCGCCATGAATATAACTCGGGCCAAGTGACTGCCATGGCGGGGGCCAGCAGGAATCATGGCCAAGCTACTGGTAGTCTATTTAGCAAATTATTTTCCCACCTCCACGGTAACCCCTGTCGTCCGTTCATGGCGGATATGAAAGTCCGTGTGCTTGCTCATGGTAAGGATGTCTTTTACTATCCTGACATCGTCGTCGGCTGTGATCCACGGGACACGGATGACTTCTACCTGCGATTCCCCAAGCTCATCATCGAAGTGCTCTCCCCCAGCACCGAGCGACTGGACCGCATGGAAAAATTCAGCATTTACCGCACCATCCCCACCCTGGAAGAATACGTGCTAGTAGCCCAAGATCAGGCAGAAGTCACCATCTACCGCCGCCGCATGGACTGGGATGGCGAGGTTTTTACGGAATTAGACTCGGAAATCACCCTGGAATCCGTGGACCTCACCCTGCCGCTGAGCACCATTTACGAAAGCGTCTCCTGGCTACCCACTGGCTGATTCGTGGACCGCCCCACAGCCCCCGATGATGCTACCAATAACCAATAGAACGAAAGACAGGAGATAAGCCGGGGATTTCTCCGGCAATACCCCCATCACAAAGGCTGCCAACATCGCCCATCGGAAATGCTTAAAGCCTTTAAACAGATACCCAAGGCTGTGGTGCTGGTTTCTATATTAATTTGCTGAATGATCTTTACTGTGAGTGGGGGACTCACTTTCATTAAGACTGGCCCGTTTTGCCTTCAGTAGCATCGGGAAACCACGTGGTAATAGGCCACGGACTCTAAATCGGCGGCACGGAATCGGTATCGGGTAGTCACCTGGTGAATCTATGGAAATTCTAGCGGGTGTCAATTCCATTTCTCAATAAAGAGCCTGCCACCTTGTTTTCACACTAGCAAGAAGCAAGAACTTACGGTCATAGCATCGGCTGACGACGTGAAAATATGCAGTAGCCTCTAAATCGGCAGGTCTAAATCGATAACGGGTGGTCATGGCATGAAATTATGGTGATTCTAGTAACCGTCAAATACTTTTCCAATAAAGAGCCTGCCACCTTGTTTTGCCGAGTCAATGACTTCTAATATCCAGCATGGCTCCTTATTTCTTACTATTTTTTCTCTTCCACTTTTAAAACAGAGTCCCAGATAGCTTCGATTAAATCGCGATCGTCTAGGCGCGACTGTTTACTATTAGGAATTATTTGAAAACTATCGGTATCACATTTACTGCCAACGAAACAAAGTGCCAATTTATGCCATAAGTGCAGCACCCAAACCTGTTCCTTTTTATTTTTATCTTCTATTACAATTATTCGCTCGGGAGAAAGTGATGATGAAGAAAACGCGTCATCCTCGTTCCATTTGGCGACTTCTAACCACTTGCTAAATGTTTGACCCCACACGACGGCCTGGGCGATTGGTTTGTTTTTCAACAATATTTCAACAGTTCCCCACTTAATTATAGACCCCGGACTGATTTTTGCGTAATCAATTTCTTGTTTCTTTTTCGTAAGCGTTTCAGCAAAGTCTGCACTTCTCTCAAAGTCAACGTTTACGTGACACAATTTAAACAACTTACTTTCACACAAAAATGCCTCATTCACGTCTGGAGCAGCATTAAGCGCCATACATGAGTATAATATAAACAGCATTACCGACTTCGTTTTATTGATTCTCATACGGATTTATGTTAATTTAAGAGTTAATCCTTAGGGCTCCATTGTTTAGATGCACAGTTGTATTTCCAGGTCTTGCCGCATAAGCTTGGTTTTTTAAGTTTTTGGGCAATCTTCGCAAATATATCTCCAACACATTCGACTCGTATTTCGATATCTCGACATTTAGTTCCGTCTTTGCTATCCCAACACTCTCCTTTGCAATCCTCAACCGCCTTCGCTTTCGCGGCCTTAATCGAAGCCTCAAGTGAGTCATAAGCGTTGTTTGGCCCGGCATCGGGCAGCAATCCAGGCTGGTTGGGATTGAGCGGGTTCTTCCTATCAATTTGATCGGGGAATTGGGGATCTCTGTTAAAAGTGGGTATTTTAGGATCTTCAAAACGTTCCCCGTCATAACGCACCGGACCCAATCCTGACTTATCGAACCGATCGTTTATATTTCCATTAAAGCAACTCACAGCAGTGCATCGATCACCTATTTGGTGCGCCGGTGGATTTGATTCAACAGTGCTAGGGTGATCGTTACTCCCGTGTCCAGCCCGTATTGTGGATTTGCAAGATCTTACCGTGTTCTCCCCCAATATATCAACCGCAATCACCGGATTATTCCCGACCATCCCATACAAATTCACCCCACCCGTCTCACCAATCGGATCCCGCCCCAGCCATCTGCCATTCACCGGATCAAAATACCGATACCCATAGTAGTTCAGCCCCGTTTCGGCATCGGTGAATTTGGTGCTGAAGTGGAAGGGGACGGTGTCGGCGGCGGGGCCGCTGCTGCGGAATTCTTTGCCGAAGGCGTCGTAGTCGTAGATGGCCCCGGTGTTGGCTAAGTCGTTGTTGAGGACGGTGCTGGTGGCCGTGGCGGGGCGTCGGTAGCCGGTGATATTTCCCATGCGGTCGCTGAGCGGGAAGTAGGTATCCGAGTTGTCTGAGAGGATGCCGACGACGCAGAGCAAGCCGCCCACTCCGCCTGCCTTTTGCCAGGACTTCCGGGCATACGGGGTGCTGCCGATGTCCGGTCCCCAGACGTAACTGGCCACGCGGGCCGGGGCGGTCGGGCTGGTGGTGGTGAACTTCACGGTCATCACCAAGTTCCAGCCATCATAAACATAGCCTTCGTGTTTGACTAGGGCATAAGCGGCGCTGGTGTTAGGGCGGGTTTCTACGATCTTTCCGATCCTTCGGGAAAGTCCGTCGTATTTAAAGCTCAATTTCCGTCCCGCCACGGCGGGATTGGTCGTCTGCGGGGCGGATTCCATGCTGAGCAGCCGATTCTCCCCATCCCAAACATACGTCCAGCGCCCGTCCTGCAATAGGTTGCCATCTGCATCGTAAGCGGTGCTGAGGTTCTCAGTAGCGGGCGGGGTGTATTGCACGCCGTCTTCAATCAGCACTCCCGCTTCCTTTACTTCTACCCGGTCATACAGGCCCGCCACACTGTGGGTTATTTCTTTATCCCAGTTGTTTCCGCTAAAGACAGGACCTGGAGTCAATGCGGTGGTGCTGCTATTGAGGAAAAGATCTTCGGCATGCTTTCGCCTTTTTGGCCTACAGAAAATTAGCATAGGACAATTTCGTGAGATTCTTGGAAGGAGCAAGTGTTTTCCAGCCCTTGAGCGATTTCCGAGTTTTTTTCGGGACTTCCGATGAACGATGAACGGGTTGGAACAGAAGGAAACAAAGGAAACAAAGCCGATCAAGATCCATTAATTATGACAAGCGTAGAAATTCAACTTACGCAAGTGTGTATTAAGCCTGGACCGTAGTGAATACTTGGCCCATGGCCCAACCATTCATGGTGATTGTGCCCGGTTCGTAGTGCGGATTTTTAAACAGAAGGAAACAAAGGAAACGGAGGTATGGGATTTTTTGAAATCATGGTAATTCCGTTAATGCTTTTTTAAACTATCTGCATGGCACATTGTTTTCTACCACATCTCCATCATTGCGATGGCTCGATATATGCTAGTTTTCCCGTTTGGAAGACGACAAAGCAGTAGTGGTGGCCTTCGGGATTAGAATTAAAAGCCATTAATCGAAGTTTCACCTCATTGTTAATGATTGAACCATCGGAAATTCCGACCACCAGATTTTTGACGTCCGCTGGATTGGAAGCCCAAATCCAAATTTCGTCGTTTGGATTATTGGATGGTAATCCGGTCACTCCTTCGACGTCACTTTTAGTCATACCTGCACTTAACAACCTGTTTACCTCCTCTCGATATTTATAAAACACGGCAACCTTCTCACCACTTTCTGACGACATTAGGCGGAACCTAAACCCGCTAAACGAACTGAGACGCAAACACATCGCGACAATTAAACATGCGGATATCACAAAATGTATCTTATACTTCAATAAAAACTTCATCACTTGTATTCGCTTAATCATCTTCGCATCCCCGATGGAACTTATGCGGATCCTTAGGCAACGGTTTCACGCGGATGCTACCATTCCCCTGCTCTGGAAAGAAACTGCTGCCCGCCGAGGCACTAATGTAGACGCCTCCCCCTAAATAAATACCCACATGTCCTGTTGTGGAAACAATGTCGCCCGGCACAGCATCCGCTTCGGGTATCGTTGGTTGTTCCTCGTTCCATTGAGAAGCACTAATCGGTCCGCCAAGCCCATGATAACGTTTGGGACCATTGATCTTGTCACTCACAAACTTGTTGCACGTGAAGGCCCCAGGGGAAGGATTATATTTTGTTTGCTCATTACAGAATGCACTTATTGCTTTTACAACCGCCCGTTGATGACAAGAGGTTGGGGAGTCCAGTTCTTTCAATAACTGCTCAAGTCTTCTACAGACCTTGTTGCGTGCGTCAGGTTTACTCTTCGATGGGCTTGGTGCACAGCAGGCATCATCACTCGCCGCGTTGTTACAAGCAGTTATTTGCGCTTTTAAGCAATTTTTGGCTACCTGTTTATCTGATTCCCAAGCACGCTGCTGGGCAGCGGCTCGCGCCGCCCCTACGCTCTCATCTATCAAAGAATCTCGTAGGCCCAGTAAGTCTACTTCATTAATTATTTTGTTCCCAACCATCCCGAATAAATTTCCACCAGCTCCCTCCCCAATCGGATCCCTCCCCAGCCAGCGGCCATTCACTGAATCATAATACCGATAACCATAGTAGTTCAGCCCGGTTTCGGCATCGGTGAATTTGGTGCTGTAGTGGAAGGGGACGATGTCGGCGGCGGGGCCGCTGCTGCGGAATTCTTTGCCGAAGGCGTCGTAGTCTAGCATGGCTCCGGTGGTGGCTAGGTCGTTGTTGAGGACGGTGCTGGTGGCCGTGGCGGGGCGTCGGTAGCCGGTGATGTTCCCCATGCGGTCGCTGAGCGGGAAGTAGGTATCCGAGTTGTCTGAGAGGATGCCGACGACGCAGAGCAAGCCGCCGACGCCGCCTGCCTTCTGCCATGACTGCCGGGCATACGGGGTGCTGCCGATGTCCGGTCCCCAGACGCAACTCGCCAACCTTCCCCGCACGGCCGGTGGGGTGGTAGCGGTAGCATCGTTATTTAAGCGCACACACATAATGCAGTTCCAGCCATCGTAGAGATAGCCTTGGTATTCTACCACAGTCCCGATCAGAGTGACAGCATTTTGTTGCTCCACTTTCTTGGCAATGAGTCGGCTCAGTCCGTCGTAGGTCATGGTGAGCCGAGTCCCCGGCACCGCAGGTGTGCTCCCAAAGGCCACCTGAGCTAGAATCAAAGTTAGGTCATATTTCTTCAACCCCGCATTGAGGATTCACGACCGAGTGCGTCCAACGGTTTGCAGCATGGCGGCCTTGCGATATTGGGCCGGGGTTTGGCCGCTGCGTTCCCGGAGGACGACGCCCATGTATTCCTGGTGCCGGAAACCACAGCGTTCGGCAATTTCTCCCAGCGGCAACTCGGTCGTGGAAATCAAGCGGATGGCGGATTTGATGCGTTGATCGATGAGGCGGTCGTGAATCGTCTGCCCGAGCATGGCCGCGAATCGACGTTGGAGCACACTGCGGGAGGCACCGACGCGCTGGGTGATGTCGTCCACGGAAATGCCGCGGCAGGCTTCTTCGCGAATCAAGCGCAGCGCTGCTGCCACCAAGGGATCACCTACCGCCAGCACATCACTGGACTGACGAGTCACCACCCCGCGGGGCGCGACAAACTGGGCGGTGGTGGGCAGGGGCGCTCCTTGCATCAACCGATGCAACATTGCGGCGGCCTCATAGCCGACGCCCAGGTGATTCGGCCAGACGGAACTCAGTGGTGGATGGCACACTTCACATAAAGGCTCGTCGTTATCCACGCCGACGATGGCAATTTCATCCGGCACCTGAATGCTGACCCGCCGACATGCTTCCAGCACGTCCGGCCCGCGTTGATCGCTACAGACCATGAGGCCGCATGGTTTCGGCAACTGCCGCAGCCAGTCAGCCAACTGATCCTGCCGCGTCTCCCAGGGGGTTTGCTCAATTTCCTTGCGCGTCATTTCCAAGACGTGATCCTGCGAAGTGAATCGTCGCGCTTCCGTGATGAAGGCTTCCCGCCGACGTTCGGACCAATTCTCCCCTGCCAGTCCGAAGAACGCGAAGTGGCGGAATCCACGCTCGGCCAAGTGAGCAAAGGCTTGCCGCGCGATCTCGGGATCGTCCACATGGATGAGCGGAAAGCCACTTGCCGGAACCAGTCCCAGCACGTCAATCACCGGGACCTTGATCTTCTTGATAAACTTCGCCAAGGCTGGAGTCGTAATGCGGGCAATAATGCCATCGCCCTGCCAACGCGCCAACCAGGAAGGCACCGTTTCCTCCAGTCCGCGCGGCGCGTGGAAGAGCGACCAAGGGCCGTTTTCGCGCACGTAACGCGCCACCCCGCGCAAAATTTCCCGGCCTGATGCCAATGAGGTTTCCACCAGCAGGGCGACGTGCGGGGCAGCGGAGGCAGGAGGATTTTTGAGGCGCTTAGGCATTGCAGGGAAACTAAACCGATTTGGCCGAAAATCTACAGATTTGTTTGACCCATCTTCCTATCAATTCGAAAATCGGACGCACAAATTCAGTATTTAAGTATCAGAATCAAGCCTCATTGCTTGCAACATGAATCCGATGTCTTGAATCTACCCCGAGGGAATATGACCCGATATCTACAATGTTTGACCGGCTCCCTCTTGGACAAAAGCCCACCGGTGTTCAATAGTGATTGTCCATTCCCCTCCAGCATGTCCCTCCAGCACAAAAGTCCCCTCAAATGTTTCAGCGATCTCACTGGCGCTGCGGCCACGCGTATGGTGTTTGCGCCCGGTCGCGTGAATCTCATCGGGGAGCACACGGATTACAATGATGGCTTCGTCTTACCCCTGGCGATTGATCTGGGCGTGGCGATCGCAGCACGAAAACGAGAGGATTCATTGGTGCGACTCTGGAGCGCAGGGCGGTCGGATCTCCCAGTGGAACTCGATCTCACGCAACCGATCTTACCTGGCGCCCCAGGCTGGAGCAATTATGTGAGGGGCGTGCTGGCAGGGTTACTCCATGCAGGCACGATCCTGCCTGGGTTCGATGCGGTGATCTATGCCAATTTACCGGCGGGCGGCGGCTTAAGCAGCAGTGCCGCGTTGGAAGTGGCCACCGCCACGTTGGGCGAAATTTTGTCAGGCACCACTCTGGATCCCGTGCAGAAAGCATTGCTCTGCCAGCAGGCAGAACATGAATTTGCGGGCACGCCCTGCGGCATCATGGATCAGTTTGCCGTGACCTTCGGCAAAGCCGGACACTTGTTGTTGCTGGACTGTCAATCGCAGCAATTTGAACTGGTGCCCATGCCGCAGAGGGATGTTTCCGTGCTGGTGATAAACTCGATGGTGAAACATGATCTCAGCGAGGGCGAGTATGGGAAGCGTCGCGCTGACTGCCAGGCGGCCGCCGCCGTGCTTGGCGTGACCACGCTGCGGGCGGTGACCACGGAACAGGTCGTGGCAGCGCAGGTGCAGTTAGGCGATCATTTGTTTCGTCGCGCGCATCACGTCACCACAGAAAATGAGCGCACGTTAGCCGCTGTGGCCGCACTGAAAGCGGGACAATGGCAGACGTTAGGCGAACTAATGAATGCCAGCCACGAATCCCTGCGGAAAGACTACGAAGTGAGTTGCGAGGAACTGGATTTCATCGCCAATGCTGCGCGCGAAGCGGGTGCGTATGGCTGCCGCATGACTGGCGGGGGCTTCGGCGGTTGCTGTGTGGCCTTGGTGCCGACGGCTCAGGCGGAACTGATCGGTCAGAAGATTCAGCGAGCCTATCAAACGAAGTTTGGCCGTGACTCACGTGTTTTCGTGACCCAGCCTTCGGACGGTCCACAGATTATCCTGCAACCTTCTGAGTAAATTTTACCAACCCAGCTCTCAGCCACCTTTATGAAACGCCTCCACCTCGCCCTTTCGCTGGTTTCGTTAATCCTTGCGTCATCCGCCTTGGCGGATTCTTGGAAGCCTGCTCCCGGTCCTCTGATGACCAAGTGGGCCAAGGACGTGAATCCCGCTGCGCCATTGCCAGAGTATCCGCGGCCGCAGTTGGTGCGGAAGGATTGGCTGAATCTCAATGGTCTCTGGAACTACAGCCTAACGGACAGCAGCATTACCACCCCAGGGAAATATGACGGGCAAATCTTGGTGCCATTCCCCTATGAATCCGCACTCTCCGGCGTGGGCAAACCCTGTGTGCCGGACCAGCGCATCTGGTGTCAGCGAAAGTTTACGGTGCCAGCAGAATGGAATAAGAGCGGGAAAAGCAGCCCCACAGAGCCTAGCGGCAGCCAAAGGATCATGCTGCATTTTGGTGCCGTGAACTACCACACGTTAGTGCGCGTCAACGGACAATTGATCGGGGATCACAAGGGCGGTTATGATGAATTCAGTTTCGACATTACCGAGCATCTGAAGCCTGGTGAAAACGACCTTGAGGTGGGCGCTTGGAATCCAGTGGCGGCGGGTGTCAACGACGCGCAGGTGCTGGGAAAACAACGCATTAAGCCAGGCGGCATTTTCTACACGGCGGCATCCGGCATCTGGCAGACGGTGTGGCTGGAACCTGTGCCAGAACTGGTCGGGGTGCAATCTTTGAAGATCACCCCTAACGTGGATGCTGGTGAGGTGGAAATTCTGGTCTTTACCCCAAAGATTGGCGTGTCGCTGGTGGAAGTTTACGATGGAGAAACAAAAATTGGCGGCTTCAATGAGCAGAGCATTCCCCTAGCTCTTGCAGAAAAGATCGGCAGCGACAGAAAACACACTGTGGCCATCCCCAATGCCAAACTCTGGACCCCGGAAACTCCGCATCTTTACACTATCAAAGTTAAGACCACCGTTGGCCCATGGACAGATATTGTCACGAGCTACTTCGCGATGCGCAAAATCTCCCTCGGTAAGGACGAGCAAGGGCAGAATCGGATCCTGCTCAACAACAAATTTGTCTTTCAACGCGGTGTATTAGACCAAGGCTACTGGCCGGATGGACTCTACACGGCTCCTACGGATGAAGCGTTGCGTTACGATCTGGAAGTGACGAAGCAACTCGGCTTCAACATGAGTCGGAAGCACGCCAAGGTGGAGCCCGAACGGTGGTATTATTGGGCGGATAAATTGGGCGTGCTGGTCTGGCAGGACATGCCGCAAATGTTCGGCCACGGCAAGGACGGCACTCTCTCGGACTCCGCGAAGCAACAATTCGAAACCGAATGGCGCGAAGAAATTGCGCAATTCTACAATCATCCATCGATTGTGGTGTGGACGACATTTAACGAAGGCTGGGGCCAGCATGCTACGCCGGAAGTGGTGGCGCTCACCCGCAAACTGGACCCCACGCGATTAGTGAATAACGCCAGCGGTTGGACGGATCAAAATGTGGGAGACATTCACGACACCCACGCTTATCCCACGCCGAAATGTGAGTTACCATCAGCGACGCGAGCCTCCGTCTGTGGGGAGTTCGGCGGCTTGGGGATGCGGGTGGATGGACACATGTGGTCCAAGGGGGCCTGGGGTTACCAAGGCGTCTATGCCACCGCTTATCCCCTGACCAAAAAATACCAAGCGCTGCAAAAGGAGGCTTGGAAATTATCCGCCGAGCGCGGCATGAGCGCCTTTGTTTACACGCAACTCACCGACGTGGAGGAGGAAAGCAACGGGCTGCTGACGTATGATCGGGCGATCATCAAACCAGACATCGCGACCACCACCGCCGCCAACGAAGGCAAGTTCCTGCCCCTGCCCCCAGACCCGAATCCGTTCATACTAGCCACCTCCATGGATGAGCCGATGCTCTGGAGCTACTCCTTCGATCAACCGGCCGCCGATTGGTTCAAACCTGAATTTACCGCCAAGGGCTGGTTGAGTGGACCTGGTGTGTTCGGCAACGAAGTGGGCAACGTGGGCACGCCGTGGAAATCGCCTGACATTTATCTCCTTCGGGAATTCCTCCTACCAGAAACGATTCCCGCCAAGCTCACGCTCCATGTGCTGCATGATGAGAATGCGGAGATCTACCTCAATGGCGTGCTGGCAGCCAAGGTGGAGAAATTCGTCGGCACCTATGTGCCGCTTCCCGTTAGTGACGAGGCGATGCGCGCGCTGAAGCCCGGCAAGAACTCCATTGCCGTGCATTGCCACCAAACGATCGGCGGTCAGAGCATCGACATGGGCATTAGCGAGACGAAGTAGTCCAGCCTCAGGCCAGGGCGGCCAGTAATTTCTCCAAATGCTGCCCGGCCTTAACTTTCTCTAACACCGCGCGAATGGTGCCGTCTGGATTGATGATGAACGTGCTGCGATCCGTGCCGGTATATTTGATGCCGTAGAGGCTCTTCTCCCCCCACACCCCATAGGCTTGCACGATGGCTTTCTCTGGATCTGCGATGATGGGGAAGGGCAGATCCTGCTTCTTCTGAAATTTTGCATGACTGGCAATGCTGTCGGTGCTGACGCCGAAGATTTGCGCCTTGGCGCGCACCTCCGACCAGTTATCCCGCAGCGCGCACGCCTGCTTGGTGCATCCGGGCGTGTTGTCTTTGGGATAAAAATAAAGCACCACGGGGCGATCCTGGCCCAGAAAGTCGTTCAGGGAAATGGTTGTCTCGGTGGCATATTCCCCACCAATAACAGAAGCAGTGAAATGAGGCGCGAGCGATCCGGGTTGTAAGGTCATGGAGGAAAGGAGGTTGGGAGATTGCGTCAAGGAACCGCAGCTCAGCAGAAACGCAAGGCGCAGTCGGCACCTGACCTAACGCCGCTCCTCAGGCTGGACTACGTGATTTCCTGCTTTCCCACGTGGAGGCATTTTGTAGCTTGCACCATGAAACTAGCATTTTTCCTCATTCTGATCTGCCCCTGCTGGCTGGACTTGACCGCGCGTGCCGAGTCTGCCAACCCGGCGGAGTCCGCCCAAGCCGTGGTGGCCCTGCAAGGGTGGCTCAAGGAGCCTCCACCGGCCGCAGGAGCGATTCCTTCGGGGGACTTCACCAAGGTAGCGCTAACCAAGGCCGATGCGGCCAAGGCACAGAAACTATTGTGGGACGCTCATGTAACTCGGATCACCACTACGCGGACAGCGGAAATGAAAGCCAAGGTCATTGAGGCCCAAGGTAAAAAGATGAAATTCGACACCGTGGACTTTCCCGGAACCGCTACTCCGGAAGGTCGCAGCTTGTTTATTTCGCTCCATGGCGGTGGTAATGCAGCTCCCGAGGTTAATGATTCGCAGTGGAAAAATCAGATCGCTCTGGCCAATGGATACAAGCCTGCGGAAGGCATCTACGTGGCCCCCCGGGCTCCCACCGATACTTGGAATCTCTGGCACGAGCCACATATCGACGCGCTCTTTGATCGCTTGATCGAAAACATGATTATCTTGGAGCACGTGAACCCCAATCGCGTTTACGTTATGGGCTACTCGGCCGGGGGCGATGGCGTTTACCAATTGGGTCCGCGCATGGCGGATCGCTGGGCTGGAGCAGCCATGATGGCAGGCCATCCGAATGAAACAGTGCCTGATGGCTTGCGCAATGTGCCCTTCGCCCTGCAAGTAGGAGCCAATGACATGGGCTTTAAGCGCAATGAAGTGGCCTCCGCCTGGGGTATCAAGCTCGACAAGTTGCGTGCAGCCGACCCGGCAGGCTACGAACATTTCACCGAACTCCACGCGGGCAAGGGCCACTGGATGGACCTGCAGGATCGGAAGGCGATTCCATGGATGGAGAAGTTCACTCGCAATCCACACCCAGATAAAATCGTCTGGCGGCAGGACGACGTCACCCATGATCGCCTTTATTGGCTAGCCATTCCTGCAGGACAGGCCAAATCCGGCGTCACCATCACGGCTCAGCGCCATGGGCAAAGGATCCAGCTTGAGCCTGGCGGCACTTCGGAGGTGATCGTGCGCCTGAATGATGCCATGATGGATTTGGAGCAAGCTGTGAAAATTGTGGTGGGAGGAAAGCCGCTGCACGACGCAATTCCACGCCGAACCATTGCCGTGCTGGCAAACACGCTGGCCGAACGGGGCGACCCGGGACTGATCTTCAGTTGCGAGGTCAAGGTGAAATGCGATCCGTAATTTCATAGCTCCCGGTCCGTAACCTCGCAAATCAGCATTTTCGAGAAGCAGGCTTGCATTTAGGGAAATTTGAATTTTTGTAGGAGCTAGTATTTTTTGGACGCATTTATTTAATAAGTCTTGATAATCAGGCATAGTTTTGCTACATTGGATGCAGTTATTCTAAAAATTCCCTTGGCGGATACTGAGTAATTCTAAAAACATTCCGATGACAAGTCCATTCCTAAATCCAACGCACTCAGCCCGACTCTCCTCGGGTCCGCGGCCGCGTGGGTGGGTGGGAACAATGTGTCATCATCTTGCCTTATGGCCCAAAGGAGCCCCTACCATGAGCGCGGGCCCGGGGCGACCCTTGGCTGGATGGCGCTTGCAACAAAGCGAGGAGGAGCAGAGCAGTGGAGGCTCCGCGGGCGAGCGCGGCTGGGCTGGCGAGGATTATCATAAGCCGATCATGGGGCCAGAATCCGTGCACTTTCTGCGGCCTGATCCGGGCAAATTGGTTTTTGATGGGACTTTGGGCGGTGCTGGGCACACCCAACTTTTTTTAGAAAATGGAGCACAAGTCCTCGCGACGGATCGGGATCCAGCCGCCATTGCCCGGGCTCGGCACCGCTTGGAACCAATCTATGGCGAGCGTTTCACGGCCCTTCAGGCAAATTTTGCAGACTTCCCTAACCTGATGGAAGCGGCTGGAGTGAGTCGATTGCTGGACGGGATTTTCCTGGATTTGGGCCTCAGTTCCCGTCAGTTGGAAAACCCTGCACGGGGATTTTCATTTATGCGTGAGGGCAGACTTGATATGAGATTTGACCCCGATGCCGGGATCAGCGCAGAGGATATTGTGAACACTTGGGACGAAGCGGAGTTGCGTCGCTTGCTGGAAATTTATGGGGAGGAGCCGGCGGCTCGGCGCATTGCCCGGACCATCGTGGCGCGACGGGCAACGAAGGCGATTTTTTTGACGACAGACCTTGCCGCCATCGTAGCGAGTGTCGTGCCCCAGAAGGGACGGACCCATCCTGCCACCCGAACGTTTCAGGCCTTGCGGCTGGAGGTAAATCAGGAGCTACCCAGCTTGGAACTAGCCTTGGCGGCCGCTCCTCAGTGGTTGGCAGTAGGGGGACGTCTGGTTATCCTAACATTTCATAGTTTGGAAGATCGGATTGTGAAACATTTCCTGCGGGAGCATAGCCAGGCCGAGTTGGATCATCCGTCCTGGCCCCGCCCGCGGCCCAACCCCAACTATCATTTCCAACTGGTGATGCGGAAAGCCGTGGTGGCCACTCCCCAAGAGATCCAAGCCAACCCACGTGCCCGCAGTTGCAAGTTGCGGGTAGCGGAACGCATCGCCTCTCCGACTCAACCCTAACTTGAAATTCATTTTATGAGAATTGGCAAATTTAGCTACGACGCATCCCTGAAACCCATGCTGGTCTTGAACATCCTGCTGGTGGTGGTGATTCTGGGTGCCTTCGGCATTGCCCACACGTGGCTGGGCATGAAGCAGAAAGAGAAGGCCAAGGAAGTGAACCAACTGGCTGACGTTATCCAACGTCTGGACAACGAAATCCGCCGCTTGGATTCAGGGAATCGCCAGCGGGAGAAGAGCGGCCCCCTCCTCAGCCGAATGAGTTCCTTTGGCATCGATCTCAAGCGAACCAATCCGGATGTCGATGAAATTTTGACCGTGCAACCTGATGGCACCGTGGTCAGTTCCCGTAAATAAAATGAAGCGCCCAAGCATCACTCCATTGGATCGCGAGTGCGATTATTGCCTAACTAAGCGTGCTACCTTGGCGCTGTTCTTGGCGGTGTTGGCATTTACCGCCATCTCGGCACGGATCTTTTATCTGCAAATGATTGAATACAAGGTCTGGACGGCCAGAGCGGATCGGAATCGGGTGCGGGAGGATGTCTTACCTGCCGCCCGCGGCCCCATTTTGGACACCAAAATGCGTCTCCTGACCAGTGATCAAGCCATGCAATCCGTCGTGTTCGACAATATGGCGATGCGGGAATGGGGCCAGCCTGACAAGGAAACTGGCAAGGCCAAGTCCCTGGGTGCCATGGATCGGATGGCGCAAGCTCTAGCCAAGAGTGAGGAGCGCCCTTGGCCGGAGTTACGCCGCACCTGGGATGAGAAAGAAATGCAGCAGCGCTTTATCTGGTGGATGGCATCGCTCGTAGCCCCAGCCTTGGAACGCACGCCAGAAGAGATTACCAAGCTGATCACAGAGCGCACCGATAAGGGGGCCCCTCGCAAATGGGATTCCGGGCAAACCGTGCTGGCGGCAGAAATTAATGCTCTGCAAGCCAACCGCTTGAATCGCATCATGCAGGAAAATCAGTTGGGATGCCTGCGCATCAATTCCTTCTACCGTCGCACGCCGTTGAATGATCCCGAGCTACTCCCGCTGATTGGAACGGTGCAAACGCCCCCCAGCGGCAATCTACAGGAGCGTGGACCGAGGACAGGTGGGATTGAGCTAGCCCGGGATGCAGACCTGACAGGGGTTGACGGCAAGCGCATCTATGAGGTCGATGCGGGCGGGCGGGAAATCGCCAATGTGCAAAATGAAATCGTGGACCCCCAAGAGGGCAAGTCGCTGCGGCTAACATTGGATACGACGTTGAAGGAGATCGTGGCCGCCTGCCTGAGTCAGACCGGGAATGATCCCAAAGAAGTGTATCTGCCGCCGCTGAAGCCGGCGCGCGTGATGGTGGTGCTGTTGGACGCTAAGACGATGGCCATCCGCGCGATGCATTCCTGGGACAAAGATCAGCAACCCTCGAATGCTGCCTCGACTGGGATCTACGAACCGGGATCAACCATGAAAATTTGCACCGTGGCCGCCGCGCTTGATTCCACCAAAGTCAACCTGAACACCTACATCGCGATCAATGGCCCGACTTATGATGACGCGGATGTGGAGCGGATCACCGATGATGAGGCGTTCCCTTCCCTGAGTGTGCGCGACATTCTGGTGCACAGCAGTAACATTGGCGCCTACAAGTTAGCCCGCACCGTGGGCCTGAAGAAATTTGAGGACATCATCTATGGCTTCGGTTTTGGGAAACGCACCAACTTCATGGGCATGGCTGATCCATTGAAACATACCGGGCTGGAAACGCGAGGCATCGTAGCGAAAGAGTGGAACTACAACGTGCTGGCCCGCACGGCTTTTGGCTACAATATCTCCGTCACCCCGATTCAAATGTGCTCCGCGTTGGGCGTGATCCTGAACGACGGCTGGTATCAGGAACCCTATATGGTGGAGGCCGTGCTGGATTCGCGGAATCGCGTGCTGGAAGAACACAAGCCAGCAAACCGGCGGCGGGTGATCTCAGCCAACGCCGCCAAAGGCACCCGGGAAGCCATGCTGGAGGTGGTGGAACGCGGCACCGGAACCAAAGCCCAGAGCCGTGATTATTACATCGCAGGCAAGACTGGCACCGCCCTGCTCCACCGGCCCAAAGAAGAGGGCGGGGGCTACTATAAGGATCGGTATGTTGTCTCCTTTTTGGGCTTCGCGCCTGCCGTGAATCCCAAGCTCATTGGCGTGGTGGTGATTGATGATCCGCGCGCTCCTAAAGAACAACTCTACGGGGGCAAGCTGGCCGCACCCGTCTTCCGCCGCATTATGGAATCAGCCCTGCGCTATTACGAAGTGCCCGGTGAAGTCGTGACCCATGTGGCCAAACCCCGCCATCCCTAGAACTTTCAAATATCTCTTGTTTCCCGACCTGCGCTCTGGAAGCTCACCGCCCCATGAATCTATCTACCATCCTCAAATCCCTGCCCCAAGCCCGCTCCGCCGGACCTGTGGAGGGTGACGTGGTGTCGTTGACGGCCGATTCTCGCAAGGTGGCTCCAGGCTCCCTCTTCTTTGCCCTGCGAGGATCCAAAACCGACGGTCACCAATTTATCGATCAAGCCATCACGCAAGGTGCCCTGGCAATTGTTGCAGAAAGCGATGTGCCGGTGGATTACAACGGATCCTGGATTCAAGTCAAAGATTCCGCCAAAGCGTTGGCGGTGGCAGCCAGCGAATTCTATCATCATCCGGCCAACGATTTAAAAGTGGCCGGAGTGACCGGAACCAACGGGAAAACCACGACAGCGCTCATTATCCAACATCTAATGGCCTCCAGCAAAGGCCGCTGCGGCTTTCTCGGCACCATTCGCTATGATTTGGGGGATGGCGAGACGATTCCCGCGAGCCATACCACGCCGGACGGTGTGGAAATCCAACGGTTGCTGGATCTCATCCGCAACAACGGTTGCGCCGGCGTAGCCATGGAAGTGAGCAGTCATGCTCTGGAGCAGCAGCGTGTGGCGGGCGTGGAGTTCGATGCCGCAGTCTTTACTAACTTAACGCAGGACCACTTGGATTATCATGGCACCATGGACGCCTACCGGGCTGCCAAAGGTCGATTCTTTGAACAGTTGACGCAGCAAGCGCACAAAAGAAAGTCCAAGATGATCATCAATCTGGATGATTTCAGCGGTAAAAAATATGCCGAACAGTATCGCAGCACCGGCCAGGTCGTGACTTACGGGATGAGCTACGGAGTAGATTTCCGCATTGCTGATATCACCACCACCATTACCACTTCCAGCTTTACCTTGGAAGTGAAAGGTCGCACCATGATTGTGCGCCTGCCGATCATTGGTCGCTTCAATGTCTTCAATTCTGCGGCAGCGCTGGCGGCGGTGAATGCCATGGGTTTCAATCTGCGGGAAGCCACCAACCACATTGCCAAAATGCCGCAAGTCCCGGGTCGCCTGCAAAGCGTGGGACCGCAGCGCAACTTCCGGGTCTTCGTGGACTATGCCCACACCCCGGACGCCTTGGAAAATGTGCTCAAAACTCTGCGGGGGCTCAATCCTCGACGAATCATTACCCTCTGCGGATGCGGTGGGGATCGCGATGTCACCAAGCGGCCGCTCATGGCGCACATGGCGGAAACCTATAGCGATCGCGTCATCCTAACATCGGACAATCCCCGCAGTGAAGATCCTGCCAAAATTCTCGACGACATGGCCGTGGGCATGCGGGGTCAGAGCTACGCCAAGATCCCAGACCGGGAGGAGGCGATCAAGCTGGCCATCGAAATGGCGCGCGATGGCGACATCATTTTGCTGGCTGGTAAAGGTCACGAGGCCTATCAAATCTTCGCGGACCGCACGATCCCATTTGATGATGTCAGAGTAGCCAGCTTCTACCTGCGGGCCAGACGGGAGGCCCCGGAATGAAACCGCAATCTGTAGCACAGCTCGTTGACTGGACTGGAGGCACCCTCTTGCAGGGTGATCCCACGGCCATGATCCCAGCCGTGTCCACAGATTCCCGCAGCCTGCCTCCGCAGAGTTTGTTTGTGGCGTTGGCGGGTGAGAACTTTGATGCCCACAACTTCCTGGATCAAGCTGCCGCCGCTGGTGCGCAAGCCTTTCTGGTCGCCCGAGAGTTGCCGGCCTATCCGCCGGGGGCGGTTATTTTGGTGGAGGACACATTAGCGGGCCTGCAACGCATGGCCGCAGCCTGGCGCAAGGCTTGGGGCGGCAAGGTGTTGGGGATCACGGGCAGCAATGGCAAGACGAGCACAAAGGATTTTGTTACCGCAGTGCTGTCCCAGACGTTTCACGTCCACGCCACCAAAGGTAATCTGAACAACCACATCGGCCTGCCCTTGTCGGTGTTAGGCATCGCTGCGGAAGACGAAATTGCGGTGCTGGAAATGGGCATGAATCATCGTGGTGAAATTGCTCCCCTGGCCGCCATCGCGCAGCCGAATGCGGCCATCATTACCAACATCGGCACGGCCCACATTGAGTTTTTGGGCAGCCGGGAAGCCATCGCCCAAGAGAAGGGGGATCTGGCGGCAGAGGTGCCGGAAGACGGTTGTGTCATCCTCAATGCGGACGACGACTTCACCCCGGTGCTGACGGAGCGCACGGCGGGATATGTGCTCACGGCTGGTTTCAGCGAGCAGGCGGATGTCCGGGTGAGTAATGTTACCGCTGACCTCTCTGGCAGTAACTTTGATCTGCAATTCCCCAGACTCGATCCCCTGCCCGTTCATCTGCCGGTGCCAGGGCGGCATATGATTGGCAATGCGGCACTGGCGGCGGCAGCCGGATATCATTTCGGGATGCCGGCTGAAACCATCATTGCCGGGTTGGAATCCGCCAGCCTCAACCACGGCCGCCTGCAATGGCGTCTGGCGGGAGGACTCACTTTTCTGGACGATAGCTATAACGCAAATCCGGATTCCATGAAAGCAGCCCTGCAAACCCTGCTCAGTTGCGAATGTTCCGGCCGCCGCATCGTCGTCCTGGGCCGGATGGGTGAACTGGGAATTCATGCCGCCGCCGCCCATCGAGAATTAGGTGCCAACGTCGTGGCGGGAAAATTCCCTCTGCTTTGCACCGTAGGTGACACCGACGCCAGACTGATCGCAGAAGGTGCCCAAGCCGCGCTCCGGGAAACTCCGACCACCGCCATCCATGCTTTTGCTGATGCTGCGGCGTGCGCCAAATTCTTACAAACCACCGCCCATGCCGCCGATCTTATCCTGATTAAGGGTAGCCGCTCTGCCGCCATGGAAAAGATCATCGAACACTTTACCGCCTAACCATGCTTTACTGGATTCACGAACTGCTCAAAGCCAACGCAGGCGAACATGACTTTTGGAAAAAGGTCACCAACGTGCTGCAATACGAATCGTTTCGCGCCATCATGGCCGCGTTGATTTCGCTAACCTTTGTCCTCCTGATTGGCAATCGCGTCATCATGAAGCTGCTCTCGCTCAAGATGGGGCAACCCATCCGCACCGCGGAAGAAGTGAACCAACTGTTTGCGCTCCATGAAGGAAAAAAGGGCACCCCTACCATGGGTGGGATCATGATCGTGCTGGCGTTCGCGCTGGGGGTGGTGCTCTGCTGCCACTGGACAGATCCCTACATCTGGTTGACGGTCTTTGCGGTGGTTACGCTCGGCATTCTGGGCTTCTGGGACGACTACCTGAAAGTCACCAAGCGGAACAGCAAAGGCGTTAGCGAGCGCTTCAAACTGGTCTTTCAATTCATCGTGGCAGCCATCGTGGCGGTCCTGATTTATCGCACCAACCCGGGATACTTCGGCCAACTCTGGATTCCGTTTATCAAAACCGCGGTAATCCAGGACATGGGATGGTGGACCGTGCCCTTTTTCATGATCGTCATCATCGGCTCTTCCAACGCCGTGAACCTGACCGACGGCCTCGATGGCCTCGCTACCGGCTGCACCATCCCGGTGGCCTTTACCTATGGCATCTTCAATTATCTCCAAGGCACCAAGGGTTCTGCGGAGTATCTCAATCTGCCCTACAATCAACTTTCCGGGGAGATGGCCGTCGTTAGCTTTTCCCTGCTCGGAGCCACCATTGGCTTCCTCTGGTTTAATTGCGCCCCGGCTCGTGTGTTCATGGGAGACACGGGCGCACTCGCCATCGGCGGCGGGTTGGCGGTTATGGCAATCAGTTGCAAGCAAGAGGTCACGCTGGTCATCGTCGGTGGGGTCTTCGTGGTGGAAGCAGCCTCGGTCATCATTCAGCGCGTTTACTTCAAGTATACCCGCAAGAAATACGGGGAAGGCCGCCGGGTCTTTAGGATGAGTCCCCTGCACCATCATTTTGAGCTTTGTGGCTGGAAGGAAACTCAAGTTGTGGTGCGCTTTTGGATTATCGGCATTGTATGTGCTTTCATTGGCCTGGCGACCCTGAAACTCAGATAAATTCATGAAATACACTGGACAGACGATAGCGGTGTTAGGTTGTGCCACGAGTGGCATGGCCGCCGCGCGTCTGGCCAAAAAGCTCGGAGCGGAGGTCACCATTTTGGATTCTTCTGACAGCGAGGTCGTGCAGCAACGGGCGAAGCTAATGCGGGACCAGGAATTCTCGGTTTTGCTAGGCAAGGCCGCCTTGATGAGTCGGCGGAAATTTGACCTCGTGGTCCTCAGCCCCGGGATAGATCCCGCGTGGCCGCTTGCAGCCCGCTACCTTGGTGCTGGGGTGCGCTGTCTTGGCGAATTGGAGTTCGCCTACCAAAATAGCGACAAACCAGTCATCGCCATTACCGGAACGAATGGTAAGACTACCACGACGGAATTGATTGAGAAAATTTTACTGGGGGCCGGGATCAAGACCATTGCTGGGGCCAACTACGGGGTGGCCTTTTCTGAGCTGATCACCGAAGGCACTCCAGTCGATATTTACACGCTGGAAGTCAGTTCGTTTCAGTTAGAAATGATTGAAACTTTCCACCCCAAAGTAGCCGTCTGGCTAAATTTCGCCCCGGATCACCTGGATCGCCATCCGGATCTGGCAGCCTACCGCAAAGCCAAACAACGCATCTTCGAAAACCAAACCACCGCAGACGTGGCCGTGATCAATGGGGCAGAAGACTATCCGCCACTGGCGGCACGGCAGGTCACCTTCAGCGCTTTCCGGGGCGATACGGAGTTCCACGTGCGCATGGGGAAAATTTGGCATCGCAACGAAATGCTCCTCGACATGGCTCAGACCAACCTGCGCGGATTGCATAACGCAGAAAACGTGATGGCCGCCATGGCCGCAGCCGCGGCCGTCGGGGTGCAATTCGACGTGATGATCAACACCCTGCAAGCTTACCGCCCACCGCGGCACCGTTGTGAATTGGTCGCCAAGGTGAAAGGCCGCGAATTTCTTAACGACTCCAAAGCCACTAACTTGCACGCCATGGAGAGCGCCCTCCGCGGCTTTACCAAGAAGGTGATTCTGATTGCCGGCGGTAAGCAAAAGGGATTGGACTACCGGCCCCTCACCGGCTTGATCAAAGACAAAGTCGCAGCGGTCTTCACCATTGGCGAAATCAAAGATGAACTCGTCGCCACCTGGGGTGCTACCGTCCCCACTCACGCCTGCGTCGATCTGGCGGAAGCCCTTACCCGCGCCTACCAAGTCTCCAAGTCAGGCCAGACGATTCTTTTTTCCCCTGGCACCTCATCCTTTGACATGTTCACCGGCTACGATCACCGCGGCAACACCTTTGCCGAAATTGTCTCCACTCTTACCTAACTACCAAAATGCCGACCAGCACTAACACCAAAGTCCGAAACCTGCGCGAGAAACGCGAAGCTCTCAAAGCGCAGGCACCCCGTCGTCGTAAATCCAAACGCAGTCATGTCATGCCGGCCAATGTTACCAGCGAAGGTCAGTGGACCAGTGGCGAACCTCCGCAAGTGAAGACTTCCCGCATGTTCATCGGCATGCTGGCATTGCACTTAGTGGCTGTTGGTGGCTTGGTGGCGTTCCATTACTATGGTCATGATCCCGTGGCCGACGCTCCGCCCGCCAAAGCGGCCATCGCGGCCACCACTTCCGTTAAGGATCGCTCCACCCCTCCAGCCACTCCGACAGCACGTCCTGCAACCCCACGGCAGGTGCCGGTAACCCGCACTCCAGCCCCCCCAATCAATACCACAGACTACATGGTGCGGATGGATGAGACGTGGGAGTCTATTGCAAGATCCCGCGGGATCACCGTTGAAGAACTCCGCCAGGTCAACCCCGACATCGAAATCAACGTTGGCCGCCTCGTGAAAATCCCCACCCCGAGACTCATCACCGGGAACGGCAGCGCGCGCCTGGAGCCAAAGCCAATCATCAGCCAACCTCCCCCAGCTCATCCGGGCGGGGCGTATAACCAGTATGTCCCCAACCCAGAGCAAGTAGCGGCGGCGCAAATCTCAACTCCAGCCCCAACCAAAACCCCGCACACTACCATCGGCGGCCCCGTGAAAGCTAACGCTACTGCGGCCAGCACCACCAAGACAACCTTGAGTGGCAAAACCTACATCGTGGGCAAAGGGGAAACGCTCTTCGGCATCGCGAAACGACGCGGCGTTACCGAAAAAGCACTCATGCGCTACAACGGGATCGTCGATGCTTCCAAATTGCGGGTGGGCCAAAAAATCAAACTCCCTCCCGCAGACTAATCGGACCATTTAAACCAACGTGCGGCCGACCTGCCTGCCGCCAAATTTCCCTTCCCAACACCTAACTATCCATCGACCATGACTCGTAAAAGTGCAGCCTTCCTTTTCGGCACCATGTTACTGTTGCTGGTGCTCGGGGTGATCATGCAGGTCAGCATCGGTCCCTATACGATAAAGCCCAAAGGCGTGACGGACCCATATTACGACGCGAAAAATCAGGCCACCTTCATTGGCCTGGGTCTGCTTGGCCTATGGTTCACCGCTTGGCTGGATTATCGGCGCTATGCTCAATGGTCGAAAGTCCTTTATGCCATCGCTTTGATCGCGCTCCTGGCCTGCTTCCTGCCGATGATTGGGGTATATAAAAATGGGGCGTATCGCTGGATCAGACTGGGTTTCATTTTTCAACCTTCAGAGTTTGCCAAAATCGTGGGGATCATCGCGGTAGCCACTTGGTGCGCCCACTGGGCCGAACTGCGGAAATCATTTCTCCATGGATTCCTCTGGCCCATGCTCATAGTGGGAGCGTTGATCATCGCGATCGCAGCGGAGGTCGATCTGGGCAATGCCGCCCTCCTGGCCGTTGCTTCCATTTCGGTGCTCTATGCCGGCGGCACCCGTTTGCGGTATCTTGGCCTCATGTGCTTGGGCGGACTTTCAGCGCTCACCTTCGTCGTGCTGCGGGACCCAGAGCGCTTGGGACGGATCACCGCCTATCTGGATTTGGAGAAGGCCCGCAGCGGAGACGGTTGGCAACAATACGCCGGGCTCCTGGCTTATGGTTCCGGTGGCCCCACTGGCCTCGGGATTGGCAACAGCCATCAGAAAATGGGTTCCCTCCCCTATGCCAACAGCGACATGATTTCGTCAGTGATTGGCGAAGAGCTTGGTGGATGGTTCTGTCTCTTCATGATCGGGTGTTACCTCACCATGGTCGTGGCTGGATTCCTGATCGCCATTCATGCGCCCGACCGCTTCGGTAAGCTCCTCGGCTTCGGTTTGGTCTGCCTTATCGCAGTGCAGGCCGTAATCCATCTCGGGGTGACCACCGCACTCCTGCCCAATAAAGGCATGCCCCTGCCATTTGTTAGCGCTGGCGGAACCAACATGGTCAGTCTCTTGTGTGCCGTGGGTATCCTGCTCAACATCCACCGTCAATCTGCCCGCCTCGTCGCCAACGAACCCGTGCTGGGCAGAGCCAAACTCACCCCCGCCCTCTAATAGAACATGCCACTCAAAATCGTTATCGCCTGCGGGGGCACTGGAGGCCATTTATTTCCTGGCATTGCTGTCGCCCAGGCCGCGCAGGCACGCGGACATTCCTGCATCGTCCTCATTTCCGAGAAGCAAATCGACGCTCTCGCCACCGAAGGCCATCAGGATTTAAGATTTGAGAAACTACCTGCCATCGCCATGCCGCCGATGCTCTCGCTGCGGATGATCCAATTCGTCTGGAAATTCTTTAAGACCACCCGAGCCTGCAAGAAGCTACTGCAAGAGTTCGGGGCAGATATCGTTCTGGGAATGGGAGGGTTCACCTCATTGCCGCCACTGTATGCGGGACGTAAGCTGAAGCTCAAAACCCTGCTCCACGACTCCAACGCGTTTCCCGGGAAGGCCAACCGCCTGTCCGCTAAATTTTGTGATCTAGTCCTGTTAGGATTAGGAGAAGCCTCCTGCCATTTTCCGGCCGCCAAAACCAGTGTCGTCGGCACGCCATTGCGCAACGCCCTGCGCACCAAAGTGGATCCCGCAGAGGCTTGGAACTTTTTCCAACTCAACCCAGACCTTCCCGTCGTGCTCGTCATGGGTGGCAGCCAAGGTGCCCGTGGAGTGAATGAATCCGTGCTGGGGGCGCTGGCGCACTTGGACCCCCAAGCCGTGCAGTTCATTCATTTGAGCGGACCTCAGGAAATAGAGGCCGTCCGCAAAGCTTATGCCTCCACCGCATTCAATGCTCACGTGGCCCCCTTTTGCCAGCGCATGGAGTTGGCCTACGCCATCGCCAGTGTTTGCATTTCCCGGGCGGGCGCGTCCAGCCTAACAGAATTAAGCGCATTCGCCCTGCCCACCATCCTGATCCCCTACCCCTTTGCGGCAGACGACCACCAAACGAAAAACGCCGAAGTCTTCGTCCGGGCCAAAGCCGCCCTCATGGTTCAGGAGCGCGACCTCACCGGCACCCGTATGGCCAGTCTGCTGACGGATCTCCTCAATAACCAAGAAGTGCGCACCAGCCTGTCCACCAACATGGCCAGCCTGGGCCATCTGGATTCCGCAGAACGCGTCTGTGAGGCCATGGAATCCCTGATGAGCTAGCCAATAACAAAAGGGACATCAAGACCGATGCCGTCCTCAATGTCCCCTTTGGTGGTGAATTTACTTTCCGTCTAGCTTAGTGCCTTGACGATATGGTCCGCCGTCATGCCCAGCGTTTCCATAACTTGATTGCCTGGAGCACTGATCCCGAAGCGGTCGATCCCCAGCACTTGACCTTGGGTGCCAACGTATTTCCACCACAGACCAGTGACACCAGCTTCAATCGCGAGCCGATTGGTGCAAGCGACGGGCAGCACCGATTCCCGATACTCCGCACTCTGACGATCGAATCGCTCGAAGCATGGGAGAGATACGACGCGCACGCCGTCGCCCAGTTTACCAGCAGCCACCACGGCATGCTGGACCTCCGAACCAGTGGCGAGGATGATCGTCTTTAGCGCGCCTTTTTCCTTCACCAAAACGTAACCGCCCTTGAGCGTGCCTTCGCGACGGACGCTCGCTGGCGTGCCCCCTTGATTCGGCAAATCCTGACGGCTCAGCGCCAGCAAAGTGGGTCCATCCTGGCGACTGAAGGCTGCGGCAAAAGCCGCGGCACATTCCTCACTGTCACCTGGACGGATCACGTCCAAGTTAGGAATCACGCGCAGACCACTAACCGTTTCCACCGGTTGGTGCGTCGGTCCGTCTTCTCCCACGCCCACGGAATCGTGCGTGAAGATATAAGTGACAGGTAATTTCGCCAACGAAGCAATCCGGATGCTCGGACGGACGTAGTCCGCGAAAACGAGGAACGTTGCTCCACTCCCGAGGAAGAGGCCATCGTAGGCAATCCCGTTGCAGATCGCCCCCATGGCGTGTTCCCGAATGCCGAACCAGATGTTTCTCCCGGTGTTGTTCGCGGCGGAAAAGTCGCCACCATCCTTGATATAATTTTTCGTGGAGCCAAACAAATCCGCACTGCCTGTGATCAGGTGTGGCACGGCTTTGGCAATGTGGTTGAGGATGTCTCCACCGCTGTTCCGCGTGGCAGCTTTGCTCTCGGCGGCAAACTCAGGGATCAACTTCAGGAGTGCGTCCGCCTCCAGTTTCCCGCTCAGCGCAGCGGCCAGTTCCACGGCCAGCTTGGGATTGGCGGCGGCCCATGCCTTGAAGTTCGTTTCCCATGCGGCATGAGCCTTGGCATGGGCTGCTTTGCGGTCGGTGAAGTAAGCCCGAACGTCATCACTCACATGGAAATGGGTTCCCGCCGGGATGCCCAGCCCAGCCTTGGCGGCATCGACGAACTTCGCCCCCCCTTCACCATGACCCTTGGCCGTCCCGGCCACTTCAGGAATGCCTTTGCCAATAATGGTCTTGGCAATGATGATTTTCGGCTTGCCGTTGTCATTAGATTTGGCGTGAGCTACGGCGGCAGCGATGGCGTCAAGATTATGGCCATCGATGGTAACGGCTTCCCAGCCCAGGGCCGTGTAGAGAGCCTCCGTGCTGTCACTCTGAGTCATCTTCGCCATGGCGTCGAGCGTGACATCATTGGAGTCATAGATCAGGATTAGGTTATCCAAATGATTGTGAGCCGCAAACGCCACCGCCTCACGAGCCACCCCTTCTTGCAGGCATCCGTCACCCGCCAGAACGACAATGTGGTTATCGATAATCTTGTGATCAGCAGTGTTATATTTCGCAGCGGCCATTTTACCGGAAAGAGCAAAGCCCACCCCATTGCCAATCCCCTGCCCCAGCGGGCCAGTGGTGCATTCCACACCTTCGGTTTCGTGGAATTCCGGGTGCCCCGGGGTCAAACTGTGCATGACCCGGAAATTCTCCAACTCCTTCAGACTCAGATTATACCCCGCCAAATGCAACCAACTGTAAATAAACATGGAGCCATGACCAGCGCTCAGAATGAACCGATCCCGGTTCAGCCAGCGCGGGGCGGCAGGGTCAAAATTTAAGGCCGAGCCGAACAAGACCGCCCCAACTTCCGCCGCGCCCAAGGGCAGACCAAGGTGACCGGAAGAACATTTGTGGACGGCATCCATGGCCAAGCCACGGGCTTCGTTTGCTGCTTTTTGGAGGATCGTGTGATTCATTGTAGTAGGAGAGAATGGGGATGGATGAATTTGCAATAGCGTCGCTACCCAAGGTCTGGGAAAACCGTTTGGGAGCCGGGGGTGAAATTCCGAAAGCGGGCGCGCGGCATATGTAGAGAGCCCAGCCGGGGATGCAACCACGGATTATCTGCGGGTCCCATGCGCAACATTCATGAGTTGGCCTCCAACTTCGTCATCCTCGCAAGATGAAAAAGAAATTGCTGAGCATAGCCACCATACGGCCCAAAATGGCCAGCCGCAAATTTACGAATCCGCTCGGTCGTGACGTTTCGTTTTCTCGCGAAGTAGAATTGCCGCAGCACCCGTTCAATCCAAACATCAATCGGAAACGAGGCCAGACGTTCACACGCGAACAGCAGCACACAGTTGGCAATCTTCTCCCCCACCCCGTGGAATCGCATCAAAGTAGCACGCGCCTCATCATCCGATAATCCAGCCAGCATTGATAGATCGACCTCCCCATTGGCCAAAGCCGCCGCCGTGCGATGCAGAAATGCCGCCCGATACCCCAAACCGCAGGCACGCAGAGCCTCCTCCCCCGCAACCGCAAGCGCCTCCGGGGTTGGATAGGTAAACAGCGTTGGGGCATCGGGGAACAATGCCGGAACCGGAAAGCCGAACTTCCTTCGTAAAGTCAGCGAGATTTGCCGAATGTGAGGCACTTGTTTCAGGGACGAAGTAACGAAAGTCGCCAAGCACTCCCAAAGCGGTTGCCGCATGATCCTCAACCCCGGCGCATAAGCCACAGCTTCAGCCAAAGGAACATCGTCCGGCGGGAAGGTCTGGAGAATGGCAGTGAAATCGTGATCCAAGGCAAAATAAGCCGCGACCGCCGCTGCCATAACGTCCGGGATGATCAGTAAACCGTTTGCCGTTTGTTGAATAAAAACTGCATTATCCCCAATCGTGCCCAACCACCCATCACGAAACTCATACCAATGAAACACCTGACCAGAATTGATCGTGGCTGCAAGATCGAACCGATAGGAGAGAGGCAACAACATGTGTCATCTAACCCCCAACCCACAGAATCGCAACCGGTCCGCAAGCCTAAAACAAAGTTCACTTGCCCAAGAAAAATAATTTAGGGACAGTCCCTAATTTTATTGACATGGCCTTAGTAGCGCGTTAGCCTGCCATCATTCCCCCGCTTACCTCCATGCGTCGCCCCCGCCTCAAAATCATCGAACTACCAGCCTGTTACCACATCGTCTTTAGTATCACTCAAGGCCAATGGTGGCTGGGTGATGGGGAGAAGATCCATCTTCAAGCACTCCTGCACCGAGTCGCCTGTTACTGTGGCGTGGAGGTGCTGACTTACTGTATCATGAGCCATCGTTGCCATCTTTTGATTCGAGTTCCACAAAAGTCAGCTGCTGATGCCGCATTAGATCCCGACGAGTTGATGAAACGGGTTGGCCATCTTTATGGAATAGAGACTGAAGCGGAACTTCGAGATGTCTTCCGTGAATGTAAGCGCTCTTTGGAAGATGTATTGTGGCAGGAGGCAATCGCGGACCATCAGGCGCGCATGCATGACCTGTCGGTATTCATGAAGCTGCTCAAACAACGGTTCACCATGTGGCACAACCGCGCTCACGATACCAAGGGCACGCTCTGGACTGAGCGATTCAAAAGCATCCTCATTGAGTCTCGGGAGGAGCATAATCCGCTTCATGTAGTGGCAAGCTACATAGATTTGATCCCCCTGCGTGAAGGTCTGGTGGAACGCCCGGAGGATTATCCGTATTCCGGTTACGGCAGCGCTACAGCGGGAAGTGCAGCAGGCCAGCGAGGGCTAGCATCGCTGGCGCAAATGAGCCAAACGAAAGCGGCGGTGAATTGGTATCGACAAATCCTCACGGGAATATCCACTGCTGCATTGAGACTTCACCAGAGCGGCCTGTTGCAAGGAACGGTCCTTGGTTCCGCCGCCTTCGTGCTTCAGGTGCTGTCTTCCCTCGCAGATATCCGCCGCAGCGTGCGACCACAGGCCTTTGCTGCCGGCGGCACCGGTGAAGACTTGTGGTCGGACCAGCGATTCCGACAACGCTGAAGCGCAAACGCTGCGGGATTTGCGGGGTGACGATTCCGGCGCCTGCTGCCAGCGGATTTCCTGGCCAAAACGCCACCCACTATGTGAAAATGATCAAAGCTCCGTCGGTTCGTCATGCCGCACGGGATTTTCCACCCCCGATAATCCGTCAGAGGCGCGATACCATGGCTTGCGACTGAACGATGGTGTCAGCCGGCACGCTTCATCGCGTATGCCAGAATTTCCATTTTGCGTGTGAGATTTGGCTAACTCTCCGCAATTGTCTTAACTGCGCTACTCCTGCTCAAAGCAAACGCTCCAACAGCATGCCGATGCCCCTGTTCCAGTCTTCACTTCCATTTATAACTCTCCCTCCTCTTGCGCCCCTTACTCTTCTCCTTACTTGCAACACTTTGCATTCAGGCTTCCGCAGCCCAGAGACCCAATATCATCTTCATTCTCGCAGATGATCTCGGCTGGTCCGATACAACACTCTACGGCGGGACGAAATTATATCGCACGCCGAATCTGGAACGCTTGGCGCAGCGGGGGATGCTCTTTACCCGAGCTTACTCCGCCAGTCCACTGTGCTCCCCCACCCGCGCCAGCCTGCTCACTGGGCTGAGTCCAGCACGCATCGGCATCACCGCTCCTAACTGTCATTTACCGGAGGTGAAACTCACCGCCAGCGTGCAAGCGACCGCTCCAGCCAATAAAAAACAATTGGAATGCCAAAGCGCGACTCGCTTGGACACCAAGTATTTCACGTTGGCCGAAGCGCTTAAGCAGTCAGGCTATGCCACTGGTCATTTTGGGAAATGGCACTTGGGCTCCGAGCCCTACTCCCCGCTGCAACAAGGTTTCGACGTGGACCTCCCCCATACCTCTGGCCCTGGTCCTGCGGGAACCTATGTGGCACCATGGAAATTCAAAGACTTCGTGGAACGGACGCCCGAAGAGCATATCGAAGATCGCATGGGCGACGAAGCGGTGGCATGGATTACCAAGCACAAAGATGAGCCGTTCTTCCTCAACTACTGGCAATTCTCGGTCCACGCTCCGTTCGATGCCAAGAAAGCCTTGATCGAGAAGTATCGGAAATTGATCGACCCCAAGGACCCGCAACGCAGCCCCACTTACGCCGCCATGGTCGAATCCATGGACGATAACGTCGGCAAATTGCTGGACGCGCTGGACAAGTTAGGCCTCAACGAGCGCACTGCCATCGTCTTTTACTCCGACAACGGTGGCAACATGTATAACGAAGTGGATGGCACCACGCCCACCAGCAACAAGCCGCTGCGGGGCGGCAAAGCCACCGTTTACGAAGGTGGCGTGCGTGTCCCCTGCATCGTCAGTTGGCCTAAACTAACCACGCCTGCCAGTCGCAACGACACGCCGATCCAGATCACGGATTTCTATCCCACCTTCCTCGAACTCCTCGGACTGAAACCACAGCCAGAGCAGAAGTTTGACGGCGTGAGCATCGCCCCGTTGCTGGCTGGAAAGCAGCTCGCACGCGAAGCCATCTTCACCTTTTTCCCGCACAGCCCAGGTAAAGTGCCCGACTGCCCACCACCATCCGTTACCGTCACCGCAGGCGATTGGAAGCTCCTCCGCATGTTCCATGAGGGTGCCAATGGAGCCCATGGCTATCAACTGTATAATCTGAAAGACGACATCGGAGAAACCAAAGATCTCGCCTCCGCACAGCCGGAGCGCGTCAAAGCACTCGACGTCCTGATCACCAAATTCCTCACCGATACCAAGGCGATCGTCCCGCTGCCAAATCCAAATTACAAGGCCAACGCAACCGCTGAGAAAGCCAGCGCAGCGCCCACAGATCCGCTCGATGGCTGGAAAGCCCGCGCTTGCGAAGCCACCGTCACCAAAGGCATCCTCACCGTCACTGGCCAGGGCGAGGCTCCTTTCCTGGGCTTCTCCGCCGGGAAACTATCCGGGCCCACCACCATAAAATTTCGCGTCCACGCCACCGAAATCGGAGCCGGAAAGGTAGAGTGGTTACCAACCCCCAAAGCTCCCGACGCCAAGTCCGTTCCTTTTGAAATCACCAAAACCGACTGGCAGGAAATCACCGTCCAAGTCCCCGCCGCCGGCCCGCTGGGAATCCTCCGCCTCTACCTCCCCGCGCAAAAGCATCCAGTAGAAATCGACTGGATCGACCTGCAAAGCGCGAAGGCCAAGCAGCGCACGGAATTTTGATTCCTAGCGGTCAAGCACGTGGTCTGCCAACGCCCCCCCCTGCCCGTTTGCTTCGGCGGGGTCGTGGTTTTAGCACAAACGCCCTTGGCAGGAGGGCTGTCGTTGTGGTAGCGTCCGCTCCATGCGGACCTTTTTTTCGGCACTTTTATGGATATGTTTTGTCAACTCGGCGGCGGTAACTTTACCACTGACCGCAGGCGAGGCGGAAGACAAGCAGACGGATCGGGAGCACATGGAGAAAATTCGCAACGCCCTGTTTCGGTTTGTGGATGAAAATGGGGAACTGCCGCAGCATCTGTCTGATTTGGTGCCGGATTTCCTGGCCGATAAGTCGATCCTCCTGTCTCCGGCCGACAATGCGGAGCACACGGCGGGCAGTGGAGTCTATCCCGACCCGAAACTTCCCTGCTCTTATTGTTACGAATTTAACCACCAGGATGATGATGCCGCGGACAGTCCCATGAAGACGAAGTTTGCCCAGATGGAAGTTTTCGGAGACACCGTGCCCATCCTCCGTTGCTTTTGCTACGGTCGGGATCAGACGCTGAATCTGTCCTACGGCGGAGCGTGGTTTGAGAGTAAATTATACTGGGAAACCAGTCCGGCCGTGAAGGAATTACTGCAAGCTGCAGGCAAGGCAGAGGTCCCCAAGAACGGGATCACGTTCGTTCTGGAATGCCGGGACCCCTTGGGGCGTCCGGTGCCCGGGGTGAAAATCTCCGTGCAGAATCGCACCTTCAAAGACTTGCCACTGCCAGAGCTAACCATCGTGGCCGATGCGCAGGGCCTGGCGAAGGTTCCGCTGGGTCCCGACGGTAAAACTGGAGGCACGCTGTCCTTCGATAAAGATGGCTATACCGCGGAAGACTGGGGCTGGGAAGAAATGAAATCCAATGAAATCAAAAAGCTGATTTTAACCCCCGCCCGCACCATCGGTGGGGTGGTTCGCAATACGGCGGGAGAGCCGATCAAGGATGCCAGTGTCGAAATCTTCGGCAGTGTGAAGGATGGTGATACTTGGATCGAACGATCGCTGAATGTTGAGAAAACGGACGAGAAGGGGCAGTGGGTTTACCATTCCCTGCCCAGCGACTCCAAGAATGTGAGCCTGGCGGTTTCCGCCTCCAAGTGCTTTAAAGTCGACCTCTACAGCGATGGCGCTGGTCCGGTCTCGCTCTCCGAAGAAAGTCTGCACTCACGAACCTGCGAGGTGATCCTGCCCCCTGCCGCCAAGGTGCTGGTCACCCTGAAACTCCCCCAGACCGGGGCAACCCTGCCAGCCTGCAAGATCGGAGGGGCCTTTGTCACGGATGGGGAAATGCACGATTCAGGGGCCGTCCGCCAGATTAAGTGCCGCCCGTTCGCTCCCGGAATTACGTTTGATTTCGAAGAACCTGGCGACTTTTGGGCACTGGCGATTCCCGAAGGTTATGCGCCCAGCCTCAAAAAAGTGCGCATGGTAGGAAAGAACGTCGGGCTGGAATTGCCTTTGGAAATCGGCCACAAACTCAGTGGCCAAGTCCTTAATCAGAAAGGGGAGCCCGTCGCCAAAGCGAAGATTTCGCTGCATCATATGGGCCGCGTGGAGCCTGATGAAACTCCAGCACTAGCCGAAACGGATGAGTCGGGGAGGTTCACGTGGGATCATGCCCCTGACGGTCAAGCGGTCACTCTGGAAGTCAACGGCACGACCTTCACGGTCGCACCGACGGCCAAGGAGGTTACCGTGAAGGTGAAACCATAGTGGCAGTCATTTCAACTCCACACAGCGCAGTTCCGTCTTGTCCCGCAGATACAGTTTCCCGCCCACATAGGCAGGATTGCACCAGTTTTTCCCGCAGGCCTGCACCCGGCTAATTTCCTGAAAAGCCTTGGCCTCCGCCGCATAGAGCAGCAATTCACCGCCATCGGTTAGGCAGAGGATGTTCTTGCCCATGACGAGGAAAGTCGCTTCCGCCTGTTCTGCGCTGGTATTCACCACGCCCGTCTGCGCCCAGGACACGATGCCGGTTTTTGGATCCATGCAGATCAGGTCTTTGGCTGATCCCAAGCCATAAAGCTGACCTTCCACGATGACGGGGCTGGTGAAATTCGTCTGCACTTTCATGTTCTCCCACGCTTCCTGCGCCACGAAACCAGTCCCCTCTTTCACAATCCGCGTGCCCACCGTGCCCAGTTGATGCGAGGCCACGATCACCACATCATCCGCCACCACCGGCGTGGTGACGTGGCGACCCAGCCGCGTCGTCATAGCGCGTCGCCAGAGCAACTTTCCGTCGGCCGGATCGAGTCCAATGAGCCCCTCGATGGTGAAAGAAATGAACATCTTCTGCCCGGCCACCGTGGCCAGAATGGGCGCAGCGTAGGAGGCTTGGTCGTTCTGCGACTTCCAAATCACGTCGCCTGTTAGTTTGTTGAACGCCACCACTCCAGCACCGTCAGGACCACCCACCTGAGCGATTAACTTGTCCCCCTCAATCAAGGGGGCGCCCGTGGCCCCATGCCGCACGGCTCCAGCGGCACTCCCCTTCTCGCCAATGTAAACGACTCCGAAATCAGTCTCGAAATTTTTCCGCCAGACCAGTTTCCCATCTGCGGTTTTCCGGCATTGCAGTTCCCCGCGAGCCGATTGGAAATACACCCGATCCCCGTCCACCAAGGGCGTGGTCCGCGGACCGATGCCGAAACCATCCTTATGCGAAGCGAAAACTTTCTCCTGCCAAAGCTCCTTCCCCGTAGCCGCCTCCACCGCATGTGCCACCTCGTCCGTGCCTTGATTATCCAAGTAAAAAACCTTCCCACCCGCCACCACTGGGGAAGCAAAGCCATCCCCTATCGCCAGCTTCCAAGTCGTCTTCGGATCATCCGGCAACTTCGCCACCACCGCCGCCGCATCCGTCACATGCCCGGTGCGCGCCGGCCCCCGCCACTGCGGCCAGTCTTCGGCTAGGGAAATCGTGATGGTGCTGAGGAAAAGGATGGTGGCTCGAAATCTCGTCATGCCTTCGATTTAGATGGGAACTTGCGCGCAAGCAAAGGCGCACTCGCGGAGGCGCGGAGATTCGTCACGGTTGCTTCGCTAGTCTGAGTGGTTTGACTTATGCCTCTGGAGAATTATTATTTCCCCTCACAAATTGTCCTTCCTTCCACCAAACTTCCTCACTTTGCGAACGTCGTCCCGCCGCATCATCCAAGCCCGTCGCCAGCAACGCGAGACCTCAGCGCTAGCAAGTGTTGTGGGTTGGTTGATCTTCAGCTTCTTCATCGGCGGAATGTCATGGGGACTGTATCTTATCACAGGAAGCTGGTTACCCATGCTTACCCTGCTGGCAGCATCGGCAGTCTGGATCTCCATTTCAAAAGTGTGCGATCTCCGCCACGGACGTGAAATGACAAAGAGACGCAGCAATGAATCCATCTGCGATTTCGCCAAATCCTTCCCGCGTCGCACCACGGACACGCTGGTGTTGCGGGCGGTGTATGAGTCACTGCAAGATTTCGTAGCCTCACCAAGTGTGCCAATCCGCTCCCTGGATCGCCTGGTGGAAGATTTGCGCCTTGGTGTCGAGGATCTGGACGATCTGGTTGATGAAGTAAGTGAGTTGGCTGGCCGCTCCACGGATGATTGGGAGAAAAATCCCTATTTCGGGAAGGTTGAAACCGTGGGTGACTTGGTGCGATTCACTATGGTCCAGCCATCATCGAATAAATCAGTTAGAATGCCGTTAGCGGAGGCGGGAATCGCATGATTTCCAAGATAATCAGCTACTTCCGCCCACGTCCGCTGGCACCCTCAGTCACTGCCGCACTGGCTGCGGGTGAAGCCCAAGCTCGACGCTGGGGGCAGGATAGGGCTCGAACAACTCTGATTCCACTGGTTATAGTAGTTAGAAAACGTCAACGGAAGCCCCTGTTGAAGGGCTCCCCAGCCATCGCTCATTCTCCTGCTTGCTTAATGATTTCATCCGTGATCCGATCTGATAGCCAATATCCGTTCGCTCGAATTTTTGCTAACAACGGGAGAACCGCATTGATCAAGTTTGCTCGCTTGGCCTCGATCAGAACCCGTCCTGTGCCGACCACTTGAATTCCATAAATGTTTCGAGCCACCTTCCTTCCACGTAATTCGTCCATCAGCAGAATTGAAGGCTGCAGCTGCAGAGCCAGCTCTATCGCTCGAGACTCCCCGATATCTAACAATGCAGTCAGGAGCGGATTCGGTGGATCGGGCAGTTGAATTACCTGAAATCCCTCAAATTTCTGAAACGACGCCACGCCACTCCCAGCAGCTCCGCCTGCCAAACATTCCTGAGCCACCTCTTCAGGAATGAAGACTTTCCCAAACAGCGAATCCAAAAGATCCAAGCGATCAATTCCGCTCAACGCGATCAGCGGTCCTGAATTGCTGACCAAGACACTCATAGTTTGGGGAAAAGTATTTCGTCTGCGAATTCCGCCTTCATTTCCGCATCATCCCACTCAACGCTCGATACCCCCCACTGCCTACAAGTGAGCAAAAACTCCGCCCTGGTTAGGCCTGCTAACTGAGCCGCTTGTCCGCTGGAAAGTTTTCCACGCTCGAAAAGCTTCGTGGCGGCTGCGGCTTTGGCGTCCGAGACGAAGCTGTCTTCATCTACTCCCATGGCGGCTAGCCAAGCGAGGGGATATTCGAGTGTGATTGTGCTCATGCGGCTGAAATTGTTGCGGAGTCATCAAACATTGCCACGTGTCGAACGGATGTCAATCTGGCGTGGCCCACCGACCCATTTCGCCATTCAACTTGCATCCCAGGGAAAAATCGCTTCTCTCTGGGGGACCAATCAACCATTTCCCCCTGTTCCTTGACCAACATGAGCACTCCCGACCACGGCTACGACGAAGATTCCATTAAATCACTCGACTGGGTGGATCATATCCGCCTGCGTCCCACCATGTATATCGGCAAGCTGGGCGATGGCTCGTCGGCTGATGATGGGCTCTATATTTTGGTGAAGGAAGCGATCGATAACTCCATCGACGAATTTGTGATGGGTTACGGGAAGCAGATTAAAGTCACCATGGACGAGAAGCGCCTAGAGGTTCGCGACTTCGGCCGCGGCATTCCGCTGGGGAAACTTTACGACTGTGCCGCCATCATCAATACCGGCGGGAAATACGATTCCAAGGCATTCCAGAAGTCCGTGGGTCTCAACGGCGTGGGTCTGAAGGCCGTCAATGCGCTCAGCACGCATTTCGAAATTCAGGCGTATCGCGAAGGTCAGACCATGGCGATGGAATTTGCCCACGGCAAAGTCACCAAACGCCAGGAGAAAGCCAGCAAATGCGACGAACCAAATGGCACCCGTGTGGCGTTTACGCCCGAAGGCGCGCCCCGGTTGTTCGATCCGAAATACAAGTTCGATGGAGAAATCCTCACCCGCATGTTCCGCTACTATTCATATCTGAACACCGGGCTAACGATCAATTTCAACGGACAAAACTTCCGCTCCAAGGACGGCTTGGCCGATCTGCTGCGGGAAAATTTAACCGAAGACCCGCTCTATCCCATCGTGCATTTGAAGGGCACGGATATAGAAATTGCCTTCACTCACACCCACCAGACGGGCGAGGACATATTCACCTTCGTCAACGGGCAGTGGACCACCCAAGGCGGCACGCATTTGGCTGCCTTCCGGGAAGCGCTGGTGAAGGTGGCGCGGGAACATTTCAAGAAAGAGTTCGATCCCTCCGATGTGCGCCAAGGCATCGTGGGTGCCATCGCGATTCGGGTGCAGGACCCGCAGTTTGAGAATCAAACCAAGATCAAACTAACCGGTCACGAAATGGAACCCGGAGGTGGCACCGTCCGGACGTTCGTGAGTGCCTTCATGCAGAAGGAACTCGATCCATTCCTGCACAAAAACAAAGTCGTGGCCGAGTCGTGGTTGGATAAGATCAACAATAACGAAAAGGAGCGCAAGGAACTCGCAGGCGTGGCCAAACTGGCCCGGGAGCGCGCCAAGAAAGCGAAGATCCACAATAAAAAACTGCGCGACTGCCGGGTCCACTACGACACGAATCACAAGGAAAAGGACAAGACGATGCTGTTCCTAACCGAGGGTGACAGCGCCAGCGGCTCCATCACCAGCAGCCGGGACGCCAATTTCCAGGCCGTCTTCAGCCTGCGTGGGAAGCCGCTGAATGTTCACGGGCTCACGAAGAAAGTCGTTTATGAAAATGAAGAGTTCAACCTCCTGCAGCACGCGCTGAACATTGAGGACAATTTGGATGAGTTGAAATACAACAAGGTGATCCTGGCCACCGATGCCGATGTGGATGGGATGCACATCCGCTTGCTCATGATCACGTTCTTCCTGCAATTTTTCCCGGATCTCGTGCGCCAAGGCCACCTATTCGTGCTGCAAACCCCGCTCTTCCGCGTCCGTAATAAGAAGGAAACGCGCTACTGCTACAGCGATGAAGAGAAGCAGCGCGCCATCGCAGCTCTGGGCAAGAATCCCGAGATCACCCGATTCAAAGGGTTGGGTGAAATTTCCCCCGGTGAGTTCAAGAACTTCATCGGCCCGGATATCCGACTCGATCCCGTCACCATCGATCACCACCACTCGCTGAAGGACATGCTGAATTTCTACATGGGCAAAAACACGCCCATCCGTCAGGATTTTATCATCGATAACCTCCGCGTGGAACAGGATCTTGTGGAGCCAGCGGCCGAAGTCGAGGTGGAAGTGGATGCCGCGTAGCGAATGTCGCAGCGGCCGACCCTCGTTTTAGATCACCCCTTTGGAACTGGGCACGCCGATGACGCGGGGGTCGTGTTTCATGGCGGCATCCAGAGAACGGGCGAGGCCTTTGAAAATGGATTCGGACATGTGGTGGGCATCGCGTCCGTAAAGGACTTCCACGTGGACGTTGGCCATGAGGGCATTACTGAATCCACGGAGGAATTCTTCAACGAGGGTAAAGCTGAATTGTCCGATGCTGGCGACTTGGGCTGGAGCGCGATAGTCCAGAAACGGACGTCCGCTGAGGTCCACGACCACGCGGGAGAGCGTTTCATCCATGGGCAGATAGAACGACCCGTAGCGGACGATGCCGACCTTGTCTCCCAGAGCTTGTTTCAGCGCTTGGCCCAGCACGATGCCGGTGTCTTCCACGGTGTGGTGGTAGTCCACGTGAAGATCTCCCTTCACACGAACCTGCAAATCCACCAAGCTGTGCTTGGCGAAGAGGGTCAGCATGTGATCGAAAAAGCCAATACCGGTGTCCACCTCGGCCTTGCCAGAGCCATCGATGGTTAGGCTGAGTTGGATGTCGGTTTCGGCGGTGGTGCGGGAAATGGTCGCGCTGCGGGTGGTTTGGGCCATAGGCCGGAACTATCCAACAGATTTTCGCTTTGCGCAAGAAGTTGCGAGCAGCATTCGAGGGCCGATTGGCGGTGCAGTCCAGCGGACTACTACCACGCTCACTCTGGAGTCGCGACGGTGGCAACTCCGTCCGCAACCGCCACCACGGGCGCATAGGCGTGCAGGCGCAGGATTTCCCCGGGAGATTTCGGAGCCCCGGCCGGATTGCCCGCAGCCCAGCGACGAGCATTCTCCGGGTAGTTCTTTTTGAAGGCCGCCAGGTTCAGATTCGCGACCATTTCCGCCTGCTCTACCAGCACATCGTAGGGACCTGGTCGGCTGAAAATTTTCGCCATGATGGGCACCAGATCCAGCAGAAACAAGGTGCCGAACACTACCAGAAATTGAAACAACCCAGCCATCCATTTGTAGCCCTGTTCTCCTTGCTCGGTAGCGGAGGCATCGGGCGCGGGGAGGAAGATCACTTTATACAAGCCGATCGTTTCCTCCATGGGATCCAGCACGCCTTTGATCTTGTTCTCGTAACGCTGGATGGGGGCCAAATAACGATCATCGTGCAATCGCAGCGCCCGCTTCTGATCTTCCGTATGCTGCGCGATCTCTGTGACTAATCGATCCAGCCTTTCGATGCGCACCCGTTCCATTTCCTCTGCCTCTTTTACGAACGCTTCCCGTCGGGATGGCAGCGCATCCAGCATCGTGCCGCGATCCACTAACCGGGCGGCGGCCAGGGATAAATTTAGATTTTCCAATGCCGCAGTCTGTTGCGCCAAGCTGGCCACGAGGCGCGACAACTCCCGCGTGGTGTCCAGATCTCTCCGTTGCATGTCCTTGGTGCGCGGACCTTCACCAGCTTTCTTGGGTTCGGGGAAAAACTCGTTCGGCTGACCCGCCATCTCCCGCGCGATGGCTTCCACCAGTCTGCGATGGAGATTCTCCCGTTCGTTTTGATCCGCTTTGAGCTTGGAGACAGCCTCCTTCACAGCCTCCACTTTTGAAACCAATTGTCGTGTCTCAGGCGATGCCGTGGGCACGAATCCCTCTGCGCTAATCTTTTTCTTTTCCTCTTCCAACTTCTGATCGGCATAGACCTCCGTGTTTAAAATGGCATTCTGCAGCGGGGTCAATTGGATCACCTTGGCTTCGTGTTCCGTGTCATAGGTGGTCGTCAACTCCCTGCGTTTCGTGCTCTCCTCCTGACGCAGATCATTGAGCACGGACTGAATTTCCGTCTGATAGCGATGCGCAATAGCGGGCCGATATTGATCCAAACAGAAGGGAAAGGCGATGGCGATACTCACGACTGCGGCCAGTCCGAACCGAAAACACACCTGGAGGAACTTCCGCCAGAAGGGTTGATAGGGGCGATAGGTGGCCAGCAGAATCCGGTCCGTATTCATAATGACAAACGCCCACGCCAAGGCCGCAATGAAGCACATCAGAAACGGAGGTTCCGCAAAGCGACTGCGGGCATAGAAATACATCCCAAAAAAAGACATCACGGTGGGGATCAAGACGGTTGAGCCTAACACTGCGACGCGCTCCCGCTCTGAAGCAGGGCAATATTTCAACGTGTCCCAGCGGGCTCCAGAGAGCCAATACAAAGGGCCGCGCAACCGGTCCGCCTGGGACGGTGCGGTAGTTTCATCAGGGGAGGCTTCAGGATTCATGGCGTCCAGCATAGGCATTTGGGGGAATTCTTCCAGCACGTTTACGAGGATGAGGCACAATTTCTTACAACGGGTAAACCCGGCCACTTGGGAAGGCTCGGAGATCCTGACCTGCGGGGAAAATCGGAACCTGCTGGACCGTCGTCGATTCCCCGCGTGGCGTGAGGCACCGCTTAAAAGCGCTTAAAAGCGGGACTCCAGCGGATGTTGCAGGCTTAGCGCAGTGGAGCGCCGGTAGAAACGCGGAGCGTATTCTGCCAGTTTATCGCAGCACTCTTGCAGGAAACTGTTGCTCCAGCGCTAGGCATTCCTCCACCGGCTTGACTCCAGTGGATGGTGTCGGATGCGTTAGACTCGCAGCCGCGCAGCAGACAGCCAGTTTCAGCCGATCGGCTAGTGGGTGGTTCTCATGCACTCCGTAAACGTAGCCCGCAGCAAAGGCATCGCCTGCTCCAGTAGCACCTTGGCTGAACCCATCAGGCAGCTGCAGCGAGCCCTGGGTCAGGGCTGATTGGCCCGGCACCGCAGCCACACAGCCGCTGGTGAAGTGAATTACCACCGACCGTGCCACGCCCAGGGCGAGGAGCGTTTCCGCCGCCGTGGCGATCCCGTTGATGTCACTCTCCTGCAGTTTCTGACCCACAATATTTCCCGCCTCCACTTCGTTGATAACCAAGTGATCGGTAAACGGAATCGCGCTCAGGGCGATGTCACGAAACTGCGGATTCTCTGTGCTAACAATGTCCACAATCGTTTCCAGCCCTGCCGCGCGAGCGCGTTCCAGCAGCAGCGACGCGTGGGTGCGACCCTCAGTAAATGAATCCATGCGATCCAACAACATGAGGTAGCCCAAGTGAAACAACCGCGCGTTGGTCTTCGCAAACGAGCAGTGTTCGCCATCAAAGAGAGCGTTGGCTCCCCGCTGATGAAAGAACGTGCGACGCCCGGTGCTCTGCACGGTCATGGCATCCGTGTAGGAAGTGGCGCGTTCTTTGGTGCGGTGCAGTTGCGTAACGTTGATGCCGTGCGCCTGGCAGTCATCGTGAATCCATTGCCCGTTAGGGTCCTCCCCCACCAAGCCACAGGCTTCCAGCGGAAACCCGGCCTGCATGGCCGCCAGATCCTTCAGCACGTTATAAGGCCCACCACCATTGGATTGGGATTGGCTGAGGATACTCGCCAGCATGTCCTGCTGCGGGTAGGCATCAATGATCTTGACGTGATCAACGATAAAATTTCCGGCGGCTAGAATCCCGCTGCGTGACGTGCTCATGGTGGGGTAGCGTTTACAACTCGACGACCTTGCCGTCGCCATGGGAAGCTAGCGCAGCAGCGAAGATCTCGTGCGTTGCCACGGCTTCTTCAGGCGTGGCACAGCCGAACCGACCGTTGAGCAAGCCCTCGCGCTCCATCAAATATGCTGCCCACATTTGTTGAATGACATCGGGAAATCCAGGTTCGAAAATGCCGCCAGTAACCGCTTTGAACGGAGTGCCGAATCCAAGTTCTGTCCGCTTCCACCATTGTTCCTTGCCGCGTTCAAAGAGCCACAGTGTCTTGGGTTCAGCGGTGCTGAAACGCACGCCGCCATCCGTGCCCAGGATCTCGATAAACCACGTGTTAGTGGCCCCGGGAGCGAGACGTTTCATTTCTAAACGCAACGGCACCGCTTCTTCATCAATGGTGGTCCAAGTGTGCAGTTGCGCGTTATCCCACGTGTCGCATTTGGCCACGCCACCTTTGCCATCGGGGCGGGTTGAATAACCTTTCTGCAGTTGCGCGAAGAGTCGGGTTGGCCGCCAGCCCAGCCGCAGCGGCAAGTGGCAGGCGTGCATTCCCAGATCATTCAGCACCCCACCTTCGCCACAGGTGTGGCTGAAGCGCTTCCAGTTGGCGGCCTTCATAGGATCCAGATCGCTGCTGTGATGGAAGCCGGAGACCACCTCCAGAATGCGCCCGATTTCGCCCTTCCCCGCAATCTCAAAGGCCCGCTGCGCCCCTGGGAAAAAGGGCATTTCAGAACTACAGCGCACGAACCGACCACTCGCGTTCACCGCTGCCAAGATGCGCTGAGCAGAGGCCAGATCAATCCCGAATGGCTTCTCCGCAAAGAGGTCCTTCCCAGCCGCCAGAACATCGCAATAAAGTTTTTCATGCAGGTTATGGGGCACCGCCACGTAAACCACATCCACCTCCGGACTGGCCAGCAGTTCATGATAATCTGCCGTCTTCAAGGTGCAGGAGGGAATGCAGTCGAACCACGCCAGCGTGGGCGCATGCAAGTCTGCCACCGCTGTGAGCACTGGGCGCACACACACATCCGTGAGCGCACACCAACGGGCGAACGCGCTGGCCATTTCGCGACCCATAAGACCGCCTCCGATGATTCCGATATTGATGTTCTTCATGATGATGTTTGGGGTAAATTTTCGTTGCGATAGGCTCGCGCCAGCAAGGTCACAGGCTGCATGAGTTCCACCGTGGAACCTGCCGCCAGCAAGCCAGTGGCGATCTGCAAATGACAACCTGGATTGGACGTGGCCAACACCTGAGCCCCCGTGGCCATGATGTGTTGCACCTTCCGATCCAGCAGCAGAGCCGATTGCTCGGGCTGCGTGATACTGTAAACGCCGGCACTTCCGCAGCACCAGTTGGACTCTGGCAACTCGATTAATTTCACGCCGGGAATCAACCGCAGCAAGGAGCGGGGCGGTTGCGTCACTTTCTGACCGTGGGCCAAATGACAGGATTCATGATACGTGACTGTGAGTGGCTCCGCGCTGGGAACAGCCACCGGCGGACGACATCCGATCTCCATCAGCCACTCGTGAATGTCCCGAATCTTGGCATCCCAAGCCCGCGCGCGGTCGGCATACTCAGGATCATCCGCCAACAAATGGGTGTAATGCCGCAAATGAGATCCACACCCACCCGCATTTGTAATGATGGCATCATACTCAGCAGGCGGCATCAGGTCTAACATGCGTCGAGCCAGCGTGACCGCCAGATCGGTTTCTCCATTATGACTGTGCAGCGAACCACAACAAGACTGCACTGGCGGTGTGTGCACCGTGCAACCATTAACCAGGAGGACATCCGCCGTATCACGATTGATGTCGCTAAACGCCAGATCCTGCACACAGCCTGTCAGCAAGGCCACGCGATACTTTGCGGGCGCGCTGGGTTGTTCGGTTTCCGCAATCAACTGATGCGAAAATTTGGAGCAAATGCGTGGCGTCTGTGGTTCCAAGCGACGTAAATTTGCTGGCAACAACGCGGTTAGTTTCAATTTACGCACCAGCGCTTCCATGCCACTACGCTGATAGAAGCGCAGCAACGTCCCCACCCCACGCAGCACGCGTGGATTCATAAATAACGCCCGCAGCGTGAGCCCCCGCCAGAAACTTCGTTCCAACGAGTGGTTGATGCCGCTCTGCTCGATGTCCGCCCGAGCCGTTTCAAACAGCTCCGCGTAGTTCACCCCAGCCGGACAGGCTGTCTGACACGCCAGACATCCGAGACAATAGCTCATCTCATCTGCGAACTCTCGCGTGATCGCTAACTCATCGTCCGCCACCGCCCGCATCAACGCGATGCGGCCACGGGGGCTGTTTCGCTCGCGTTTGGTGGTATCGTAGGTGGGACACGTAGGCAGACACATTCCGCAGTGCATACACTGTTGCAGCACGGAGTAATCAAGATTTTTGAGCGTGTGGGCCATGGAAATCAGTCGAAGATTTTCCCGGGGTTCAGGAGCCCATGCGGATCCAGCGTATGCTTGATTTGACGCATCAACTCGAAGCTGTCATCGCCCAACTGTTGCCGCAGCCACTGCTTCTTCGCCAAGCCCACACCGTGCTCGCCTGTGATGGTTCCACCAAGCTCCAGCGTCTTGGCCACAATTTCATTCAGTGCCAAATGCACCCGCTCCATTTCGGCTTCGTCTCGCTCGTCCGTTAGAAATGTTGGGTGTAAATTCCCATCACCCATGTGACCGAATGTCCCTACTTGCAGGCGATGTCGCGCGGCCGTCTCCGCAATGAAAGCCACCAGCTTTGCCAGTTCACTGCGAGGCACTGTCACGTCTTCTAAAATTGTGGTAGGCCGCATCCGCGCAAGCGCTGAGAACGCGCTGCGACGCGCACTGGCGAGTTGCAAGGACTCCGCTGCATCCGCTGCGATCTTCACCTCGCGTGCTCCGTGAGCTTTCGCAATGGCTGCCATTTGCTCCGCTTCATCCGCCACCGCCGCCGGATGTCCATCCGTCTCCATCAGCAGCAATGCCGCACAGTCCGTGGGCAACCCGATCTTCGCATACGCTTCGACACAGCGAATCGTCATTTGATCTAGAAACTCCAACGTGCAGGGAATAATCTTGGCGGCAATGATTGCCGAGACCGTTTCCGCCGCGCTTTCCATGCGATCATACGTGGCTAACATGGTCCGACGGGCCGCTGGACGGGGCAGCAATTTTAGCAGCACTTCCGTCACGATTCCTAACGTCCCTTCAGAACCGATGAAGAGATCCTTCATGGAATAACCCGCCACATCCTTCACGCAGGCATTGCCCAAGCGCACGATGCGGCCGTCCGGCATCACGACTTCCAATCCCATGACATAATCCCGCGTGACCCCATACTTCAAGCCCCGCAGCCCACCGGAGTTCTCCGCTACATTGCCACCGATGGTGGAAATTTTGATGGAGCCGGGATCAGGCGGATAGAACAGCCCGTGCACTGCAGCAGCCTCGTCCACCTTGATCGTGATCGCTCCGCATTGTGCGCGTAACGTTAGGTTGCGAGGATCTACTTCCAGAATTGCATCCATCTGCACGAGGCACAGCACCAGACAGTCGCCCGAAGGCACACTGCCGCCGCTCAAGCCAGTGCCCGAGCCTCGCGTCACAATGGGGATTTTCTCCTCCGCCGCCAACTTCACGCAAGCTGCCACCTGAGCCGTATTCTGCGGAAACACCACCGCGCCTGCTCGATGCTTGAAGGTGGCCGTGCCATCGAATCCATACGGCAGGATGTCCTCCAATTTCGTCAGCACGTTGGCAGTGCCGACAATGTCAGCAAGGCGTGTGAGGATGGAATCAGCGAGTGGCATGAGGCAGCGGAAACTAGATCATCGCCAAGGCCGCATCCACCGAGACATTTTCATGCACCATGGCCATGAGCGCCTGCGTGATGCCCTTGGGATTGGGATGCTGAATGACATTCCGACCATAGACAATACCGGCCGCGCCTTGCTGGAGCAGGCCCTGCGTGCGTTCCAGAATTTCTTTATCACTCACGCGACCGCCGCCGCGCACCAGCACCGGAATGCCCGCGGCCGTTTCGACAACTTTATGATAGAGCGAAACATCGTCGGTGGGATCCGCCTTCACAATATCTGCGCCCAACTCCACCGCCTGCCGCACCAAGTGCATGATGGCCGTGAGATCGCCATTGACCATGTAGCCACCCGCTTGGGCTTTCGGCTGGAACACCAGCGGCTCGATCATCATGGGCATGCCGTAGTAATCAGCCTGAGGCTTGAGTTTGAGGATATTCTCCACGCACTGTTGATGGACCTCAGGGGCACCTGGAATCTGGAAGAGATTCACACACACGCAGGCGGCATCGTAGCGCACGGCCTGCAGCATCGTTTCCTCCAGCATCAAACTGAAGCGCGTGCTCGGCAGTTCTTTGCCGTAAATGTTGGCCACATCCGTGCGCAAGACCAAGCTGGGTTTTTGCCGACCACGGATGGACTGCAAATGACGCGCTTGGCCCAAGGTAAGCTGGATGGCGTCCGGCCCGGCCTCCACCAGCGTTTGCACAACCGTGCGCATGTCCTCGATTCCTTGGAGGAATCCAGGTTGGTTGAAAAAGCCATGATCCACGGCCACATCGAAGCAGCGGCCAGAATTAGCATTGAAGAGACGGTTTAATCGAAATTGTTTCATGAGTTGGATGGAAGGAAGGGAATGAGTAGAGACTTAATGCACCAAGTAATTGTTTCAAGATTTAATGCCCAAGCTTTGGGTAGTCGCGAGCGCCAGTGGAATTGAGGGATCATTGATTTGAGATTTGAACTTTGTCCATGAAATGATGGGATAGCAATCCAAAGTCCCTTGGGAGGGGCTCGCATTGCGGGATGCGTGATTACTCCTGGAGAATAGAGTTTGCCTCTGGGCGAAGGCTGGGCTAGCTTCAGCCATGACATTACAACTCGAAATTCCGGACGAACTAGCCACCATGCTTAGTTCGCTAGCCTGTGACACAGCCCGCACTGTGCTGGAGGGATTTGCTGTGGAAGCATTCAGAGATGGGCGCCTAACAACCTTCCAAGTCCGGCAATTGCTTGAACATGACTCACGTTGGGAAACCCAAGCTTTTCTCAGCGCCCATGGCGCTTGGCCTACACTGACGGCAGAAGAAATCCTAGCGGATGCTGACACCGCTGCCGCATTTGCGCTCCCAAGATGATTTTCATCGCTGACACCTCTCCGTTGTCGGCACTGGCTGAAATTGGGGCTTTGGAAATCTTGCCCGCGCTTTATGGCACCATCATCGTCCCAGAAACCGTCCGGCGGGAATGCCTGCATCCCCGCGCGCCAGTGGATCTGACCCCATGGTTTACTGACAATCCATGGTTGCAGGTGGTGCCCGATCCTCAGCCCTTGCTGCCGGAAGTCGGCAGTCTCGACCCTGGCGAGGCTGCAGCGATCACGCTGGCTTGGCAATCCCGACCCGCATCCTTGCTCATCTTGGATGACCTCAATGGCAGGAAACTTTGCGAGGCCTTGCACCTCCGCCGCACTGGCACCGCTGGCGTCCTCTACGAAGCAGCCCGAGCAGGGATTCTTGATTTCGAAGCTGCCATTTGCCGCCTGCAAACAACCAGTTTCCGTCTTAGTAGCAACGTCGTGGATGAACTCCGTCAACGGTTGCGGGCCAACCACCCGTAGGCTTTGCCCCTTCGCCCCGGTCCCTGCGGGAATGCATCGGATCAATGAATTTTTCATAGGGTTAGCGCGTCAAAATTGCCAGAATAGGGTCCGGAGGAATTTGAGTTGTAATCGGATGTAATTGGATGCAAGCAAAAAGGAATCGGCCTACTGATCAGCGACTTAAGGCACCCCCAGCAAATGCTTCAAGATATAAAGCTCAAGGGCCTCATAATCACGGGCGTCACGGAATTGCTGGATCAGGGACTGATCCTGGCTGCGCACCTTGTCCACCAAATGGAGGAACAGCGCGCGGCTGTTTTTCAAATGGTCCGTCACGGGGCATCCCCGCTGCGTCCGCATGGCCTTGACGTCCAAGCCAATGAATTCGCCCCGAGTCCCGTAGCCAGCTTCTTCCAACACCCTGACCTGGTTGAACGCTCCGCGTAAATTGGCTCCGCCAAAGTTCTTATCCTGGTCATATTTCAGACCGTTCTGATCGTTCAGGTGAACACTGGCCAGTTTATCGTGCGCCAGCGCGAACGCCATTTCATCGCTTGGATCCAAGCCCGCCAGGAGCGCATGGGCACTCTCGATCAAGCCCTTCACGCGGGTGTGATCTTTGGAAGCGAATGACAACGCCACTGCATGACCAATGGTTGGCACATAGGCTTGATCGGTTGGTTCATTGGGCTTGGGCTCAATCCAGATTTCAATTTCGGAATCATAATCCAGCATGGCATTGATCGTCTCCAGCAAACGCTGGTAAGCCAATCGTGCATCTTTGGCCTCCCGAATGTAAGTGCCCTCGCGCGACAACCAAAGCACGATCGCTTTGCAATCAATTGCCCGCGCGATGTCGATGCATTTCTTCGTGCGGTCCCAAGCATAGGCCCGATCGGATGCGCTATTGGAAGTGTAGGCCCCATCCGTCGTTTGCTCCGCAAACCAGAGTCGGGGAGCCACGAACTCTGGTGTGAGGCCTTGATTTGCCAGCATCGTTTTTACAGCCGCAGATTTCTCCATGAGTTGGGCCGGAGAGAAATCATCCATTCCTGGCACCACGTCATCATCATGAAACTGCACGCCCTCGAATCCCAGCGGACGATACAGGGCATACTTTTCCTCATGTGGAAAAACGGGGCGGACCTCGACGCCAAAAGGATCAGCGCCTTCGCTGATGTTCCATGGGCCGAACGAAAATCGATAGTTGGTGGGACTGCTCATAATCTCCTTTGATACGCGCGATTCTGCAAACAATCTACGCCTCCAGTCTTGCGGCCTGCGTGTATTGTCTCACGCTGGGGTTGCTTCCACCGAATATTGTGGCACTAAAGTTGCCATGAAGGGTGATCGAGAAACAATCCAATATCCCAGCGGACATTCGTTCCGCGTCCTGCGCTGGGAGAAATCCCTCAGCGAGGTGGAAACCGTGCTGACCCCGGGCAAGGCCGAACGCATTGCCGGAGCCGGCACGCGCTGGCATTTTCATGTGGAGATGGAATTGACACTTTTTACCAGCGGTCAAGGCACCCGCTTCGTGGGAGATCACATTGGCTCGTTCGTGGCGGGTGATCTCGTGCTCCTGGGCTCTAAGCTCCCGCATTACTGGCATACCAACGGGGTTTCCCGCGGGCTCTCCGTGCAGTGGCATTTCCCGGTCACGCATCCCTTCTGGACGTTCCCGGAAACCTTAGCACTCGTGGAATTCTTTAAGTCCGCGAGCCGAGGAGTGCGTTTTTCCGGAGCCACGGCCGCCGATGCCTCCCTGCTGATGCAAACCCTAGCGAAATACCAAGGCGTGGAGCAACTGGCCACCTTACTGCGTCTATTCGCACGCTTGGCCAACGCAGCACCCAACGAACGCCAATTCCTCAGCCTCCGCACGTTCGCCCTCTCCGCCGAGTCCGACTACCAAACCGCCATCGCCAAAGCCGTGCGCTACCTCGTAGCCAACTTCCGTGATTCCGTTAGCCTGGATGAACTGCTCAGGATCACCCGCCTTAGCCGCTCCACCTTCGCCCGCCAATTTAAACTCCACTCTGGCCGAAGTTTCAGCGAATTCGTGAATCGCCTGCGACTCCAGGCCACCTGCCGGGAGCTACGGGAAAGCACTCGTCCCGTCATGGATATCGCGCTCAATTGCGGCTTCACCCAAGTCTCCTTCTTCAACCGCCTCTTCCGCCGCATCCACGGCTGCAGCCCCACCGACTACCGACAAGCACGCGCGAAGAGTGTTGGTTGAGGCCGCTTCGGATTGCAGGGATGGGCGCTTTGGACTCTCCGGTTCTGGCCTTGGCAGGCGATCGTTGCGAGATGTTCTAACCCAGCGGGCTGGTCCACCTTCAGCTTTACTGATTCACAATTGCGAAGCGGGCACCACGTCCGGTGAGCCAGGCACGTTTCACACTGCCGTAGAGCCGGTTCAAGTCATCCAGGCTTTCCACCCGATACTCAATGGTATGGGCGTGGGTGCTGAGGGGATAATCCTTCTGCACCATCTGCCAGTATTTTGCCGTGCCAGTGCGGTCTGCGGCTTGGTTGGCAACTTCATTTAAACGATCCAAGCCGGTCTTCACCGTGCTCAGGGCGCCACCGTCGGTGGCCGTCTCGATATAATAGAAGCGGGACACCATGGAGGAATCCGTGGCGATGTTCACTTCATAGACCCGCGTCGGCAGCGGAGTGGCGGATGCGGCTTGCGTGGGGGTCTTGACGATATACTGATGCATGGAGACACTGGTGATCTTGCCGATGCTGATACAATAATTTCCACCCGGCAGGGAGCAATCCCACCAGTGGTCTTTGGTTTCTTCATCCTTCACCCGATCCTTGCTGCTGGCAGCCGGGGCGGCGGGAGCGGCAGGAACGGCTTGCGCCATACCGATGGAGGTCAAACCTTGGAACAACGCGAAAGCTAGCAAGCACAGGGATGTTTTCATAAATTGAATTGGCGAAAGGTTGGTTGGAATTTCCCCGCAGTATGCGCAGTCCGCCCCGCTTTGTCAAAACCTCCCAACGCTAATTTAAGCCGCGCCTGAGTGTTTGAGATTTTTCTCACACAACCGATGCGCTTCCGTCTGGCCCTTCACCGTAATGCGGTAACTGCGATGGGCTCCCTTGTCGCGCGCACCATCCACCACTTCGACTAAATTCCGGTCCACCAGGCTGTCCATCGCGGAAGTAATGTTCGCAATCGTCCGGGCCGGATACCGCCGCAACTCACCGGTGATCGATCTGCTGTCGAAAGTTACTTCCGAGCTTTCCGCGCCACTAAATTCCCCGAACTGTAGGAGCACGCCGGCCAGTAAGGCCATCTCCCAGCCGGTCAATTCATTATTGGTGTTCAGTAACTTGAGCGACCGTTGAGCCAGCGCGGCCGTGTCAATTGAGTCCGCCTTGCCACCAGCGGACACGCCGTGCTTGCGCATGGCTTCTTGCAGCACGCCCTGAAGATATGGCAGGTCTTCAGCGGGCATTTTCATGATCGCTTGCACACTTAGGAGAAATTCTTCACTCGGCATTTGGTAAATTTTTTAAAAGGATTGTCGGCAAATCTAATTTGATTATAATTTTAAGCAAGCAAGAAATTCCAATCGCTCGTTTTAAGCGTATTTTTCACTCACTTTTGAGAATTTACGCACATCAGCGATGTCAGCAATCCAATAATTAGCCTTCACTAAATTTTTTCTCAAATTTTTTCTCGACTTTCCGACCGCTATCCACTAAATTTGAAATTCAGTTTTTTAACCTCACCGATTCCATCAACTAACCCAAGCCAAACTGACCCCATGAACCGCCTCAACTACGTTTCCGATTCTCGACTATCCATTGCCTCTCCAACAAAAAGGGCTCGTCGCTCCGTAATCTCCCCTCGCGCCGAGATCAAGCGCGAGGAAGAGACCTTCCGTCAAATTATGCGCACTCCGGTGCCTTTTGGTTTTTTCACCATGCTCTCCAACGCCAAGCATTTGAGCCGTCTGTGAGCGCGAATTGAGCACCTGCTCAGTTCGACTAATTTTGCATTCCTCTGAATCCGGCTCCTGCTTCAACGGGAGTCGGATTCTTTTTTTGGGGGAATTCCTCCCCAAAGGGCGCATTTACGGGCTCCAATGACTTGCGTCGCTCCGAGAATTAGCCATGATGGCGAATATGCCTGATCTCGATATTCGTGAAATCCTGATTCTCCGCGGCCCGAACATTTGGGCCAACTACCCCGTGTTAGAAGCTTGGGTGGATTTGGGTGCTCTCAAGGAGGCGTCATCTGAAGAAATTCCGGGATTTAATGATCGCTTGAAATCCTGGCTCCCGGGAATGATCGAACACCGTTGCAGCGAGGGCGAACGGGGCGGTTTCTTTCAACGATTGGACCGCGGCACCTATCCGGCCCATATTTTGGAACACGTGACCTTGGAACTGCAATCCTGCGCGGGACATACGGTGGGCTATGGCAAGGCACGCCATACCTGCGTGGATGGACTTTACAAAGTGGCCGTGCGCTACCTGGATGAAAAGGTGGCCGAGGCGGCCTTACGCACCGCCCGCGAGTTACTCCTGGCAGCCTATGCCGGCCAGGACTTCGACGTGGCGACCGCCATCGAGGCTCTGCGTGACGTAGTGGACAGCAATGCGCTGGGGCCCAGCACGCAGGCCATGGTCAATGCGGCCCGCGCCCGCACCATCCCTTGGCGGCGGCTCCAAGAGGGACGCAGTTTGATCCAACTGGGCCATGGCACCAACCAACGTCGCATCTGGACGGCCGAGACCGATCGCTCTGGGGCCATAGCCGAATACATCGCTCAGGACAAGGACCTCACCCGCCTAACCTTACGCCGTGCTGGCGTGCCGGTTCCGATCGGCCGCATCACCAGCGATGTCGACGACGCGTGGGAAGCCGCCCAGGAAATTGGCCTGCCAGTAGTGGTGAAACCACGGGATGGCAACCATGGCCGGGGCGTTTTCATCGACATGAAGACCGAGGAGGATGTGCGGGCGGCGTATCCCTTGGCGGCAGGAAATGGCGATGGGGTTATCGTCGAACAGTTTGTGCCCGGCGTGGATCATCGTTTGCTCGTAGTCGGCGGAAGATTAGTGGCCGCCACCCGAGGGGAGCCCGCCATGGTCACTGGCGATGGCAAGCAAACGATCGAGCAGTTAATCGCCAGCCAACTCAACTCCGATCCCCGCCGCAGCGATCACGACTCTGCTGCGTGGGCGAAAGTCGATCTGCTAGAATGGGATCCCACCGTGCTGAGGGATCTGCAGCAGCAGGGCCACACCCCGGAGAGCGTGCCGAGAGACGGTGAGCGCGTGCTGGTCTCCCGCTTCGCCAATCCCGCGGTGGACATCACGGACGTCGTCCATGATTCCGTGAGAGATCATGTTTCTACCGCCGCCCTGGCCGTCGGACTGGATATCGCAGGCATCGACCTCGTCTGCCTCGATATTTCCCGCCCCTTGGAAGAACAAGGCGGCTGCGTCGTCGAAGTCAACGCCAGCCCCGCCCTCCATGGGCATTTACAGCCAGCCATAGGCACCCCGCGTCCGGTCGGAGAGGCCATCATTGACATGCTCTTCCCGGACCCCACCCAAGCCCGCATTCCAGTCGTAGGAATCTCCGGCACCCGGGGGAAAACCACCGCCGCCAAACTCATCGCTCATTTGCTCGAAGCCACTGGGAAGCGCCTCGGCGTGGCCGTCACTCGCGCCATGCAGTTCGGGACCCGGGTTGTCAAAGCTCCCCAAGGGGACCACATCGGCGGCACCCATGGAGTGCTCCTGCACCCATGGACGGAACTGGCGGTGTGTGAGGTCAGCACAGAAAGTATCCTGCGCGAGGGCCTCGGTTTTGATCGTTGCGAAGTGGGCGTGGTCACCAATGTTGGCCGGGACAAACTCGGCATTTGTTACATCGACACCCTCGAGCAGATGGCCAAAGTGCATCGGTGTGTGGTTGATGTCGTCCTGCCGACCGGCACCGCCGTGCTCAACGCGGATGATCCGCTGGTGGCTGAAATGGCTGAACATTGCAAGGGCAGCGTTATTTTCTATAGCCACTCAGAGACCTCTACGGTGGTGAAATCACACCGTGCCCAAGGCGGTCGCGCGCTCTTCGTGGAAGGCGTGGATATCATGCTGGCGGAAGGACCCAGCCAGCGGGCGCTTTGTTCTATAACAGAAATTGCCACTCCGGTGGAAGGTCATTGCGTCTCTCGCATCGATAGTGTTCTGGCGGCCATTGGTGCGGCTTGGGCCCTTGGCGTTTCCGATGAGGATATGGCGGAACGGCTCCGCTGTATCGGTCCACGGGGCACGGACATTGCGGCCTAACCCAGCGCGCCCCGTTCATCCGCTATTTTTGTGGATTCATCCCCAGCCCGAGGGTCTTCGTCCAAACCTAATTGCCACCATTTCCTCAGCTTGGCAGGCTACCACTTCACAGAACCACCACATCCCCATGATTCTCAAACCCCTAATCTGCCTTGGTGCCGTGTTCCTCACGCTGCAGGCTCCTGTTTTCACTCAGGACCAGGCTGTCAGCACGCCCCTGCATAAATTTCTTTCCGTGGAGGATAAATCGAAACTTTCCCTAGCCTACAGTTTGCTGGACATCTGTGAAGAGGCTGCCGCCCGGGACGTGGACCGCTATAATGCCCGGCCGACCGTGCTGTCCCGGCAGATGGCCATCTGGGCCACCGCCGTCTTCGATGCCTGGGCCGCCTATGATGAGAAAGCCACCGGCACCCGCTTGGGAACCACGCTGCGTCGGCCCAAAGCGGAGCACACGCTGGCCAACAAACAGAAGGCCATCGCCTATGCCAGTCATCACGCGCTGATGTTCGTCTATCCGGAATCGAAAGAATACTTGGAAGGCGAAATGACGAAACTGGGTTTCGATCCCACCATCATCTCCCAGGATGCCACTAAGCCTGAGGGGATCGGCCAACTAGCCGCCAAGGCCGTTATTGATTACCGTCGCCACGATGGCTCCAATCAATTTGGCGATGAAGCAGGCAGCGATGGCAAGCCCTACACCGACTACACCTTCTACGCCCCGGTGAACCCACCGGATAAAATCATCGACCCAGACCGCTGGCAGCCGATCACCTTTACCAAACCTGATGGCACCAAGTTCACGCCCGGTTTCCTCACCCCGCATTGGTATCGCGTGAAACCCTTCGCGTTGGAAAAAAGTTCGCAATTCCGTCCGCCCCCGCCCCCGTTGTTCTCCAAAGACCCCGAGGCGCTAAAAAAGGAAACCGCCCAGGTCTTGGAATACAACGCCAAACTCACCAATGAACAGAAGGCCGTCGTCGAGTTCATGCGGGACGGCCCGCGCAGCACCGGCCAGAGCGGTCACTGGCTCCGCTTCGCCCAGGACGTTTCCCGGCGGGACCAGCACGATCTTGACCAGGACGTGAAACTCTATTTTGCTGTGGCGAACGCGGCCTTTGATGCCTTCATTTCCTGCTGGGAAACCAAGCGCGTTTATGATTCCTCCCGACCTTGGACCCTCATTCACCATTTCTACAAAGGCCAAAAGATCACTGGCTGGGCCGGCCCGCAGGGTGGCACCAGGGAGATGCAGGGGGAGGACTGGCATCCTTACTCGCCTGAGGTCTTCGTCACCCCGCCATTTCCCGGCTATACCAGCGGCCACGCCACCGTTAGTGCCGCCTGTTCCAAGGTCATTGAACTATTCACCGGGTCAGATAAATATGGCTTTGCCGAACGTCGTAAACATTGTGAGCTAACCGAAAAATCCGGTGGCGAAATGATGACCCTCGACATGCCCACCTGGAGCGGGGTCGCCAACATGGCCGCCCAGTCCCGAGCCATGGGCGGCTATCACATCCCCGTCGATAACGATATCGGTCTGAAAGTCGGACGCGAACTCGCCAGTTGGAGTTGGCCTAAATACCAAGAGTATTACAACGGCACCGCCAAAGTTCGCGAGTAGCCGCAGCAGGGAAATAATGGCAACACGAGTTGGAGTCCCGCGCTTTAGGCGGAGGAACAGGGAGAGTCGCTTGGCATGGTTCGCTTGGCATGAGGCTCCGCTTAAAAGCGGGACTCCAGCACATATTCCTAACAGTAGGCATACAATGCTACGAGCCCTCCTATTTAGGGTGCTGGCAGCGAAACCCGAATCCGCAGGAATAGCGGCCCGGACGCAGGCTTGGGAATCTGCACAATAAAATTCTGCGCACTATCTTCGATCAGTTGAACGCTGGGATTGCTGGGATTCCACGTGATCATATCAATCGAAGTTTCCGCTCCTAGCAAGGTATCATTCGTCGAGCGCTTGGTGAAGCTGCAGCGCAGCGCCAGTCCACCGGGTGTGTTCACCGTCGTGTAAGTCGGACGGGGCTGGGAGGTATTATTCTTCGGATCGCCATTCAAAGCCCACTCCAGCAAGTTGTTGAGTCCGTCATGATCTGGGTCTGCATCCCAGCCGCTGAAGGCTGGATTGGCCAGTTCGGTCTGTGTAAACGTTGCATTCCTCCACGCGACGTGCCGGGCAATCACATTCAACGTTATGGTGGCAGGCAATGAGGTATTCCCTGCCGCATCGGCCACGACATAACTGGCCGAATCCGTGGGCGCAGCGGAACCGTTGTTGGTATAGATTAAAGCGCCACTCCCATCCAACGCCAGGGTGCCTGCGGACGGTGGCGTCAGCACCGCCATGGCGGACGGATTCAGCGCACCCTGCGCGTCAGTGTCATTTGCCACCGGCGTGATGATCGTGGCCAGGCCGCGTTGCACCGTGAATGAATCCGCCACCGCCACCGGACGGGTTTCGCCTGCGGGCATGGCGGTAAGATTGGCTGAAGGAATCAGTGATTTTGTGATCCCCGTTCCCGCCCACCGCAACTCCGTCGTGGCCGTGCCGGTGTTGCTGTATTTCTCCAAAACGAAATCCGTGTATCTGCCCGCCGCCAAGGAAACCGCCGCGTTGGATTCCACAGCGGCCGCACTGTTGGTCCAACGATCAATCGCCAATTGCCCGCGCACATAAAGTCGAACTCCCCCATCCGAATTGACATAGATCGTGTGGTTCCCGGTCTGATTACCAAAAATCCGCCCCGTCCAACGAGCCGAAAAATTATCCGCCGTCACCGGCGTGCCCGGCGTGCTTGTCCAACTGAAATTCAACTGCGCATCGCTGCGCGCCAACGCCGCGCTCCCGGTTAGGGTGGTGTTGGAAAAATACTTTCCATCCAATCCTGCCACGCTTATCCAATCGAACAACAATTGCTCCCCAGCTACATCCAGCAATCCCTTCCCGATTGGCGGCATCTGCGTTAGGTTCCCCGTGCCGCCCAGCAAGTGAGAGCGGAGATACAGGATGGACGAACTGGGAGCAAATGGCCGCACCACCGCCTCATTCGCCACCCCATAGGTTTTCTTCAGAGAGCCATAGAGAATCGATGCCCCGGTCATGGCCGTGCCGTAGCGTCCATCCCAGTTCGCATTCGCCCCCCCCGGGCGATGGCACGTGGCACAATTAGAGTCCAGATAAGCCTTGGCCCGCAGTTCCAGGGGAGCACTAACGTCCGTGGGCGAGGGCGCGCGCGGAGCCGCCGCGATATTCGCCAGAGTCGGAGCAGGGGAAAAGAAGCCCAAGGTGGAAAACGTTTCCAACTGATTCTCCGTCCGCCCAGTGATCGGGTAGAACTGCGGGTGATTCAGTTGATGCACCTTGAAGCCTAACGCCCCGCCCGCCAGGGCCGTATGGCAAGTCAGGCAATCACTCCGACTGGGGAACGACCACGTTTGGCTCCTGCTTCCTCCGGCCGTGGCAATCGTCAGGGGAGCCGAGTCCGCAGTGTAAAGTAAATCCGCATTCGTCTGATCAGACCGCCAACGATACGTCAGTCCATACCACTCCGTCGGCCCCTTCACAAAGAAACGCGTTTCCAGGCGACGTGTTAGCAGTGGATTCACGTCGCTGGTGCCGATATCAAAGTGCTTCATGAACACCGTCCCTTCAGGAAACGTCCATTCAGCCGTGGTCGAATACCCCACAAACCCCGTCACCGCATCGGGCGAGCCATCATTGGGAATGGCCACCCAGCGGGATTTCACCGCCGCGTCTGACCAAAACGGAGCCGCCGGGGTGTAGGGGATAAATGCGGCGTTTGGAGTCAGTCCGCCAGTTGCCGTAAACGGAGCCAGCGCCCCCACGTTAGAAAGCAACGCAGGCGGTTCCGGAACGTTCGTCGTCGTCCGTGCCAATTTGAAAATTTTGCCGTTCTCCACCTTCGCGATCCATTGCCCACTAGCATTTATCGGCGGAATGAACGCGTTGTTGACGTCCGCTCCACTCGCCCGCCCCAGCCGAATCAGATACAATTCCCCCTCGGCATCCCGCCCCCAAGCTGCCACATTCCAATGGAAACCACCCGCCGTCATATCCGTTAGTAAGGTCGGCGTGGACGATCCCGGAGCCAGCGCCCAGATGTGAGCAACCGTGGGATTACCGTGATCCGTGAACAAATATTTCCCATAAAGCGCTGCCGCATGCTCCCGTCCCCGGTAAACGTAGCCTCCGATGACTGCCGTGCCACCGGTCGCCACGTGAGCGTAGGCATGTTGCGGGGGCACTTGGGTGGATGCCAACGAATGAGTCTTCGTGAGCGCACCGCGGCACCAGTCAGTATCAACAAAGGCCACATTTCCTTCCCGGTAGGGCCATTGATAGTCTCCGCCCGCCACAATTTTGTTGACCTCCTCCCAACTGGATTGCCCCACATCGCCCAACCATATTTCTCCACTCACAGGATCACAGGTCATGGTATGAGGACTCCGCACGCCGATGGCGTAATACTCCTCTAACATGAGCCCCGCCGGATCCTGCCACGGGTTGGTATTCGGAATCCCATACCCCTGAGAGTAGGTATGGTTTGTGCCCAAGACTGCATGCGGCTGGAGTTTACTCGTGTCTGGTTGAGGCAGATTTCCCGAGCATGGCGTCACTGGAGCCACAAAGGTGAAGACCGGCTGCCGACGGATCGCATGGCTCCGCGTGGAGCCTGGAGCATAGTCAATATCGATCCGAAAGACCCCGCCGAACAAGCGCTCGTTGAATTTCTGCATCGACTTGTAATAATCCGAGTCCAGGCCCTCGTCACCAATCGCAAAATAAAGGAACCCATCTGGCGCAAAGCAGAGCGAACAACCGTTATGCCAAGCCTGCCGGTCGAACTCCTGGAGGTAAACATACTCGCTGGCAGGATCGGCCGTAACCCCATCGAGATTCATCGTGAAGCGACTCAACCGGATGCAGGTATGGTTGATCGTTTCGTCTCCCTGTCCCGCCCCGTCGCCATCATCGTCTGTGGCTGGCAAATACAGCGGCGTGGGCGTGTAGTAATACATCACATAAAAATAACGACTGTTCGCAGAACCGCTTAATCCGAACTCCGGATGAAACGCCAAACCCGTCAGCCCTGCATTATCCGTCGCCTGCACCCGCGTGCGAATGTCCATCACCAGTGTCTTCGCGGCGGCGGTCGATTGATTTACAAAGGACCAAATGTAGCCGTCCTTCCCCAGGACAAATAATTTATCACTCCGCGGTGCCGCCACCATTTTCACCGGATCGATGAAACTGAGATTGGGGAAAGCATCCACCACCGTCCAGCCACCAGCACTGCCCGGAGCCGTGGGCGGAAAGACGTTGTTGAAATACTTCCCGACCGGAACCGCCGCATCCAATCCGGAAGCCGCCCGGCTGGTGCCAAGCATAACGAACAAGGCGCTTCCGAAGCAGCAGGCAAACCAACGTGCAAATGAAAATGGCATGGAAAGAGGGAGGGTGAGGAGATGGCATTTTGCACCCAAACCCCATGACATTCCAGAAGGAAAAATCGCTGATTTTAGAGTTTGCCAAACCTCTCCCCCAATAAGGACTGAGAAACTAAACCGCGCTCACTTCGGCGGCGTGGGATCAGACATCGGCTTCGCTGGATCGGATGGCTTGACCGCTGGATCCTCAGGCTTCGGTTCGTCAGGAGTCTTCTCCGGCTCGGCTGGGGCTGGCGCTGGCTCGGCTGGGTCTTTTTCCGGCTCATCGGCCCAGTTTTTGGGCTTTTCCGTGCCCATGCCAGCATAACTGCCCTGGCTGAAGGTCGCCACAGGGCGCTTGCCCCGGTAGATCTCGGTGTTGAGGGCCGCAAGGCTTTCGCTCCATTTCTCGACGGTGGTAGTCGAGGCATAATCCACCGCGGAGACTTTGAGATCCTTGGTGCTCAGCGTCACGCTACCGAACGCGTTAATCACAGGAATGGTCAAGGAGTCTGCGGATTTGGCTAAAGGGACCAATTTCTTGCCACCTGTGGCGTAAAAGTCCCGCAGTTCGATAACCTGCAGGTAGAAGAGCTTTAGATCGGTCACGGGATCGGCAGTCTGATTCTTAACCGTAATTTTCCAGTGATAGTTCTCACTCTTGCGGGAGGCTCTTTTCTCCTCAATTTTCCCACCGGATTCCTTCACGGCCGTAATCTCGAGCTTAATGACAGGGTTGGCTTTTTTCCAATCCGCCACGAAATCCTTGTCCGCCTGAATGACTTTGGCCAAGGGCACCGTAATCCGCTTCTGCTTCTGGTCCTCCAGCACAAAGCTGTCCTTGCCAACCGCCACCACCTCCCCTTCCAGCGTCCGCCCATCGCTGCTGGTAAACGTTCGCGCCTGGAGCAATGATGCACCGGCCAGTGCGAGTAACAAAGCCCAAGGGTAGCGTCGAGGTTGAATTGGTGGTTTCATTTGCAGTGAATAGTTAGCGCCAGTCTAACCCGACTAATCGGCCCACGCAAGAACATTGCGGGGATGGCAGCATAGCACCTTGGTGTATAGCCTTTAGGCGAAAGGAACAAGAGAAGGTAAGCGAAGCTTTCTCCAAAAATCCGCTGGGCGGACCCGATGCCCGTCGGCTAAAGCCTATACACCAACCTTACTGGCTGAAGTGGAGCCTACTCCACCTTCAGCACGGCCTTCATGATCATCCAGTGACCAGGGAAGGTGCAGACGAGGGGGTATTCACCTTTTTCCAGCTTGGGCAATTTGAGGATTAGCAACTCGTTCGGATTGGCAAAGGCCGTGCCGCCAAGGACTTCGGGGATGGCGGGGATGAAGCTTTTGCCAAGGCCGTCGGGCTTGCTTTACCATGGTAATAGCAGCATTAATAACCGTCCGCTGGCAAATTTCATTACCAGCGTGGCCAAGCAGAAAAGATCCCGCATCAGATTACGGTGCGTCGATCCGGTGACACAGATGCCAAGAGCATCGATCTGGCTGGCGAAGGCGTGCCCCGCGTGGTCATCGGCGTGCCCGCCAGCTACCTTCACACACATAATGCCATCGTGAATTTCAAAGACTACGAGCACACGATCCAACTAATGGTAGCCGTGATCAACGCGCTGAATGCCAAGACGGTGGGGAAATTTTGTGAATTTGCAGCGGAGTAGGAAGTGAAACGGTTTGCCAAAAAGACACAGTGTGGCAGGCTTGTGTATGATCCTAACAAAATTCCATCAGAACCGTTCGTCCTTCCTCGCGAAACTTGCTCTGATCAGCAGCGCCTTTACCAGTTCCTGCTCTACAGTGAACGGCTGGAGTTCCTGGGAGCGATTTCCAAAATACGAAGGCATCGATTTTACAAGAAAGATTCCCTACAAGCTGTCAGACCCGCAACTTGCCGGCATCATCATTACGCAAACAGGAGAATCAGCTGGAAAAACTAACTACCTGAGGACTCCATCGGAGCATCCTGCCATGGTGACATTTGTATATTGGAGTGGCCTCCGCCGGAACTGTTCTTATTCTAGAAGTGGTGAGTTGATTGCAAATAACTCGCTACCGCCAGCATCGCTTTTCTGCGCTAAGACGGATCAGTTGCTTCCGGGCAATAACGTTTGGCGCTATGTGGATTACCGGTGGGGCTCGGATCCAGAATTTCTGCATCACAAGGACCCTCGAAAGTTGGATTAGACATGACTTCCTTCAGCATCCGGCAGCTGTGGTTTAAACGCCAATCCGGTGGGGGAATTTGTGATTCCTCCGTTGGCTCGGATTCGCGGCAGAAAACGGAGATCTCAACTTTTACCATTTAGATAACGCTTTGAATTGACAAGCCCTACTTCGCCCCTCCACCGTAACAGATCATGGTAACAAGGGCCAATTTATTTCGATTCATTGTGGTGGCAGGCTTCGGCTCAATCCTCTGCGTTTTTTGCTATTCATTGGGCAAGGCGAGTTCCGGTAACGGCGGCCTTCGCAGGGAGTCTGGAGGCGCTAAGTTGGAGCATGCGAGGCAGACGCCTCCAAGCGGGCCGATTGGAAACCACACGCAAAGTTTCAAGGATTTACTATCTACGGATGATTCAGTTAGGGATACGGCACGGCAAAAGTTGGGGAAATCACCGCCAGACGAGGTTGGTCGGGAATTATTTACTTGGCTCAGAGCGAATCAGGAGGTCAATCTGGAACTAATCGCTTTGGCCAAAAAATTGGATTGCAGCCAATTTCTGCGTCGCGACCTGTTCTCAACCATGGGCAAATTGCTGGCCACTCACGCGGAATCGGAGGTGTTGCAAGGGATTGAACTCTTCGACGCAGGCAACGAAAGGGAAGTGTTTGTGACGAACTTAATCGCGAACCTTAGTGGTGACCGAGGGCTGAAACTTTTGGAAGGCAATCCCAAGTCCTTTTTTGAAAATGAACTCATGCAGCTTTCCAATATTGCATCCAGCAGGCTCCAGATCACTAGTTTCGAGGATGTGCGCACTGCGCTCACTAAGTATGCAGCCCCGTTTCAGCGTAAATCATTGATCGAGAATCTGGGCATGCAGGCTTCCAAAGTTTTGGACATCGAAAAATTGGCATCCTTGAAGCTGGATGGCTTATCGATTTCTGAAATGAAAACATTTCTCTCCCATGTTCTGGCAGCTAAGGTGTCGCACGGTCGAGACGAGGTGCTCCATGCGTTGAAAAACAGGACCTTGGCCGACCTTGATCCGAATGTCGTATCACCAGCAGTTAGGATCATGTTCGAGACATCGCTGTCCACTGGGACAAAATGGGCCGAGCAGGCATACGCTGATTTGCCTAAAGAATATCAGGATCAAGCTGCTCCCGCCTTGACTAGCCAATGGATCTATAGAGATGCCATGCAGGCCTCGGCATGGGTCAAACAACTACCTCGAGGTTCATCTAAAGACTGGGCCATCCAACGGGTAGTGACTTACTTGGTCTCCAACCATGATGTGGAGAGCGCGAAAGCTTGGGTGGAGGCCGCATCGACGGAGGACTTCAAGCGTAGATTGTCCACGCAGATAGAATCTCAAATTAAGGAATCTCAGTAATTCGTGAGCTATGGGAGCAGTCCAGCGGACTGCTCCACACTCCAGATTCTTTGACCTACTCCACTTTCAGCACGGCCTTCATGATCATCCAGTGACCAGGGAAGGTGCAGACGAGGGGATATTCACCTTTTTCCAGCTTGGGCAATTTGAGGATCAGCAACTCATTTGGATTGGCAAAGGCCGTGCCGCCAAGGACTTCGGGGATGGCGGGGATGAAGCTTTTGGCGAGACCCTCCGCTTGGGTCATCATAGCGGTGGCGGCATTGCCGATCTTGTCCAGCGAACCGGGTTTGCCGACCACGATGTTGTGTTGCAACACGTCGGGGTTGTAGAGTGCGATGGCGATGGGTTTGCCAGCGGCAGCAGTGTATTCCGCTTTGTCATACTTCATTTGCCCGGCCACGATGGCTACTTTCACGATGGTATGGGTCTTCTTGAGGTCGTTGAGATCTTCCTTTTTGGCGACGGCCCCGCCAGCGGCCAGCGCATCCGCAATGACCTTGGCAACGTTCCCCTTGGCTCCTGCGAGCAGTGGCGTTAAGGCGGTGGTGGCAGCGGCGGGATCTCTCAAGATAAAGGCGTTGGCCACTTGTTGAACCTGGGCGTCACCTTGACTGGCATTGCCAATCTTGATGAGCTTCAGATCATCCCACCAAGCGGTCCCGGTGGCTTGACCCCAGCCGCCATAGAGCGTGTTGATGCCCAGTCTGGTCTGTGGACCACTGACAAATGGCAGGGAGAAGAAGGTCCAGTCGGAGGTGCCTTTGATGGCGGTGGTGGCGGGCTGTTTGCCGTTGAGTTGTTGCAGTTCCAGCATGGCGCCTTTACCACCACGGATGGTTTCCAGCTTCTCCGTCTTGATCCAACCGCTGAGCACATAACTGCTATTGGCATCCAGCGGAACTTCCACATACCAGCCGACGTCTCCACCTTCAGTGCTGGAAATACGCAGGGAATTTTTCCCGCTATGGGCAACGGCGGTATCCAGCGCGAAGTCCGCTTTACCGCTGTAAGTCCGGGGCTCCCAGCCTTTGGGGTTGGCGCCATTCATTTCTTCGAAGCTTGGATTGGGCAGCAAGTTCACGGGCTCGGCAGTTTCTTGTTTCGCCACGGAGGAATCCGCCTTGATGGCTGCGGCCAAATATCCTTCGGCATGGCGTGCTGCCGCCACAGTGAGGGCTGTGGGGAGCCAACGGTCCTTGCCTTTGTCTTGATTGGAAACCTCGTAAAGTTTCGCGCCCACTTCCTTGCTGGCGGGCATTTCGCTCAGCGCGAGCAATGCGGTCAGGCGCACGAGCGATTCCTTGGAAGCAAGCGCACCGGAGCTTAGCAGGGCGGCCAGGCCAGCGGCATCACGCGGCAGCAGGCTGAGTGCAGCACGTTGCACACCCGTGGCGGGATGGCTCAGGGCTTTGGTCAGGGTGGCGGCATCGGCCTCACCTAAACCAGCCAGCGTGCATAGCGCGGCGTAGGCACCGCCATTGATACCTATGGCATCCACCTTGGTATCAGCTACCATTTCCTTTAGTTTGGGAGCGACGTCTTTGTTGCCGCGTTCGACTAGCAAACGCTGGGCGTGACCACGCCAGAGTTGGTTGTCGCTGGCCAGGGCCTTGAGGAGTTCCTCGGGTTTGTCCTTGGAAAGTTTGAATTGCTGGCTGGGCTTGCCGTCCTTGGGGAAGACCTTCCAGAGACGAGCGTGCTCCGTATCGCGCAGGTCAGATACGAACGCATTTCCTTTGCCGGTCTTGGCATCAAATCCACCACGACTGGCGCTCGGCGTGGGATTGTGCTGAATGATGAAGCTGTAGAAATCGCTCACATAAACCCCGCCATCCGGACCGACATCCGCATACACTGGCGCGAACCATTCATCATCGCTGGCCAGCAAATTCCAGCCATTGCTCACGACAGCGTTCGTGCCCTCGAAGCTCAATTCCCCCTGATACAGCACGTGACACGTGGGCTCTGCAATGAACGCGGTGCGATTCCAGTAGCTCTGCGGGAACGTCCGCGCCGTGTAGAAATTGTGACACGCCGCTGCGGTGAATCCTCCCATAACGTCCACCTGACGAATGTATTCCCGCATGAAATTAACTTTCTTGTTGGCATCGGCACCGGGCAGGATTCCCTGCTCCAGGCCGGGAACGGAATTGTAATAACGTTTCGGAATTGGGCAATACCACGAGGATTGATTGTTAGCCGTAGAGCCGAAGATGTCGCCATTTTCCGTGAAGGCAAAGCCCCACGTGTTGTTACTCGTTTGCCCCAGCGATTCGAGTTTCGAGCCGTCTGGCTTAAAGCGATACGCTCCCATGGAGAACTTCACGCGCTCCCCACTAACAGTGCCATCGAACCCATCGTAACCCACGCTTCCGTAGATCCAACCGTCCGCGCCCCAGCTCATGCTGGAACAGCACGCGTGCGTGTCGCCTGCTCCCCAGCCTGTGAAGAGAACCTTCTTCTCGTCGGCCTTGCCATCGCCATTGGTGTCCTTGAAGAAGGTGGTGTTTGGGATGGTGTGCACGATAATGCCGCCGTCATGGAAAACCAAGCTGGTGGGAATGCTGATGCCTTCGGCAAAGACCGTGAATTTATCCGCCTTCCCGTCACCATTGGTGTCTTCCAAGATGCGGATCCGGTCCCGGCCTTCGCCCTGCAATTTGATTTCATTGGGATAGTCGCGCGACTCACACGTCCACATGCGGCCGAGTTCATCGAACTTGAATTCGATGACATTCCACAATCCACCTTCTGCATCCGCTTCGCTGGCGAAGAGACTGAGGTTCATGTTGGCGGGTTTGAAAATGTGATTTTGCGCATCGGCGGGCGACAGCGGTTTCTGGAGCTTTGGCGCCGGATTACGCTTCTCGTAGTTAGGCACTTCAGCGCCATCGACGTATTCCAGCGGGGCAATTTTCAGTTTCTTGAAATCCGCGGCGGCTTGATCTCCCACAGCCCAGACGATACCCCGGAACATGAGATCGTGGAAACCCGGCTGTCCCCAAGTGCGGGCGTCGTGGCCGTAGGCGGTGTAGAAGACGCGGCCCTTGCCTTGATTGCGAATCCAAGTCCATGGCTCGTCGATGTCCGTGGGGTTGGCCTTAAGCTCGACGCGCGTTTGCAGGACGATCTTGTCAGGGTTGTGCATCTCGTGGACATACGTTTCATCCCACGTTTTAAAAGGCACGAAGCCCTTCATGATTTCATGCTCCGGTTGCGTGATCACGGTATTGAAATCACCCGTTTGGTGGCGCTTGAAGCGTCCGCCGATCAATGCGGTGGCCTTGATGCTGTTGAGGAAACAATAGGAGGCGCAGTGGATCGGCACGAATCCGTGGCCGCTTTCCACGTAATCGAACAACGCTTGCTCCTGCTCGGGCGTGATTTTCTCGGTGTTGGCGTAAAGTGCCAAGGCATCATAATGCTTCAAGGTCTGGGCGTTCAGGGCGTAGTTGACGTCATCAGTGAATTCCAGATCAATTCCACGCGGACCGAGTGCGGCAAAGAGTTGCGCATAGCGGTCTTCGGTAATGTGGCCGGCATGAGTGCCCGGTTTATGCCCTAACAGGAGAACGTTCAGACGACGCGCCTCCCCCGCGGTGGCGGTCGAGGCGATGCCCGCAAGCACGAGAAGACAGGAAGCAGCCCAACAGATGGTAGTGGAGAAAAAATGTCGTTTCATATAAAATGGTTACGACGATGATGGCGATGCAGGCCTCAAGAAGCAATTACTGCTTTGCGCATTCTTCTTGGAAAATTGCGCACGCCAAAATGGTGTGCAAAAGCTCTGCCCCAGCCGTGGAGGGCGACGTGAGGAGACCGGCAACACGCCGAGCTCGAATGTCCCCAGCACCCCGTTGGTCTCGTGACCTCGCCCGCCACAGGTTTTGGTGGCAAATCTATGGCCCTACGCCTTCAGGCCACTCAAGTCAGGTTTCACCGGCTTGGCATCACGGATGAACTCATCCCAGGTAACGCTGCGGCCAGCCTTGCCAGCATACTCGCCAAACAACGTGAAGAGCGCTGTTTCCACCGCTCCTTCGATCGTTGGATTTCCGTCGGGCTTTTTATCAGCAATCGCAGCGCGGAACGTTTCCACGTTGGTGACGGACCCAGAACGATAGAGGTCCTTGGATTCCCCGCCAGACCAGAAATTTTCTTTGTTTCCACGAATCATCACACGTCCCCCGAACTTGCTACTAAAGATGCCTTTGGTGCCCACGAAACGATTATCGCACAGGAAAGGGGAGCCCCAGGCGGTGTATTGGCGGGAGGCGAACGTAACCGCGCCAGACTTAAATTCAAAGAGCAGGGCGTAGTGATCGGAAACATCCCCCACATTGTCGGGACGCGCCCCCCGACCAGAAATGCCACTCACCCGCACGGGCCGCCCGAACGCCCAGCTCACGATGTCCAACGCATGGATGTTCTGCTCTGTAATAATATCGCCCGCCAGATCCCGATGCCGAATCCAATTCTTGAGGCGCCCCTCCGGGGTGTTGTCCGCTTCAGACTGCAACGGAATCAAATCCGCTTCATAGTGGCATTCCCCAAACTTCAAATCACCGATCCCGCCCTCGTGAATGCGTTTGATCCCTTCTTGGAAGAAGGCATCCCCCCGGCATTGCACATCCGCCAGCACCACGAGGCCCTTGGCGGCAGCCTCTTTCGCCAACGCCCGAATGCGTTCACAGCCGGCCACATCAATGGCCACTGGCTTGGCGATGAGCACGTGCTTCCCGGCCGCCACTGCAGCCACGGCTTGCTCCACATGAAAATAAGGCGGAGAGTGAATCGCGATGGCGTCCACGTGCTCCAACATTTTTTTGAACCCGTCTAACCCAGTGAAACGCTTGTCGGCGGGCACGTTGAATTTTGCACCGAAAGTATCAACGCGATCCTGGAAATAATCCGCCGCTGCGACCAACTGGCAGCCTTTGTTTTCCTGGATGATTCCAGCCACAAACGTCCCGCGGCCGCCACAGCCGATGTTGCCAATGCGCAGAGGTTTGGCAGCATCCTGGGCGCGAATAAGAGAAGCCAAGGCTGTGGCACTGGCGGTGGTGAGAAATTGACGACGGGTGTTCATGGTAAATTGGGTGATGAAATTCAGTCCTCTAATCGAGCACAAATTTCGCGCCTGCATAGCCAGCCTAGCGGCGGAACCAAATTCGAACGTGGCCGCTCAGCTGTGGCAGCTTAGTAAGCGTTATCCCGCTTAATGAAGGTCAGGACCATAATTTGGACATCCAATAGCACGTTCCAGTTTTCAATGTAGAAGATGTCGCACTTGATGCGTTCCGTGAGATCGGTGTTTCCTCGCAATCCGTTGATCTGAGCCCACCCCGTAATCCCCGGCTTGATGTTATGACGCGCATTATAGTGAGGGATCACTTCCCGGAAATTCGTGATCAACTCGGGGCGTTCAGGGCGCGGGCCCACCAGACTCATTTCACCCTTCAGGACGTTCCAGAATTGCGGAATCTCATCGATGTTCCATTTCCGAATCGTGCTGCCAATGGCCAGGCGACGAGGATCCTCCGCCGTGCTCCAGCCCGCCTTGCCGTCCGCTTCTGCGTCCAACCGCATGGAGCGAATTTTGTAGATGGTGAATAGCTTCCCATTTCGACCGACCCGCACCTGTTTGTAAAAAATCGGCCCCGGGCTTTCGCGGCGCACTAGATAGCCAAAAATGGCGATGATCGGTGCCCCGACGATGATGCCGCAGAGCGCACCCACAACATCCACCGTGCGCTTGATGCTTTGGTTGAGCAACGATTGCAATGGAAGTCGGGACACGCCGAGCACTGGCACCCCATTGAGCGTTTCCAAATGGAGGCCACTGAGCAAAATTTGGAACGCGCTGGGGATAATTTTGTAGTCGATGAGTTCCTTTTCACATAGGTTGGCGAGGCGGGTCAACTCGTCGCGACTGGTGGAGAGATCCGCCATGAAGACGACATCGATTTGCTGTTCATTAAAGATCGACTCCAGAGCATTGTAATTTCCCAGTTGGGGAATTTCCTCTGGCGGGGCATGGGCATAGCCTTCGGAAATCGGCACCACGCCGATGACCTCATACGGCCTCCGGGCAGAGTCCAACAGAAGTTGGGAAATTTTGTTGCAATCCTCGGTCCAGCCCACGAAAAGCACGCGCTCCCGAATCCTCCCAGCCATCGGCTCACGACGCAGGTAGCGACAGAGCAGCAGCCGCCACGTCAGCAGACCAATCATGCAGTAAACGAACGCGACGGCACAATAGATCCTGCTAATGGAAGGATCAAAGCGCAGCAGCAGCGCCAGCGCCATGAACGACAGGAGCCAATAGAATGAGGCCTTGGCGATGCCGCTGGCCGCAAAGATAAACGACGTCAGTCGCTGCGGCTGATAGATGCGGCCCCGCACCAGCAGGACCATCATGACCCCCAGACCAAGCGCCATTTGGCCGCTGTAAGTCTCCAGGGTAACCCGCGGATCGATCAGACCAATGAACTTTAGTTTGGTATGGAAACGCAAGGCATAGGAAAAGAGCAACATGCCAGCAGTCACCACCAAGTCCCCCACAAAGGCGACAATCGCGAGACGTTCCAGCAAATGACGGCGCTCGGCTCGATGGCTGGCATAAGCTGCCGATCGCTGAGCGGGAGTGCGCTTTACGGGGGATGGTGTTGGCAGGGTTCCAAGCTCCATGGCGACAAAGAAATTCTACCAGTTAAGCATCCTTGCCTGGCGGCAGGCTGAGGCGCGTTGGCACCAAGGGACTAATTACCGCGTGGTTGAACTCACCAGTGTAACCTTTGGTGAGGGCGGCCTTTTCCGCCGCATTCAGAATAAATCCGACAGGGCGCGCTCCTGCGGCGGATAATTTCCGGACCGCCTGACGCACATCCACCCGTGAGGTCCTGCCTGCACGCACCACCAGCGCCACAGAATCGACTTCCCGCGCCAGGAGTAAGGCGTCAGTGACCACGTTCACGGGAGGGGTGTCAATCACCACGCGGTGGAACCATTTTAGCGCATCGGTCAGCAAATCCCGAAAGGCCTGGCTGGACAATAATTCTGCGGGGTGTCCATCCTTGGCCTCCCCAGCTGAGAAGAGGAACAAATTAGCAATGGAGGTCGGCGTGCAAGCCTTGGCTCCTTCCTCCGCATCCTCCCCCCGCAAATGGGAAATAAGACCAGCGGGGTTACGCCTTCCTAGCAACATAAGATCCAACGAAGGCTTCCGTAAATCGGCATCCACCAGTAGGGTGCGATACCCCTGCTGCGCCAGCGTCAGGGCATAGTTAGTGGCGCAATAACTCTTGCCATCGCCTGCATCCGGGCTGGTGAAGAGGATACTGCGGGCGTGCACTCCTTTACCCAACAAGGAAAGCGACGTGCGCATGGAGCGGAAGGCTTCCGCACTTTCGGGCGTGGTGTAGGGAGAATTCAACAGGCAATCCATCGGATGCTTGGCTGGGCAATGCGGCACCGCCGCCAGGCCTGGGAGGGAGAAAATTTGCTCCCCTTGATCGAGGTTGCGCACCGAGCGATCCAGCAGATACAGGAGCATCACGAGGCCGATACCCAAAGCCAACCCACCGACTCCCGCAGCACCAAGGATAAGTTTTTTGCTGGGTTTGACTGGCCAAGTCGGCAGAATTGGGAGCCCTTTGAGTCGCAGCACGTTGCCTCCGAAACTCTGGTTGACTTCCATTTGCTTGAGACGGGTGAGCAACTCTTTGTTATGCTCTTGCTTCACCTTGTGCATGGACGCCAGCACATCGAATTTGGCCTTGATCTGGAGGTAGTTCCGGGACGCCTCCCGGGCAGCAATCAAGGCTTCATTGAGTTTGGATTCCTTTTCCTGAGCTGCCTTCAAGGTGTTCTCCATGTTGGCCGCCTGGCGCTGCGCAGCTTTCAGCAGACTGGCCTTGATGGCAGTCATTTCCTGGGTCACTGCGACCACCTTCGGATACTTGGGCAGATAACGGGCATTGAGCGCAGCCAATTGCGTGCTCTTCTCATTAAACGCCTTCTGCAGAGTCACGATTTCGTCGGTGGCGGCAATGGCGGCAATATTCAGCAAGTCCTCGGCGCGTCCTGATTGGGCCGCACGCACCTGATCAATGCCGTTCGTTAGGCGCAGCACGTCGGCCTTGGCCTCAAGTAGGGAAGCACTTAGGGTGGTGACTTTGGTCTCGGCTGGATTTGGTTTCAGATCGCTGGGATTCTCATCCAACTGCATTTCTGGGTGTTCTTCCCGAAATTGTTTCAAGGATAGTTCGGACGCTTCCAGTTCGTAGGTGCTCTTTTCCAATTCTTTCTCCAGGCCCGCACTAGCCAGTTTAGCTTCTGCCATATCTTCGGCACTGCTGGACCTGGTGCACTCATTGAGAAAGGCCTGGGCAATCCGTTGAGCCCGTTTGGGATCGCTATCCTGCACCGTGATATCGATCAAGCGGGTCCCGCGGGAGAGCATGGCGGCTGCCTTCTTTTGCAGGTAAATCACCAACTCATCATCCTGATACGGCATTTCCCGCTGCGGAACCCAGGTGGGATCTTCCTGGAGTCGCGCATCCTTGATGACTCGCAGCATGAAGCTGTTGCCATTGATCGTTGTTTCGATGGTCTTGAGCATTTCCAATGACTTCAGGTCGATCCCGGCAGAATTCGGCTTCCCCATCAGACTTTCCTTTTCCTGCTGCACTTCCACGGTGCCCTTGGCCTCATAGACCCGTTCCGCCTTGAAAATATAGGTCACTCCCGCAGCCAGCGTCATTAGCAAGGACAGGGCCACGACCCACCAACGGCGTTTCAGGGCTTGAAAGATTCCGCCAAAGTCGATCGTGGGCGGATCTTCCGCATCCCCCTGCGGCACAGGACCGCGGCCCGCAATACCGGGGGCACCAAGCAATGGTGCCAGCGCCTGCTGGGAACTAACATGCAGAATAATTTGGTTCTGCGGGTCGGGACCGTTCATGTTGAGAGTTGAAATTAAGCTCAGCCGCGGCGGCTGCACGCTTGGTTAGAAATTGGATTCCTTGATATCCACGACATCGCCATCTTGCAGGTAGATCGTCCCATTGGGATTGCGCGCCATGGCCTCCGCGTTCACCGTAAACACTTTTTCCTGCCCTCCGACAATCCGCTTCAGATAGACCTCCTTGCGGTTCGCCAGGCGGGTGTAGCTGCCGGCCATCCCGATCGCTTGCAACAAGCTCACGGGCTTGTTGCTCGGCATGGCATACGACCCGGCACGGTTGACTTGCCCCATGACCGTGAAGGTCACTTTGGACATCTCCAAAATGTTCACCGTGACTTTGGGCTCGCGCACATAGTCCTTGGCCAGCAAGCCACGGATGCGATCCTCGATCTGGGTTACGGAGAGCCCACCCACCCGCACCACTTCGTTGATCAACGGCAACCGCACCGTGCCGTCCTCGCGCACCGTGCACACGCCACTGAGGTCTTCCTCCTGGAACACTTTCACGCTCAATTTATCAGTCGGTCTCACTTTGTAGTTATCGGAGACGTCGCGCACTGCAGGCGGGAGGGCGGCGGCCACCGGGGCCGGTTCACCGACTTCACGCGCCTTGCGAATTTCCGGCACCTGGGCCACAAGCGGGCCGAGTAGAACAGAGAGGCAGAGTGCCAGCAGGGTGATGGGGGGGAGAGGGGTTTTCATGGATCAAAGGAGGGGAATTGAAGCATTAGAAATCGTAGCCAGCGGAAACACCAATTTGATCGCCTTCGAAGCTGGCGTCGCGCGCGTTGGAATCATTCTGGCGATGGAGATAATAAATTTCGAAGCGACGACCTTCCTTGAGTTCGTATTGCAGCGACGGGCGCAGGAAGAAATAGTCGTCATCCCGTCCTTCAGTTTTGCTGCCAGTCGCAGCACTTTTGCGTTCGGCGGCGGCATAGGCTAGTTGCTCATAACCTACGTCCAGTCCGCCCACGAACTTGGTGCCCAGCTTTTGGCGCACCTTCGCCACCAGACCGGTGCGGGTGATGTTTTCACCAGGTTGTCCACCCGAAGCAGAAACTTCACGGAAGGCTTCCAGCGCCAAGGTTGTGCCTGCCCGCAGTTTGTAATCCATGGCGAGCGAGAACACCGGAGTGTTGTTATTACCCATTTCAGTTTGGCGGAACTCCATGCCGCCCTTGGCTCGCAGCGTAAGTTTAGCACCCACTTCACTGATGACTTGCACGAGCGCCCGCTGGAAATCCTGGTGCCCGAAGCCATCCACATTTAAACGCCCCACCCCCGCCCCCAAGGCAGCCTTGGTGCGTGCGGTAACTTGATAGCGGAGGAAGGTTTCGTTCACGAATTCGCTGTAATCAGCCAACTGGGCTGGATCATAGTTCGTGCCAGTATAGAGAAAATTTGTCTCCGCCTCCATCTTGGCCCCCCATCCGTAAGAGACTCGCAGTTTGGCCCCGGTCTGATCCCGGTCCACCCGATTCCCCAAGTCAGGGGTGGCTCCGCTGAGCCGTTGGTAGCTGGCATCCAGCCCAATCGCCAGCCGAGCGATGGCATACTGGGTTTCAATTTTCAGATTTTGGTCCAGGGTGTTGGACTCTTTGCCCTTCGCGAAAAAGATCGCCTGCGGATTGTAATTCAGAATGCCATAGGATTCCTCCTTGGCGCGGAAATCCCCTCGTTGCAGGGTCATCTTGGGAGAAGCCACGAAAATGTAATCCGAGACGGGATCTTTGGAGCTGAAGAAAATGTTATTATCGTAAACTGCTTGGACATCCAACGAGAGCTGGAAGGCTTTGGACGTATTCAGCATGGGCGGAACTGGAGGCTCCACGCTCGCACCGTCCGACAGCATGGGCGAAACCAATTCGCCTTGAGGTTTGCCAACTTCAACCGCCGCATCGTTTCCGGAGGGAGCCGTTTCGGTAGGCAAGGGAGCTTCATCATCTGATTTCGGAAGCTTCGGCTCACCCGGCAACAAGGTTCCACCCTCGTCCGCTGGCTTCGAGATCGGTGGTGGCACGGGCGCATCCCCTGGCTCGACGATCGGGGCGCCTACGTCCACCGGGAGCGCTGGGGCCACCGTTTCCTGGGCCAATGCCGCTCGCGTCACCATGACACAAAGCAGCATCGCATAGGCGATCGAAGAAGGTTTGAAAATGGGGGATTTTGTCATGGCAGTTACTTTCCCTATGGAAATTTGATATTAATTTGACAGAAAACCGCTCTCTGTCTAGAGAAATTATGGTAAATATGAGACTGGATTCTCAGAAGTGAGGCATTTCGCTAAAGATGCCAAGCACTGGGCTAACCTCTGATTCTGCCTTCATTGGCTTGGATGCGTGAAAAATTCGGGTTCGTTGATTATGATGAACCCCAGTATAAATCAAAATCTGTATTTTTCCACAATTTCTAGAAAATATTTTGCGTCCACATCCCTTTTGCTCTGGGCGCAGGAGTTCACGCCACATCGTGGATTTTCCAGATGGGAAGACCCATGAGCCACCGGGAGGGGTTAACGGTTCCATGCGAGGATTCCGCAACATCCGCTGGAGTTCCGCTTTTAAGCCAATGCCTTTAAGGATTGGTGATGGTGATGGTTTTGACGAGCGGTTGGGAGCTGGGGATTTTGGTTTTGGGCCAGGCTTTGACGGGTTGGCGCAGGGTGCGGGGACAGCTC